>JBBRXM010000019.1:0-67291 GCA_038248405.1 Burkholderiales bacterium
GTGTTTTTTTGCTTGGCCGGGTTCTATGACCTTTGTTCGTGGCTATCGGGTGCACGACGTATCTAGTCGTCGGCCGCCAATTTGGACAGCGCCTCCGCCGGACTCGCATACAGCGCCGACTCATGGTGGCTGCGCGTGAACGCCGCGCCCACATACGCGCGCATGAAGGTGCTGCTGGTGTAGCGCGTCACGCGGCTGTAGAACCGCTCGGTGAGCCCGTTGACCATCTCGACATACGCATCGAGCAAATCCGGCGCGATCGTGAAGTTGTCGTAGTTGACGATGGCCGGCACCTTGTGCCCGACCGGCTCGAGGCGCGCCGCCACCAGTGCGCTGACGGCGTCGACGTCGCGCATGGAGTTCACCTCGAACCGCTCGAAATTGACGAAGAACAGTCCCTGCTGCGCGTCATAAGTGAGACGCTGCGCCAGCGGCAGCGCCAGCATCGGTGTGCGCCAGCCCATCGCCGCCGGCTGGAAGATGCGCGCGTCCATCAGCTTGAGGTCCATGCTGACCGCCGGTGCAAAATCCATCTGGTCCAGGATGTCGCGCTGCAGGTCGATGCCCGGCGCGATCTCGATCAGCTCGAGCCCCTCGGCGGCCAGGCGGAACACGCAGCGCTCGGTGACGTACAGCGCCGTCTGCCCGCGTTCGAGCGCGTACTTGCCCGAGTAGGTGCGGTGCTCGACCTCGTCGACGAACTTGCGCGAGGCGCCCTCCTGCACGATGCGCAGCGCGCCGCCATTGACGGCGACCTTCAGCCCGCCCGCGGTGAAGGTGCCCACGAAGACGACCTTCTTGGCGTTCTGGCTGATGTTGATGAAGCCGCCCGCGCCGGCCAGCTTTGATCCGAATTTGCTGACGTTCAGGTTGCCGCAGCGGTCAGCCTGCGCCAGCCCCAGGCAGGCCACATCGAGCCCGCCGCCGTCGTAGAAATCGAACTGGTAAGGCTGGTCGATGATGGCGTCGGCATTGGTGGCGGCGCCGAAATTGAGGCCGCCGGCCGGTATCCCGCCGATCACGCCCGGCTCGGCCGTCAGCGTCAGCAGGTCCAGCAGCTTCTCCTCGGCGGCGACGCTGGCCACGCCCTCCGGCATGCCGATGCCGAGGTTGACGACGTCGTTCGGCCGCAGCTCCATCAGCGCGCGCCGCGCGATCACCTTGCGCTCGCACAGCGGCATCGGCGCGATCGACGACAGCGGCGCCCGCACTTCGCTGGCAAAGGCCGCGCTGTACGGCTCGGCGAAAGTCTGCATGTGGTACTCGGGCTTTTCGGCCACCACCACGCAATCGACCAGGATGCCGGGGATCTTCACCTGGCGCGGATTGAGGCTGCCGTTTTCGGCGATCCGCTCGACCTGCACGATGACGATGCCGCCCGAATTGTGGGCCGCCATCGCGATGGCCAGCGCTTCGAGCGTCAGCGCTTCCTTCTCCATCGTCACGTTGCCGTTGGCGTCGGCGGTGGTGCCGCGGATGATGCCGACCTGGATCGGCAGCGCCTTGTAGAACAGGACTTCCTTGCCGCCGATGGTCATCAGTTCGACCAGCTCGTCGACCGTGCTGGCGTTGATCTTGCCGCCGCCGAAGCGCGGATCGACGAAGGTGCCCAGGCCCACGTGCGTCAACAGGCCCGGCTTGCCGGCCGCGGTGTCGCGAAACAGCTGGCTGATGACGCCCTGCGGCAGGTTGTACGCTTCGATGTGGTTGCCCACAGCGAGCGCCTGCAGCTTGGGCACCAGGCCCCAGTGGCCGCCGATCACGCGCTTGAGCAGGCCCGGATGGGCCAGGTGGTTCAGGCCGCGGTCACGGCCGTCGCCCTGCCCGGCCGCGTACACCAGCGTCAGGTCGCGCGGATGCTGCTCGCCCGCGGCTCCCGCCAGGAAGGCCTGTTCCAGCGCCACCGCGATATTCTCGGCGAAGCCGATGCCGACGAAACCGCCGGTGGCGATGGTGTCGCCGTCGTGGATCAGCCGGACCGCGTCGAAGGCGCTGACGATCTTGCCGCGCCGGGCCGAACGGATCGCGTCCGTCGGCAGCGCCGGAGTACGTGGGGGCATGGCGTCTCCATCACACAGTTAAGCGCCGGGGCTGTCCGACTCCGCGTTATCCAGGTCGGGTCCCAGCATCATCTGCGCCGCTTCGCTCGGCAGCGCTTCCACCGATTTTAACTTGCGCGCCATCTGGCGGCTACGCACTTCGGCGCTTTCGATGTTCTTGGCCGCGCGCTCGAGCGTCAGGCGGGTCTGGCTCAGCACATCGCCGAACTTGCCGAACTCGGTCTTCACGGCGCCCAGCACCTGCCATACTTCGGACGAGCGCTTCTCCAGCGCCAGCGTGCGAAAGCCCATCTGCAGGCTGCTGAGAATGGCCGACAGCGTCGACGGGCCGGCAATGGAGACGCGCAGCGTGCGCTGCAAATCGTCGGCCAGGCCCGGACGGCGCATCACCTCCGCATACAGCCCTTCTGTGGGCAGGAACAGGATCGCGAAATCGGTGGTGAGCGGCGGCGACAGGTATTTTTCGCAGATCGTTTTCGCTTCGCCGCGCACCGCCCGTTCGAGCTCGCGCCCGGCCGCCAGTACGCCCTCGGCATCGGCGCGGTCGGCCGATTCGACCAGCCGCTCGTACTGCTCCTTGGGGAACTTGGCGTCGATCGGCAGCCACACGGGCACGCCGCCCTCGACGCTGCCGGGCAGCTTGATGGCGAATTCGACCCGCGCGCCGGTACCGGGAATGGTCTCGACATTTTTCGCGTACTGGTCGACGGTGAGCACCTGCTCGAGCAGCATCTCGAGCTGCACTTCGCCCCAGGTGCCGCGCGTCTTGACGTTGGTGAGCACGCGCTTGAGGTCGCCCACGCCGATGGCCAGCTGCTGCATTTCGCCCAGGCCCTGGTGGACCTTCTCGAGCCGCTCCGACACCTGGCGGAACGACTCGGTCAGGCGCGTCTCGAGCGTCGCGTGCAGCTTTTCGTCGACGGTCTTCCTCATCTCTTCGAGCCGCGCCGCGTTGTCGACCTGCAGGTCCTTGATCTTCGCTTCCAGCGTGCCGCGCACTTCCAGCATGCGCTGGGCGTTCGATTCGGTCAGCGCCGACAGGCTGCGGGCAAGCGTGTCGGCCAGGCGTTTGAGCGTGACGGCCTGCTCTTCGCGACCGCTGGTGCCCTGCACGTGGATGTGCTGGCGCATGCCCTCGAGCTGCTGGACGCTGGCGGCGTGGTTGTGGGCCATGCTGGCGGCCAGTTCCTGGCGCGTGGCCTGGGCGCTGGCCTGCAGGCTGCGCTCCATGCGTTCGAAGTGGGCGGCGCCCTGGTCGCCGCGTCCGCGCATCAGCAGTACCAGCTGCAGCACGATGGCGACGGCGGCCAGCAGCGCGAGGATGATGAATTCGGTCTGGGTCATCAGTCGGCCTTGTTCCGCATCCAGTCGGCGGTCTGGTAGAACGACTCCATCAGGCGCAGGCGCAGCGCGTCGTCCATGCCGACGTCTTCCATCGCCCACGCCATCGCGCGCAGCCACTGATCGCGCTCGCTGCTGCCGATCGCGAACGGCAGGTGGCGCGCGCGCAGCCGCGGGTGGCCGTGGCGCTCGACGAACAGGTCCGGCCCGCCCATCCAGCCGGACAGGAACATGAAGAGCTTCTCGCGCGAGCCTTCGGTGGTGGGCGGGTGCAGCCCGCGCAGCACCGCGAATTCGGGCTCGAGCTCCATCAGGTCGTAGAAGCGGTCGACCAGCTCGCGCAGCCGCGCTTCGCCGCCGATGATGTCGTACAAAGTAGGAGGTGTCGTCATGCCCTCAATGATAACGCAGCCCTCACCCTTCGCGCAGCGTCTGCAGCGGCGGTTGCTTGAGCACGTTGCGCAGTCCCAGCCAGCCGCCGCCGATCGCGCACGCCACGCCCACCGCCACGCCGGCCACCCACACCACCGGGCTGAAGGTCCACTCGAACTTGAACTGGTAGGTCGCCAGCGCCCATCCGAGCGCCGCGGCGCCGCTCGCCGCCAGCAGGCCGGACAGGCCGCCCACCAGCGAGAACTCGATCCACTGCGACTGCGACAGCTGCCTGCGGGTGGCGCCCAGCGCCCGCAACAGGCCCGACTCGCGGGTGCGCTCGTCCTGCGATCCCATCAGCGCCGCGTAAAGCACCAGGATCCCCGAGGCGAGCGTGAACAGGAACAGGAATTCGACCGCCGTGACGACCTGGTCGAGCACTTCCTGCAGCTGCGCGATGATGCCGCTGACGTCGATCACGGTCAAGTTCGGTAACTCGCGCGTCAGCGCATTCGTCAACGCCGCATTGGCCGGCGGCAGGTGGAACGCCGTCATGAAGGTCTGCGGCGTGTCCTTCATCGCTTTCGGATTGATGATGACGAAGAAGTTGGCGCGCATCGATCCCCATTCGAGCTTGCGCAGGCTGGTCACGCGCGCCTGCACCACCTGGCCGGCGATGTCGAAGCGCATGGTGTCGCCCAGTTTCAGGCGCAGCGTCTTGGCGATGCCCTGCTCGACCGACGCTTCCGCCTCGCCCTCCTTGTCGGCATACCACTGGCCGGCGACGATGCGGTTCGACGACTGCATCTGGCTCATCGTCGACAGGTTGAATTCGCGGTCGGCCAGCCGGCGCGCGTCTTCGGCCGCGTAGGTGGTGGCGGTGATCGGCTGGTCGTTGACCGCCGTCAGGCGCCCGCGGATCATCGGGTACAGCACCGCGTCCTGCACGCGCGCGGCGGCCAGCCGCTGCGCCACCTGGTCCTTCTGGTCCGGCATGATGTTGATGATGAAGCGGTTCGGCGCGTCGGCCGGCGTGGCGCTGCGCCACGCTCCCATCAGGTCGCCGCGCACCACCGTCAGCAGCAGCAGCGCCATCAGCCCCAACGCCAGCGACACCACCTGCACGATGGTCGCGCCCGGACGGCGCTGCAGCGCGCTGACGGCGAAGCGCCAGCTCTGGTGGTCGATCGCGCCGCGCAGCCGGCGCAGCGACAACAGGCCGAGCCAGCCGGCCAGCGCGAACAGGCCGAAGCCGGCCAGGAAGCCCGCCGCCGTCAGCAGCGCCAGCCGGGTGTCGCCGGCCTGCCACAGCAGCAGCGCGACGAAGGCGCAGACGCCGAAACCGTAGGTGGCCAGCACCATCGGCTGCGGCGCCGCGGCCTCGCGCCGGATCACGCGGTTGTGCGGCACGTTGCGCAGCTGGAGCACCGGCGGCAGCGCGAAGCCGACCAGCAGCAGCATGCCGGTGGCGATGCCCTGCAGCGCCGGCAGCAGCGACACCGGCGGCAGGTCGGTGCTGATGAATTTGCCGATCAGTTCGAGCAGCACGAAGTGCGCGCCGAAGCCGACCAGCACGCCCAGCACGCTGCCGGCCAGCCCGACCAGCACGAACTCGATCAGGTACATCGCGCTGACCTGGTTCTGCGACAGGCCCAGGCAGCGCAGCATGGCGCAGGCGTCCAGGTGGCGCAGCATGAAGCGGCGAGCGGCCATCGCCACCGCCACCGCCGCCAGCATCGCCGACAGCAGGCCCACCAGCGACAGGAAGCGGTCGGCGCGCTCCAGCGTGGCGCGCATTTCGGGACGGCCGTTTTCGAGCGATTCGATGCGCACGCCCTTGGCGCCGTCGGCGGCGATGCGCGCCTTCAGCCACGCCTCGTACTGCGCCACGCGCGTCAGGTCGTTGTTCGACGGCGCCGCCACCTGCATGCGGTAGGTCACGCGCGAGCCGTTGTCGATCAGGCCGGTCGCGGCCAGGTCGGCCATCGACAGCATCACGCGCGGCGCGAAGTTGGCGAACGACGGCCCGCGGTCCGGTTCGGCGGCGATCAGCTGCGCGATGGTGAAGCGCTTGTCGCCGAGCGTGATGGCGCCGCCGACCGACGTCTTCAGCGCGCTCAGCACGTTGGCGTCGACCCAGACGGTGCCCGGCGCCGGCGTGGCGCTGGTCTTGACGCCGCGGGTGTCGGCGGGGTCGGTGGTGATCTTCAGCTGGCCGCGCAGCGGGTAGCCCTGGCTGACCGCCTTGACCGACGCCAGCTGGGCCAGCGACTGCTCGCCCTCGCCCGCCTGCGCCATGCTGGGGAAGGTGACGGTGTCGGCCAGCGTGAGCCCGCGCCGCTGCGCCTCCGCGCGCCAGTCGGCGCGGATCGGCTGGTCGGCATTGACCAGCAGGTCGGCGCCCAACAGCTGGTGGGCGTCGCGATCGAGGCTGCTGCGCATGCGGTCGATGAAAAAGCCGACCGCCGACAGCGACGCCACCGCCACGATCAGCGCCACCAGCAGGAAGCGCAGTTCGCCGACGCGCCAGTCGCGCGCCGTCATCCGGATCGATTGAGTCAGCATGGCTTCCTACAGGTTGGCAAAACAGGCGTCGAGTTCGTCGATGAAGGCGCGCTTGGCTTCCGGCTCGAGGAACGACGCGGTGAAGCTGTTGCGCGCCAGCTGGTGCGCCTGCTCGAGCCCGAGCGGCAGTGCGTTGAACGCGGCGAGGAAGTTGGCGTTCATGTAGCCGCCGAAATAGGCCGGGTCGTCCGAGTTGATCGTCACGACCAGGCCGGCGTCCAGCAGCGCCATCAGGTTGTGCTGGCCCATGTCGTCGAACACGCGCAGCTTGACGTTCGACAGCGGGCAGACGGTGAGCGCGACCTGCTCGCGCGCCAGCCGCGCGGTCAGTTCGGGATCCTCGAGGCAGCGCACGCCGTGGTCGATCCGTTCGACGTTGAGCAGGTCGAGCGCGGTTTCGATGTAGGCCGGCGGCCCTTCCTCGCCGGCGTGGGCGACCAGGTGCAGGCCCAGCTGGCGGCAGCGCTCGAACACGCGGGCGAATTTTTCCGGCGGATGGCCCAGCTCGGACGAGTCGAGGCCGACGCCGATGATCTTGTCGCGAAACGGCAGCGCTTCTTCGAGCGTGGCGAGGGCGTCGTCTTCGCTCAGGTGGCGCAAAAAGCACATGATCAGGGTGGCGCTGATGGGGCCGTCCTGGCAGGCGCGCCAGATGCCGTCGACCACCGCCTGCAAGGGCACGCCGCGCGCGGTGTGCGTCTGCGGGTCGAAAAAGATTTCCGCATGGCGCACGTTGTCGCTGGCCGCGCGCTGCAGGTAGGCCATCGTCATGTCGTAGAAGTCCTGCTCCTGCAACAGCACGCTGGCGCCGGCGTAATAAATATCGAGGAAGGACTGCAAATTATCGAACGCATAAGCTTTTCGCAGACTTTCGACGGATTCGTACGTCAGCTCGACCCCGTTTCTTTGAGCCAACTCAAAGATTAGCTCAGGTTCGAGTGACCCTTCGATGTGTATGTGCAATTCTGCCTTAGGCATCCGCTGCAAAATCATTTGCAACTGTTCGTTAGGCATTTTGTTCTCCTGGAAAGCGATTCGGTACGGGATATGCGGACAGTGTATCGCAAGGCGCCGGCAGGGTTCGCCGGTGGTCTGATTCAGGACGGAAAATTTGTCACATTCGGCCGAAGTTCGTGCGCCACCAAGCGGCCAGTTCGGGCAAGATCGGCAGATGCGTTGGGGAGTCAATGCTGTTCAATTAAGCGGCGGGCGTGGCGCTCGCGGCGGCGCGCAAATCCGCCGCCGAGGCCGCCGAAATCGGCTCGCGAAATTACTGCTGAAATCGCTATAATTATCTTAAAATCAATGGCTTAGACAAGTTACAAATGGGCACCCGATATTGCTTTGACTTCCGCTTCCAATCGGCAGATAATAAATTTCATAGGCGTAAGAAGACGTTTCCACGACGCGAAAATCACCGGGAAAATCCGGGAAAAAATAATATATCGACAGTCGTTTTTTGTTTCAGAAGTTTGAATCAGGAAACGTTCTTGACGATTCAAAAAGAGGAGTACGCCAGACCAGGGCCTGGGCAGGAAAGCCTGCCGGCGACAGTGACAGTGCACGCACATTAAAGGACATTCAAATGACCATTTTTGACAACTACGCAGCTCGCTACGAGCGTACCCGGGAAGAGGAATTTTCCCTTTCTGAGTATTTGGCACTGTGCAAAAAGGACCACCTCACGTACGCCACAGCGCCCGAACGCATGCTGGCAGCGATCGGCGAGCCGACGCTGGTCGACACCCGCAACGACACGCGGCTGTCGCGTATCTTCGCCAACAAGGTCATCAAGCTGTATCCAGCCTTCAAGGATTTCTACGGCACCGAGGAAGTCATCGAGCAGGTGGTGTCGTACTTCCGCCACGCCGCCCAGGGGCTCGAGGAACGCAAGCAGATCCTCTACCTGCTGGGTCCGGTCGGCGGCGGCAAGTCGTCGATTGCCGAAAAGCTCAAGTCGCTGATGGAGCAGGTGCCCTTCTATTGCCTGAAGGGCTCGCCCGTCAACGAGTCGCCGCTGGGCCTGTTCAACGAAGAGGAAGACGGCGTCATCCTCGAGGAAGACTACGGCATCCCGCGCCGCTACCTGCGCACCATCCCGAGCCCGTGGGCGGTCAAGCGGCTGCATGAATTCAACGGCGACATCAACAAGTTCCGCGTCGTCAAGCGTTACCCGTCGATGCTCAAGCAGATCGCCATCTCCAAGACCGAGCCTGGCGACGAGAACAACCAGGACATTTCCTCGCTGGTCGGCAAGGTCGACATCCGCAAGCTGGAGGACTATGCCCAGGACGATCCGGACGCCTACAGCTACTCCGGCGGCCTGTGCCTGGGCAACCAGGGCCTGATGGAATTCGTCGAGATGTTCAAGGCGCCGATCAAGGTGCTGCACCCGCTGCTGACGGCCACGCAGGAAGGCAACTACAAGGGCACCGAAGGCTTCGGCGCGATTCCCTTCGACGGCATCGTGCTGGCCCACTCGAACGAATCGGAGTGGAAGACCTTCCGCAACAACCGCAACAACGAGGCTTTCCTCGACCGTATCTATATCGTCAAGGTGCCGTACTGCCTGCGCGTGTCGGACGAGATCAAGATCTACGACAAGCTGATCCGCAACTCCTCGCTCGAGCAGGCGCCCTGCGCGCCGGGCACGATGAAGATGATGGCGCAGTTCGCGATCCTGTCGCGCCTGAAGGATCCGGAAAACTCCAGCATTTTTTCCAAGATGCTGGTGTACGACGGCGAAAACCTGAAGGACACCGATCCGAAAGCGAAGTCCATGCACGAGTATGTCGACTACGCCGGTGTCGACGAGGGCATGAACGGGCTGTCGACCCGCTTCGCCTTCAAGATCCTGTCGAAGGTGTTCAACTTCGACAACACGGAGGTGGCGGCCAACCCGGTGCACCTGCTGTACGTGCTGGAGCAGCAGATCGAGCGCGAGCAGTTCGCGCCGGAAACCGAGCAGCGCTACATGTCCTATATAAAGGAGCACCTGGCGCAGCGCTACGTCGACTTCATCGGCAAGGAAATCCAGACCGCCTACCTGGAAAGCTATTCGGAATACGGCCAGAACATTTTCGACCGCTACGTCACCTTCGCCGACTTCTGGATCCAGGACCAGGAGTTCCGCGATCCGGACACGGGCGAATCGTTCGACCGCGACTCGCTCAACAGCGAGCTGGAAAAGATCGAGAAGCCGGCCGGCATTTCCAACCCGAAGGATTTCCGCAACGAGATCGTCAACTTCGGATTGCGCGCGCGGGCAACCAACGGCGGCAAGAACCCGGCCTGGACCAGCTACGAGAAATTCCGTACCGTCATCGAGAAGAAGATGTTCTCGAACACCGAGGAACTGCTGCCGGTGATCTCGTTCAACGCCAAGGCGTCGGCCGAGGATGCCAACAAGCACGCCGACTTCGTCGCGCGGATGGTGGAAAAAGGCTACACCGCCAAGCAGGTGCGCCTGTTATGCGAATGGTATCTGCGCGTGCGGAAGTCTTCTTAGCCTCGGCGTATTAAGATAGAGGTGCCGGGGATGTTTGGCCGGCCCGCCGCAAGTTTTGAGCAGGAGGCACGTTTTGACTTATCTCATCGACCGACGCTTGCAAGGCAAGAACAAGTCAGCGATCAACCGAGAGCGTTTCCTGCGGCGCTACAAAAGCCAGATCAAGGACGCTGTCGGGCGAGCGATCAAGGGTCGCTCGATCACCGATATTGAAAACGGCGAGAAGGTGTCCATTCCCGTCAAGGACGTCAACGAACCGAATTTCGGCCACGCCCACGGCGGCGTGTGGGAAACGGTCAACCCTGGCAACAAGGAATACCAGAAGGGCGACCAGTTCAACCGCCCGCGCAGCGGCGGCGGTTCCGGCCGCGGCAAGGCCGGCAACAGCGACCAGACCAACGAGGACGACTTCATCTTCGAGCTTTCGCGCGAAGAGTTCATGAATTATTTCTTCGAAGATCTCGAGCTGCCCAACATGGTCAAGACGCAGCTGACCCAGACCACCGAATTCAAGAACCAGCGCGCCGGCTACAACATGTCCGGCACGCCGTCCAATATCCACGTGCTGCGCTCGCTGCGCGGCGCGCTCGGCCGGCGCATCGCCGTCGGCGGCTCGTCGCGCAAGCAGCTCACCGTCGCCGAACACGAACTCGTCACGCTGCTCGAGGAAGGCGTGCCGCTCGACGACCCGCGCGTGGTGGAACTGAAACGCCTGGTGCACCACCTGCATACCAAGCTGATCGCCATTCCCTTCATCGATCCGTTCGACCTGCGCTACAGCAACCGCATCAAGGTGCCGAAGCCGTCCACCCAGGCCGTGATGTTCTGCATCATGGACGTCTCCGGCTCGATGGACGAAAGCCGCAAGGACACCGCCAAGCGCTTCTTCATCCTGCTGTACCTGTTCCTCAAGCGCGCCTACGACAAGATCGAGGTAGTGTTCATCCGCCACCACACCGCCGCCGCCGAGGTCGACGAAAACGAATTTTTCCATTCGCGCGAATCGGGCGGCACCGTGGTGTCGTCGGCGCTGCACCTGCTGCAGAAGATCATCGGCGAACGCTACGGCAGCGGCGAATGGAACAGCTATGTCGCCCAGGCATCCGATGGCGATAACTGGGACAACGACTCGGTGCTGTGCAAGCAGCTCCTGATTAATACCATCATGCCGGCGGTGCAGTACTACACCTATGTGGAAATCACCGACGGCCCGCAGCAAAACCTGTGGGAACAGTACGCCGAAGTGGGCGACCACCACGCCAATTTCGCCATGCAGAAAATCGTCACGCCGGCCGACATCTACCCGGTCTTCCGCGAACTGTTCAAGAAGCAGCCGAAGTGACAGGAAGTGAGCAAGCCATGCCAAGAGACCCGAAAAACCCGCGCGCCCTGCCCGAACAGTCGGAGTGGACCTTCGACCTGATTGAGCAGGCGCACGAAGAAATCCGCCGCGTCGCCAGAAACTTTGGCCTCGACACCTATCCCAACCAGCTCGAGATCATCACCGCCGAGCAGATGATGGATGCCTACACCTCGGTCGGCATGCCGGTCTCGTACAACCACTGGTCGTTCGGCAAGCATTTCTTGTCGACCGAAAAAAGCTACAAGCGCGGCCAGATGGGCCTCGCCTACGAAATCGTCATCAATTCCAATCCCTGCATCGCCTACTTGATGGAGGAAAACAGCCTGACCATGCAGGCGCTGGTGATCGCGCACGCGGCCTACGGCCACAATTCCTTCTTCAAGGGGAATTACCTGTTCCGCACCTGGACCGACGCCGATGCCATCGTCGACTACATGGTGTTCGCCAAGAACTATATCGCCGAGTGCGAGCAGCGCCACGGCATCGACGCCGTCGAAATGATCCTCGATTCCTGCCACGCGCTGCAAAATTACGGCGTCGACCGCTACAAGCGGCCGGCCAAGCTGTCGCTGGCGCAGGAGACCGCGCGCCAGAAGGAGCGCGAGGACTACGCCCAGTCGCAGGTGAACGCGCTGTGGCGCACGGTGCCGCGTAAAGACGAACAGGAAGCCGACGCGCCGGTGGTGCGCTTCCCGCCCGAGCCGGAAGAAAACCTGCTGTACTTTATCGAGAAGTACGCACCCCTGCTCGAACCGTGGCAGCGCGAAATGGTGCGCATCACCCGCAAGATTTCCCAGTATTTCTATCCGCAGCGCCAGACCCAGGTGATGAACGAGGGCTGGGCGACGTTCTGGCACTACACCATCCTGCAGGAACTATATAAGGAGGGGATCGTCGGCGACGGCTTCATGATGGAATTTTTGCAGAGCCACACCAACGTCGTGTTCCAGCCGTCCGCCACCAGCCAGTATTACAACGGCATCAATCCGTATGCGCTGGGGTTCGCCATGATGACCGACATCCGCCGCATCTGCGAAGACCCGACGCCGGAAGACCGCGAATGGTTCCCCGGCATTGCCGGGACCGACTGGCGCAAGGCGCTCGATTTTGCGATGCGCAACTTCAAGGACGAGAGCTTCATCGCCCAGTACCTCTCGCCCAAGCTGATCCGCGACTTCCACTTCTTCGCCGTCCTCGACGACGACCGCAAGGAAAAGCTGACCATCTCGGCGATCCACGACGAGCGCGGCTACCGCTACGTGCGCCAGCAGCTTGCCGAGCAATACAACCTGGGCAACCGCGAGCCGAACATCCAGGTCTGGCAAGTAAATACACGCGACGACCGCGCGCTGACCTTGCGGCACACGCAGTTCCAGCGGCGCCCGCTGAACCAGCAGGCGCAGGAAGTGCTCAAGCACGTGGCGCGGCTGTGGGGGTTCGACGTCCGCCTCGAAACAGTCGACCCGCAGGGCAGTGTCGTCAGCAGTCTTGAATGCCGCCGCGAAAAGCGCAACCGGAACTAGTGCCCCACGGCCGGCTGTGCCGGGCCCCACTATATATATACAGTGGCCCGGCCATAACAACTGCGCCGCCTCCCATTCCCTCCCGCTATACCGGACCACCGCGGCCCTCCCCGCACGTTCTGTTCAACAGTACGCCACCGTTCTGCGAAACCTTCTATAGTTAGCATAATCACCATGCCCCGGCCATACTGAATTTGCCGGATGGCACATTGAGAGATTGATTGTTCTGATCAGGTCCCTCCCAAACGCTGTAAGTTCCGCGTAAGTCAAAACGGGCATGTAAACGGTGGTTATTCTATCCATCATTTTTAGCAATCAGGCCGCCGCTTTTGGTGCAAAAATTGGGTCCGGCACGGGCTTTTTCGCACCAAAATCGACGAAGTTTCACCTATTAAAAATGTCTGTGCAAAGAAGAATTCGTAGGTATAATTCGCCGATGTCCCGGATGCGGCCGTAGTATTTGTCGTGTTTTGTGGGTTTAAGTAGCAACAAAAAAAGAGTTGGTATTGGAGAAAGCAGGCATGAATTTTTCGCATGATAAGCAGCCCGGGAAGAATTTCACTGGCATCACCATTGTCATCATCTTGCACGTGCTCGTCGCCTATGGGATCATCACCGGTCTCGGCAAGCGCATGGTCACCAAGATGGCTGAGGCAGTGGAGACCAAAATTATTGAGGAGAAAGCACCTCCTCCACCGAAGGAAATTCCACCACCGCCTCCGCCGCCGGAAATGAAGGCGCCACCGCCGCCGTTCATCCCGCCAGTCGAGGTCAACGTGCAGCAGCCACCACCGGTGCAAAGCGCGATCGCGGTATCGTCTACGGCGAAACCGGTGTCGAACGAGCTGGCACGTCCGCAGGCGCCCGCGCCCGCAGCCGCGCCCGCCGCCAATCCTAACCCTGTCCGCGTACAAGCAGTCGCCGACTTCAACACTTGCGCAAAACCAGAGTGGCCGAAAGCCTCCCTGCGCAACGAAGAAACCGGCACCGTCACGCTGCAATTCCTGATCGGCGAAGACGGCCGTGTTGCCGACTCGAAGATCCTGAAGTCGAGTGGTTTCCGTGACCTGGACAAAGCAGCTGTTACTGGTATCAGTAAGTGCCGCTTCAAGCCAGGTTCGGTCGACGGCAAGCCGGAAAAAGCGTGGATGCAAATGCAATACGTCTGGACGCTGGAATAACCCGGGACAGCATTACCGTCCCAACTTGTGATTTTTCGTTGTCATCATTTTCAGCGAACTGATTATTTTATATATTTGGAGGAAGCATGTTTAAGAATACCCGTTTGTCCGCTGTCCTGGCAGCTGTCTTGTTCTCGGTAACGGCAGCAGCTGCACTGGTGTCCGCACCAGCATTCGCGGAAGCGCCATCGGCAGCAGCAACGGCAGCGAGCGCTCCGGCAGCCGACGCAGCAGCAGCGCCTGCCCCAGCGGCCGACGCCGCAGCGCCTGCTCCGGCAGCCGATGCAGCCGCCGCACCGGCCGGCACCAAGGAAGAAGTTGAAAACCCGTTCGGTATCCAGGCTGTCTGGGCCGGCGGTTTCGTGCCGCGCGCAACGCTGATCATTCTGGCGCTGATGTCGATGGGCTCGTGGTACATCATCATCACCAAGCTGATCGATCAGATGAAGATCATGAAACAATCGAAAGAGACCTCGGCCAAGTTCTGGAAAGCATCGTCGATCGCTGCAGGTTCGGCTTCGCTGAAAGAAGGCAGCCCGTTCCGTTTCATCGCTGAAACCGGCACCAAGGCAACCCAGCACCACGACGGCGCCCTGCTCGAGCAGATCGACCTGTCGACCTGGGTGACGATGTCGATCCAGCGCGCTGTTGAAAAAGTTCAGTCGCGTCTGCAAGATGGCCTGTCGTTCCTGGCAACCGTCGGTTCGACCGCACCGTTCATCGGCCTGTTCGGTACGGTGTGGGGTATCTACGGCGCGCTGACCAACATCGGCATGACCGGTAACGCATCGATCGACAAGGTTGCAGGTCCGGTCGGCGAAGCGCTGATCATGACCGCCTTCGGCCTGTTCGTCGCCGTTCCTGCCGTGCTCGGTTACAACTGGCTCGTGCGTCGTAACAAGACTGCGATGGAAGACGTCCGCTCGTTCAGCGCCGACGTTCACTCGGTTCTGATTTCCGGTGCGATGTCGACCAGCGAAGCTGGCCGCCTGGCCGGTGCTAAAAAGATCGGATAAGTCATGTCGATGAGTGTCGGCTCCGATAGCGGAGAAGAAGATGCAGTCATGTCAGAAATCAACACGACGCCGCTCGTCGACATCATGTTGGTTCTGCTGATCATCTTCCTGATTACCAGCCCGGTCGTGTTGAAGTTGCAGACGATTAAGCTGCCAACCGAGATCAACCAGGCTGCCAAGACCAAGCCGGACGACGTCAATATCGTGGTCAACAAAGACGGCGATATGTACTGGAACCAGAAGAAACTGGCGAACACGGACGAACTGTTCGAGTTCCTGAAAAAAGAGTCGGTCAAGTTGCCGCAGCCGGAAGTGCATGTTCGTGGCGATCAGGGTACGCGCTACGAATTCATCGGCAAGGTGATTTACACGGCACAACGTGCTGGGGTTCAGAAGGTCGGTTTCATCACCGAACCGCCTGACAAGGGCTAATCCCCTCCCCGCGCCAGTCACGGCATGCCGTGGCGGCGCGGGGGCATCCCAACATTTGAAAAGGAAACACCATGAGTATGAACGTCGGTTCAGGTTCCGCCAGCAAGAATGCTGATCCGGAACCAATGATGGAAATGAACATGACACCCTTGATCGACGTCATGTTGGTCTTGATTATCATGTTGATTATCACGATTCCGAAGCAAAACCATTCGGTCAATCTGAATATGCCGGTTGGCAATCCACCGCCGCCGACGACCGAACCAGTGGTCGTGACGATCGATGTCGACTTCGACGGTACCATCCTGTGGGACAACGTCGCAGTGCCGGATCGCGCCACGCTTGAATCGAAGCTGGCCGCCGTGGCATCCCAGCCTGAGCAGCCGGAAGTGCATTTGCGTCCGAACAAGCTGGTTGAGTACAAGTATGTTGCCGGCGTGATGGCGTCGGCCCAGCGTCTTGGCGTGACCAAGATCGGCATGGTCGGCAACGAACAGTTCCAGTAAAGTTGGTAGTTTGACGAACACGGCAGGTATCCCCTGCCGTTTCTCTATTTGAAGAAAGATTTCCTAACAATGTCAAAATTCCGTCTCGCACACCTCGGTCTCGTCATGGCCGCTCTCGGCTTTACCGCAGCAACCCCGGTTCTCGGCCTGTCCTCCGCGTACGCGGCTGAAACGATGCGTCCGGAAATCGGCAACCCGCTGCAGGCAGCGCAAGCGCTGATGAAGCAGGGCAAACACCGCGAAGCACTGGCCAAAGTCAACGAGGCCGACCGCGCCAGCGGCAAGACCGCCAATGAAAGCTACCTGATCGAGCGCGTGCGCGCCGCCGCCGCTTCGGCCGCCGGCGACAACGATGCCGCGGCGAAGTCGTTTGAGGCGCTGATCGCCTCCGGCAAGCTGTCCGCCGGCGAACGCGAAAAATTCACTGAAGGCCTGGTCGGCATTCACATGCGCGCGCGCGATTTCGGCAAGGCCAACGCCGTCATCAACCGCCTGCTGAAGGACCATAACGATCCGAAGCTGCGCGCCTACCTGGTGCAGAACTACTACAGCATGGGCAACTACAGCGGCGCCGAAGCCGAACTAAAGAACATGGGCACGCTGAACGAAGACCAGCTCGGCCTGATGGCCAACATCTACCTGAAAAAGGGCGACAAGGCCGGCTACGTCAACACCATCGAAAAACTGGCGGCGTCCTACCCGAAGACGTCGTACTGGACCGACCTGCTCAACCGCGTCACCACCAAGCCGGGCTTTTCGAACCGCCTGACGGTGGACGTCTACCGCCTCAAGCTGGCCAACAACCTGCTGAAAAAGCCGAGCGAATACGTCGAGATGGCCCAGCTGCTGATCCAGGCCAGGGCGCCGGCTGAAGCGATCAAGGTCATCGACAAGGGGTACAAGGCCGGCATCCTCGGCGTCGGCGCCGAAGCGGCGCGCCACCAGCGCCTGAAGGACCTGGCAGAGAAAACGCTGGCCGACAACAACAAGAACCTCGCGGTCGAGGAAGCGGCGATGGTCAAGGCCAGGGACAACGATGGCCTGCTGGCAATGGGCTACGGCCTGGTGCAAGCCGGCCAGGTCGACAAGGGCCTGGCCATGATGCAGGCGGCGATCAAGGCGGGCGGCCTGCGCAATCCGGAAGACGCCAAACTGCGCCTGGGCGAGGCATATGCCGCGGCCGGCAAGAAGCAGCAGGCGATCACCACGCTCAAGACCGTCAGCGGCAACGACGGCACCGCCGATCTGGCCCGCTACTGGATCATGGCCATCAACCATCCGATGACCTGATCGACAGCCGTCAAGACCCCTGAGAAAGCGCTGCCCGCCCCCGCGGGTGGCGCTTTTTTTCTTGTTGCCGCCGAACATCGAGCCCGCTGGATGTGCAAGGCGCAACTTGACCGTATAATCCTCTATTTCGCACGCAGTATACTTGCCCACCTATGAAGGTATTCCGGGGACTACCCAACGACAGGGCGCGCGCGCCCTGCGCCCTCACGATCGGCAACTTCGACGGTGTCCACCTCGGCCACCAGGCGTTGTTGGCGCGCGTGCGCGGCGCCGCCTCCGCACTCGGCCTCGAAGCGGCGGTGATGACGTTCGAGCCGCACCCGCGCGAGTTCTTCGCCGCCCGCGCGGGTGACCTGTCGCGCGCGCCGAGCCGCATCGCCAACCTGCGCGACAAGCTCGAGTCGCTCGCCGGCGCCGGCATCGACCGCGTCATCGTCGAGCACTTCAACGCCTACTTCGCCGCCATGTCGCCGGAAGAGTTCACCAGCGGCGTGCTGGTCGAGGGCCTGCACGTCAAGTGGCTGATGGTGGGCGACGACTTCTGCTACGGCGCCAGGCGCGCCGGCACCGTCGCCATGCTGATGGAAGCGGGCCGGCGCCATGGCTTTCACGTCGAGACGCTGCCCACCGTGATGCACGGCGAGCGCCGCATCTCGTCGTCGGCGGTGCGCGCCGCGCTGGCAGCCGGCGACTTCGACGAAGCGCGCCAGCTGCTGGGCCACCAGTACAGCATCTCCGGCCACGTCATCCACGGCCAGAAGCTCGGCCGTACGCTCGGCTTTCCAACCCTGAACCTGCGCGTCGCGCACCGCCCCGCCCTGTCCGGGATCTTCGTCGTGCGCGTGCACGGCCTGGGGCCGGCACCGCTGCCGGCGGTCGCCAGCGTCGGCGTGCGCCCCACCGTCGACGACAGCGGCCGCGTGCTGCTCGAGGTGCACCTGTTCGACTATTCGCAGTCCTGCTACGGCAAGCTGGTACGCGTCGAGTTCCTCGAGAAGCTGCGCGACGAAGAAAAGTACGACGACCTGGCCAGCCTTACCGCTGCCATCGACAACGACGCCGCCCGCGCGCGCGGCTACTTCGCGCAGCGCGCCGGCGCCCTGACCGCCACCGACCGAATTTGACGACGCTCGAGCACGCGCCTGCGGCGCCGACGTCCCCCCACATCATCCTTGAAGAAGAACATGTCCGATACCAGCAAACCAGCAGCGCCGAAGCAGTCGAAGAAACCAGAGAGCAAGTACCCGGTCAACATGACCGACACGCCGTTCCCGATGCGCGGCGACCTCGCCAAGCGCGAGCCGGGCTGGGTGCAGCAATGGCAGACCAAGAAGGTCTACGAGCGCATTCGCAAGGCCGCTGCCGGCCGACCTAAATTCATCCTGCACGACGGCCCGCCCTACGCCAACGGCGACATCCACCTCGGCCATGCGGTCAACAAGATTTTGAAGGACATGGTCGTCAAGGCGCGCACGCTGGCCGGTTTCGACGCGCCCTACGTGCCGGGCTGGGACTGTCACGGCATGCCGATCGAGATCCAGATCGAAAAACTGTACGGCAAAAACCTGCCGACCGCCGAAGTGCTGGCCAAGGCGCGCGCCTACGCGCTCGAGCAGGTCGACCGCCAGCGCGCCGGCTTCATCCGCCTCGGCGTGCTGGGCGAATGGGACAACCCTTACCTCACGATGGCATACGGGAACGAGGCCGACGAACTGCGCGCGCTCGGCACCCTGCTCGAGAAAGGCTACGTCTACCGCGGCCTGAAACCTGTCAACTGGTGCTTCGACTGCGGCTCGGCGCTGGCCGAAGCGGAAGTCGAATACCAGGACAAGCGCGACCCGGCCATCGATGTCGGCTTCGCCTTTGCCGAACCTGAAAAGCTGGCGAACGCTTTCGGACTGCCGGCGCTCCCAAGCGGCGACGGCTTCATCGTCATCTGGACCACGACGCCGTGGACCATCCCGTCCAACCAGGCGCTCAACGTCAATCCCGAGATCACGTACGCGCTGGTGAGAACTGAGCGCGCCGGCCAGCCGCTGCTGCTGATCCTCGCGCTTGAGCTGGTCGAGTCCTGCCTGCAGCGCTACAAGCTCGAAGGCAGCGTCATCGCCACCGCGCCCGGCGCCGCCCTTGAAGGCATCAGCTTCAAGCACCCGCTGCACGCGCAGGACGCCTTCTACGACCGCCTCTCGCCGATGTACCTGGCCGACTACGTCACCACCGAAAGCGGCACCGGCGTGGTGCACTCCGCGCCCGCATATGGCCTCGACGACTTCATCTCCTGCAAGGCGCACGGCATGAAGGACGACGAGATCCTCACGCCGGTGATGGGCGACGGCCGTTTCGCCTCGACGCTGCCGCTGTTCGGCGGCCTGACCATCTGGGAAGCGTCCAAGCCGATCTGCGCCGCGCTCACCGCGGCCGGCGCCCTGTTCGAACTGAAGATGTTCGACCACAGCTACATGCACTGCTGGCGCCACAAGACGCCGATCGTCTACCGCGCCACCTCGCAGTGGTTCGCCGGCATGGACGCGACGCCGAAGGACGGCGGCCCGACGCTGCGCGAAACCGCGCTCAAGGCGATCGGCGAGACCGCCTTTTTCCCCGACTGGGGCCAGGCGCGCCTGCACGGCATGATCGCCAACCGGCCCGACTGGACGCTGTCGCGGCAGCGCCAGTGGGGCGTGCCGATGGCCTTCTTCCTGCACAAGGAAACCGGCCAGCTGCACCCGGACACGCCGGCACTGATCGAAAAGGTCGCCAGGCTGTTCGAAGAGCGCGGCATCGAAGCCTGGCAGGGCCTTGAGCCGAAGGACGTCATCGACGTCGACGCCGACATGTACGTGAAGAACCGCGACACGCTCGACGTCTGGTTCGACTCCGGCGCCACCCACCAGACCGTGCTGCGCGGCTCGCACAAGGAGCAGCTGGCCTTCCCGGCCGACCTGTACCTGGAGGGCTCCGACCAGCACCGCGGCTGGTTCCATTCGTCGCTGCTGACGTCCTCGATGCTCAACGGCTGCGCGCCCTACAAGGCGCTGCTCACGCACGGCTTCACCGTCGACGCCGAAGGCAAGAAGATGTCCAAGTCGCTCGGCAACACGCTGGCGCCGCAGAAGATCTCCGACACGCTGGGCGCCGACATCCTGCGCCTGTGGGTCGCCTCGACCGACTACACGGGCGAGCTGGCGATCTCGGAAGAGATCCTCAAGCGCGTCACCGAATCGTACCGCCGCATCCGCAACACGCTGCGCTTCCTGCTGGCGAACACCTCCGACTTCGATCCGAAGGCCGACGCCGTGCCGACCGCCGAGCTGCTCGAGATCGACCGCCATGCGATCGCCAGCATGGCCGCGCTGCAGGCCGATATCCTGGCGCACTACGAGCGCTTCGAATTCCAGCCGGTGATCGCGCGATTGCAGAACTACTGCTCCGAAGACCTGGGCGGTTTCTACCTCGACATCCTCAAGGATCGCCTGTACACCACCGCCGCCGGTTCGCACGCGCGCCGCTCGGCGCAGACCGCGCTGTGGCACATCGCGCAAAGCCTGCTGCGCGTGATGGCGCCGACGCTGTCGTTTACCGCCGAGGAAGCGTGGGCGGTGTTCGCCGGCGCCGATGCCTACGCCGCCAGCGACGAAACCATCTTCACGCAGACCTACTGGGAGCTGCCGGTCGTCGCCGACGGCGCCGCCCTGCTCGAGAAGTACGCGGCCCTGCGCGCGGTGCGCGCAGACGTCACCAAGGAACTCGAGGAACTGCGCGCTTCGGGCGCCATCGGCTCGTCGCTGCAGGCGGAGCTGACCATCAAGGCGGCGCCGGCGAAGTACAAGCTGCTGGCCAGCCTGGACGACGACCTGCGCTTCCTGTTCATCACCTCGCAAGCCAAGGCCGAGCAAGTGGCCGACGAGGCCGACGAATCGATCGCGGTGACCGCGTCGGCCGCCCCCAAGTGCGAGCGCTGCTGGCACTACCGCGCCGACGTCGGCACCCACGCCGGCCATGAAGGGCTGTGCAGCCGCTGCGTGAGCAACCTGTTCGGCGCCGGCGAAAAACGCGCCTTCGCCTGATCCCACGAATCCAACCTGACAGACATCCATGGCAACCAGAAAAACAACAACGTTCTCCAGCGCGAAAAACCGCACCAGCCTGATGCCATGGCTGGGCATCGCGGCCATCGTCGTGCTGTGCGACCAGATCTCGAAGATCGCCATCACGAAGATGTTCACCTTCGGCGAGGAGAAGGTGATTACCTCCTTCTTCAACCTGGTGCTGGCCTATAACCGCGGCGCCGCGTTCAGCTTCCTGTCCAACGAGAGCGGCTGGCAGCGTTACCTGTTTACCGCCATCGGCGTGGTGGCGGTGGCCTTCATCATCCACCAGCTGCGCCGCCACAGCGCCCAGCGCCTGTACTGCTGGGCACTGGCGCTGATCATGGGGGGCGCGATCGGCAACGTCATCGACCGCCTGCTGTATGGCCACGTGATCGACTTCCTCGACTTCCACTTCCGCGGCTTCGGCCACTTCCCGGCCTTTAACCTGGCAGACAGCGCGATCTGCCTGGGCGCTGCGCTGTTCATCTACGATGAACTGCGGCGCGTAAACAAGAACTAGGAGCAGTGGACATGGCGATGCAATTGCAGGGCAAGAAAATCGTGCTCGGCCTGTCCGGCGGAGTGGCCTGCTACAAGGCGGCCGACCTGTGCCGCCAGCTGGTCAAGGACGGCGCGTCGGTGCAGGTGGTGATGACGGAAGCGGCCACCCACTTCATCGGCGCCGTCACGATGCAGGCGCTGTCCGGCCACCCGGTCCATCTCGACCAGTGGGATCCGCGCATCGCCAACAACATGGCCCACATCGACCTCACGCGCGGCGCCGACGCCATCCTGGTGGCGCCCTGCTCGGCCGATTTCATGCGCAAGCTCGCGCACGGCGCCGCCGACGACCTGCTCTCGACCCTGTGCCTGGCGCGCCCGCGCCACCTGCCGCTGCACATCGCGCCGGCCATGAACGTCGAGATGTGGGACAACCCGGCCACGCGCCGCAACGTCGCGCAGCTGCGCGCCGACGGCCTGTGCATCTTCGGCCCGGCCGCCGGCGAACAGGCCTGCGGCGAGACCGGCTTCGGCCGCATGCTCGAACCGGACGAACTGCTCGAAGAACTGGTCGCTTCCTTCCAGCCGAAAGTGCTGGCCGGGCGCCGCGTGCTGATTACCGCCGGCCCTACTTTCGAGGCGATCGATCCGGTGCGCGGCATCACCAACCTCTCATCGGGCAAGATGGGTTACGCGGTGGCGCGAGCGGCGCGCGAAGCCGGTGCCGACGTCGTGCTCGTGTCGGGCCCCACCACGCTACCCACGCCGCATGGCGTGCGCCGCGAGAACGTGCAAAGCGCCCAGCAGATGCACGACGCGGTGATGGCGGCGATCGGCGGACAGCACGTCTTCATCGGCGTGGCCGCGGTAGCCGACTGGCGCGTCACCAACGCCAGCGACCAGAAAATGAAAAAACAGCACGGCGGCGCGCCGCAACTCGAATTCGCCGAGAACGCCGACATCCTCGCCTCGGTCGCGGCCACCACCTCGATCTCCGGCTGGCCTTACTGCGTCGGCTTTGCCGCCGAGTCGGAAAACCTGGTGGAGTTCGGCGCGATCAAGCGCGAGAAAAAAGGCATTCCTCTGTTGGTAGGCAATATCGGGCCGCAAACCTTCGGGCAGGATGAGAACACCGTCATCCTGTTCGACGAAACCGGCCACACCGTGCTGCCGCGCGCCGACAAGCTCACTCTGGCCCGCCAGCTCATCTCCGAGATCGCCAAGCGGATCGACCAGCGCTCCCTGCTCACCTGATTAACAAGGCTCCATGAAGACCATCGACATCAAGATCCTCGACCCACGCATGCAGGACCAGTTGCCGGCGTATGCGACAGCCGGCAGCGCCGGGCTTGACCTGCGCGCCTGCATCGACGACGCCATCACCATCGAGGCCGGTGCCACCGTGCTCATTCCGACCGGGCTGGCCATCCACGTGGCCGATCCCGGCTACTGCGCCATGATCCTGCCGCGCAGCGGCATGGGCCACAAAAATGGCATCGTGCTCGGCAATCTGGTAGGCTTGATCGACTCCGATTACCAGGGCCAGCTGATGGTCTCGACCTGGAACCGCGGGCAGCATGCATTCACGCTGAACCCGATGGAGCGGCTGGCGCAGCTCATCATCGTGCCTGTCATGCAGGTTGGATTTAACGTCGTCGACGAATTCGACTCGCAGAAGGAAAGCCAACGCGGTGCTGGCGGTTTCGGTAGCACCGGCAAACAATAATAAGTGAGGAAATCTATGAAGCAGATCCATGGACTTCGGCCTGCCCTGTCGGCGCTGGCATGCGCGTTACTAGTCTCCGGCTGCACCACGCCGCCGCAGATGCAGCAGGGCCCGGTGCCGCCGGCGCAGCCGCAGCGCGAAGAGGAAGCCGCGCCGAAGATTTCGGCGCGCATGGCCGCCGCGGCTGACACGCTCGGCCGCATGGCCGCCCTGCAGGAACGCCTTTACCGCGTCGCCGCGCCGCTGTTGATCAACAACGCCGAGCTGTGCAAGGACAAGGCGCGCAACCTGCTCGGCTTCACCGCCAAGAATCGCTACTCCTATCCGGGCGAATACAACGAAGCGGCGCACCTGGCCTTCGACATGGGTGACCACCTGCAGGTGACGGGCGTGCTGGGCGGCTCCGGCGCCGCCCGCGCGGGCCTGCGCCAGGGCGACCGCCTCTTGAGCGCCGACGCCAAGCCGCTGCCAAGCGGCGCCAACGCGTCGACGCTGGCGGGCGGCGTCTTCGGTCCCCTGCTGGCGGCCCATCCCAGCCTGGTGATGGGGATCGAACGCAACGGCAAGGACAAGCAGCTGACCATACCGGTCACCCGCGCCTGCGGCTTCGGCATCGAACTGGGCAACGCCGACAACCTCAACTCGTATGCGGACGGCAGCCGGGTGATGGTCACGCGCGGGATGATCGGCTTCGTGCAGAACGACGACGAGCTGGCCTACCTGCTGGCCAAGGGCATGGCGCACAACATGCTGGGCCACGCCGGCGCGCAGCGCAACACCGGCACCATCACCAGCATCGTCGACAACCTCGGCGCGGTCAAGCCGGACACCTCGATGCTGATCGGTAGCGGCGGCATCAAGGCCATGCCGGCCGAGCTCGACGCCGCGGCCGACCGCCTCGCCGTGTTCCTGCTGGCGCGCGCCGGCTACAACATCGACGGCGTCGCTCCGTTCTGGAAGCGGCTGGCGGCCACCCATCCGGCGTCCGTGCTCAACGGCTACGTCGCCAACCACCCCGCCACCAGCGCGCGCATCGCCGCGCTCGAGAAGGCCGTCGCCGACGTCAAGGCGAAGCCGGGTTCGCGCAAAGCGGTCATGCCGTAAGGGCGAGACAGCGTCGTTTCCGCGCAGGGCGGGAACGACGCCGTTGATCTCAGAAGTTCGGAAAATCGGGGAAGAACGTCCCCATCACCCACGTCAGCAGTCCGCAAAAAACCACTGCCGCCACCAGCACGGCCAGCAAACGGCCGAACTTCGGCGAGCCATCGTCTTTTTTTGTATCATGGGTCATATTCGTCACCGCGCTGCCATTCGAGCGCCCAGTATATTCGATCCATGGACAGCATAGACCTTGAAGTATTGAAGACCGCCGCAGGATGGGTCGCCGCCGGCCGCCGCTGCCAGCTGGTCACCGTCGTCAAGACCTGGGGATCGAGCCCGCGCCCGATCGGCGCCACCCTCGCCATCGACGCAGACGGCGCCGTCGTCGGCTCGGTGTCGGGCGGCTGCATCGAGGACGACCTGATCGACCAGGTGCGCAGCCACGGCATCACCCGCACTGTCCCGGAGCTCCTCAGCTACGGCATCGGCGCCGACGAGGCGCACCGCTTCGGCCTGCCCTGCGGCGGCACCATCGAACTGGCGATCGAGCCGCTGTCGCCGGCCAGCGCGCTCGACGAGCTGCTGGCACGGCTGGACCGCCACGAACTGGTGGCGCGCCACCTCGACCTGTCCACCGGCGCGGTGCGCCTGGCGCACGCCGCCGCCGGCGCCAGCCAGCAGGTATCCGGCGGCGTGCTGTGCACCGTGCACGGCCCGCGCTGGCGCCTCTTCATCATCGGCGCCGGCCAGCTCTCGCGCTTCGTCGCGCAGGTCGCCAGCGCCATGGACTACCACGTCACCGTGTGCGATCCGCGCGAGGAATACCGGGCGCTGTGGCAGCTGCCCGGCGTCGAGCTGGTGCACGTGATGCCCGACGACCTGGTCATCGACGCCAGGCTCGATGCGCGCAGCGCCGTGCTGGCGCTCACCCACGACCCCAAGCTCGACGACCTGGCGCTGATGGAAGCGTTGAAGTCCGACGCGTTCTACGTCGGCGCCATCGGCTCGCGCGCCAACAACGCCAAACGGCGCGAGCGGCTCAAGCTGTTCGACCTCGACGACGCCCAGCTGGCGCGCCTGCACGGGCCAGTGGGCCTCTACATCGGCAGCAAGACGCCGGCCGAAATCGCCATCTCCATCCTGGCCGAAATGACGGCGGTGAAGAACGGCGTGCCCGCCGCCCTGCAGGTCAACCACGCCGCCGCGCTGGCGCCGCCCGGCACCGAAGCGTGCATGCGCGACTAGGCGCCCTTCGATCGCAACAAACGGGTTGCGCGCCCTGCCCGCGCGACCCACACTGCACGTTTTCACCGACTGGATTTGTATGAGCACAACAAACTTCCTGCGCCTCGTCCTGCTGGCGGCGATCTGGGGAAGCTCCTTCCTTTTCATGCGCATCTGCGCGCCGGTGCTGGGACCGGCGGTGCTGATCGAATACCGAGTCGCCTTTGCCGCCCTGTTCCTCGCCGTCGTCGGTTTCTTCCTCAAGAAGCGGCTCGACCTTCGCGCCAACTGGAAGCACTACCTGATGCTGGGCGTGTTCAATTCCGCGCTGCCTTTCCTGCTGTTCGCGTTCGCCGCCCGCACGCTGACGGCCTCGGTGCTGTCGGTGCTGAACGCCACCGCGCCGATGTGGGGCGCGCTGATCGGCGCGGCCTGGTCGCGCCAGCGCATCAGCGCGCGCGTCGCCGCCGGCCTGGTGCTGGGCACGGCCGGCGTCGCGCTGCTGGTCGGCTTCGACCACGCCACTTCGCATCCCGGCGCCGCGCTGGCGGTGGCCGCGGCGCTGGCCGCGGCGCTCAGCTACAGCCTCGCCAGCGCGTACGCGCGCACCGCCAGGAGCGTCGAGCCGTTCGCCAACGCCCACGGCAGCATGTGGGCCGCCGCGCTGCTGGTGCTGCCGCTGCTGCCGTTCTTCCCGGCGCCGGCCGTCCCTACCGCCGGCATCATGGCCGCGGCACTGGCGCTGGGCATCGTCTGCAGCGGCATCGCCTACATCCTCTACTTCAAGCTGATCGA
The DNA here is from genome assembly GCA_038248405.1 of Burkholderiales bacterium. Taxonomy (GTDB): domain Bacteria; phylum Pseudomonadota; class Gammaproteobacteria; order Burkholderiales; family Burkholderiaceae_D; genus JAFCUW01. The sequence goes on from JBBRXM010000019.1 coordinate 26,599, forward strand.
CGACGTCGGCCCGACATCGGCGCTGACCGTCACCTTCTTGAATCCCCTGTTCGGCATCCTGTGGGGCGTGCTGTTTCTCGGCGAGGCAGTCGGCTGGTACACCGCCGTCGGCGCCGCCATCGTCATCACCGGCACCGCCCTCGTGACCGGCTTCATGCCGCGTCTGGGCGCGCGCCGCGCCGGCGCGCTCTGAGATGCAGATCCGGATCGCCCTGCCGCCGGGCTACCGCAGCGCCGACGTGCTGGCCTTCCACAGCCGCGACGCCGAAGGTGTCGCCGAGCAGGTCGCGCCAGGGCGCTTTCGCAAAGGCGTGATGCTGGCCGGCGTGCCGGTGCTGCTGGAGGTGACGCTGGCGCCAATGGCCGCGCTGTGCGACGTCCGCGCCGACGGCGAACTGGGCGCCGCTGCCCGCGCGATGGTCGACGACGCCCTGCTGAACATCCTCGGCCTGCGCATCGACCCGGCGCCCTTCCTGGCGCTGGCTGCCGGCGACGCCCTGCTCGGCCCCGCCGTCGGCCGCCAGCCGGGCTTGCGCATCGTGCAGTCGGCCACCGTCTTCGAAGCGCTCACCTGGGGCATCATCGGCCAGCAGATCAACCTGTCCTTCGCCATCGCGCTGCGCCGCACCTTCATCCTGCAGGCGGGTCGCCAGCACAGCAGCGGCCTGTGGTGCTATCCGGAGGCGGGCGACGTCGCCCGCCACGACGCCGACGCGCTCACCAGCCGCAAGTTCTCGCGCTCGAAGGCCGATACCCTGCTGCGGCTGGCGCGCCTGGTCGATGCGGGAGAACTGAGCCTGGCGCGCGGCGACGACATCGCGCACGCCAGCGCCGCGCTGCTGGCGGTAAAAGGCATCGGCCCGTGGACGGTCAATTACGCCCTGCTGCGCGGCTACGGCTATCCCGACTGCTCGCTGCACGGCGACGTCGCCATCCGCGCCGCCTTCCAGAAACTGTTGCAGGAAGACTGCAAGCCCGACATGGCGCGCACCGAGGCCCTGCTCGCGCGCTACCGCCCGCACCGGACGATGGCCGCCGCCTACCTGTGGGCAAGCCTGAACCAGGACGACGCCTGATCAGTCGCGCATCACGTCGAACTGCTGGGCGCCGTCGCCGCTGAAGCGGATCAGGTCCAGCAGCGGCGCCGTCGCCAGGTTGTCGCCGCCGTATTCGCCGCCGAGCACGCTCGGTACTTTCATGCAGTATTTGCGGCCGGTGGCCAGCGGCCCCAGCTTTTCGCGCGCCAGCGTCACCAGTTCGGTCATGTACCAGCCGTGCAGAAATTGCTGATTGTAGGAAAGCCGGGCGAAGGCGTCGGGATCGTCGGCGACCGTTTCGCAACGCAGGTCTTGCGGGCACAGCCGCCAGTACTTGCCTTCCTGGTCGCGGATGATGAGGTTGCCGAAGTCGTTTTCGCCGAGTATCTCGACCGCCGTCAGGCCGACCCATCCCCATGCCTCGTTAATTTCGTCAACAGTACTCATCGTTTGCTCCTGTCGTGGCACGCCCGGATCAGCGGGCAGTCGATGGTTGGACAGCGCCGCCGCGCCAATGTCCGGCCTGCCTGCGGCGGACTTGACGCACATCGAGGAGGGCGGCGATTGCCCCACGCAAACGGAAAACCCAAACGGAAAAGCCGCCAGTTCCTTTCGAAACTGACGGCTTAACGCTGAATCTGGTTGCGGGGACAGGATTTGAACCTGTGACCTTCGGGTTATGAGCCCGACGAGCTGCCAGACTGCTCCACCCCGCGTCTGTATGCAGTGATTATACGGCGCTTTGCCCATTTAGGCAATATCAATCCATAGCCTGCATGCGATAGCAGCACCCAATATCCGGCCATCGGCGGTTTTGGCCCACTTCCGCTTGCGGCAAGGGCGGCCCAATCGGTGTAAAGTAAGCGAAATTCCATTCTTCCGGCCACTTATGAAATTCTGTTCCGACTGCGCCCATCCTGTCGCGCTGGCAATTCCCGAGGGCGACAACCGGCCGCGCTATGTGTGCGCGCACTGCGAGGCGATACATTATCAAAATCCCAAGCTCGTGATCGGCTCGCTGCCCGTGTGGGAACAGGACGGCGAACTGCAAGTGCTGCTGTGCAAAAGGGCCATCGAGCCGCGCTACGGCTACTGGACGCTGCCGGCCGGCTTCATGGAAAACAACGAGACCACCGCCGAGGCGGCGATGCGCGAAACGGAGGAGGAAGCCGGCGCCGACATCGAGCTGGGCCCTCTGTTTTCGCTTCTCAACGTGGCTCACGTTCACCAGGTGCACCTGTTCTACCTGGCGCGGCTGCGGGCCCTCGACTTTGCCGCCGGCATCGAAAGCCTCGACGTACGCCTGTTCAGCGAACGCGACATCCCGTGGGACGAGCTCGCCTTCCCCACCATCCGCAAGACGCTGGAACTGTTCTTTGCCGATCGCGTCAAAATGCGAGAGGGCGGCAGCTACGGATTCCACAGCCTCGACATCGTGCGTCCGATGCGCGCCGCCGGCGACCCTGACTGACCATGATTCCCTGGCTCGAATCGAATTCGCCATTCCCCGACGTCTCGCACGCGCTGACGATCGACGCCCCCGGCCTGCTCGCGGCCGGCGCCGACCTGTCGCCGCAGCGCCTGCTGGTGGCCTACCAGCACGGCATCTTCCCGTGGTTTTCCGAGGGCCAGCCCATCCTCTGGTGGAGCACCGACCCGCGCATGGTGCTGCGCACCGACCAGTTCCGCGTCAGCGACAGCCTCAAAAAGACGCTGCGCCGGGTCGAGCGCAGCATGGCCGAGGGCGGGCGCTGGCAGGTGCGCTTCGACAGCGCCTTCGAAGCGGTGATGCGCGCCTGCGCGGCGCCGCGCCGCGACGGCCCCGGCACCTGGATCTCGCAGGACATCATCGCCGGCTATACCGGCCTGCACGCGATGGGCTACGACCACTCGGCCGAAGTGTGGCTCGACGGCGAGCTGGTCGGCGGCGCCTATGGCGTGTGCATCGGCCGCATGTTCTATGGCGAGTCGATGTTCGCCCGCGTCAGCGACGCCTCCAAGATCGCGCTGGCCTACCTGGTCGCCTTTTTGCGCAGCCACGGCGTGGCGATGATCGACTGCCAGCAGGAGACTGAACACCTGGCCTCGCTGGGCGCCGCGCCGATTTCGCGCGCCGCCTTCCTCGAGCACGTGCGCGCCGCCATCGGCGAGCCCGGCATTTCGAAGTGGGAACCGGTGCCGCCCTTGACAGCGGCGCGCTCCGGATGCGAGTCTTCTCTATAATTCGATAAAACAGATCGAACTCCATGTCGCCCCCAGCCGCACTGAGAGCATCCGCATGACGCACCTGAACGACCTGCCCTTCTCGACGCTGCAGTTCTACACCACGGCGCCCTACCCGTGCAGCTACCTCGACGCGCGCCAGGCGCGCTCGCAGGTGGCCACGCCCTCGCACCTGATCAATGCCGACGTATATTCGGAACTGGTCAAGAACGGCTTCAGGCGCAGCGGCATCTTCACCTACCGTCCGTATTGCGACGGCTGCCAGGCCTGCATTCCCGTGCGCGTGCGCACCGACGAATTCAAGCCCAGCCGCGGCCAGCGCCGCGCTGCCGTCCGCCACGCGTCTCTGGCCGCCATCGTCGCCAACCTCGGCTTCTCGGACGAGCACTACGCGCTCTACCTGCGCTACCAGAGCACGCGCCACGTCGGCGGCGGCATGGACCAGGACAGCCGCGACCAGTACGCGCAGTTCCTGCTGCAAAGCCGCGTCAACACCCGCCTGGTCGAGTTCCGCGAGCCGGACGGGGTGCTGCGGATGGTGTCGATCATCGACGTGCTGTCGGACGGCCTGTCGTCGGTGTACACCTTCTTCGACCCGGACGTGCCGGGCGCCTCGTTCGGCACCTACAACGTGCTGTGGCAGATCGCCCAGGCCCACGAACTGGGGCTGCCCTACGTCTACCTCGGCTACTGGATCGAGCAAAGCCCGAAGATGGCCTACAAGACCAACTTCCGCCCGCTGGAGGCGCGCATCGATGGCGCTTGGGGGCTGCTCGACAAGTAGGTAAAATGAGCGGTCCGCACAACCACCGCCGCCCATGTCCGATAAACTGCTGTACGCCCTCACCCGTCCCCTGCTGTTCGCGCTCGACCCGGAAGCGGCCCACAACCTGACCTTGCCGGCGCTGCGCCGCGCCGCCGCGCTGGGCCTCACGCGCGCCATCCCCAAGCCGGCCGCCGATCCGCGCACGGTGATGGGCATTACCTTCCCCAACCCGGTCGGGCTGGCGGCGGGGCTCGACAAGGACGGCGCCTACATCGACGGCCTCGCCGCGCTCGGCTTCGGCTCGATTGAAGTCGGCACGGTGACGCCGCGCGCGCAGGCCGGCAATCCCAAGCCGCGCATGTTCCGCCTGCCGCAGGCGAAGGCGATCATCAACCGCATGGGCTTCAACAACGGCGGCGTCGACGCCTTCGTCGCCAACGTGCAGGCGTCGAAGTTCTACCAGAATAAGGAAGGGGTGCTGGGCCTGAACATCGGCAAGAACGCCGACACCCCGATCGAGCGCGCCGCCGAGGACTATCTGCACTGCCTGCAGAAGGTGTACCCGTACGCGAGCTACGTCACGGTCAACATCTCCTCGCCCAACACCAAGAACCTGCGCCAGCTGCAGGGCGCCTCGGAACTGGACGCGCTGCTGTCGCTACTGAAGGATGCGCAATCGCGCCTGGCCGACCAGCACAAGCGCTACGTGCCGATCACGCTCAAGATCGCGCCCGACATCGACTCCGAGCAGATCAAGAACATCGCCGGCGCGCTGGTGCGGCACAAGATCGACGGCGTCATCGCCACCAACACCACGCTGTCGCGCACAGCGGTCGAAGGCATGCCGCACGGTGCGGAGGCCGGCGGGCTGTCGGGCAAGCCGGTGTTCGAACTGTCGAACATCGTCATCCGCGCGCTGCATTACGAACTGGGCGACGAGCTGCCGATCATCGGCGTCGGCGGCATCATGTGCGGCGCCGACGCGCGCGCCAAGATCGATGCCGGCGCACAGCTGGTGCAGCTCTACACCGGCCTCATTTATGCCGGCCCGGCGCTGGTGCGCGAATGCGCCGCCGCCCTCAAACAATAAGGATTCATATGAAGACCACCCTGCTCGGAAAGAGCCCGCTGCGCGTGTCGAACGTGTGCCTCGGCACGATGACCTTCGGCGAACAGAATACCGAGGCCGACGCCCACAGCCAGCTCGATGTGGCGATCGAGCGCGGCATCAACTTCATCGATACCGCCGAGATGTACCCGGTGATGCCGCGCGCAGAAACGCAGGGCTCGACCGAGCGCTTCATCGGCTCCTGGCTGAAGAAAACCGGCAAGCGCGGCGACGTCGTGCTGGCGACCAAGGTGGCAGGCCCGAATCCGGCGATGCACTGGGTGCGCGGCGGCGCCAACAACCTCGACGCGGCCAACATCCGCGCCGCGGTGGAAGCGAGCCTGCAGCGCCTGCAGACGGACCACATCGACCTGTACCAGCTGCACTGGCCGAGCCGCAACGTGCCGATTTTCGGCGCCTCCGCCTTCGAGCCGCAGAAGGAGCGCAGCTGCGTGGCGATCGAAGACACGCTGGCGGCGCTGGGCGATCTGATCGACGCCGGCAAGATCGGCCACATCGGCGTCTCCAACGAGAGCTCGTGGGGCGTGTGCGAGTTCACCAGGCAGTCGGAGATGAAGGGCCTGCCGCGCATCGCCACCATCCAGAACCTGTACAACCTGACCGCGCGCGGGTTCGAGACGAGCCTGCTGGACGAGACCTGCTTTCGCGAGGAGGTCGGCCTGCTGGCCTACAGTCCGCTGGCGTTCGGCCAGTTGAGCGGCAAGTACATCGACAATCCGAAGGCGAGCGGCCGGCTGACGCTGTTCCCGCCGACCTGGAGTCCGCGCTACCTGCGCCCGACGGTGCTGGCGGCGGTGAAGGAGTACGCGCAGCTGGCGCGCGAGAACGGCATGACGCCGGCGCAGATGGCGCTGGCGTGGTGCTATTCGCGCTCGTTCGTGGCCTCGACCATCATCGGCGCGACCACGCTGGCGCAGTTGAAAGAGAACATCGATGCGGCGGAGACGACGCTGCCGCAGCATGTGGTGGATGCCATCAACGCGATCCACGCGCGCTTGCCGAACCCCGGCCAGTAGCCGTCGCGTCTGGGGTCTGACCCCGCGGGGTCAGACCCCGGTGTAGCTGGCAAACCATCCCGAACTGCTGTACGTGACCGAGCGATGATGCTTTTAGCATGCGAGGGACTTCGGCCAGGGACTTCCGCACGCTCGGTTCTCCAAAAAAGGATCGCAAATCTCGAAGCCAAGAATCTCGCCTTGCAGGAGCAGCGTGAGAAAGTACGATCCCGGCAGATCGACACTTTAGAAGCGTTTCTAATGGTGCCGCATGACAAAAGGGACTTGAACTGCGCATTGTAAGCCACCGGCCGGCGCGAGCAGTGGCCCGTCGGTCAATACGCCTTCTTGGCGAGATTGACTTTCACCGGCTGAGTACGCACCATGCGGTTTCCACTTTCATCGAGACCTTCATGCGCCCATTCCTGCCTCTCGTTCCGTTGGCCCTGTCACTGCTTGCCGCGTTCCCGAACGCGCAGGCGCAATACCAGATGCCGCCGCCGCAGTTGCAAGCGATTGTCGACGCACCCCGCACGCCACAAATGTCGCTGTCCCCGCGGCGCGACCTGGCGACGATGGTGGAGCTGCCTGGGCTGCCGTCGATTGCCGATGTGGCCCAGCCGGAACTGAAGCTCGCTGGCCTGCGCATCAATCCGCGTTCCTATACGCCGAGCGGCTACACCTTGGCTAAAAGCCTGAAGCTGCTCGATATCGCCAGCGGCAAGCAAATCGACATTCGGGGCATGCCGAAATCACCGCGACTGGTAGACGCGTCCTGGTCGCCCGACCAGCGCTATCTCGCCTTCAGCCACCTTGCCACCAGCGAGAACACTGCCGCGATGGAGCTGTGGCTGGTAGATGTTGGCGCCCGCAGTGCGCGCCGCCTGAGTACGCAGCCAATCGCCTATCTCGACTTTGGGGCCGGTGAGGCTCCCATGCACTGGATGCCGGATTCGAAGGGTCTGGTCGTGCAGCTCAAGCCAGCAGGCCTCGGCAAGGCGCCCGCTGCCACTGGAATCCCCGACGGCCCGAACGTTCAGGATTCCGAGAAGACTGCCACCACGCGCCAGTTGCGTACCTATCCGGATCTGCTCAAGAAGGAGCAAGACGCCAGGCTGTTCGAGCACTACGCAACATCGCAGATTGCGTACATTGATATCAGCGGCAAGATGCGGCCGATCGGAACACCTGGCATGTTCATGGGTGTGAGCCTGTCCCCTAATGGCAATCTGATTCTGACCCAGACCATGAAGCGGCCGTTTTCATACATCGTGCCGGCAAGCAATTTTGCGCACACCACTGAGGTGCGCGACCTGTCCGGCAAGGTAGTCCACCTGGTCGCCGACACCCCGCTCGAAGAAGGTCTGCCGCCCGGTAACGATGCGGTCTCGCCCGGCATCCGCGATGTCGAGTGGCGCGTGGATGCACCAGCGACCCTGGTGTGGTCCGAGGCGCAGGATGGCGGCGATCCGGCCAAAGCGACCGAGGTGCGCGATATCGTCTACACCCAGGCGGCTCCGTTCACGGCCAAGGCCGAGGTGCTCGCCAGGCTGCGTACGCGCTTTGCCGGCATCGCCTGGGGCCGGGGCGACACGGCGCTGCTGACCGAGCGCTGGATCAAGTCTCGTGCCGTCAAGACTTGGCGTGTGCAGCCCGATAACCTCGCAGCCGCGCCGGAACTGGTGTTCTCGTATTCGCAGGAAGACCGCTACAACAGCCCGGGCATTGCGGTCCAGATGGCGGACAGCGCTGGCAAGCCGCGCCTGGTGATCGGTCCCGATTCGACCATCCTGCTGCGCGGCCCTGGCGCCTCGCCGGAGGGAGACCGCCCGTTTGTCGACCGCTACAGCCTGCTGACGAAAAAAAAGGAGCGCATCTTCCAGAGCGCGGCGCCGTTTTATGAGAATCCCGTCAGCGTGCTGAGCGAAGACGGCACGCGCCTGCTGACCACGCGCGAGTCGCCGACCGAACGGCCGAACTACTATGTGCGCGACCTGAAGAAGGCGGCAGATGCACAGCTGACGCCCCTGACCGCGTTTCCGTATCCGACTCCCCAGCTCAAGGGTGTGCATAAAGAGCAGATCCGCTACAAGCGCGCCGACGGCGTCGACCTGACGGCAACGCTGCTGCTGCCTCCGAACTACGAGCCCAAGCGCGACGGTCCGCTGCCGATGCTGATGTGGGCCTACCCGGCGGAATTCAAGAGCGCTGCCGCGGCCAGCCAGACCACCGGCTCGCCGTACAGGTTCAATGCGATCAGTTATAGCGGCCCGGCGCCGATGCTGGCGATGGGCTATGCGGTGCTGGACAATCCGTCGATGCCGATCGTGGGCGTGGGCGACGCCGAGCCGAACGACACCTACCTGCCGCAGCTGGTGGCCGACGCCGAGGCGGCGGTGAATGAAGTGGTGCGGCGTGGCGTGGCCGACCGCCACCGCATCGCCATCGGCGGCCACTCGTACGGCGCCTTCATGACTGGCAACCTGCTGGCCCACACTCGCCTGTTCAAGGCCGGCATTGCGCGCAGCGGCGCCTACAATCGCACGCTGACCCCATTCGGCTTCCAGGCCGAAGAGCGTCCGTACTGGCAAGCGATGAGCACCTACCAGACCATGTCGCCGTTTAACAGCGCCGACAAGATCCAGGACGCGCTGCTGATGATCCACGGCGAGCAGGACAACAACCCGGGCACCTTCCCTATCCAGAGCGAGCGCATGTTCCAGGCGATGAAAGGACTGGGCGGTACCGCGCGGCTGGTCATGCTGCCAAACGAAAGCCATGGCTATCGTGCGCGCGAGTCGATGATGCATGTACTTTATGAGACCAACAACTGGCTCGACAAGTATGTGAAGAACGCCAAGCCGTAACGGGCAGGCCTGCCAGCGGGACTCATGGCAATGTCATTACTTCATCATCTGGAGCTGACGGTATAGCACGCTCAGTATGGATCCCCGCTGCGCGAGGACGACGGCTTAAATTCTAGAACGTCGCCGCTCGCACGTCGGGTCTGCGCAGCTTCCGTGTTGAGCGCCCGATCGACTTCCGCGCGCGTCAGCGCCGGCGCGAACTGCTCGATGAAGTGATACGCGTACGAGCGCAAATACGCCCCCCGCCGCACCGCCAGCCGCGTCACGTTCTGCGCGAACAGGTGCGACGCCTCCACTGCCCGTAGCCCCTTGTCGCGACCATGGTCGAACGCCATCGACGCTACCAGCCCTACGCCCAGCCCCAGCGACACATACTGCTTGATGACGTCCGAATCCATCGCCGTGAGCACAATGTCGGTCTTGATGCCAGCCTTGGCGAACGCCGCATCGATGTGCCCGCGGCCGGTAAAACCGACGTCGTAGGTAATGAGCGGATAGGCGGCCAGTTCCTCCAGCCGGATCGGCGAATGCGCCAGCAGCGGATGCCCGTCCGGCACCACGATCAAGTGGCTCCAGTGATAGCACGGGAACGACACCAGGTCCGGAAACTGCGACAGGCCTTCGGTGGCGATGCCGATGTCGGCCCTGTCCGACAAAACCCACTCGGCGATGTGGTCCGGCGCGCTTTGCTGAAGCGCGATGCGCACTTCCGGGAAATCGGCGCGGAACGACTGCACCGCTTTCGGCAGCGCATAGCGCGCCTGCGTGTGCGTCGCGGCGATGGTCAGCGTGCCGCTCTTCTGGCCCGAGTATTCGAGGCTGGCCTGCTGCAGGTTTTCCGCTTCCACCAACAGGCGGTCGACGATCTTGAGGATGCCCTTGCCGGGATCGGTCAGCCCGGTCAGGCGCTTGCCGTTGCGCTCGAAGATCACTACCCCGAGTTCGTCCTCGAGCTCGCGAATCTGGCGGCTCACGCCTGGCTGCGACGTGAACAACGCATTGGCCACCTCGGTCAGGTTGAAATTGCGGCGCGCCGCTTCGCGGATCGAGCGCAACTGCTGGAAGTTCATATCGCCGCGCCCTGGTCGACGAACACGTGCATGCGGCGCGGCCGCACCACCAGCGTCTCGCCGTCCTTTAACTGCAGCTCGCGATAGCGTTCGTTCGGGATCACCGCTTCGATCAGTTCGGCGTTGTCGCTGCGCTCGAGGTCGAGCTGGGCCAGCGGCCCGATCGCGTGCGCGCGGCGCAGCGTGACGACGATGCCCTCGGCGCCGGGCGCGTAGCGGTCGACCTCGAGGTCGTGCGGGCGCACGTAGGCGATGCCGGTGCTGTCCTGTACCTCGGCGTGGTCTGGCACGTCGAAGGTGGTGCCGCCGCTGGCCAGCACGCCTTCGTGCACGCGCCCATGGAACAGGTTGACGTTGCCCAGAAACCCGTACACGAACGGCGAGGCCGGCTGGTTGTAGACCTGGTCGGGCGTGCCGAGCTGCTCGACCCGCCCCTTGTTCATCAGGACCACCTGGTCGGCCACCTCCAGCGCCTCCTCCTGGTCGTGGGTGACGAAGATGCTGGTGACGTGCAGGTCGTCGTGCAGGCGGCGCAGCCAGCGCCGCAGTTCCTTGCGCACCTTGGCGTCGAGCGCGCCGAACGGTTCGTCCAGCAGCAGCACGCGCGGCTCGACCGCCAGCGCGCGCGCGAGCGCAATGCGCTGGCGCTGCCCGCCGGAGAGCTGCTGCGGATAGCGGTCGGCCAGCCAGTCGAGCTGCACCAGTTCGAGCAATTGCTTCACCTTGTCGCGGATCGCCTGCTCCGACGGGCGCTCCTTGCGGGGGCGCACGCGCAGGCCGAAGGCGACGTTCTCGAACACCGTCATGTGCTTGAACAGCGCATAGTGCTGGAAGACGAAGCCGACCTGGCGCTCGCGCACGTGGCGCGCGGAAGCGTCTTCGCCGTCGAGCAGCACCTGGCCCGAATCGGGATGCTCGAGGCCGGCGATGATGCGCAGCAGCGTGGTCTTGCCGCAGCCCGATGGGCCCAACAGCGCCGTCAGCTCGCCCGCCGGGAACTGCAGCGAGACGTTGTCGAGGGCGGTGAACTGCCCGAACTGCTTGCGGATGTTTTTCACTTCGATCGTCATGCGGTGTGCTCCAGGATGCGCGCGTCGGGTTCGACGGCGGGGGATTCGTGCAGGCGCCATTCGATGAAGGACTTGATCGCCAGCGTCACCAGCGCCAGCAAGGCGAGCAGCGAGGCGATCGCGAAGGCGGCCGCGAAGTTGTATTCGTTGTAGAGGATTTCCACCTGCAGCGGCATGGTGTTGGTCTCGCCGCGGATGTGGCCCGACACCACCGACACGGCGCCGAACTCGCCCATCGCGCGCGCGTTGCAGAGGATGACGCCGTACAGCAGGCCCCATTTGATGTTCGGCAGCGTGACGCGGCGGAAGGTGTTCCAGCCGGAGGCGCCCAGCACCAGCGCGGCCTCCTCTTCCTCGGTGCCCTGCGACTGCATCAGCGGAATGAGCTCGCGCGCGACAAACGGGAAAGTGATGAACACCGTCGCCAGCACGATGCCGGGCACGGCGAACAATATCTTGATGTCGTGCGCCTGCAGCCACGGCCCGAACCAGCCCTGGGCGCCGAACATGAGCACGTAGATCAGGCCCGAGATCACGGGCGAGACCGAGAACGGCAGGTCGATCAGGGTGAGCAGGATGCTCTTGCCGCGAAACTCGAACTTGGCGATGGCCCACGAGGCGGCGATGCCGAACACGAGGTTCAGCGGCACCGCGATCACCGCCGCGATGAGCGTGAGCTTGATGGCGGAGACGGCGTCCGGATCGGTGATCGCGGCCAGGTAAGCCTGCCAGCCCTTCTTGAACGCTTCGGCGAACACCGCCACCAGCGGCACGAACAGGAACAGCGTGAGGAAGGCCAGCGCGACGACGATCAGTGCGATGCGCACCCATGGCGGCTCGAACACGTTGGAGGCGGCCGGCAGTTCGCCGCGGCGCGGCGGCGCCGCGGTAGCGGGGGTATCGAGGACAGCGCTCATTTTTTTCCCGCCCGGCTGCGCGTCCACGACTGCAGCAGGTTAATCGCCAACAGCATCGCGAACGACGCCAGCAGCATGACGACCGCAATCGCGGTGGCGCCGGCATAGTCGTACTGTTCGAGCTTGGTGATGATGAACAGCGGCGTGATCTCGGAGACCATCGGCATGTTCCCGGCGATGAAGATGACCGAACCGTATTCGCCGGTGGCGCGCGCGAACGCCAGCGCGAAGCCCGTCAGAAGCGCCGGCATGATGGTCGGGAAGACGACGCGCGCGAAGATCTGCATGGAGCTCGCGCCCAGGCTGGCGGCCGCTTCCTCCAGTTCGCGCTCGGCTTCTTCGAGCACCGGCTGCACCGTGCGCACCACGAACGGCAGGCCGATGAAGGTGAGCGCGACGACTACCCCGAGCGGGGTGAAGGCGACCTTGATGCCGAACGCTTCCAGGTAGCGGCCGATCCAGCCGTTCGACGAATAGAGCGCCGTGAGCGTGATGCCGGCCACCGCGGTCGGCAGGGCGAACGGCAGGTCGACCAGGGCGTCGACGAAGCGCTTGCCGGGGAACTTGTAGCGCACCAGCACCCAGGCGACGACGCCGCCGAAGATGACGTTGATGAACGCGGCCACCAGCGAGGCGCCGAAACTGAGCTTGTACGAGGCGACCACGCGGTCCGACGTCACCGCGCTCCAGAACGCGTCCCAGGTCATGGTGAAGGTCTTGAGGAACACCGCCGACAGCGGGATCAGGACGATCAGGCAGAGGTAGAAAACGGTGAAGCCGAGCGAGAGGCCGAATCCGGGCATGACCCGGAACGGCGCCCCCTGCGGCCTGGGGATGGTGACAGCTGACATTCAGTCCTCTTGTGATGGATGCTTGTGTTCGATCAGGCGATCAGCTTGGCGGCGACGCCGGTCAGGGTGGCGGCCAGCACGCCGCGCAGGAGACGCTCGGGCATCGCCCGCGCCGCGTAGGAACCGAGCACGATGCCGGGCACCGATCCAACCAGCAGGCTGGCGAGCAGCTGCCAGTCGATCGAACCGAGCCACCAGTGGCCGAAGGCGGCAATCGCGGTCAGCGGGACGGCGTAGGCGATGTCGGTGCCCGCCACTTCCGCAGAAGTCATGCGTGGGTACAGCATGACCAGCAAGGTCGCGCCGATGGCGCCGGCACCGATCGAGGACACCGTCACCAGCACGCCGAGCACGGCGCCCGAAGCCACCGTCGCCACACACAGCGCCCGGCCGTGCAACTGGCGGCTCGGCTTGGCGGTGATCCACGCCAGCATGCGCATCTTGAACAGCAGCGCGGTGACGGTCAGCAGCACCGAGCCGGCGATCGAGTAGCGGATGATCTGGCCGATTTCCTTGTCGAGCGCGCCGAAGTGCTTGAGACCGAGCGTGGCCACCACCGCCGCGGGCAAGGCGCCGGCGCACAGGGCGCGCACGATGTCCCAGCGCACCGTGCCGCGCAGGCGGTGGGTGAAGGTGCCGGCGGTCTTGGTGATGGAGGCAAACGCCAGGTCGGTGCCGACCGCGACCGAGGGCGGCACGCCGAACAGCAAGGTCAGCAGCGGTGTCATCAGCGACCCGCCGCCGACGCCCGTCATGCCAACCAGCAAGCCGACCGCGAAGCCGGAAATGATGTACGTCAGAAGCATAGTTACCCTCAAGTTAGCTGCAAGGGTAAGGCAACTGAGCGATATACCAAACGACGGTTATCTTATTTGCTTATGCGCGCGGGGAACCGGGCCCCACCACCGTCTTGACGGCAAAAAAAACGCGCCCGCAGGCGCGTCTATCGGCGTGCCGCGCTTACTTGTCCGGCTGCGGCGTCATCCGCAGATACGGCCGCTCGGCAGTGAAGCCTTTCGGATACTTCTGCTTGATCACTTCCGGGTCCTGCACCGACAGCGGGATGATGACGTCGTCGCCATCGCACCAGTTACCGGGCGTGGCGACGTTATGCTTGTCGCTCAGCTGCAGTGCGTCGATCACGCGCAGCACCTCGTCGAAGTTGCGGCCGGTGCTCATCGGATAGGCGATCATCAGCCGCACCTTTTTCTGCGGATCGATCACGAACAGCGAGCGCACCGTGGCGGTGGCCGACTGTTCAGGGTGGATCATGTCGTACAGCGTCGCCACCTTCTTGTCGGCATCGGCGATGATCGGGAAGCCGACCACCGTCTTCTGGGTCTCTTCGATGTCGCGGATCCAGCTCTTGTGGCTTTCTGCCGGGTCCACCGACAGCGCAATCGCCTTGACGTTGCGCTTGTCGAATTCGGGCTTGAGCTTGGCTGTCAGCCCCAGCTCGGTGGTACACACCGGCGTGAAGTCGGCCGGATGGGAAAACAGCACCACCCACGAGTCCCCTGCCCACTCGTGGAACTTGATCTTGCCAATCGACGAATCCTGCTCGAAGTCCGGGGCGGTGTCGCCCAAACGTAAGGTCATGTTGGTCTCCATTGGTTGTGAAAAATCACGCGGGCCGGTGGTCACGCCGACGTCGCCGGATGATCATTGTGCGCCCGATCATACAACAAATGCAACTTTGCCCTGCCAAACGGCCGCGGCGCTCAATAGAAGCGGTTGAACAGCACTACCGCCCAGGCGGCCACGGCGATGCCGATCGACAGCGCGACCGCGGCGCTGCCGAGGTCCTTGACGTTTTTCGACAGCGGGTGGGGCTCGAGCGAGATGCGGTCCACCACCGCCTCCAGCGCGGAATTGATCAGCTCGACGATGAGCACGAACACCAGCACGGCGACCAGCATCAGCTTCTCGAAGGCGGAAATCTTCATCGACAGGGCGCTGACGGTGCCGACCACCACCACCAGCATCTCCTGGCGGAACGACGCTTCATTGCGCCAGGCTGCCCTGAAGCCGTCGCACGAATAGCTGACGGCCGAAAAAATGCGCTTGATGCCGTTTTTACTCTTGAATTCGCTGACTGGCTGGACCATGGGATATGTGTAAAAAGCAATGAGATGCGCCATTATGCGCCGCCCCGGCAAATAGATCGACCGTCGCCCGAAGATTGCCTTTCGTTTTCACATTGTGGTATAAAGACCGTACATATACCGCACTGCACCAACCACATCATGAAAATCGAAACTGTCGAAGCGCCCAAGACATCGATCCAGGTCATCGAGCGCATGGTAGCCCTGCTCGACGCGCTGGCCACCTACAGCGATCCGGTCAGCCTGAAGGAACTGTCGAAGGTGTCGGGCCTGCATCCCTCTACCGCGCACCGCATCCTCAACGACATGGTCATCACCCGCTTCGTCGACCGCGTGGAGCCGGGCACCTATCGGCTCGGCATGCGGCTGCTCGAACTGGGCAACGTGGTCAAGAGCCGGCTGTCGGTGCGCGAAGCGGCGCTCGACTTCATGCGCGCGCTGCACAAGAAAACCCAGCAGACGATCAATCTGTCGGTGCGCCAGGGCGACGAGATCGTCTACATCGACCGCGCATTTTCCGAGCGCTCCGGCATGCAGGTGGTGCGCGCCATCGGCGGGCGCGGCCCGCTCCACCTGACGTCGACCGGCAAGCTGTTCCTGTCGGTGGACGATCCGAAGGCGATCCGTTCCTACGCCACCCGCACCGGACTGGCGGGACACAACAAGAATTCGATCACCGACCTCGCCAAGCTCGAGCGGGAACTGAGCCTGGTGCGCTCGCGCGGCTATGCGCGCGACAACGAGGAACTGGAACTGGGGGTGCGCTGCATGGCGGCCGGCATCCACGACGATTCCGGCAAGCTCATTGCAGGGCTGTCGATCTCGGCGCCGGCCGACCGCCTGCAGGAAGAATGGCTGGACGACCTGATGCAGACGGCAAAGCAGATTTCGGCGACGCTGGGGTACGCGCCGTAAGGCGACCTGGCGCTACGGAGGTCGTCCTTGCAAAGGCGCCCCCCATTTCAGTGGCATGTCGGCAACTTAATGGAGGCATCCGTCCTGGGCTGTTCGCAGGAATTGGGCCCTCGCGTTGGCGAGGGCGATGTGCTCGGCGTAGCGGAGACTAGCCGACGGCTGGCGGCTTGAGCGCCTCGAGCCAGCGGCGCATGCGGCCGGCGTCGGCAGTGCGCGACTGCTTGCCCTTGGAGTCGAGGAACACCATGATCACGGCGCGGCCCTGGATCATTGCCTGCATCACCAGGCAACGGCCCGCTTCGTTGATGAAGCCGGTCTTTTGCAGGCCGATTTCCCAATCCGGGCTGGCGACCAGGTAATTCGTGTTCGAGTAATGCATCATGCGCCCGCCCGCATCGACCTCATACCTGGGATCGGTCGAGTACTCGCGCAGCAGCGGTTCCTGGTAGGCCACCACGGCCAGCTTGGCGAGGTCGCGCGCGCTGGCCACGTTGCGGCTCGACAAGCCGCTGGTATCGACGTAGCGGGTGTCGTTCATGCCAACCTGGTGCGCCTTGGCGTTCATCGCCGCGACGAAGGCGGCGGTGCCGCCCGGGTAATTGCGGCCCAGCGCGGCGGCGGCGCGGTTCTCGGAACTCATCAGGGCGATATGCAGCAGGTTGCCTCGCGTCATGCGGGCGCCAACGCGCAGGCGCGAGCTGGTATGTTTTTCGTGGTCGACGTCGTCTTCCGTGATGGTCAGCACTTCGTTCATGTCCTGCTGCGCCTGCACCACGATAAGGCCCGTCATCAGCTTGGTGATCGAGGCGATCGGCAAAGCGACGTTGGCGTTCTTTTCGAACAGCACTGCCGAATTGGCCTGGTCCAGCACGAAAGCGACGCTGGAAGCGAGCGCCAGCGGGTCGCGCGTGAGGTTGAGGCCGGCCACGTCGCCGGCGCTGCGGGCAACGATCACATTGGCGCTGCGCACCGGACGGTACACGACCGAGCGCTTGCCGCGCACTACCGACACCTGGCGCACCATGCGGGCGCGCTCGGTGACGACGACGGTGCCGATCACCTTGCGCCGGACGCCCGATTTCTTGACGATGTGTTTTTTCGCGGAGACCGCGTGTGCGCGCCCTTCCGCCTTGGCGGCGGTGGCTGGCGTCAGGATGAACAGCAAGGAAACGAGGGCGCCCAGCGCAAGCTTATACATCTGTAAATCCTTTGAGACAAACTGAGAAAGACTTGTTGCAGTGTAGCAAATCACTCAGCAATGGCAAGCGAATTTCACTTTCAAAGGAATTCTTCTGCAACGGCGCAACGCCCGTGTTTCAAGACGCCGTGTTCATGTAAACAGTGTACGACTTTATGCGAGAAACCGGACAAATTCGGTCAGCGGTGCGCGCTCCGTGACGAGGGAATTTTCGATCTTTTGCGGATTCGCATAGCCGAGCGCCATGCCGCACACCACCGTCTCGTTGGCAGGCAGCGACAGTTGCTCGGCGATGATGCGGTGGAACTGGGTAAAGGCGGCCTGCGGGCAGGTATCGAGGCCGCGGCCACGCGCCGCCACCATGATGTTTTGCAGGAACATGCCATAGTCGAGCCAGGATCCCTGCTCCAGCACGCGCTCGATGGTGAAGATCAGGCCCACGGGGGCGTCGAAGAAACGGTAGTTGCGACCGTGCTGGGCAGCCATGCCCGCCTTGTCCTCGCGGGTCAGGCCAAGCAGCGCGTACAGGTCCCAGCCGACCTTGCGGCGCCGCTCGATGAAGGGAGAGACCCACTGGCGCGGGTAATACGCGTATTCCTCGACGTGTTCGCTGGCGGCCGCCTTGTCGCCGTACACGGCGAGGATGGCGTCGGACAGGCGCTGCTTGGCCTGGCCGGTCAACACGGTCACTTTCCACGGCTGGATGTTGGTGCCGGACGGTGCACGCGCGGCAACGTCGAGGATGGCCTCGATGTCTTCGCGCGCCACCGGCGTCGGCAGGAAGGCGCGGATCGAGCGGCGCGAGGTAATGGCGGCGTCGACGGCCTGTTGCTGGGGAGTCGAAATCATGGGCATCCTTTATGGGCTATCTCTTTACGACAAATATTACGCCAATCACGGCCACCACCATGCCGACGACGCCGAGCATGCTGAAGGCTTCGCCGAACATGATCCACGCCATCACCGCGGTGGTGGGCGGCGTCAGGTACAGCAGGCTGGTGACCTGGGTGGCGTCGCTGCGGCGCAGCAGCTTGAACAGCAGGAAGATGGCGCCGATCGACAGCGCCAGCACCGACCACAGCCAGGCGCCGATGAAACGCGGCGTAAAATCGACGGTATCGAGTGCCAGGTTGAAGTGTTCGAACAGGATCGCCGCCGGCAGCAGCGCGGTCACTGTCGCGGCAAACTGGATGACGGTGCCGGTGCGCAGATCGAAGCGGGGGCAGAAGCGCCGCTGGTACATGGTGCCGGCGGTAATCGAGAACAGCGCCGCCACGCAAAAGCCGATCGACAGCGCCGACAGGCCGATCAGGTTGATCTTGGCCGCCACCACCAGCGCCACTCCGGTCAGGCCGAACGCCAGGCCCAGCCACTGGCGCGGGCGCACCGATTCGCCGATCAGGGGGGCGGCGGCGGCCGTCAGGATCGGCTGCATGCCGACGATCAGCGCCGACAGGCCGGCCGGCATGCCGAGCTTGATGGCACACCAGACGCCGGCCAGGTAGCCGGCCTGCAGCAGCAAGCCGGCCACCGCGATGTGGCCGACCGCGCGCGCCGGCGGCCACGGCGCCTTCCAGATCAGCACGATTGGCACCAGCACCGCCAGCACGCCGGCGCAGCGCAGGATCAGGAAGGTCAGCGGCGGCGCATAAGGCAGGCCGAACTTGGCGACGATGAAGCCGGTACTCCACAGCAGCACGAAAAAGACGGGGATCGGCGACAGCCAGGGTGCGCCGGGGCGGGCTGCAGCATCAACGGGAGAGTTGGACATGAATAGGAGCAGGGAAAGCCGATGCGCCCGGACCGGCATGCAAGAAGCGCGATGCAATAAGTTTACCACGCAAGGCGGAAAAATGTTTCTGCACCCCAATTGTCTATGCCGGATGGGTGGTTTTCATACCCTTTGCATAGCAATGAGGGGCACCGTGTCCTTGAATTAAATTTAATTTGTGCGCCGCACCAAAAGTACTTGACGGCGGATAAAAATTGCGTAAAATAGTATTTGTTGCGCTGCACAATACACGTCCGGCGAGCGACACAGAATTCACCTGCTTCCCCGGTATCCAGCAACATTCGTTATTAACGTCATTCAACAATTTTGGAGAATTATATGTTTGCAATCCCTGAGCAGTTTTCGAACGCCACCAAAGCCAACTTCGAATCGCAGTTCGCGATCTTCTCGTCGCTGACCGCCAAAGCGTTCGAAGGCATGGAGAAGCTGGTCGAGCTGAACATCACCGCTGCCAAGGCATCGCTGGAAGAGTCGTCGATCGCCACGCGCCAGCTGCTGGCCGCTAAAGATCCACAGGAATTCTTTTCGCTGACCGCTGCGCAAGCCCAGCCGACCGCCGAGAAAGCCATTTCGTACGGCAAGCAAGTTGCCGCGATCATCGCCGGCACCCAGGCCGAATTCACCAGCGCTGCCGAAACGCAGATCGCCGAGACCAACCGCAAGGTCATCAGCCTGGTTGACGAAGTGAGCAAGAACGCGCCAGCCGGCTCGGAAAACGTCGTTGCAGCGTTCAAAGCATCGCTGGGCAATGCAAACGCCGGCTACGAGCAGCTGACCAAGACCACCAAGCAAGCTGCTGAAGCGATCGAAACGAACGTCAACGCTGCCGTGAACCAGTTCACCCAAGCTGCACAGCGCGCCGCTGGCAAGAAGTAATTCTTACCGCCGGCTTGCCGGAATAAAAAATGCCTCGATTCGTCGAGGCATTTTTTTTGTCCAAAGTGCTGGTGTCAGGTCTGACATTCGGACATTGCGACGACTAAATGTCCGAATGTCAGACCTGACACCAGCTGTTGGGCTTACTCGCCCAGGTAGGCCGCTTGCACGCGCGGGTCGTGCAGCATGTCGTTGGCGTTGCCGGTCATGATGATCGAGCCCGAATCCATCACGTAGCCGCGGTGCGCCGCTTCCAGCGCCAGCTTGGCGTTCTGTTCCACCAGCAGGATCGTGATGCCCTGCTTCGACACGTCGCGGATGACTTCGAAAATCTTTTCGACCATGATCGGCGACAGCCCCATCGACGGCTCGTCGAGCAGCAGCAGGTTCGGGTGGCTCATCAGCGCGCGCGCCATCGCCAGCATCTGCTGCTCGCCGCCCGACAAGGTGCCGGCCATCTGCGCCGAACGTTCTTTCAAGCGCGGAAACACGCTGAACCATTTCTCGATGTCGGCGTCGATCCCGGCCTTGTCGTTGCGCGTGTAGGCGCCCATCAACAGGTTTTCCTGGATCGTCATGCGGGTGAACACGCCCCGCCCTTCCGGCACCATCGCCAGCTTTCTTTCCACCATCTGGTAGGAATGCACGCCCTTGAGCGGCTGGCCCATGTAGCTGACCACGCCTTCGACGCTGCATTCGGGCAAGGTGCCGGTGATCGCCTTCAGGGTGGTGGTCTTGCCGGCGCCGTTGGCGCCGATCAGCGTCACCAGTTCGCCCTTGTTCACTTCCAGGTCGATGCCCTTGACCGCCTTGATGCCGCCGTACGCGACTTTCAGCCCCGCTACTTTAAGGATGTTGTCGCTCATTTATGCGCGCCTCCGAGATAGGCTTCAATCACAGCCGGATTTTTTTGTATGTCGGCCGGTAAGCCTTCGGCGATCGGCTTGCCGTACTCGAGCACGGTGATGCGGTCGCACAGGCCCATCATCAGCTTGACGTCGTGCTCGATCAGCAGCACGGTCTTGCCTTCGTTCTTGATCTTGACGAGCAACTCGCGCAGCGCCAGCTTTTCGGTCGCGTTCATGCCGGCCGCCGGCTCGTCCAGCGCCAGCAGCTGCGGGTCGGTCGCCAGCGCGCGCGCGATTTCGAGCCGGCGCTGGTCGCCGTACGACAGAAATTTCGAGGTGCGGTTGGCAAACTGGCCGATGCCGACAAAGTCGAGCAGCTCCTGCGCCCGCGCGCGGATCGACGCTTCTTCCAGCCGCGCCGCCTTGTGGCGGAACACGGCGCCGAACACGCCCTGGTGCGAGCGCACGTGGCGCCCCACCATGACGTTTTCCAGCGCCGTCATCTCGCCAAACAGGCGGATGTTCTGGAAGGTGCGGGCGATGCCGGCCTTGGCCACTTCATGCGGGGCCGACGGCGAATAGGGCTTGCCTGCCAGCTCGAAGGTGCCGGTGTCGGGCTGGTAGAGCCCGGTGATGACGTTGAAAAACGTGGTCTTGCCGGCGCCGTTGGGACCGATCAGGCCGTAAATCTGGCCCTTCATGATCTTGATGCCGACATCGGTCAGCGCCTGCAGGCCGCCGAAGCGCTTGTTGACGCCGGCGATGTTGAGAATGATCTGTTCGCTCATGGTTCTTGTCCTTGCGCGGCAATTACGCCGGAAACACTTCGGCCTTGTTGGTCTCGGCGGCGTCAGGCCGGTCTTCGTGTTTCGGCGACGGCCACAGGCCGGCCGGGCGGTTCAGCATGATCAACACCAGCGCCAGGCCGTACAGCAGCTGGCGCAGCACTTCGGACTCGATCACGACCTTGCCGAAAATGGCCATCTGGACCGGCTCGACGACGTGGCGCAGCACTTCCGGCAACGCCGCCAGCAGCACGCCGCCCATGATGACGCCCGGGATGTGGCCGATGCCGCCCAGCACCACCATCGCCAGCACGGCGATCGATTCGGTCAGCGAGAACGATTCGGGCGAGACAAAGCCCTGGAACGAGGCGAACATGGCGCCGGCGACGCCGCCGAACGAGGCGCCCATCGAAAAGGCCAGCAGCTTGACGTTGCGGGTGTTGATGCCCATTGCCTTGGCGGCGATTTCATCTTCGCGGATCGCCACCCAGGCGCGGCCCAGGCGCGAATGCTGCAAGCGCGAGGTGACGAAAACAATGGCGATGCACAGCAGCAGGAACAGGAAGTAGTAAGCGTTTACCGACGGCATCGAAAAGCCGCCCAGCACCACGTTGGCGCGCGAGCCGGGTTCGCCGGCCAGGTTGACGGCGAAGATCTTGATCGGGTCGATCAGGTTGATGCCTTGCGGACCGTTGGTGAAGTTGATCGGGTCGTTCAGGTTGTTCATGAAGATGCGGATGATTTCGCCGAACCCGAGGGTGACGATGGCCAGGTAGTCGCCGCGCAGCTTGAGCGTCGGCGCGCCCAGCAGCGCGCCGAAGAAACCGGCCACCATCGCCGCCAGCGGCACGATGATCCACACCGACAGGTGGATGCCGTTCTGCACGATGTCCGGCCCCATCATGGCCACCAGCGCCTGGCCGACAGTCGGGTTGTAGTTGACGATCGATTCGAGCAGCGCGGCGAACTGCGGTGACGCCAACAGGCCCGTCAGGTAGGCGCCGACGGCAAAGAAGGCAATGTAGCCGAGGTCGAGCAGGCCGGCGAAGCCGACCACGATGTTCAGGCCCAGCGCCAGCATGATGTAGAGCAGCGCGATGTCGATGATGCGCACCCACGAATTGCCGAATTGCGCGGCGACGAACGGGAAGATGATCAAGCCGATCAGCAGGATCGCCATGCTGGTGTAGGCCTGGCGCGGCTTGTTCGTGACGTCGAAGTTGAGGATAGCCATGATGTTCCTTGTGCGGGTCAGGCGCGGTCGGCGACGCGTTCGCCCATGATGCCGGACGGCCGGATCGTGAGCACGATGATGAGGACGACGAAGGCGAAGATGTCCTGGTAGTGGCTGCCGAGGAAGCCGCCGGTGAGGTCGCCGATGTAGCCGGCGCCCAGGCTTTCGATAATGCCGAGCAAAATGCCGCCGATCATGGCGCCGTAGATGTTGCCGATGCCGCCCAGCACCGCGGCGCAGAAGGCCTTCAGGCCGGGCAGCGTGCCCATCGCAAAGGCGATCGAGGCATAGTTGGCGCCCCACATCACCCCGGCCACGGCCGCCAGCGCGGCGCCGATGGCAAAGGTGGCGACGATCACCATGTTCGAGTCGACGCCCATCAGGCCGGCGACGCGTGGATTTTCGGCGGTGGCGCGCATGGCGCGGCCCATCTTGGTCTTTTCGACCAGGAACACCAGGCCGACCATTGCCAGCGCGGCCAGCACCAGCAGCAGCAGCTGGGTCTGGGAAATGACGGCGCCGCCGACCATGATCGGGTCGGACGACAGCAATTGCGGGAACGGCAGCGGGCTGCGGCCCCAGATCATCATCGCAAAGGTCTGCAGCAGGATCGAGACGCCGATCGCCGTGATCAGGGGCGCCAGCCGCGGCGCATTGCGCAGCCGGCGGTAGGCGACCCGTTCGATGATGACGTTGACCAGCATGCAGGCCGGCACCGCGCAGGCAATGGCGATGAACAAGTCGACATAGCCGGGCAAGCCGGGCATGAAGGTTTCAAGGAGTTTGAGCACCGTCAGGCCGACCATGGCGCCGATCATCAGCACGTCGCCGTGGGCGAAGTTAATCAGGTTCAGCACGCCGTATACCATGGTGTAGCCCAGGGCGATCAGTGCGTACATACTGCCCAACACCAGCCCGTTGATAATCTGTTGGATAAAGGTATCCATGTTTTCGCTTGTCTCTTTCTGTTCGTTCCAACAAAAACGGCACCCGGAGTAAACTCCGCAGTGCCGCTCATGGCCTTAGTGTCATTACCGCAACTGCGCAGCCGCCGCGCAATCCGAGCGTCGCCATGATAGCGATGTTTTCCGAAAACTAACAACGGAAAATAACAGGCGGGCCAAATTCGGATTGCCGACAGTCAACTTGACTCAGGCGGGGCCGGGCTTGACGCCATCCAGCCCTCGCGGCATCGGAAAGGTCACATGCTCCTCGACGCCCTCGAGCGCGCGCACGCTGCGCGCGCCCAATTCCTTGAGGCGGTCGATCACCGCCTGCACCAGCACTTCGGGCGCGGAGGCGCCGGCGGTGACGCCGATGCGCAGCTTGCCGGCCAGCCATTGCGGCTCGATCTGGGAAGCGTCGTCGATCATGTAGGCGGGCGTGCCCAGCTTGTCGGCCAGTTCGCGCAGGCGGTTCGAGTTAGAGCTGTTGGGGCTGCCGACGACGATCACCAGTTCCACCTGCGGCGCCATGAACTTGACGGCCTCCTGGCGGTTGGTGGTGGCGTAACAGATGTCGCCTTTTTTCGGCTCGATGATGTGGGGGAAGCGGCGCTTGAGGGCGGCGATGACGGCGGCGGTGTCGTCGACCGACAGCGTGGTCTGCGACACGTAGGCCACCTTGTCCGCATTGGCGACCTGCAGGCAGTCGACGTCGGCCACCGTTTCGACCAGGTGCATGCCGGCGTCGGCCTGGCCCATGGTGCCCTCGACCTCGGGGTGGCCGTCGTGGCCGATCATGATGATTTCGCAGCCGAGGGCGCGCATTTTCGATACTTCGACGTGCACCTTGGTCACCAGCGGACAGGTGGCGTCGAAAATGGTCAGCCCGCGGGAGGCGGCCTCGGCGCGCACCGCTTTCGACACGCCGTGGGCGGAAAACACCAGGGTGTTGCCGGCCGGGACGTCGTCGAGGTCTTCGATGAAGATGGCGCCCTTGTTGCGCAGGTCGGCGACGACGTAGGCGTTGTGGACGATTTCGTGGCGCACGTAGATCGGCGCGCCGAACTGGCGCAGCGCGCGTTCGACGATTTCGATGGCGCGGTCGACGCCGGCGCAAAAGCCGCGCGGCTGGGCTAGGAGAATTTCGCTGTCCATGGGCTTTATCCGGTTTACAACACTGAGATCAGTTTGACTTCGAACAGCAGCGGCTTGCCGGCCAGCGGGTGGTTGAAGTCGAACAGCGCCGAGGTTTCGCCCAGCTCGCGCAGCACGCCGGCGAAGCGGCCGCCGCCGGGCGCGGCGAAGTCGACCAGGTCGCCGACCTGGTACTGGGCGCCGGGGGCGGAGTTTTCGTCGAGGGTGGCGCGCGAGACCGACTGCACCATGTCCGGATTGCGCTCGCCGAAGCCTTCGGCGGCGGCCAGGTGGAAGCTCTGGTGGCTGCCTTCGGCCATGCCGAGCAGGCGCTGCTCGAGGAAGGGCGCGAGCTGGCCCTGGCCCAGCATCAGCGTGGCGGGATTTCCGGCAAAGGTAGTGACGATGTCAGTACCGTCGGCGGTGGCCAGCCGATAATGCAGGGTGAGGTAGGCGGAGTCGGTGACGACCGCGGGGGACGCTTGGGTCATGGTGATTGTTATAGCTTGCAAAGCGTTATTGTAAGCCACTCGTGGCAAAACCGGGGTCTGACCCCGCGGGGTCAGACCCCAGAGGCAACGGCGGCAATAAGGACGCTCACTGATGGGGATTAATCATTGGCCGGAACAGCAACGCCCGCGCGAACGGCTCATCGCCGACGGCGCGCGCGCGCTCTCGAACGCCGAGCTGCTGGCGGTGTTCCTGCGCGTCGGCGTCAAGGGTATCGATGCCGTCCAGCTCGGCCAGAACCTGCTCGACCATTTCGGCTCCCTCAACGCCCTGTTCGGCGCCAGCATGGCCGAATTCGCGCGTCTGCACGGGCTCGGCCCGGCCAAGTACGCGCAGTTGCAGGCGGTGATGGAACTGGCCAGGCGCGCCATCGGCGAGCAGCTGCAGGCCGGCCAGACGCTCAGTTCGCCCGACGCCGTCAAGCTCTACCTGCGCATGACGCTGTCCCAGCGCGCCCATGAATCGTTCGTGGTGTTGTTTTTGGACGTCAAAAACCGCCTCATCGTGTGCGAGGAAATGTTTCGCGGCACCCTCACCCACACCAGCGTCTACCCGCGCGAAGTGGTCAAGGCGGCGCTCAGGCACAACGCGGCCGGCGTCATGCTGGCCCACAACCACCCGTCCGGCACGCCCGAGCCGAGCGAGTCCGACCTGGTGCTCACGCGGGCGCTGGTACAGGCGCTGGCCCTGGTGGACGTGCGCATCCTCGACCACTTCGTCGTCGCCGGACCCCACGTGCATTCCTTCGCGGAACATGGCCAGATATAGCGTCGCCAAATTGTTAAATTTGTCGCCAATCCCAAGACACAATTGTTTTTCACAAGTCGTTGATTCGCTGATGCTTTTCACGCTATACTCTCGTTTTTCCCGATTGCGGAAGTTTACTAAGGAGTGCGCTATGGCACGTGTTTGCCAAGTAACTGGCAAGGGTCCGATGGTTGGCAACAACGTCTCCCACGCTAACAACAAAACGAAGCGTCGTTTTCTGCCTAACCTGCAGAACCGTCGTATTTTCGTGGAATCGGAAAACCGCTGGGTCTCCCTGCGCTTGTCCAACGCCGGTCTGCGCGTCATCGACAAAGTCGGCATCGATGCCGTTCTGGTCGACATGCGCGCCCGTGGCGTAAAAGTTTAATTAGGGAGCTATCATGGCAAAAACTGGCCGCGACAAAATCAAGCTGGAATCGACTGCAGGCACGGGTCACTTCTACACCACCGACAAGAACAAGCGCACGATGCCTGCAAAAATGGAGATCATGAAGTTCGATCCCAAGGCACGTAAGCACGTCATGTACAAAGAAACAAAGATCAAGTAATCCGCGATCCCACTTTCAGTACCAAAAGAGCCGCCACTTCACCGTGCGCGGCTCTTTTGCTTTGTGGCGAATGTGCGTAAGTACATGTCAAAAAATAATGTCAAAATAGTTAAGTAAGTCTATGCTGGCCGGACGCGCAGCGGACCCATCAGGTCTGCATCGCGCGCCCCCCTCACGCAAGCAAAGGACAATCATGACTTTTATTCGTGCAGCAAGCTGGCTGGGGGCGTTGCTCGCCGCCGCCAGCGCAATGCCGTTCGCCCAGGCGCAGACGGCAACCGATGACAGTGGCTACCGCAGCGCCCAGAATTTTCGCACCTTCCAGTCCGCCGGCGGCGGCGAGGAAGAGCGGCCGACGGTGATGGGACGGCTCGAATGGCAGAAGGCGCGCTTCGGCGCCACCCTGCCGGCCGACTTCTCGCAGCGCATGGCCCAGGAGTTCTACCGCCAACGCAGCACCTATCCGCAACTGGCCCCCGGCGCGACGGCGCCGGCCGGCGTGCCGGTCTGGCAGTCGATCGGCCCGACCCGCGCCAACAAGGCCGAGAACGGCATCAAGCTGAGCGCCACCGACAGCGGCCGCCTGCGCACCATCATGCCGCACCCGACCGATCCGAACACGGTGTACGTACTGTCGTCGAGCGGCGGCATCTGGAAGACCAGCAACTTCGAAGCGCCCTATCCGACCTGGAACCCGATCACCGACAAGGCCATCACCACCAGCGGCGGCGCCGCCGCCATGGGACGCGACCCCAATACGCTGTATTACGGCACCGGCGATCCGTTCGACGGCATCCCGCTGGTGGGCGGCGCCATGCTCAAAACCACGGACGGCGGCGCCAGCTGGTCGCCGTTCGCCTTCCTCGGCGCTTCGGCGATGGTGACCGACGTCAAGGTCGACCCGCGCGGCGCGGCCGACATGGTGCTCGTTGCCACCGACGCCGGCATCTACCGCTCCGCCGACGGCGGCAACAGCTATACCCGCGTGCTGGCCGGCGGGCGCGTGTGGAGCCTGGCGCGCACCAGCATCGGCTGGCTGGCGACGGTAGCCACCAGCGGCTACTACAGCCCGGCCACGCTGTACGTCTCGAGCGACGGCAGCAGCTGGTCGCCGTTGTCGGCGCCGAACGTGACCGACGGCGCCGGCCGCATCACGCTGGCCGTCGGTGCTGCCGGCGACGCCGTCGTCTACGCCTACGTGGCGCGCTCGTGCAATGCCGGCTGCGACCAGAAAGACCTGTATCGCTCGGCCAACGGCGGCTACAGCTGGAGCGCGCTGGGCTTGAACAGCAAGGCGCCGGTCAATCCGAACGAAGAGAATCCGACCATGGAACTGATGGGCGGCCAGGGCTTCTACAACCACCTCGTCGTGGTCGATCCGACCGATCCGGCGCGCAACACCGTCTACCTCGGCGGCCAGCTCAACACCGGCAAGACTACCGACGGCGGCAAGACCTGGCGCCTGCTGAGCAACTGGCTCGGCCAGTTCGGCCTCGGCTACGTCCACGCCGACCATCACACAGCGGCGATCTCGACGGCCGGGGGCAAGAAGCGGATCATGTACGGCACCGACGGCGGCCTGTTTGTCAGCAACGACGAGGGCGCCAGCTGGAACGACCAGAAGAACGTCGGCCTGGTCGACCACCTGATCTACTCGATGGCGACGTCGGGCGCCGACCCGAAAAGCGTGCTGATCGGCTTGCAGGACAACGGCACCCGCATCCGCTCGGGCAACACCGGCGTGTTCAACCAGAGCTATGGGGGCGACGGCTTCGGCGTCGGCTGGAGCCAGGCCAAAGGCAACACTGCCCTGGGCAGCTATGTCTACGGCTACATTTATTCGTCGCAGAAGGATCCGAACATCCAGAAAAAATGGACCGATCCGGCATTCGACGACGCCACCTGCACCTATAACGGCATCAATGCCTGCAACGCCTATTTCGTGACGCCGATCGAAACCCCGAGTGCCGTCGCCGACCCCAGCGGCAGCACCTATTTCACCAACACGGCCAGCCTGATCTACCGCACCGACGATGCCGGCGCTTCCTGGCGCCCGATCCTGGCGGGCGACACCCGCTACACCTACGTACGCGGCAGTTCGCACAGCGTGTCGGTCAGCCCGCTGGACCTGAACCATGTGGCGGCGGTGTCGACGAGCGGCTTCATCCTGGTCACCAAGGACGCCGGCGCCAACTGGTCGTTTGCCAACAACAAGGTGCCCGGCTACCTCGGCTTCAACAGCAACATTGCGTGGGCCAACAACTCGGTGCTGTATGTGGCCTCGGAGAACCCGACCGGTCAGTCGGTGTGGGTGGTCAAGTCGACCGACGGCGGCGCCCATTGGGCGGCAGCCGGCAGCGGCTTGCCCAACGTGCCGATCCAGAAGTTGCTGGTGGCGCCGAACGACGCCAGCGGCAACACCGTCTACGCTGCCACCTGGCTCGGCGTCTACCGCACCGTCAACGGCGGCGCCAGCTGGAGCCAGTACGGCGCCGGCTTGCCAACCGTCCAGGTGAGCGACCTGTACATGCCGCGTGACGGCAGCTTCCTGCGCGCCTCGACCTACGGGCGCGGCGTGTGGGATATCCCGGTGCGCTAGGGCGCCGGGCGCAAGGGCTGCAGCCGGATCGTACTTTCGGTTGCAGCCTCGATCAGCTTGCGCGAATACAGCAACGGAAAATATTCCCCTTTGCCCCACGCCGCCGCCAGGTCGCGGTAATGCGG
Organism: Burkholderiales bacterium; assembly: GCA_038248405.1. GTDB lineage: Bacteria > Pseudomonadota > Gammaproteobacteria > Burkholderiales > Burkholderiaceae_D > JAFCUW01. The sequence goes on from JBBRXM010000019.1 coordinate 55,905, forward strand.
ACTGTCCGGGTCACCCGACTGGCCCGGCGTGTTGACGGCGCGGGTGTTGTCCCAGTTGCCGACGTCGACCACCACCCTAAACGAGGCGCCGTTGGTGTTGTGGAAGTCGCTCGGCCGGTAGGCCGACGCCCCCACCGTCTGCCCGCTGCCCTGCGCCGCGAACGGACCGACGTTGAGCTTGCCGCGCAGCGACTCGTCGCCGAGGATGCTCATCGGGTGGGCGAAGTAGCTGTAGTGCAGCTTGCCCCAGTGCCAGGCCAGCGGATCGGGCCCGCCCGCCTGCTCCAGTTCGGCGTAGGCAGCCGCCAGGCTGGTCAGCAGCAGCTTGTCGCGTTTGGCCTTCGCGTCCTTGCCGAACCTGGCTTCCGGACGCTCGAGTGCTTTGAGCATGCCGGCGGCGTCGGCGCTACCGACGGCGGCCGCGGCGACCGGATCGAGCACGCTGTTGACGAACGCCTTGTTCAGGTGCCGCGACCACCACACTTCGAACAGCGCCGCCTGCGGCGATTCGCGCGTCTCGCGCGCGTCCCAGCCGCGCAGCAGGCGCAGCGCCGCGCGCGCCGCCGGCTCGGTCGGCTTCAGGGGCGCGAGCAGCGCCAGCATCCGCCGCGCCGGGATCGACAGCACGTCGTTTTGCAGGCGCATCGAATCCTCGATCGATACCTTGCCCTTGCGGTCGAGCACTTCACCGATGCGCGCGCGCCGGGCATCGATCGGCCACTCGAAGCCGAGCTTGTATCTGGCGTAGGGATAGCTGTCAGGCAGGTTCATTTCGTTGGCGGACGCAAACCAGCCCTTTTTCGGATTCAGGCTGGAGGGCAACTTGTCGCCCGACAGGAAGCCGTCCCACTCGTAGCGCCCGTCGCCGGGCACCGGCAGCAGGCCGTCCCAGTTGGGACGGACCGGCGTCAGCCCGCCCGGCACCCAGCCGATGTTGCCGCTGGTGTCAGCGTAGACCTGGTTTTCGGTCGGCGCACCCCAGTTCAGCATGGCCTTCTTGAACTCGTCGAAAGTTTTCGCTTTCATGTAGTCGATGCTGCCGAAGTAAGGCGCCATGCCCGCCTCCAGCCAGCCGGAGCGCACGGCGAAGGCGCGCTGCTTGCCAGGCTCGGTGAAAATCACCGGGCCGTGGCGGCTGAACACCATCTCGGCCGTCGCCGGCGCCGCGCCCTTGACAGCGATGGTTTCCCTCACCACCTTGAAGTTCTCCCACTGGCCGCGGTACTTGTACTGCATGCGGTTGGCCGGATTGAGCTGGTAGACGTACAGGTCTTCCTGGTCGATGCTGAAAATGGTGAGGCCGAAGGCGATGGTGCCGTTGTGCCCGATCGAAATGCCGGGCAAGGCCGGCTCGCCGGCGCCGATCACGTTCATGCCCGGCGCATTCAGGTGGGCGATGTAGCGCAGCGACGGCGCCGAGTAGGCGCGGTGCGGGTCGTTGGCCAGGATCGCCCGTCCGGTGGCCGACTTCGACGGCGCCACCACCCAGTTGTTGCTGCCTTCCAGGCGCTGCACGTCGAGGTCGGCGCCGGCGATGCGCGCGGGCTCCTCCACGGCCGCCACTTTCTGGTCCTTGCCGAACCAGACGTTCTCGGTGGCCAGCTTGAAGACGTCGAGCAGCCCGGCCGGCAGGCAAGGGTCGAGCCCCTCGGGCACCACGGTCTTCCACGGCGGCGTCAGCGGCGCGCGCACCAGGTCCGCATCGAGCCCGGCGGCGCAGGCGACGGCGGCGCGCGCCACTTCCAGCGTCAGGTTGCGCGTCAGGCCGTGGCTGCGGATGCGCACGACGTCCTCGGCCTTCCACCTGGCGGGCGCGTAGCCGAGCCGGCGAAATTCGAAGGGCAGCGCGGCCGGCGTGCGCGCGACATAGTCGACATAGGCGTTGATGCCGGCGACGAAGCGCTCGCTGATGCGCTGCGCGCCCTGGCCGTAGGACTGCCATTCCTTCCGCATGTCGCCGCGGTAGAGGAACAGGCGCGTCGCCTTGTCCTGCTCGACATAGGCCGGCCCCAGCACGGAGGCCAGTTCGCCGAGACCGCGGCGGCGCCACAGGTCGATCTGGAACAGGCGGTCGCGGGCGGCGTTGAAGCCCTGCGCGAAGAAGGCATCATCCTGGCTGTGCGCATAGATGTGGGGTACGCCCCAGCGGTCGACCAGGATCTCGGCGCCCTGCTCCAGCCCGGCAACCTGGATGACTTCGTTCGGGGCGGCACCCGCGCCTCCCGCCGTCAGGCACAACAGGATCGACGTCAACAGGGGTCGGGCACGCATCATGGGAGCTCTCGATTGGAATCAGACAGGAAGTATAAAGGTTTTCAGATGTCCGGCTGGCAACTTCGTGACACGCATTCCGCCGCTCGGGTCGCCATTTCTGCAGTTCGTCGCATTCCATCGCCTTTTCATATGCACGCATTTATGATGGCCAGACTATAAACCTTGACTGACGGGAATAATAACCATGAACACCCTCACGGAAGCGCCCGGCACGGCCGAGCTGGCGCCGGTGCCCAGCGGCGAGCGGATCGCCGCGCTCGACGTCGTGCGCGGCTTCGCGCTGTTCGGCATCTGCCTGATGAACATCGAGTTCTTCAACCGCCCGCTCGCGTCGATGGGCCAGGGGATGCCGGTGGGGCTGACCGGCATCGACTGGCTGGCATCGTACTTCGTCGCCTATTTCGTCGCGGGCAAGTTCTGGACCATCTTCTCGATGTTGTTCGGCATGGGCTTCGCCGTCATGCTGACCCGCGCGGAAAGCGCCGGCCGCGGCTTCATGAAGCCCTATTTGCGGCGTATTGCCGCGCTGGCCGTGTTCGGCGCGCTGCACCATATCTTCCTGTTCGCCGGCGACATCCTGTTCAGCTACGCCGTCGCCGCCATCTTCCTGCTGGTGACGCTGTACGGCACCTGGAAGTGGATCCTGGCGGGCGTTGTCGCTCTGATCGCGCTCGCCTTCATCCCGGGCTGGGGCCCGGCGGCCGGCAGCGCGGCGGGCACGCTGGCCACTTGCGCCCTGCTGGCGCTGTATCTGCGCAACGAGAGCCGGCCGCTGGGCCTGTCGCCGATGTCGCTGATCCTGCTGGTGACCGGCGCGCTGGGGGCCATCGCCGCGGCCGTCATGTGGCTGATGAAGGTCGGCCCCGCCGAGGCGCGCGGTCCGGCCGCCGTGTTCAGCGCGCTGTTCCTGCTGATGGCCTTCCTCGCACAGAAATACCGCAACCCGGTCGCAGCGCGGCCGTGGCGCGCCGGCGCCGCGTTCTACCTGTTCGTGTTTTCGACGATGATCATCGGCGGCGCGCTCACCTACATGATGCCGCCGCCGCCGGAGAAGCCGGTCGCCGCCGTCGCTGCCGCGCCGGTCGCCGCCAGGGCCGATCCGACAAAGCCGGTCGTGACCGAAGCGCAGAAGAAAGCCGATGCGGCGGCGATGAAGGCGAAGATGCTGAAGGAAAAGGCAGAGGAAATCGCCACCGAGAACAAGGTCATGGGTGCCGGCTCCTACGCCGAGCTGGTCCGCCTGCGCGCCGCCCATTTCCTCAAGCACGCGCCGATGGAATCGAACTTCGCCGGCGTCGTGGTGGCGATGTTCCTGATCGGCACCTGGTTCATCCGCTCCGGCGTCATGGCCAACACCGGCGCGCACCTGCCGATGTTCCGCCGCCTGGCATTCATCGGCTTGCCGCTAGGCATCGCGATGGGCGTGGCGGGCAGCCTGATCACGACGCACCACATTGCCGGCGCCGAGCGCGACGGCTTCATGCTGTCGCAGGGGTTGCTGATGTTCGGCAACCTGCCGGCCTGCGTGGGCTACGTCAGCATGATCGTGCTGATGCTGCACGGCCGCTCGCCCTTCGCCAACGTCAAGCTGCTGGCGCCGTTCGGCCGCATGGCGCTGACCAACTACCTGACGCAGTCGCTCGTCATGGGCATGATCTTCCTCGGCCATGGCCTCGGCTATTGGGGCATGGGCCGCGCCTGGCAGCTGCTCGTCGCGCTCGCGCTGTGCGCGTTGCAGGTGGTGTTGAGCCACTGGTGGCTGGCGCGCTTCCGCTACGGTCCTGCCGAATGGCTGTGGCGCGCGCTGACCTACATGAAGGTCCCGGCCATGCGGATCGACGCCGCGCCGGCGCCGATGCAGGCGCAACCGGCAAGCTGATAGCTCCGATACAGAAAAGGCTCCGCGAGGAGCCTTTTTTTTACGGGCGCCGGGCGCGTCAGGTTGCCCTTCGCGCCGCGTTTCCTGCAGTTCGTCGCATTTCCCGGTAATTCGGCGCCGCCGCATTTACGATGGCAACACTACAAGAAAAGGGAGCGACCAACAATGAATACCCTCACCGGATCACCTGAAAGAACGGCGCTGGCGCCGCTGCCGGCCAGCCAGCGCATCGAGGCGCTCGATGCGGTGCGCGGCTTTGCGCTGATCGGCATCTGCCTGATGAATATCGAGTTCTTCAACCGCGCCTTGAGCGGCCTGGGCGCCGGCATGCCGCCTGGGCTCACCGGCATCGACTGGCTGGCCTCGTATTTCGTCGCCTATTTTGTCGCGGGCAAGTTCTGGACCATTTTCTCGCTGCTGTTCGGCATGGGCTTTGCCGTCATGCTGACGCGCGCCGAGCGCGCCGGCCGCGGCTTTCTCAAGCCCTACATGCGGCGCATCGCCGCGCTCGCTGTCTTCGGCGCCCTGCACCACATCTTCCTGTTCGGCGGCGACATCCTGTTCAGCTACGCGGTCGCGGCCACCTTCCTGCTGGTGGTGCTGTACGGCAGCTGGAAATGGATCCTTGCCGCCATCGCCGCCTGCATCGGCATCGCTTTCATTCCCGGCTTTGGCCCGGCGGCCGGCGGCGTTGCCGGCACGCTGGCATTCGCGGGACTGATCGCGGTCTACCTGCGCAGCGAAAAGAAACCGTTCGGCTTGTCGGCGATGGCCGTCGCCCTGCTCACCGCCAGCGCGATCGCCGGCATCGCCGCCCTGGTGTTCTGGCTGGTGCCGAGCGCGCCGAAAGGTCCGCGCGGGCCGGCCACGGCAATCTGCTGCCTGTTCCTGGCGTTGTCGTTCCTGGCCCAGAAGTTCAGGGATCCGATCGACAAGCGCCCGCTGCGCGCCGGCGTGACGATCTATCTGTTCTTCGCCACCATGATGACCATCGGCGGCGTGGTGGAATACGTCACCCCGCCCGAGCCGGTCGCCGTGGTGGCGCAGGCCGCGCAAACGCCGGCGGCCAAGGCCGAAACCCGGAAAAAGGCCGAACGGACGGCCGAGCGCGCGAAGAACCAGAAGAAGCAGGCGGAAGAACGGGCGCTCGAGACGAAGGTGATGAGCACCGGCAGCTACGCCGACCTCGTCAAGCTGCGCGCCGCCCAGTTCGCCGAGCACGCTCCAGCCGAAGCGGGATTTGCGACGCTGCTGATCGGCATGTTCCTGCTCGGCACCTGGTTCATCCGTTCCGGCGTGATGGAAAATACCGGCGCGCACCTGCCGATGTTCCGCAAGCTGGCCATCATCGGCCTGCCCGCCGGCATCGCGCTGGGCATGCTGGGCAGCCTGATCGCGACGACCCACCTGCCCGGCGCCCAGCAGGACGGCTTCTCCCTCGCCCACGGCGTTCTCACCATCGGCAACCTGCCCGCCTGCCTCGGCTACATGGCGATGATCGTGCTGATGCTGCACAGCCGCTCGGTGTTTTCCAACGTCAAGGTGCTGGCGCCGTTCGGCCGCATGGCGCTGACCAACTACCTGCTGCAGTCGCTGGTGATGTCGACGGTGTTCCTGGGCTACGGCCTCGGCTATTGGGGCCTGGGCCGCGCCTGGCAGGTGCTGTTCGCCCTGGGCCTGTGCGCGCTGCAAATTGCCTTGAGCCACTGGTGGCTGGCGCGTTTCCGCTACGGCCCCGCCGAGTGGCTGTGGCGCGCAATCACCTACATGAAGATCCCGGCAATGCGGACCGACGCCGCGCCGGCGCCGATGCACGCGCAGGCTGCTAATTAGGGGGCAGACCCGGTTTTTCCCGTGGGGTCTGACCCCGGTGTGCAGCCTCCGACTCAACCGGGGTCCGACCCTCAACTGAAGAACCAGGGTCAGACCCCTGGCACGCCGGGGATGAGCGCCAGGCTCCCAACGAAAAAAAGGCTCCGCGAGGAGCCTTTTTACTGGGCGTTCAGAACTTAGGCGTAGCTGCGCAGCCGCAGCGAGAAGTCCTGCAGCGACTTGATGCCGGACGCTTCGGCGCGCACGCACCAGTCCTGCAACTGATGCAGCAGCTGGTCGCGGGTAAAGTGCGAGCGCTCCCAGATCGCGCCCAGTTCGACGCGCATGTGGTGCATCGTCTCCAGCGCCTTGCTGTGCTGGAACAGCTCGACGAGCTGCTGCTTGTGCGACGCTTCCAGCTTGGCCGGCTCGCGCTGCAGCAGCTTGCGCGACGACTTCAGGAAACGCGACTCCAGTTCCGGCTGCTGGCGCAGGTGCGGCACTTCTTCGTGCCAGGCATGCTTGAACGACTTGGCGTACTTGGCCATCACGTCGTAGCGGTTGGCGATCACCGACTGCAGGGTGTCGAAGTCGGCCACCAGCTTGCCGTGTTCAAACTTCGGCTCCGGCGCAATCTTGCGCACTTTCGCCAGGCCCATGGTTTCGAGGACACGGATATACAGCCAGCCGATATCGAACTCGTACCATTTCGACGACAGCTTGGCCGAGGTCGCGAACGTGTGGTGGTTATTGTGCAGCTCTTCGCCACCGATCAGGATGCCGAACGGGATGATGTTGGTGGCCGCATCGGCGCAATCGTAGTTGCGATAGCCCCAGTAGTGGCCGATGCCGTTGATGATGCCGGCGGCGGTGATCGGGATCCACATCATCTGCACAGCCCAGACGGTGAGGCCGATGATGCCGAACAGCGCGACGTTGATGAACAGCAGCAGGACAACGCCCTGCCAGCTGAAGCGGGTGTAGACGTTGCGCTCGATCCAGTCGGTCGGGGTGCCGTGGCCGTACTTTTCCATCGTTTCCAGGTTCTTCGACTCGGCGCGATACAGCTCGGCGCCTTCGAACAGCACTTTGCGGATGCCGCGCGTGACCGGGCTGTGCGGATCTTCCTCGGTGTCGCACTTGGCGTGATGCTTGCGGTGGATCGCGGCCCACTCCTTGGTCACCTGGCCGGTAGTGAGCCACAGCCAGAAGCGGAAAAAATGACTCGGAATGGCGTGCAGCTCCAGCGCGCGGTGCGCCTGGTGACGGTGCAGGTAGATCGTTACGCTGGCGATCGTAATGTGCGTCACTGCAAGCGTATAGAAGAAGACCTGCCAGCCCGACAGGCCGACGAGGCCGCCGTTCAGGAACCCGAGTACGGCGTCAAACGTGGTACTTAACAAATTCATTAATGCTCCAATGTGATTTTTGTCCTCGATTGCCGCTTTCTTCGAAGCAGTCAGACAGCCTCACATTTTACGCGGTTCCGTGTCGCACGGCACAATTTACAGGCATCAATTGGTGACACTTTGTGAGTTTTTTGCCGCTCCCGATGCCATAAGCGCATCGATGATGCGCGGATCGACAACAGCTTGTACCACCTTGATATCGCCGGACTGCACCAGCGCGTAGATCTTCTTGTTGACGTCGGAGACCACGCCGCCGCGGCCGTTTTCCGGATCGCTGATCCAAAAGCCAAGTTCGAGCTCGAAGCCGTCGTTGCCGAACTTGTTGAGCGACACCGACGGCGCCGGCGTCTCCATCACCCGCGCCACGCCCGCCGCGAGCGCTTCGAGCATCGGAATGATGACGTCGAGGTCGCTGCCGTACGGCACCGTCAGCGTCGTCGACGCCCGTATCGAGCTGCTCGACAGCGACTGGTTCTGCACCGGCCCGGAAATGAGCATCTCGTTGGGCAGCACGGTTTCGACGCCGTCGAGCCCCTGCAGCACGGTGTAGCGCGTGTTGATGCGCGTAACCTTGCCCGAGTACTTGTCGACCGAAATCATGTCGCCGATCGACAGGCTGCGTTCGAACAGGATGACGAAACCGGACACGTAATTGCTGGCGATCTTCTGCAGGCCCAGGCCGAGGCCGACGCCGAGCGCGCCGCCGAACACCGACAGCACCGTCAGGTCCAGCCCCATCAAGGTCAGGCTGTAGAGCACCGCGACGACGATCAGCACCGTGCGGCTGGTGCGCGCCATCATCACCCGCAGCGACGAGTGCAGGCCCTGCACGCCCATCAGGCGCTCTTCGAGCGCGGCGCCGGCCCACAGCGCCAGCATCAGCAGCACCACCACCGACGCCCCCGCCTGCAGGATGTTGGCCAGGGTCACCTTCTTGCGGCCGATCGGCAGCTGCGTGGTATCGAGGTAATGGAGAATGTCCGGCCACATGCCGAGGATGTACAGGGCGACGGCCAGCCACACCAGCAGCGCGAAGATTCTTTCGAACGTGAGGATCGCCGCGCCCACCGGCCCGTGCCGCGCAAACACGCGCCGCAGCAGGTAGAAGGCGACGCGGATCATGGCGAAGGAGGCGAACAGCGGCAGCGCCACCTTCAGCAAATTGACGTGCTGGTAACGTTCCAGCACGAAGCGCGCCAGCGCCAGCAGGCCCAGGATCACCAGCGGGCTGAGCACCTTGGCAAAACTCTCGACGCCGATGCGGCGCACCGCCCCGCCCTCGATGTCGTCTTCACCACTCAACTGGCGCAGGAAGCGGTTGCGCAGGAAGCGCGCCAGGCCCCAGCCGAGCACCACGCACAGCGCGATGGCCGCACCTTGCCACAGCACGCCCGGCTCGCGCAGGTCGGCCAGCAGGTCGGACAACAGTTGGGGCATGCGCATGGCGGCGGCCGGCCCGGTTACTCGGCGCCGTCGGCGTCGGCGTCGGCGTCAGCCTCGTCGTCCGGCTTGGCCCGCGGCGGCTTCGGCGCCATCGGCTTGCGCTCGAGCACGGCAGCGAAGAAGCCGTCGGTCTGGTGCTTGTGTGGCAGCAGCTTCAGGTAGTCGCCCATTTCCAGGTCGATCTTCTGTTCAGCCAGCACTTTGCTCATCGGCACCAGTTCGAATTCCGGATGGGCGGCGAGGAACTGGTCGACGATGAAGTCGTTCTCTTCCGTCAGCAGGCTGCAGGTGGCGTACACCAGGCGGCCGCCGCCCTTGAGCAGGCGGGCGGCGCTGTCGAGGATGGCGGCTTGCTTTTGCTGCATCTCGGCAACCGCTTCGACCTTCTGGCGCCACTTGACGTCCGGGTTGCGGCGCAAGGTGCCCAGGCCCGAGCATGGCGCGTCGACCAGCACGCGGTCGATCTTGCCGGCCAGGCGCTTGACCTTGGCATCGCGCTCGTGCGCGATCTGCACCGGATGCACGTTCGACAGGCCGCTGCGCGCCATCCGCGGCTTGAGCTTGGCGAGGCGCTTCTCGGAAATATCGAAAGCGTACAGGCGGCCGGTGTTGCGCATCAGCGCGCCCAGCGCCAGCGTCTTGCCGCCGGCGCCGGCGCAGAAGTCGACCACCATCTCGCCGCGCTTGGCGCCGACGATCTGCGACAGCAGCTGGCTGCCCTCGTCCTGCACTTCGATCGCGCCTTCCTTGAACAGCGGCAGGTTCTGCAGCGACGGCTTCTTGATGACGCGCAAGCCGAGCGGCGCGAACGGCGTCGGCACGGCGGCGATCGGCGCTTCGGCCAGCTTCGCCATCACGTCTTCGCGCGTGGCCTTGATCGAGTTGACGCGCAGGTCGAGCGGCGCCGGCTGGTTCAGCGCGTCGGCCAGTTCCAGCGTTTCGGCTTCGCCGTATTGGGAGACGAACTTGTCGAACAGCCACTTCGGCAGGTTCGAGCGCATCTGCGCCGGCATCAGGTTGCGGTCGATGCCGGCGATGCGGGTGAGAAATTCGGTTTCTTCTTCGGTCAGGCCGGCCAGCGCGTCGGCGCCGACCGCTTCGGCCAGGCCGAGGATGGTCAGGCGGCGCATGGTCGGCTGCTGGCCCGCTTCGGCGAAGTCGGTGAAGAACGACTTGTTGCGCAGGATGGCGTAGATGCCTTCGGCGACGGCGCCGCGTTCGCGCGGTCCAAGGCGCGGGTGGTCCTTGAAGTAACGCGACAAAGTGGTGTCGGCAGGCGCCGAAAAACGTAAGATCTCGCGCAATACTTCTTCAGTATTGCCGAGGATCGCTGGAGGCAAACGCATTGATATTCCTTGGTTATAACTACTACGTGACGACTACTACGTGACGACGTCTCAGGCTGGCGCGTCGGCGCCCTTGTCGATGAACGCGCGAATGACGCGCGGGTACAGCATGTGTTCCTGAACCAGCACCCGCGCCGACAAGCTCGCTTCGGTGTCGCCGGGCAGCACCTCCACTTCCGCCTGACCGAGCACCGGACCGTGGTCGAGTTCGGCGGTGACGATGTGCACCGTCACGCCGTGGCGCGCGACGCCGGCGGCGAGCGCCTGGCGGTGCGTGTGCAGGCCCGGAAAATCGGGCAGCAGCGACGGATGGATGTTGAGCATGCGGCCGGCGTAGTGCGCGACGAACGGCGCCGTCAGGATACGCATGAAGCCGGCCAGCACGACCAGGTCGGGCGAAAAACGGTCGATTTCCCGGCGCAGCGCGGCGTCGAAATCGGCGCGCTCGGCGTAGTCCTTGCTGGGGACCACGGCGGTGGCGATGCCGTGGGCCTGGGCAAACGCCAGGCCGCCGGCGTCCGCCTTGTTGCTGATGACCGCTGCGATCCGGGCCGGCCACTGTTCGGTTTGCGCCGCGCGCACCACCGCTTCCATGTTGCTGCCGCGCCCAGAAATGAGGATCACAATATTTTTCATAGCGCGCATTGTACCCTGACCGGCAAGCCGGACCAAGAAAACGGGCTAAAATTGTTGCAGTGCACCACGATGCCGTGGTATGCGCGTTGGCGTCACGTCCGGGGCAGGTCCGGGTCGCGTCCGGGGTCTGACCCCTCAGGGTCAGACCCTATCACCTACCGGGTCCGCTATTCGAACGAGTAGAAAACGCGGAACGGCACCTTCTTCTCGGCCCAGAAATCGGCCGCATCGCGAAACACGTCGAGCAAGGTCTCGCGCGCCTCCTTGTCGAATTTCTGCGTGTTCGGCAACTGCTCGAGCACCACGATGAAACCCGGCTGCGGCCCCGCCGCGTTGATGGTGTTGGTCAGGCACTCCCTGAGCGCGTCGACGTTCTTGCTGCACGGCTTGGGGAAATGAAAACTTTCGCCGATGCGTCCGCAGACCTGCTGCTTGGTCAGCGCGTCGGCGCAGTGGGCGTAGAGGAAATGCTGCCCAAGGCGAACGGCTTCCTCCTGCAATTCCACGACACGAAATGCGCGAATGGACTGCACAAGGTTGGGCGGCACTGTTATCAACAAACTCATTTTTCCCTCAAATTGACCTGTA
>JBBRXM010000020.1:0-65582 GCA_038248405.1 Burkholderiales bacterium
AGGCCTCGCGCGGCATCGAGGACATCTACGAGCTGACCTACATCCGCCAGGACGGCAGCCGCTTCCCGGCGGTGGTGTCGGTGACCGCGCTGCGCGACGCCGAGGACACCATCATCGGCTACCTGCTGATCGGCACCGACAACACCGCCCGCAAGGAAGCCGAGGAGGCATTGATCCGCGCCGGCGCCCTGCAGACGGCCATCTTCAACAGCGCCAACTTCTCCAGCATCGCCACCGACGCCGCCGGCGTCATCCAGATCTTCAACGTCGGCGCCGAACGCATGCTCGGCTACACCGCGCTTGACGTCGTCGACAAGATCACGCCGGCCAACATCTCCGACCCGCAGGAAGTGATCGAACGCGCCGAGTCGCTCAGCATGGAACTCGACGCGGCCATCTCGCCCGGCTTCGAAGCGCTGGTGTTCAAGGCCTCGCGCGGCATCGAGGACATCTACGAGCTGACCTACATCCGCAAGGACGGCAGCCGCTTCCCCGCCATCGTCTCGGTCACCGCGCTGCGCGACGACCACGGCGCCATCATCGGCTACCTGCTGATCGGCACCGACAACACCGCCCGCAAGCAGGTCGAGGAAGAACAGGCGCTGCTCGACCAGAGCCTGCGCGACCAGCAGTTCTACACCCGCTCGCTGATCGAATCGAACATCGACGCCCTGATGACGACCGACCCGCGCGGCATCATCAGCGACGTCAACCACCAGATGGAAAAGCTGACCGGCTGCACCCGCGACGAGCTGATCGGTGCGCCGTTCAAGAATTACTTCACCGACCAGAAACGGGCGGAAGCGGGCATCAAGCGCGTGCTGCGCGAAGGCAAGGTCACCAATTACGAGCTGACGGCGCTGTCGCGCGACGGCACCGAAACGGTGGTGTCGTACAACGCCACCACCTTCTACGACCGCGACCGCAATCTGAAGGGCGTGTTTGCCGCCGCCCGCGACGTCACCGACCGCAAGGTGTTCGAGCAGACGCTGCAGCTTAACAACGTGGAACTGGAAAGCGCCAAGGCAGCGGCGGAAAAAGCCAACCTGGCGAAATCGGAGTTCCTGTCGAGCATGAGCCACGAACTGCGCACGCCGCTCAATGGCGTGCTCGGCTTCGCCCAGCTGATGCAGTCGGAAACGCCGTCGCCGACGCCGTCGCAGCAGCGCTCGATCCAGCACATCCTCAAGGGCGGCTGGTACCTGCTGCGCCTGATCAACGAAATTCTCGACCTGGCGATGATCGAGTCGGGCAAGGTCACCATTTCGCTCGAGCCGATGTGCCTGGCCGAAGTGCTGCAGGATTGCCGCGGGCTGATCGGCGCGCAGGCCAACAAGCGCGACATCGCGCTGGTGTTCCCCGACTTCAAGTCGCCCTGCTACGTGCACGCCGACCTGACGCGCGTCAAGCAAGTGATGATCAACCTGCTCTCGAACGCCATCAAGTACAACCGCACCGGCGGCAGAGTCACGGTGCGCTGCGAGCCGTACGGCCAGGGCCGCGTGCGCGTGTACGTCAAGGACACCGGCGCCGGCCTGGCGCCTGAGCAGATCGCGCAGCTGTTCCAGCCGTTCAACCGGCTCGGCCAGGAAGCGGGCGCGGAGGAAGGTACCGGCATCGGCCTGGTCGTCACCAAGCAGCTCATAGAGCTGATGGGCGGCCAGATCGGCGTCGACAGCGCGCGCGGAGTCGGCACCGAATTCTGGGTCGAATTCGCCGCTGCCAGCGCACCCGTGCTGGCCGCGCCGGAAGCGGCGCCCGCCCTCAGCGACGCCGTGCCGGCGACGTCGCCGCTGCCGCCGCAGCAGCGCACCTTGCTCTACGTCGAAGACAACCCGGCCAACCTGGCGCTGGTGGAGCTGCTGATCGAACGGCGCAGCGAGCTCAAGCTGCTGACCGCGATCAACGGCCACCTCGGCGTGGTGCTGGCGCGCGCCTGCCAGCCCGACGTGATCCTGATGGACATCAACCTGCCCGGCATGAGCGGCTTCGGCGCGCTCAAGATGCTGCAGAACGATCCGGCGACGTCGCACATCCCGGTCATGGCGCTGTCGGCCAACGCGGTGCCGCGCGACATCGAAAAAGGCATCACCGCCGGCTTCTTCCGCTACCTGACCAAGCCGATCAACGTCGTTGAGTTCATGGATGCGCTCGACGTGGCGCTGCAGCACGCCGCGGCACATGGCCTGGGCGCGGAACACGAGGCCGGCAGCTGATCCCCTGCGGACACCGCCGATCGCCCTCGTTCCCTTGGGACGATAAGGCCCTGAAGGTCCGAGGGGCGCGCCACTAGCCGTGCGCCTGGCGCGAATCGTCCGGAGCCCCGGCCCGCTCGCGCAGGCCGTAGTCGCGCATCACCTGCGCCACGCGCAGCCGATAGTCCTGGAAGATGCCCGCCCTGCCCTGCGCCTGGAACTGCCGGTGCAATGCACTGGTGCGCCACGCCCGCACCGCCTCCTCGTCGCGCCAGAACGACAGCGACAGGATCGCGCCCTCGTTCGTCAACGATGCGAAGCGCTCGATCGAAACGAAACCGTCCATCGCCTCCAGCTGCGGTCGCAATCGCGCCGCCGCGTCGAGGTAGTCCTGCCGCCGCGACGGCTCCGGCAGCACCTCGAAGATCACCGCGATCACCGCGCCACCTGCTGCACGGTGCCGTCGACCGCCTCGAGGAAGCTGCGTTCCTCGCGCAGGATGAAACGGTGCTGCTGCGCCATCGCGAAATTGGCGCGGCCCTCCTCGTCGGTCTTCAGGCGAAGCCGGTAGGACTCGTAGGCGGCCAGGCTGTCGAACGAGACCAGCCCCCAGGCGAGGTCGTTACTGCCCTCGTGCGGCAGGAAGTAGCCGACCAGCTGGCCGCCGCAGCGCGGAATGATGCGGCCCCAGTTCTCGCAATAGCGCTTGAAGTGCTCGCGTTGAAACGGGTCGATCTGGTAGCGGATAAAACAGGTGATGGCCATGTGCGTTCCCTCTGTGTGCGATGTGAGCGACCACGATACAAGCTTGCCGGTCGATGATGCTTCGGCTAAGATCGAAGCATGAAAGACGGCCCCAATATCACCAGCATCGCCGCCCTCGTCGGCGACCACGCCCGCGCCGAAGCGCTCACCGCGCTCATGTCCGGCATGGCGCTGACCGCCACCGAACTGGCCGAGGTGGCCGGCGTCACCCGGCAGACCATCAGCGGCCACCTGGCCAAACTGGTCGAGGCGCGCCTGCTGGTGGTCGAGGCGCAGGGCCGCCACCGCTACTTCCGGCTGGCCGACCCCGACGTCGCACAACTGCTCGAGTCGCTGATGAACGTGGCGTTTCGGAGTGGCGCGCTGCGCCTTCGCTCGAGCCCGCGCGAACCGGCATTGCGTCGTGCGCGCGTGTGCTACGACCACCTGGCCGGTGAACTGGGCGTGCTGGTGTACGACAGCATGGCGCAAGCGGGCGCCTTCACCATCGACGCCAGCGGCGTTACCCTCACCGGCGGCGGCCGTCGCCACGTCGCCGGGCTCGGCATTGACGTCGACGCACTGGCCGGCACGCGCCGGCCGCTGTGCCGCACCTGTCTCGACTGGAGCGAGCGGCGCCACCACCTGGCCGGCTCGCTCGGCAGCGCGCTGCTGGCGCGCTTCGAGCAGCTGGGCTGGGCCAGCCGCATCAAGGACTCGCGCGTGATCGCCTTTACCGGCGCCGGCGAACAGGCGCTGCGCGCGTGGAGCGTGTCGCCGGCCACGCAGTGTGCCTGACGACGAAGTATTGACCGCGCGCAGCTAGTGCTCGTGGCGGTGATGGATATCCGGATAATGGGGATGGCTGTGCTTCATGGCGACATGCCGGTGGGCGTGCGCATGCGGCGTGCTGCCGTCCCAGGCGAAGTCGTGCTCGTGCTGGTGGTGCTCGTCGTGGCTGTGCACGTGCGCGTGTTCCATCGGCTCGTGCTCGTGTTCGTGGGCGTGCGACTCGGTCAGGTGCAGCCAGATGCCGCCCGCCATCAGCGCCGCCGCGGCCCAGAACAGCAGGCCCGGAGCGTCGCCCGGCATCGCCAGCGAGATGACGGCGCCGACGAAGGGCGCCGCCGAAAAATAGGCGCCGGTGCGCGCGGTGCCGAGATGGCGCAGCGCCAGCACGAACAGCACCAGGCTCAAGCCGTAGCCGAGAAAGCCGACCGCGCCGGCCGCCAGCACGGTGTCCGCCGCCGGCAGGCGGAAGCCGAGCCCGTAGGCGATGGCACAGTTGACCGTTCCGGCTGCCAGCCCCTTGAGGGTGGCGATCTGCAGCGGATCGCTGGCCGACACCTTGCGCGTGAGGTTGTTGTCGACCGCCCAGCACAGGCAGGCGCCGACGATCGCCAGCGCACCCCACGGCACGCCCAGCACGGGAACCTGCTCCCAGCCCAGCAACGCGCCGGCCAGCACGATCATCAGCATGCCGGCAAAGATGCGGCGGTCGAAGTTTTCCTTGAACACGAACCAGGCCAGCATGGCCGTCAGCACGCCTTCCATGTTCAGCAGCAAAGAGGCCGACGAGGCCGGCGTCAGGCTCAGCCCTGTCATCAGCAATACCGGTCCGGCGATGCCGCCGGCGGCGATCGCCCCGGCCAGCCACGGGTAGTCCGGGGCGGTCAGCGCCACCGGCCGCTCGCCGCCCTCGCGGCGAAACAGCGCGCGGGCGGCAAAGCAGGCGAGCAGGCCAATGCCGCTGCCCAGGTACAGCAGGCCCGCCAGCGCCACCGGCGCTACCGCGCCGACCAGCGTCTTCGCGAAGGGTGTGCTGGCGCCGAACAAGGCCGCCGCCAGCAAGGCGTACACCACGCCGACGCGCGGCATCGATAATCCATTCATTGCAGGTTCCCGCCGAAAGCGATCAGGGATGCATTCTAATGCGGGCGCGGCATGCGTGGGTGTGCATTCCGCAATCGAATTTTCATGCAGCGGCGTCATCAAGGCGTCATCCGGCGGCGCTACGATGTTCCTGTTCGTGGCGCGGATGCGCGCCGCGACAGCTTTGTCCGGTCAGCTCGAGCACCGGGCACCAATACCAAGAAAGCTCCCTCGCGGGAGCTTTCTGCACTTCGCCGCCCGGTCAGCGGCGGCCATCCCAGCGGCCGTCGCCGTGCCGGTGCTCCTCGCGCCAGTGGTGGCGGCGCCACTGTTCACGCCGCCAGTGTTCGCGGCGCAGCCATTCCTCGCGTCGCAGTTCGGCTTCGCGGCGGGCGCGCCAGTCGTGGCGGTGGCGATAGGCCGGCTCGACGTAATAGCCCGGTGCGGCCACGTAATAGCCGGGGGCCGGTCCGTACAGGGGTTGAACTCGCTGCACCGGGACGCCGCTGTAGATGCCCACGTGTACCTGGGTCGATGCCGATGCCGCTTGCGAAGTGGCCAGCGCGACAGCGCCGATGGCCAATGCTTTCATCAAGATGTTCATGGTGGTTCCTTTCATGCTGCCGATTCGGTCTGCCCGTTGCAGATGAAGCTACTGTAGGCCAGCGCCGGCCACGGCGGTGCTAGCAGTCGGCAACATTTGTAACATCCCGTAAAGTGACGCCCGGACAGGCGGCACGTTTTCCTACGCCGCCGGCAGTCGAGTTCCTATGTGCAGACTGTTATGCGCACGCCATCATTGGGTCACCGGTTGTGTCCGTTCACGGACACGCAGCCACGAACAACACAGGAGATAAATATGAGCAACCAACACCAGAGCGGCAAAGATACGGATCACAGCGACAGCGTGCGCTCCACCCAGGGTTCGGACGCCGCGCAGAAGTCCGGCAACCAGGGCGCCGGCAGCCAGGGCAACCAGCAGACGCCGAAAGACGGCAACACCGAGGGCGGCAAGGCGTCGGGGCCGGGCAAGACCTGATTGGCCCGGATACACAAAAACGCCCGTGCGCCAAGCGGCCCACGGGCGTTATTACGTGCGCGCGCCTTACGCCGGGCGCTGGCGGAAGTGCTCGCGCGCCGAACCGATCAGCGACCACGCCAGGCCCAGCACTGCCAGCGTCATGATGGTACCGACCAGGCCGTTTTCCCAGAAAATGCCCAGTCCGCCGCGCGAGGCCAGCATGCTCTGGCGGAAGGCGTCTTCCGCGCGGTCGCCCAGCACCAGCGCCAGCACCAGCGGCGCCAGCGGATAGTCGAGCTTCTTGAAGACGTAGCCGACGATGCCGAAGGCCAGCATCAGCCAGATGTCGAACTCGGCGTTGTGGACGGTGAAGGCGCCGATGGCGCACACCACCAGGATCACCGGCGCGATGATCGAGAACGGGATGCGCAGGATGGCGGCAAACAGCGGTACCGACGCCAGCACGATGATCAGGCCGGCGATGTTACCGAGGTACATGCTGGCGATCAGGCCCCATACAAAATCCTTCTGCTCGACGAACAGCAAAGGACCAGGCTGCAGGCCCCAGATCATCAGGCCGCCCAGCAGCACCGCGGCGGTGGCCGAGCCGGGAATGCCGAGCGCCAGCATCGGCAGCAAGGCGCTGGTGCCGGCTGCGTGCGCGGCCGTTTCCGGCGCCAGCACGCCTTCGACGTTGCCCTTGCCGAAGCTGTTCGGATCCTTCGACAATTTCTTGGCCACGCCGTAGCCCATGAACGAGGCGGCCGTGGCGCCGCCGGGCGTAATGCCCAGCCAGCAGCCGATCGCCGACGAACGCATCAGCGTGGCGAAGTGGCGCGGCATCTTGGCCCAGGTCTTGATGACCACTTTCAGGTCGATCTTGCCGTTCTTGCCGCGAAACGCCAGCCCCTCCTCGATCGTCATCAGGATTTCGCTGATGCCGAACAGGCCGATGACGGCCACCAGGAAATCGAAGCCGCGCAGCAGTTGCGGTGCGCCGTAGGTCATGCGCAGCTGGCCGGAGATAGTGTCGAGGCCGACTGCGGCGAGCACGAAGCCGACGCACATGGCGATGACGATCTTGCCCTTCGGTTCCTTGCCCATGCCGATGAAGCTGCAGAAGGTCAGGAAGTAGACGGCGAAAAATTCGGGCGGCCCGAACCTGAGCGCGAACTTGGCCACCAGCGGCGCCAGGAAGGTGATCATCAGCACCCCGACCAGCGCGCCGATGAAGGAACCGGTGAAGGCGCTGGTGAGCGCTTCGCCGGCGCGGCCTTGTTGCGCCATCGGGTAGCCGTCGAAGGTGGTGGCCACCGACCACGCCTCCCCAGGGATATTAAACAGGATCGAGGTGATGGCGCCGCCGAACAGCGCGCCCCAGTAGATGCACGAGAGCAGGATGATGGCCGAGGTCGGGTTCATCGCGAACGTCAGCGGCAGCAGGATCGCCACCCCGTTCGGCCCGCCCAGGCCGGGCAGCACCCCCACCACGATTCCCAGCAAGATCCCGATGATCATCAGCCCGGTGTTTTGCCAGGACAGCACGATCGAAAAACCATGCATCAGTGAATTGAAGTCATCCATTGCAAGAATCCGATCAGTAGCCGAGCAGGTGTTCGAGCGGCCCTTTCGGGAGCGGCACCTTGAACATGATTTCGAAAGTCCAGAACAGCACCAGGTTGATGATGACGGCCGTCACCAGCGAGCGCGGCCAGCCGAACTTGCCCACCAGGCGCATGAAGATGCCGATGAACAGCGCCGAGGCGACGTAGATGCCGATGAACTTGATGGCCGCGATGTAGACGATCAGCGGCAGCAGCACGGTGGCGACCAGTTTGAGCTGGGTCTGCTCGACGAAGGGCGAGCGGTCGTTCCTGGCGAACCCCTGGTAGATGACGACGATGCTGGCGATGAAGATCGCCACCCCCATGCGCATCGGGAAGTAGCCCGCCTGCGGGCCTTCATCGCCCCAGCCCGCTCCCAGCCGGTAATTGGTGATGATGGCCAGCAGCCCGAACGCCATCACGATGAAGCCGACGGCGATTTCGGCGGTCCGCCTGGTGATGACCGCCGGCGACGGCGCGACACTGCCGTGGATCTCTTCCTGGGTGCTCATGGTGTGCCCTTGATTGTCCTGGTGAGTTTATTGCGCGAGGAAGCCGGCCGACTTCATGATCTCGCGGTGCGCCTGTTCATCCTTGGCCATGTAGGCGCGCAGTTCCTCGCCCACCATCACGGTCGGCTTGAGCGCATTGTTCTTGACGTAGGCCTTCCATTCCGGCGTGGCGATCACCTTCTGCATCAGTTCGACGTAGAACTTGGTCACTTCCGGCGCGACCTTGCCCGGCAACATGAACACGCGCAGCATCTGGTACTGGACGTCGAGGCCCTTTTCCTTGCAGGTCGGCACGTCCGCCCAGCTCTGGGTCTCGGTGACCTTGTCGGTGTAGCTGCTGCGCTTGTCGGCGAACAGGCACAGCGCGCGATGCTGGCCGGCGCGCCACTGCGAGATCGACTCGGACGGGTTGTTGGTGTTCGAATCGATGTGCTTGCCCGACAGCTGGGTGGCCGCCTCGCCGCCGCCCTTGTAAGGAATGAAGATGAATTTGACGCCGGCCTTCTTCTCGACCATCGCGGTGATGATGTGGTCTTCGCGCTTGGAGCTGGTGCCGCCCATCTTGAATTTGGTCGGCGTCTTCTTGACGTCGTTGAGGTAGTCCATCGGCGTCTTGTACGGCGTGTCGCTGTTGACCCAGAAGACGAATTCGTCCTGCGCCACCATCGCCACCGGCGTCAGGTCGCGCCAGTTGAACGGCAGCCCGGTCGCCAGCGGCACCGTGTACAGTCCCGACGACGACACCACCATCCGGTGGGCGTCGCCCGGCGTGTTCTGAATGTCGAGCAAGCCCTCGGCGCCGCTGGCGCCGGCCTTGTTCTGGACGATGACGGGCTGGTTCATCAGCTTGTTCTTGGTGATGATGCCCTGGATCGAACGGGCCATCTGGTCGGTGGCGCCGCCGGCGCCGAACGGCACGATGAACTCGACCGACTTGGTCGGCTCCCATGCGTGGGCCGCGGTGGCGTGGCACATGCCAAGGGCTAAACCTGCGATCGCGAGGGTGTGCTTGATGGTGGGGCTGTTCATGTTGTCGTCTCCTGTGCGGCTGTGGCCGCTTTTGTGGTGGGTACTCACTACAATCGGATGCTGCAAGTTCAGGCTGCCAGTTGCTCCGTCGTCCTTGCCGCCGCCTGCTGCAGCGAGACCATCGCCGCGGCGACGCCGCCGGCCTGGTGCGGCACCCCGGCCAGGACCATGCCCATCTCGACGCCGGCGAGCGTGCCCATCAGCGTGAGGTCGTTGAAGTCGCCCAGGTGGCCGATGCGAAATACCCAGCCGCTCAGCTTGTTCAAGCCCTGGCCGAGCGACATGTTGAAGTTCGTCAGGATGACCTTGCGCAAGGCGTCGGCGTTGTGGCGCTCGCCGTCGGCGCCGATCGGCATCACTACCGCCGTCAGCACGCCGCTGTATTCGGCCGGGTTCTCGCACAGGATTTCCAGGCCCCAGGCGCGCACGCAGGCGCGGGTCGCTTCGGCATGGCGCTGGTGGCGGTCGAACACGTTCTGCAGGCCTTCCTCGAGCAGCATGTCGCACGCCTCGGACAGGCCGTACAGCAGGTTGGTGGCCGGCGTGTACGGCCAGAAGCCGTTCTTGTTGGCCTCGATGATCTCGTCCCATGCCCAGAAGGCGCGCGGCAGCCTGGCGCTGCGCGAGGCGGCGATCGCCTTTTGCGACACGGCGTTGAACGACAGCCCCGGCGGCAGCATCAGGCCCTTCTGCGAGCCGGCAACGGTCACGTCGACGCCCCACTCGTCGTGGCGGTAGTCGAGCGAGCCGAGCGAGGAGATGGTGTCCACCAGCAGCAGCGCCGGGTGGCCGCAGGCGTCGATGGCGCGGCGCACGGCGGCGATGTCGGACGTCACGCCGGTCGACGTCTCGTTGTGCACCACACAAACGGCCTTGATTTCATGGCCGCTGTCCTCGCGCAGGCGCTGCTCGATCTTGGCCGGGTCGACACCGCGGCGCCAGTCGTCGCCGATGAATACGCTCTTGAGCGAGAGCTTGTCGGCCATCTTCTTCCACAGCGTGGCGAAGTGGCCCGTTTCGTACATCAGCACGGTGTCGCCCGGCGACAGGGTGTTCACCAGCGCCGCTTCCCATGCGCCCGTGCCCGACGCCGGATAGATGATCACCGGCTGCCCGGTCTGGAAAACCTTGGCGACGTCGGCGAGGATCTTCTTGCCCAGCTGCTGGAACTCGGGGCCGCGATGGTCGATGGTCGGATAGTCCATCGCCCGCAACACGCGGTCGGGCACGTTGGACGGACCCGGTATCTGCAGGAAATGCCGACCGGACGGATGGGAATTCAACTTCAACATGGCCACTCCTCGTGTTTGGCGCCAGCGCCAGTTCATTCAAGAAAGCAATTTGGTTTTGCATACAATATACTTAAAAACAAGCCAGTCAAGGACTTTTTGAACACGTATTTATGCCGCAGGTGCAGCATTTATGGGGCGTAACGTGGTTTTCACGGCTTGCCGGATAATGCGCTGCGCGCGGCGGTAAATCGTATACAATAATTCCATGACTGAAGACCGCTCCCCCTTACCACTCGCCGCCGCGCCGCCGCGCGCGGCCGGCATCGACCGCCAGGGACTCGCCTCGGCGGTCACCGCGCGCCTTCGCGACATGATCATCGAGGGCGCCCTGCCCCCCGGCACGCGCCTGAACGAACGGGTGCTGTGCGAGCAGCTGATGGTCTCGCGCACCCCGCTGCGCGAAGCGTTCAAGGTGCTCGCCGGCGAAGGCCTGATCGAACTGCTGCCCAACCGCGGCGCCCAGGTGGCCGAACTGTCGGTGGCCGACATCGAGCAGACCTTCGAGGTGCTCGGCGCGCTCGAAGGCCTGTCGGGCCAGCTGGCGTGCGAACGCATCACCGACGCCGAAGTGACCGAGATTCGCGCGCTGCACTACGAGATGATGGCCGCCCACGCGCGCGGCGACCTGGCCGCCTACTACAAGATCAACCACGTCATCCATGACCGCATCAACGCCAGCGCCGCCAACGCCGTCCTCACCGCCACCTACCTGGCGATGAACGCGCGCATCCAGAGCCTGCGGTTTCGTTCCAACTTCAACCAGGACAAATGGAACGCCGCCATGAAGGAACACAGCGCCATGCTCGACGCGCTCGAGCGGCGCGACGGCGCGGCCCTGCGCACCATCCTCGAACACCACCTGCTCACCAAGCGCCAGGCCGTCATCGCCGACCTGCGCGCGACGAAGGCCACAGCGGAAACCTGAACCCATGAATGCACCAGCGGCGGCACCGATCAAGTTAAGCGACCAGCTCGCCACCAGCATGAGCCGGCAGGCGCTGGCCAGCCGCCTCGCCGCTGAAACGGGCGGCGAAGTGCTGTTCGACGCCGGCTCGCGCGCCCGCTATTCCACCGACGCGTCGATCTACCAGGTCGAGCCGGTCGGCGTGTTCGTGCCGCGCACCGAGGACGACGTCGCCCGCGCCATCGCCATTGCGCGCGAACTGAAGGTGCCGATCCTGTCGCGCGGCGCCGGCACCAGCCAGTGCGGCCAGACGGTGGGCGCGGCGCTGGTCATCGACAACAGCAAGTACCTCAACGAAGTCACCGCTTTCGACCTGGCCGCCATGACGGTGACGGTGCAGCCGGGCATCGTGCTCGACCACCTGAACGCCTGGTTGAAACCCCACGGCGTGTGGTTCCCGGTGGACGTGAGCACTGCCGCCCAGTGCACCCTCGGCGGCATGGCGGGCAACAACTCCTGCGGCTCGCGTTCCATCGCCTACGGCAACATGGTGCACAACGTCGATTCGATCGACGCCATCCTGGCCGACGGCAGCGAAGTGCGCTTCGAAGTCGAGGAAACGATGCGGCGCGACGCCTCGCCGGCCGTGCGCGAGCTGCTGGCCGGCCTGCGCGCGATCGCCGAGCGCGAGCATGACGAGATCGCGCGCATGGTGCCCAAGGTGCTGCGCCGCGTCGGCGGCTACAACATCGACATCTACCATCCGCAAAGCGAGCGGCCCTACACGCTTGACGGCAGCGTCAACCTGGCACACCTGCTGGTTGGCAGCGAAGGCACGCTGGCGCTCACGCGGCGCATCACGCTCAAGCTCATGCCGCTGCCGAAGCACAAGACGCTCGGCGTCATCAACTTCCCCACCTTCCACCAGGCGATGGCCATGACGCGCCACATCGTCACCCTGGCCCCGGTGGCGGTGGAACTAGTCGACCGCACCATGATCGAGCTGGCGCGCGACAATCCGGCGTTCCGGCCGGTGATCGACAAGGCGCTGATCGGTGCGCCGGAGGCGATCCTGCTGGTCGAATTCGCCGGCGAATCGCTCGCCGCGCAGCAGCAAAGCCTGGGCAAGCTGGTCGCGCTGATGGCCGGCCTGGGCCTGCCCGGCAGCGTCGTCGAGATGGTCGACCCGAACGCCCAGAAGGCGCTGTGGGAAGTGCGCAAGGCGGGCCTGAACATCATGATGAGCATGCGCGGCGACGGCAAACCGGTCTCCTTCATCGAAGACTGCGCGGTGCCGCTCGAGCACCTGGCCGAATACACCAGCCGCCTGACCGAAGTATTCGCGCGGCACGGTACCCGCGGCACCTGGTACGCCCACGCCTCGGTCGGCACCTTGCACGTGCGCCCCATCCTCGACATGCGCCGCGGCGGCGCCGACAAGATGCGCGCCATTGCCGAGGAAGCGGGCGCGCTGGTGCGCCAGTACAAAGGCGCCTTCTCGGGCGAGCACGGCGACGGCCTGGTGCGCAGCGAATGGGTGGCATGGCAGTTCGGCCCGCGCCTGACGCGTGCGTTCGAGGACATCAAGGATCTGTTCGATCCCGCCGGCCTGATGAATCCCGGCAAAATCGTGCGCACCACGCGCATGGACGACACGTCGCTGTTCCGCTTCAAGCCGGGCTACCAGCCGATCGCCCTCACGCCCGCGCTCGACTGGTCCGGCTGGAACGTGCAGACCGACCCGGTGACGGAGGTGGCCAGCGCGCCCGGCACCGGCGGCGACCTGGCCGGCGGCTTCGCCAAGGCGGTCGACATGTGCAACAACAACGGCCACTGCCGCAAGTTCGACGCCGGCACCATGTGCCCGAGCTACCGCGCCACCAAGGACGAAAAACACCTCACGCGCGGGCGCGCCAACACGCTGCGGCTGGCACTGTCGGGCCAGCTGGGCCCGGATGGCTTTACTTCCGACGAAATGCGCGACACGCTGGACTTGTGCGTCAGCTGCAAGGGCTGCAAGCGCGACTGCCCGACCGGCATCGACATGGCGCGCATGAAAACCGAGTTCCTGTTCCACTGGCAGAAAAAGCACGGCTTGGGCGTGAGAGAGCGCATGGTCGCCTGCCTGCCGCGCTGGGCGCCGTGGGCGGCGCGCTTCCCGCTGCTGGCCAACCTGCGCAATACGCTGCCGGGCGCGGCGATGCTGGCGGAAAAGCTGCTCGGCCTGTCCGCCAGGCGCTCCCTGCCGACCTGGCGCAGCGACACCTTCATGCAGCACGTGGCGCCGCGCGCCAACCCCTTTGATGCCGACGTGGTGCTGTTCGCCGACACCTTCAACAATTATTTCGAGTCCGAGAACGCGATCGCCGCGCTGCGGGTGCTGGAAGCGGCCGGCTACAAGGTGCACGTGGCGCGTCCGGCGCCCGGCGACGCCGAGCCGGACCGTGCGCTGTGCTGCGGCCGCACCTACCTCGCCAGCGGCCTGGTCGACCAGGCCAGGGCCGAAGCGCGCCGCGTGGTCGAGGCGATGCGCCCGTTCGTCGCACGCGGCGTGCCGGTGGTCGGGCTGGAACCGTCGTGCCTGCTCACCTTGCGCGACGAATTCCTCGTCATGGGACTGGGCGCGGACGCCGAAGCGCTCGGCAAGCACGCCTTCCTGTTCGAGGAATTTCTCGCCCGCGAGCATGGCGCCGGCCGCCTCAACCTGCCTTTGAAGGCGCTGCCGGTCGGCCGCGCGCTGCTGCACGGCCATTGCCACCAGAAGGCGTTCGACGCGGTGCGGCCGGTGCAGGCGGTCCTGGGCCTGATTCCCGGGCTGAAAGTGGAGCTCATCGAGTCGAGCTGCTGCGGCATGGCCGGCAGTTTCGGTTACGAAGCGAAGCACTACGGCGTGTCGATGAAGATGGCAGAATTGTCCCTGCTGCCGGCGGTGCGCGCCGCGGCCGCCGACACGCTGCTGGTGGCCGACGGCACCAGTTGCCGGCACCAGATCGCCGACGGCACGCGCGGCGCAAACGGCGAGCAAAGGGAAGCGGTGCACGTGGCGCGGGTGCTGGCACGCGCGTTGGCCTGATTACAGAAGTCATTTGCGGAGGGTAGCGATCATGGGCGACCAGATGGGCAAAGTTCACCTCACCATCAGCGATGGCATTGGCGCCGTCCTGATCGACCGGCCGGAAGCGCGCAATGCGATGACCTGGCCGATGTACGAATCGCTGGCGGCGATCTGCCGGCAGCTGGCCGCCGACGGCAGCGTCAAGGTCGTCACCTTCCGCGGCGCCGGCGGCGAAGCCTTCGTGGCCGGCACCGACATCGAGCAGTTCGTCGACTTCAAGGGCGCCGACGCCGGCGTCGCCTACGAGCAGACCATCGACGAGATCGTCGGCCTGGTCGAGCGCCTGCCGATGCCGACCATTGCCATCGTCGAAGGCTGGGCCATCGGCGGCGGCCTGGCCATCTGCACCGCCTGCGACTTCCGCGTCGCCACGCCCGAGGCTTCCTTTGGCGTGCCGATTGCGCGCACGCTGGGCAATTGCCTGTCGATGGCCAACACCGCGCGCCTGGTGGCCGCGTTCGGCGTGCCGCGCGCCAAGCGCATGCTGCTGCTGGCCGAAACCATCACCGCCGGCGAAGCCGAAGCCTTCGACTTCGTCACCGAGATCGCCGAGCCGAGCGAGCTCGACGCCACCGTCGCCCGCCTGTGCAAGCGCCTGGCCGGTCACGCCGCGGTGACCATGCGCGTGTCGAAGGAAGCGATCCGGCGCGTGGTGCAGGAAGGCTTGCCGCAAGGCGAAGACCTGATCCGCGCCGCCTACGGCAGCGCCGACTTCAAGATCGGCGTCGACGCCTTCATGCAGAAGAAGCGCCCTGAGTGGACGGGCGCCTGATGGCAGATAAAACTCCCCACCCCGGGCCGCTGGCCGGCCTGCGCGTGCTCGAACTGGCGCAGATCATGGCTGGCCCCACCTGCGGCATGATGCTCGCCGACATGGGCGCCGACGTCATCAAGGTCGAAAAGCTGCCCGGCGGCGACGATGCGCGCGGCTACCGCGAGCCGCGCGTCAACGGCGTCTCGGCGCCCTTCCTCATCCTCAACCGCAACAAGCGCGGCATCGCCCTCAACCTGAAGTTACCGCAGGGACGCGACATTCTGCTGCGCATGGTCCGGCGCGCCGACGTGCTGACCGAGAACTACCGCCGCGGCACGCTCGAAAAGCTGGGCCTGGGCTACGACGTGCTCAGCAAGGTCAATCCGGGCCTGATCTACTGCGCGGTGTCCGGCTACGGCCGCGAAGGGCCATACGCGGACAAGCCGGGCTTCGACCTGATCGCGCAAGGCTTTTCGGGGCTGATGTCGGTCACCGGCGAGCCGGGCGGCCCGCCGGTCAAGACCGGCAATTCGATCGCCGACATCAACGCCGGCATCCTGGCGGTGGTTGGCATTACCGCCGCCTACGTGCACAAGCTGAAAACCGGCGAAGGCCAGGTGGTGGACACCTCGCTGATGGAAGCGGCGATCCAGCAGACCTACTGGCAGGCGGCGATCTTTTTCGCCACCGGCGACTCGCCCGGCCCGACCGGTTCGGCGCACCTGCTGACCGCGCCCTACCAGGCGTTCCGGGCCAGCGACGGCTGGATCAACATCGGCGGCGCCAACCAAGGCAACTGGGAGCGCATCGCCACCGCGCTCGGCCACGACGAGTGGCGCGCCGATCCGCGCTTTTCCACCAACTCGGCGCGGATGGAAAACATGGAGGCGCTGACGGCGGCGATGAACGGCGTCGTCGAAACGCGCAGCAAGGCGCACTGGATGGAGATCCTGGAGGCGGCCGGCGTGCCGTGCGGGCCGGTGCACACCATCGGCGAAGCGCTGACGCACCCGCAGACGCTGGCGCGCGACATGGTGGTCGACCTGGTACACCCGCAGGCCGGCGCCACCAAGGCGCTTGGCTGCCCTGTCCACTTCTCGAAAACGCCGACCCGGATCGACCGCCCGGCGCCGATGCTGGGCGAACACTCGCGCGAACTGCTGCGCGAATACGACTACAGCGACGCGGAAATCGACAGTTTTCTGGCGCAGGGAGTGATCGAAGAAGCCGGCTGATTCGATTGAAAAAACCACAGTATTTCCCGAAAACGGCGCTTATACTTATGCTGCGCCGCACAATAAAGTTGCATGTTCACACTGTCAACCGAACTTTTCTAACGGGAAATACTATGACGATGACGACCACCTATTCAACCCTCGCCCCATCGCTGGCGACGGTTGCCAACAACCCGCTGTTCGACATGTTTACCAAGATCAGCGGCGTCTATACCGAGTCGTTCCAGGCCGACGCCAGCCAGCTGTTCATGAGTTCGGCGCGCATCATCCAGGAGCACTCGATGCAGGCGCTGATGAAGGCGTCGCAGGACTGCATCGCGGCGCTGACGCAAAATGCGGCCAGCATCCAGCAGCAATCCGTGGCGCACCTGGGCTGCGCCAATCAGAAGGCGGTCGAGATCATGGCCGGCACCCTCGCCAATGCGATGAGCGCCGGCTTCAATCCCGCGAAGTAAGGGCCGCCGCAAGCCAGCAATATTCGCCTTCCAGCACGTCGTCGTCGCGAACGCGGGGACCCCATTACCATGAGCAGCAGGTAGGCCCACACAACAAAACCAGGGCAAAATCTGCTGGTGCCTTCCGCCCTCTTGCGCAACGTGGGCATGCCGCGCCGCTCGATCGGGCTACGCCAACCAGAAGACTGTCAGATCACAGCGCCATCGCGTTGAAAATTTTAACCAACTAGGTTAAATTAGCTTATGGAGAAGAACACACCTCATCGTAAGTTATCGCTCATAAAAGCGATGGTAGATGCAGGTAAAGTTCGAACTACAAAATCAGCCCTCGAAGGCGCGACGGCTTTGGGGCTCGGATTCGACGAGATGGTTGCCGTCGTGCGGGCACTTCGTTCAACCGATTTTTACAAGAGCATGACAACGCACGCCGACCACCGGATCTGGCAGGACGTGTATCGCCCGACCACGATGGCTGGCAAGATTTATTTGAAGCTGACCGTCGTCAACGACGTCCTCATCGTCTCGTTCAAGGAGCTGTAATCATGAGATGTCCAATCTGCGGCGCCGCGGAGCTGATTCGCGGTACCCGCGACATACCGTACACGTACAAGGGCGAGACGACGGTGCTCCCCCTCGTGACCGGCGATTTCTGCCCCGCCTGCGACGAATACATTCTTGATCCGGACGAGTCGCGACGTACTATGAATCAAATGTTGGCGTTCAATAAGCAAGTCAACGCTTCCATCGTCGACCCGGCTTTCATCACCCACGTACGCAAGAAGCTCAATCTCGACCAACGCGAAGCTGCAGAGCTGTTTGGCGGCGGAGTCAACGCCTTTTCTCGCTACGAGGCAGGAAAGATCAAACCGCCGATGGCGTTGATTCAGTTATTAAAGCTCCTGGATCGTCATCCTCACTTGCTGGAAGAAGTACGTGTGGCGTAAGTGCGCTGCACCTTCCTGACCGCCGACGACAACGCAAAGCACAGCACGAAATAAACGACCGCCACGAACGAGTACATCTCGACCAGGCGGCCGTCGCGCTGCGCCACCTTGCTGGCGGCGCCGACGAAGTCCGGGATCGACAGCACGTACACCAGCGACACGTCCTGGAACAGGATGATGGTCTGAGTCAGCAGCACCGGCAGCATGTTACGGATTGCCTGCGGCAGCACGATGGTGGCAGTGACCTGCGCGTACGTCAGCCCCAGCGCTTGTCCCGCCAGCACCTGCCCGCGCGGCACCGACTGCATGCCGCTGCGCAGGATCTCGCAGTAATACGCCGCCTCGAACATGACGAAGGTGATCAAGGCCGACGCGAAGGCGCCCACCTTCACCGGCTCGCGCGCGCCGATCGCCCAGGCGGCGATGTACGGCACCAGGAAATAGAACCAGAAGATCACCAGCACCAGTGGCACCGAGCGCACCAGGTTAACGTACGCTGCCGCCGGCAGCGACACCACCCGGCTGCCGGACAAGCGCATCAGCGCCAGCGCCGTCCCCAGCACGATGCCGCCGCACATCGCCAGCACCGTCAACTGGACGGTGAACACCATGCCGGTGCGAAACAGATAGCCGGACGAGCGGACGATGACGTCGAAGTCGAAGCCGCTCATGGCAGCTTGGCGGCGACGCCGATGAAGCCGGGAATCGCCACCCTCCTCTCCAGCAACCGCATCGAGAACGCCACCACCATGTTGATGGCGAGGTAGATGACGGTTGCCGCGGAGAACGCCTCGAACACCTGGAACGAGAATTCCTGGATGGCCCGTGCGCTCGCGGTCAGCTCGACCAGGCCAATGGTCAGCGCCACCGAACTGTTCTTGATGATGTTGAGAAATTCACTGGTCAGCGGCGGCAGGATCAGGCGCAGCGCGATCGGCAGCCGGACGTAGCGGTAGGTTTGCGCCCCGCTCAGGCCAAGGGCGGTCGCGGCCAGCGTCAGGCCGGCCGGCAACGCCTCGATGCCGGCGCTCACCTGCACCGCCACCCGCGCCGACGTGAAGAAGGCGAGCGACAGCACCGCCGTGACGAACGCCGAGTCGGGCATCGCCTTGAGCCACGCGCCCGCACCGGCCGGCAGCACCTCCGGCATGACGAAGTACCAGAGGAACATCTGCACCAGCAGCGGGATATTGCGAAACAGCTCGACATAGCCATTGCCGAGGGCGACGGTGACCCGATTGCGCAGGGTCCTGGCGATGCCGACCACCAGGCCCAGTACCAGCGCGATCAGCCAGGCCGACAGCGCCGTCGCCAGCGTCCAGCCGGTGCCAGCCACGAGCGTGTCGAAATAGGTGTGCACCCCGTCGGGCGACATCTCCCGAAAGATGTGCCAGTTCCAGTGATAGTTCACTTCGCCAGCGCGCCATACGCTGCCGGATCGCCCGAATCAGTCGGGCGCGCAAACACCGCCTTCAGCTGCGCCGGCATCGGGAAATTGAGGTTGATTCCCCGCGGCGGAATCGGCGACATGAACCACTTGTTGTAGATGCCGTTGATCGCCCCGGATGTGTACACGCGGGCGATGGCCGCATCGACCGACTTCTTGAAGGCGGGGTCGCCCTTGCGCAGCATGATGCCGTAGGGCTCGACCGACAGCGGCGCCTTGCTGATCTCGTACAGCGACGGATCCTTCGACGTTGCCACCTGCGCCGCCAGCAGGATGTCGTCGTTCGCCTCGGCGGCAGCGCGGCCGGTGTCCATCATCAGGAACGATTCAGGATGGTCCTTGGCCACGACGATCTTCATGCCCAGCTTCTGCTCCTGGTTGAGCATCGTCATCTGCTTGAGCGTGGACGTGCCGGCCGTGGCGACCAGCGTCTTGCCCTTCATGTCGGCCAGCGTCTTGATGCCCGACGATTTTTTGGACAGCAAGCGGCTGCCGATGACGAACATGGTCGGCGCAAAGGCGACGTGCTGCTGGCGTTCTAGATTGTTGGTGGTCGATCCGCACTCGAGGTCGATGGTGCCGTTTGCCATCAGCGGAATGCGGTTGGCCGAGGTGACAGGATTCATCGCCACCTTGAGGCCTGGCATGCCGAGCTCGCGGCGCAGCGCGGCGACAACCTGCATGCACAGGTCGACCGAATAGCCGATGTATTGCTGCTTGTCGTCGAGGTAGGAAAACGGGACGGAGCCGTCGCGCACGCCGAGGGTGACGACGCCCGTCTTTTTGATCTTGGCGAGCGTGCCGCCGGGCTCTTGCGCCTGGGCGAGGCCGGCGCACAGCAAGATGGTCAGTGCGGCGATTGCCGAAGCCAGGGTCATCGGAGCCTCCAAACGAACGCGCAGCGGCGCATTCAGTTTGGATGGGATTTGCTCAGCTTAGTTTCACCGCAATGTGCGGCGCAACCAGTGAATCGCTTATTTTTCGACGAAGGCGCGTTCGATCACGTAGTCGCCAGGCACGCCGATGTGCGGCGAGGCCTTGAAGCCGCGCGCGTCGAGCAGCACGCAGATGTCTTTAAGCATGGCCGGGCCGCCGCAGATCATGACACGGTCGGTGGCCGGGTCGAGCGGTGGCAGGCCGATGTCTTCGAACAGCTTGCCGCTTTCGATCAGGTCGGTCAGGCGGCCGCGGTTGACGAACGGCTCGCGCGTCACGGTCGGGTAATAGATCAGCTTTTCGCGCACGTCTTCGCCAAAGAACTCGTTGCTTGGCAGCTCGTCGGTGATGACGTCCTTGTAGGCCAGCTCGCTGACCTGGCGCACGCCGTGCAGCAGGATGACTTTCTCGAAGCGTTCGTAGGTCTGCGGATCCTTGATGATGGACAGGAAGGGCGCGAGGCCGGTGCCGGTGCCGAGCAGGTACAGGTGCTTGCCGGGCAGCAGGTCGTGCGTGATCAGCGTGCCGGTGGGCTTGCGGCCGACCAGCACTTCGTCGCCGACCTTCAGGTGCTGCAGGCGCGAGGTCAGCGGTCCGTTCGCCACCTTGATGCTGAAAAACTCCAGGTGCTCGTCGTAATTGGCGCTGGCGATGCTGTAGGCGCGCATCAGCGGCTTGCCGTCCACCTGCAGGCCGATCATGACGAAATGGCCGTTTTCGAAACGCAGGCTGGCGTCACGCGTGGTGGTAAACGAGAACAGGCTTTCGTTCCAGTGATGAACGCTGAGAACGCGCTCAGTTGCAAAATTTGCCATAGATATGCCTTAAAAAATCATCCGATACCCGAATGTTACCTTGTTCGGACAAAGTGCACTTTCCGCAGGCCTATTCTGAGGCAAAAATGTCATGCGGCCGGGTGCCGGAAATGCATCAGGCAATGTAGATGGCGCGGAAGTCGTTGACGTTGGTGAGCGTCGGCCCGCTGACCACCGAGTCCCCCAGAGCCTGGAAAAAGCCGTGGCCGTCGTTGTTGGCCAGGCTCGCGCGCGGCTTGATGCCCAGCTGCCAGGCGCGCGCCAGCGAATCGGGCGCCAGGTAGGCGCCGGCGATTTCTTCCTGGCCGTCGACGCCGTCGGTGTCGCAGGCCAGCGCGTGGACGCCGGCCTGGCCATTGAGCGTGACGCCCAGCGACAGCAGGAATTCGACGTTGCGCCCGCCGCGTCCATTGCCGCGCACCGTGACGGTGGTTTCGCCGCCCGACAGCAGGATGCAGGGCGCCGCGAACGGCTGGCCGTGGCTGGCGACCTGGCGGGCGATGCCGGCCATGACGATGCCGACGTCGCGCGCTTCGCCTTCGATACTGTCACCGAGGATGTGCACCGGCACCCCCGCCGCGCGCCCGACGGCCGCGGCCGCCTCCAGCGCCATCTGCGGGGTGGCGATCATGCGCGTTTCGCTGCCTGCCAGCCGGGCGTCGCCAGGCTTGACGCTTTCGCCGTCGCCGCTCTCGAGCAGCGCGCGCACTTTGCCGGGCATCGCGATGCCGTAGCGCTGCAGGATCGCCAGCGCATCGGCGCAGGTGGTGCGGTCGGCCGTGGTGGGGCCGCTGGCAATGTCGGCCGGGTCGTCGCCGGGGACGTCCGAAATGAGCAGGGTCACCACTTTCGCCGGATGGCAGGCGGCGGCCAGCCGCCCGCCCTTGATGCTCGAGAGGTGGCGCCGCACGCAGTTCATCTCGCCGATGGTGGCGCCGCTTTTGAGCAGGGCCTTGTTGATGTCCTGCTTGTCGGCCAGGGTCAGGTCGTCGCCCGGCAGCACCAGCAGCGACGAGCCGCCGCCGGAGATGAGGCAGATCACCAGGTCGTCGGCCGTCAGGCCCGATACCAGGCCGAGGATGCGGCGTGCGGCCGCCATCCCCGCTTCGTCCGGCACCGGATGGGCCGCTTCGACGATCTCAATGCGCTCGCACGGCACCGCGTAGCCGTAGCGCGTGACCACCAGGCCGGACAGTTCCCCCGGCCAGTTCTGCTCGACCACGCGGGCCATTTCGGCCGACGCCTTGCCGGCGCCGATCACCAGCGTGCGCCCGCGCGGGGGCGCCGGCAAGTGCGGCGGCAGGCAGTGCGACGATTGCGCCGCTTCGACAGCGGCGTCGAACATCTGCCGCAACAGCACCCGTGGATCGATCATGCGCAGCTCCGGTAGTTTATTGGGGAGGCGGCGCGCCGATCTCGTAGTTGGCCATGAGTTCAAGCGCGCGCACCAAAGCCGAATGATCCCACGCTTTGCCGCCGTGCGCAGCACAGCTGTTGAACAATTCCTGCGCCGTCGCCGTGTTCGGCAGCGACAGGCCCATCTGGCGGGCACTGGTCAGCGCAAGATTGAGGTCTTTCTGGTGCAGTTCGATGCGGAATCCCGGATCGAAGCTGCGCTTGATCATGCGCTCGCCGTGCACCTCGAGGATGCGCGATGCCGCGAACCCGCCCATCAGGGCTTGCCGCACCTTGGCCGGGTCGGCGCCCATGCGCGAGGCGAACAGCAGCGCCTCGCCGACCGCTTCGATGTTGAGGGCGACGATGATCTGGTTGGCCACCTTGGTGGTCTGGCCGTCGCCATTGCCGCCGACAAGGGTAATGTTCTTGCCCATCAGTTCGAACAGCGGCTTGACAGTGGCAAACGTCGCTTCCGGCCCGCCCACCATGATGGTCAGGCTCGCCGCCCGCGCGCCCACTTCGCCGCCCGACACGGGCGCATCGAGGTAGCTGCAGCCGAGCGCCTCGATGCGCGCGGCGAACTGCTTGGTTTCGATCGGCGAGATCGAGCTCATGTCGACCACGATCTTGCCGGCAGTCAGACCCTGCGCGACGCCGCCGTCGTCGAACAGCACCGACGCCACGTGCGGCGTGTCCGGCACCATGATGATGATGATGTCGGCCTGCTGCGCCACTTCCCTGCCCGAGGCGCAGCCCGTTGCGCCTTGCGCCGCCAGGTCCGCCGGCAAGGGCTTGTGGTCGTGCGCGAACAGCTGGTGCCCGCCCTGAATGATGTGGGCGGCCATCGGCGCACCCATGATGCCAAGACCAATGAATCCGACCTTGCTCATATGTTGCTCTCCCCTGCGAGCGGCAATCGCCAGCACGACTCGCCAAGTGGGGCCGGCGGCCCCACCCGGACCCGACGCGTCAGAACGTGTGGCGCACGCCCAGGTTGAAGGCGCGGTCGCCCGTGCCCGCCTCGGTATTGTTGGCCACCGTGTAACCGGCGCCGTTCTTGTTGTTGATGGAACCGTAGGCCGTGTACAGGCTGGTGCGTTTCGACAGCGGGTACTGGTAGCCCACGCCCCAGCCGCGCGCGTCCTGGTTGAACGCGGTCTTGTCGTTCTTGCGCATGTAGCTCGCCAGCACGGTGCCGCCGCCCAGCGGCGCGGTCAGGCCCAGCAGGTATTCGTTGCTGTCGAGGGATGCGGTCGGCGGCACGACGTAACCGAAGGGGTTGGTCGTGTTACCGAGCGGCGCGCTGTTGAAGCCCTTGTCCTTGCTGTAAGCGAAGTAGGCCTTGACCACGCGGAAGTCGTAGTTGGCCACGATCAGCCTGTTGGTGCCGATGCTGCGGCTGATCGGCGTGACCCCGGGCGCGGCGGCCACGTCGGAATTCTTGTTGTTGTAGGCGATACGCACGTTCAGGGGGCCGTTGGCATAGCCGACCGAAAAGCCCACCTGCCGCCCCGCCTTGGCGCTGCCGGGCTGTTCTCCAGCGCTGTAGGCGAGGTCGCCCGTGATGCCCATCGTCTCGGGCATCGAATACAGCAGCGTGTTGCTGGTGCGGATGTTACTGCCGAAATCGGGGAACAGGTTTTTCGCGCCGCCCGCGTAGCCGGTGCCCCACGGGTCGCCGACCTGCGTCAGCGCCTGGTGCCACGGGGTGTACTGGCGGCCGATGGTCAGGGTGCCGATGCTGCTCTTGAGGCCGACGAAGGCCTGCCGGTTGAACAGCGTGTTCGAGGCGTCCAGCTCGCCCGTATCGATCTTGACGCCCGACTCCAGCGTAAAGATGGCAGACAGGCCGCCGCCCAGGTCCTCGGTGCCGCGAAAACCCAGCCGCGACGCCGAACCGACGCCGCTGGTGAGCTTGTGGGTGGTGCCGGCGGCGCCACCGCTTTCGCGCACGTAACCGGCATCGACGATGCCGTAAATGGTGACGCCGCTCTGCGCGGAGGCGACGCCAGCGCTGGCGGCCAGAATCGCCGCTGTCAGGATGCTCTTGTTCATGTCTGAATCCTTTTCTTCGGAGGGAAGCACCGCATTGGTGAAATGAAGCTGCGTAGCGACCCGCCGCGGTCTGATCCCAAGGGACGCCGCAGGTAGCTCTCCGTTCGACGGATATTCATCCAGGTGGTTCGAGCTGAAGGCCGTTAGGCAGGATTCGTCCTGTCCTCGTTTGACCAAAAGCTAGCGCGCGCCCCGCGCTGTGGCGGCCACGCCACTCAGCGGCGCATGTTTTACAGGGCCGCCGCGATCGCGACGCCGACCTCGGTAGTCGATGCGGCGCCGCCGAGGTCCGGCGTGGCCGGTCCCTGCACCAGCACCGTTTCGATGGCACGAAGCACGGCGTCGTGCGCGGCGCGGTAATTGGCGTCGCCGTTGCCGAGGAAGTCGAGCAGCATCGCGCCGGACCAGATCATGCCGATCGGATTGGCGATGTTCTTGCCGAAGATGTCAGGCGCCGAGCCGTGCACCGGCTCGAACAGCGACGGGAAGGTGCGTTCCGGATTGAGGTTGGCCGACGGCGCGATGCCGATGGTGCCGGTGCATGCCGGCCCGAGGTCGGAGAGGATGTCGCCAAACAGGTTCGATGCGACCACCACGTCGAAACGCTCCGGCGAGAGAACGAAGCGCGCGCAGAGGATATCGATGTGGTATTTGTCCCAGCGCACGTCGGGATAGGAAGGCGCCATCGTTTCGACGCGCGAGTCCCAGTACGGCATGCTGATCGAAATGCCGTTCGACTTGGTGGCCGACGTGAGGTGCTTTTTCGGGCGGCTTTGGGCCAGGTCGAAGGCATATTTGAGGATGCGGTCGGTGCCCTTGCGGGAAAAAATCGCCGTCTGGGTGACGAATTCGCGGTCGGTGTCGTCGAACATCTTGCCGCCGACGGAGGAATATTCGCCTTCGGTGTTTTCGCGCACGACGTAAAAATCGATGTCGCCGGGCTTGCGATTGGCCAGCGGACATGGCACCCCCGGCATCAGGCGCACCGGCCGCAGGTTCACGTACTGGTCGAAGTCGCGGCGGAATTTGAGCAGCGAGCCCCACAGCGAAATGTGGTCGGGAACGACGGCCGGCATGCCGGCGGCGCCGAAATAGATCGCCTCGAAACCCTCCAGCTGCTGGCGCCAGTCGTCGGGCATCATCTGGCCGTACCTGACGTAATAGTCGCAGTTGGCCCATTCCATGGTGGTGAATTCGAGGGCGATGTTGAATTTCTGCGCGGCCGCGCGCAGCACGCGCAGGCCTTCGGGCATGACTTCGTTGCCGATGCCGTCGCCGGCGATCACTGCGATTTTATGGGTTTTCATTTTTCAGGGGCTGGGTCTGGGGTCTGACCCCGCGGGGTCAGACCCCGGTGTTGTGCGTTCGGATTCGCCAATCTTACCGGAATCGGCAATTTGCGATTAAAACAGCGTCTGCTGCAAACTCGTCAGCGTCGCGAAATCGTCGCCGACGAACGGCAATATGCCGTCGGCCACCGGCTGCAGCTGGCGCGTCAGGTAATGGTCGTAGTCGATCGGCGAGCGGCGCACCTCCAGCGGCTCGGGTCCGGCCAGCGTCATCACGTAGCGGATCGCGCCGCCGTTCTGGTATTGCAGCGGCCGGCCCTGCTGGCGGTTGAATTCATCTGCGATGCGCGCCGCGCGCACGTGCGGCGGCACGTTGCGCTCGTAATCGTCGAGCGGGCGGCGCAGCCGCTTGCGGTACACCAGCTGGTCGTCGAATTCACCGCCGGCGGTGCGGCGGGCGTAGTCGCGCACATACTCCTGGTAGGGCTCGCCCTTGAAGATGCGCAGGTACAGCGCCTGCTGGAATTGCTGGGCCAGCGGCGTCCAGTCGCTGCGCACCGTTTCCAGGCCCTTGTAGACCATCTGCTCGCTGCCGTCGGCTGTGCGCGTGAGGCCGGCGTAGCGCTTCTTGCTGCCTTCGTCCGAGCCGCGGATGGTGGGCATCAGGAAGCGGCGGTAATGGGTCTCGAATTGCAGCTCGAGCGCATTGTCGAGGCCGAATTGCTCGCGCAGGTAGTCGTCGAACCATTGATTGACGTGGGCGACAAGGGCGCGGCCAATCGCGCCGGCCGCTTCTTCGCTATGCGCGTGCCTGAGCCAGACGAAGGTCGAATCGGTGTCGCCGTAGATGACCTGGTAACCCTTGTCCTCGATGAGTTTGCGGGTCAGGTGCATGATCTCGTGGCCGCGCAGGGTAATCGAGGACGCCAGCCGCGGATCGAAAAAGCGGCAGCCGCTGGAACCGAGGACGCCGTAAAACGCATTCATGATGATCTTCAGCGCCTGCGACAGCGGCTTGTTCTGCTCGCGCTTGGCGGCGTCGCGCCCGTCCCAAATCTGCTTGACGATGGCCGGCAGGCAGTGCTTGTCGCGCGCGAAGCGGGCACCGCGAAAGCCCTCCACCGAATCGCTTGCGCCATCGTCGCGGGTGCCGGCCACCAGGCCCACCGGGTCGATCAGGAAGGTGCGGATGATCGACGGGTACAGGCTTTTGTAGTCGAGCACCAGCACCGAATCGTACAGGCCGGACTGCGAATCCATGACGAAGCCGCCGGGACTGTCGCCGCCGGCGACGTCGCCCAGGTTGGGCGCCACGTAGCCCTGGCGGTGCATCATCGGCATATACAGATGTTCGAACGCCGCCACCGAGCCGCCGCTGCGGTCGGCCGCCAGCCCGGTCACGCTGGCGCGTTCCAGAAGAAAGGTCAGCAGTTCGGTCTTGTCGAAAATGCGGGTGACCAGTTCGCAGTCCTTCAGGTTGTAGCGCGCCAGCGCCGGCTTGTCCTCGGCGAAGCGGCGGTTGATCTCATCCATGCGCTGGTAGGGGTTGTCGATCGACTTGCCCTCGCCCAGCAGCGTTTGCGACACGTGCTCGAGGCTGTAGGACGAAAAGCTCCAGGTCGCCGACTTGAGCGCTTCGATGCCGTCGATGATCAGGCGCCCCGCGGCGCCGGCAAAGAAGTGGCCTTGCCGGCCGCCGTGTTCGCGCCACTCCATCGCGCTGCCGTCGCGGCCCAGGCGCAGCGGCACGTTGTAGCGTTCCGCGTGGCGCTGCAGCACGCGCAGGTCAAACTGCACCACGTTCCAGCCGATGATGGCGTCCGGATCGTGCCGCGCCATCCATTCGTTGAGGCGCTCGAGCAACTGCGCGCGCGTGTCGCAGTATTCCAGGTCGAAGCCCGGTGGCTCGTCGCTGCCGTTGGGCGGCCCGAGCATGTAGACGACGCGCTGGCCGCAGCCTTCCAGGCCGATGCAATAGAGCTCGCCCTGGGCGGTGGTTTCGATGTCGAGCGAGGCGAGCTTCAGGCTCGGCCGGTAGCCGGGGGCCGGTTTCAGTTGCGCGTCCAGCAGCGCGCCGCCTTCCTCGCGGCCGCCGAACCGCACGGGCGCCGTGATGAAGCGTTCCATCAGGTAGCGCTCGGGCGGGCGCACGTCCGCTTCGTAGACGTCGATGCCGTATTCCTTGAGCCGCTTGGCAAGCTTCTGTAGCTGGCGGTACCGGGTGCAATACATGCCCAGCACCGGGCGGTGGTGGAAGTCGCACAGGGAGAGCGGGCGCAGCTCGAAGCCGCGTTCGCCCTGCAGCACCGCCTCCGCCTGCTCGCGCTGCTCGGCCGGGATGAAGGCCACCGATGGATGCGGCGCCAGGCGCAGGTGGCGCGGGCCGTCGTCGGTGGCCAGCCAGAAGTCCACTTCCGTGCCGGCCGCCGTGTCGCGCCAGTGGCGGGTCAGGAGAAAGCCTTGCTGTAGTTGATCCAACGAATTCGCCTTCGGGGTATGACGCACTGCGCGCACTGACTGCGATTTTACCCGCCTTGCCGCGTCAGCGTGGCTGGCCGAACACCTGCGTCCAGTACACCTGCGGCTTGCCGTTGCCGGCGCTGGTGGCGTAGGCGGCGCCCATTTCGGTGAACCAGCGGTCCATGATGTTGGCGCAGTGACCGGGGCTGGCCAGCCAGCCGGCCATGGCTCCGTCGGGCGAGGCCTGGCCGGCGGCGATGTTTTCGCCGATGCCGCTCCAGCGATAGCCGGCCTGGACGGCGCGCTGCGCGACTTCACGGCCGTCCCTGCCCTTGTGGCTGAAATAGTTTTGCCTGGCCATGTCGACGCTGTGCGCGAGCGCGGCAGCGCCGAGCGCCCCATTGAGCGTGAGCGCCGGCGCCGCGGCGAAGTGCTTGTTGCCGCAGTTGCGCTCGGTGGCCCGTGCGCGGTTGACGGCGTCGAGCAGGATCTGGCCGGCATCGCGCAGGTCCGGCAGGCGGGCGCGCGGCGGTGGCGGCGCCTGCGGCCGGACGAACACCACCTGCCAGGTGTCGCCGGTGCGGGCGGCGCCGACGGCGGTGAAGTCGGTGCTCAGCAGGATGCGGCAGTAGGCGCGTTCGATCGCATCCATCGCGGCGAGCGAATCGCGCGGGCCGGTGACGTAGATGGCCTTGGCGTGGGCGCCGCCGTAGCCGGCCCGCTCGAGCGCACGCGGCAGCGAGCCGCCCGGTTCCACGTACACGCGGCCCAGTGCGCGATGCTGCGCCAGCGGCGCCACGGGATCGGCGCGCCAGCCTTCGCAACTGCCGGGATCGGCGCGGTAGTCGTTGATGAGATCGACCAGCGAATCGCGGTCCTGCGCCTGCGCCGATGCCGCCGCGAACAGCGGCAGGCAGGCGAGCGCGCAACGTGCGATGCCAAGTATATTTGGAGGATTTCTCAAGGTGCGCGCCTGCTGTGAATAATGTTGTGACAAGCGTTAGAGCCGCTGCCTGCCGCCGAGTTCGGGCACACATTAACATGCAGATGGGCAACATCAGTTGAGGAAATCGTTTCGAAATGTTGCTGCGGGTACTGGCGCGCGATGGCGCCAGGGGCGGCCAACACGGCGCTGCTGCGTCACGCCACCTTGATCGCCAGCACTTCGCGAATCTTGTGCGCCAGCTGCTCCCTGCGGTAGGGCTTGCCGATCAGCTGGACGCCGTCGTGCAGCCGCCCGCCGGTGGTCAAGGCGTTCTGCGTGTAGCCGGAGGTGTAGAGCACCGCGACGGCAGGCAGCAGCTGGCGCGCGGCGGCGGCCAGCTGGGTGCTCGACACCGGTCCCGGCATGACGACATCGGTAAACAACAGGTCGATGGCGGCGCCGCCGCGGATCACCTCGAGGGCGCTGGCACCGTCGTCGGCGTCGAGCACGCGGTAGCCGAGCTGGCGCAGGATGCCCACCGCCGTCGCTTTGACCTCGGGGTCGTCTTCGACCACCAGCACGGTTTCATTGCCGCCGATCGCATTGAGGGGCGCCGGGGCGACGGCGTCTTCGACCGATGCGTCCGAGCGCGGCAGATGGATCACCACGGTGGTGCCCTCGCCCGGCGCGCTGTCGATGTGAATGTGGCCGTTGCTCTGCTTGACGAAACCGTATGCCATCGACAGGCCAAGGCCGGTGCCGGCCCCGACCGGCTTGGTGGTAAAAAATGGTTCGAAGGCCAGCGCCACCACTTCGGGCGCCATGCCTGCGCCCGTGTCGCCAATGGACAGGCGCACGTAGTCGCCGGCGATGGCGTCGACCCAGGCGGGCGCTTCCCCCGGGCGCAGCGTGACGTTGCGCAGGTCGATATGGAGCGCGCCGCCGGCGGGCATGGCGTCGCGCGCATTGATGGCGAGGTTGAGGATGACGTTCTCGAGCTGGCCAGGATCGGCCAGCGTGTTCCACAGGCCCGGCTCGGACGCGATGGTGATGGCGACGTGCTCGCCGACTGCGCGCTTGAGCAGGTCGTCCATGTCGCGCATGGCCCGCTGGGCGTTGACGGCAACGGGCTGCAGCGGCTGGCGCCGCGCGAACACCAGCAGCTGCGACGACAGCTTGGCGCCGCGGTCGACCGCCCCCTGGATGCTGTCGAGGCGCTTCCTGACGCGTTCGTCGAGATCCTTGGCCACCTTGAGCAGCTGGACGTTGCCGCCGATGATGTGCAGCACGTTGTTGAAGTCGTGGGCGATGCCGCCGGTGAGTTTGCCGACCGATTCGAGCTTCTGCGCATGGCT
Source organism: Burkholderiales bacterium (assembly GCA_038248405.1). Classification (GTDB taxonomy): domain Bacteria; phylum Pseudomonadota; class Gammaproteobacteria; order Burkholderiales; family Burkholderiaceae_D; genus JAFCUW01. The sequence goes on from JBBRXM010000020.1 coordinate 30,357, forward strand.
GAGCGCGGTGCGGGCCTCCTCCAGCGCCAGCGAACGGTCGCGCTCGAGCTGCTGCCCCAGCTTGCGTTCGGAGATGTCGCGGATGAAGGCGCTGACGGCGTGGCCGGCCTCTTGCGGAAAACCGGCGATCGCCAGCTCGACCGGGAGCAAGCGGCCGCCGCGCTGCAAGGCATTCACTTCGACCACGTTGCCGGCCGAGGCCGCATCGCCGGCGCGCAGGAAGCTCGCGAACGCGGCGTTGTGGGCCGCGCGTGCGGCGTCGGGCACGATCAGCGTGTCGAGCTGCTGGCCCACCGCTTCGGCTGCCGACCAGCCGAACATCGCCTGCGCTTTGGCGTTCCAGTCGGTGATGCGGCCATCGTGGTCGACGGCGACGAAGGCGTCGTGCGAATGGTCGAGGATGACCTGCACCCGTTGCTGTTCCGCCGCCAGGCGTGCGTTGGCGGTGCGCAGGTTGTCGGCATCTTCGCGCGAGCGGCTGATGTCGGTGTGGGTGCCGATCGTGCGCACCGGCTGGCCGGCGGCGGCGCGGGTGACGGCCATGCCGCGCGCCAGGATCCAGCGCCAGCTGCCGTCCTTGCACAGCATGCGAAATTCGGCCTGGTAGTTGCCGCTGGTGCCGACCAGGTAGGCGTTCAGGGTCAGCATGGTGCCGGCGGCGTCGTCCGGGTGCAGCAGGCGCTCGAATTCGCCGACGCTGCCGGCAATGTCGTTGTCGTCGTAGCCCAGCATCTGCTTCCAGCGGGTGGAATAGACCACCGTTCCGGTGCCGCGGTCCCAGTCCCAGACGCCGTCGCCGGCGCCTTCCAGTGCGTATTTCCAGCGAAATTCGCTGTCGCGCAACTGGCGGGTGACGGCGTCGGCCAGCGCCAGCGCCCGTCCGCGGCCGGACGCGAGCGTCCACACCAGCAGCGCCAGCAGCACGCTGGCGACGCTGCCGACCAGCGCGATGACGCGCGGGCGGTCCGATTCGAGCCGCGCTTCCAGCAGCGGGGCCGAGCGCAACACCAGCGTCCACGGGCGGCCGCCGATGCCGATGCGCTGGGTGGTGCTAAAGCGCGAGACGTGCCGCGCCTCGGCCGAATCGGCCGGATCGGAGCGGTGCAGCAGCGACGCCGCCGACGTGTCGAGGCCGTCGTGGATGGCCAGGATGATGTCGCCGGCGCGCTCGGGGCGCACGCCGTTCATCAGGTCGTCCACGCGGAACGGCGCCCCGACCCAGCCGATGAGGTTGGCGCGGCGCTGCTCCAGGTCGGCCACCGGCGCGCCGCGGCGATATACGGGCAGGTACATCACCAGGCCGGCCTGCTCGCCCTTGCCGTCCTCCTGGATCAGGCGCACTTTGGCCGAGGCAGCCGCCTTGCCGGTGTCGCGCGCGCGTTCCATCGCGACGCGCCGGTGGGGGTCGCTGAGCATGTCGAAGCCGGGCGCGCGCAGGTTCAGGCCCGTGAACGGCTCGATGTGGGTGATGGACGAATACTGCGCCCGTTCGCCGGCCGGATGGACGGTGTAGGACGCGTTTTTCGCGCGCATGGCCGCCACATGGGGTTCCACTTGCGACGGCGCCAGCAGCTTGACGAGGGCCAGGCCCTGGATGCCGGGATATTGCTCGTCGAGGCGCAGCGACTGCACGAACAGGCGGAAGTTGGCGGCATCGACATCCAGCGAGCCCAGCAGGTACGCCTGCGTGCTGCGCTCGACCTGCTCGTAGATGGACATGCGCTGCTCGATGCGGCGGACGGTCTGGCGGGCAGCGAAGTCGAACTCGGTTTGCTGGAAGCCCAGCTGCTGACCGCTGGCGCCGCGCCAGGCGATGTAGGTTGTCGCCAGCGCGACCAGTAACAGCGCGAACGCAAGCACCAATGCGGTTCGCCGCGCCGGCTGGTGGGCGCCTGGCGGCGGCCGTTGAAATGGAAAGTTCATCAGGGTGGGGATTTGCCGGTATTGTCTGCCGCCATTATTGTTGAGGGCAGGATAGCATGTTGTAACGTTGTTGTAGTCTTACAACCAACGGATCGCTGTGGACGTGCTCATGCGCGCATGCGCCAGGCATCGTCAGTCCGTGCTATAAATTGCATCACACGGGAGGACACAATGGCAGAACAGCACGAACGCAAAGATCACGAAACCGAGCAGCAGATCCGGGAGGCGCTGGCAATGAAGAGCGCGCTCGGCTCCGACGTGGCGCGCACTTTCATGCGCATGCGCGGCATCAAGCCGGAATTGACCGAGCGGGTGCTGACGGCGCCGCCTGAACAGCTGCGTCACTGAAGCACCATTGCAGTGTCATCGCCACCTGATCAGGGGACGGACGCCATGGCCATCACGCTGTATTACCATCCGCTTGCTTCGTTCTGCCACAAGGTGCTGGTCGCCTTCTACGAAAACGGCACGTCTTTCGACCGGCGGCTGATCGACCTGGGCGCCGCCGCCGACCGGGCTGAACTCGCAGCGATCTGGCCGCTCTGCAAATTCCCCGTCATCCGCGACGCCGCGCGCCACCGGGATGTGCCCGAGTCGTCGTCGATCATCGAATACATCGATCACTACTACCCTGGCGCCGCGCCGCTGGTTCCGCCGGAATGGGAAGCGGCGCACGAGGTTCGGCTGTGGGACCGGTTCTTCGACAATTACGTGCAGGGGCCGATGCAGGCGATCGTTCTCGACCGGATAACGGGATCGAACGGCGACATGGGGCGCGAGCGGGCCGGTCTCGCGACCGCCTATCGGATCATCGAGGCGCGCATGGCGGGGCGAGAGTGGATTGCGGCGGGCGATTTCAGCATGGCCGATTGCGCCGCTGCGCCGGCCCTGTTCTATGCGGCGACGCTGGTACCGGTGCCCTCCTCCGCCGGCAACCTGGAGGCCTACTTCGAACGCTTGATGGAACGCCCGTCGGTGCGGCGGGTGCTGGACGAGGCAAGGCCGTACTTCGATATGTACCCGTTTGCGGAGGCGATACCAGGGCGGTTTCGCTAGCGGGAACCTGCATGCGCGGTCGCCGCTTCATGGTCACGCCCGCCGTGTGTTACTGCCCCGCGGGAGGCTGCCACAGCTCGATCTTGTTCCCCTCGGAATCGATCACCCAGCCAAACTTTCCGTATTCGGAGTCGTCGGTCTTCTCGAGCACGTTGCAGCCCTCCTCCCGCAACGCCTGGAGCAGAGCCGCCAGGTCCTCGACCCGATAGTTCACCATGAAGGATGCGGTGCCGGGCGCGAAGTGATCGTTGTCGGCCGCGCCGATGGACCAGATAGTGGTTCCCGCCGCCGGCTTGCCGGTGTCATCGGTCCAGGTGAATGCCGCGCCACCCCACGCCTGGACGTCGATACCCAGGTGCTGCTGGTACCAGGCGCGCAGCGCGACCGGGTCTTTTGCGTGGAAGAAGATGCCGCCGATGCCAGTAACTCGCTTCATGTGACGCTCCGGTCTGGGGAAAGTGGTTGTGCCGCGGTGTCCGAGACTTGACTGGTACCAGGCGTGCAATGCAAGGCCTCGCGAGCGGGGACGAAACGCGGCAATTCGTCGCTACGATGGTGCGAACGTTACCATTAGTTGTTTCACTTTTGCAAATTAAAACCCGGGCATTCAGCTTTTTTCCTGATGCCGGCGACCATGCCAGAAATCCAGCGATAACTTAGGGCGAGTCCGGACGGACATGGCTTGAGGCGTTTTCGCCCAAACGCTGGCGGATCCATGAAATTACCTGCCTGATCGCTTCAGGGTCCTCATAACTCCTGGAATGCGCCAGTGAAGGTATCGTCTTTCTCCAGTCCAACTCTTCAGGCTTGCAGTCGATATGCACAAGATGCCAGCGTCCGGGCGGCGTGGCCTCAACTGACAGCTGAACGAATGGCCAGATAAAGGAAAACGGAGCGCCACCAAAAGCGCGGGCGAACAGCGCCATCATCGCACCGGCAATCGCAAAGAAAACGGGAAAAAGGAGCCATGTCGCCAGGGTCAAAGTGGCAGGAATGAGAAAAAGCCAAAAAACATTTATCCAGCTCGCTTTACGCAGAATGAAAAGAAGCCGGTCAAACCAATAGCTAGGTAGCAATATCGATAATTTCGCCAGGATGATTCCAGTTAATGTTATCGAGATCAGAGCGATCCAGACTATGCGGAATATTCCGCCAAACCGGATATTTTTGTCTTTTAATGTATCGACGTCCGACGCGGTGATAAATACGTAGGCCAGTTGGATGAAAAAAAGCGAAGCATAGTCGACGATGGAGCCAAAAGTCTGCAGCGCCGCGAGAGCAGAGGAGGCCTCATCGCCCGTGGTACGTACAAAAAGGCACATGTCGCGGTCAATGAACCTGATATTAACCTGGGCCATTAACTGCATAATCTTGCGCCGGACGAGGCGTTCTTCTCGTACCCAGGTGTTGCTCATCCACTCATCCATGCTGGACGGGATCCGAAAGCCACGGTATTTGGCCAGTAGCAGGTTTGTACCGAGAAAAAAAGGCGTTACGACAAGGGCAATGTGAAACCATCTTAACTGCCCAAAAAACGATAACGCCAATACTCCTCCCGCCACAATTGCACCGAGTAGCATCCACAGCCACTTTTCGAGAACGATATCCAGTTTGTCGGTACTTGGTTTTTTTCTTATATTGATAAACGGTGTCGATAGAAAAACCGCGCCGACGACGTTCGTCCTCAACTCCGGGCGCTCGTCCAGGAGTTTTGCGACGATCGAGCCGCCATGGCTGTGTCCGATGAGAATGATTTTTTTGTCATTTAAGGCGTCGGCCACGAGTCGCTCGCTTAACTGCTCCGCTGCCTCGCTTCGTGCATTGAACGTATTGCATCCAGACCAAAGAAATTTTTCAAAGCACACATTGTACGAAGGAAGCTCGGTTATTATGCTTCTGCATAACAAAGAGGTAGCTTGGGTCCAAGGCGCATCGCGTGCCCTGGTTCCATGAACCAATATAACTTTAACTTTGTTGTCGCTCATCATTCACCCCCTTTCTGGTATGCAGTCAAGGGTTTCGAAAGATGGAACTGCAATGTATCCAGCCTAGAAGCCCCCAATCCTTTGTCAAGGAGCGGTCCCGGCCGAAAATAGCGACATTGGTAGTTGAAACCCTGAGTTATCGGCCCAGACTGCCCGCCGGCCCATGAGACGCGAGACAATACCGCACGCCCACAAACGACCGGTCGATCACGCAGAAGGGCCGTTCCTTTCGCCTCCTCGTCGGAAACGCCCTGGGGTCAGGAACAAGGTCCCATGCCAGGCGAAAAACCCAGGGACTCGGCCGGAACGATTGCAGCTGCGGACGGCAGCTTCACAGGTAACGGAACAAGCTGGGTAAAGGGACTGTAGTCCAGACGGTCGCATTGCGCGCCGTTGGCCGTGGAGCAAATGCGCGCGCGTACGAAACGTATGCAGTTGCTGGCGTTGGGATCGCCCATGCAAATCTGTCGATTTTTCCCTGGACAGGTCGGCAACGACCCCGTGGGAATCTCGGTCATCGTCGTCGTACCATTGCTCTGCCGTGTCAGGGCGAGATAATCGATGCGAACATTCTGATCGCTTACCGGGCTGCCAAACATCAGCTCGCCAGGGGAATTCCGGAAAACCGCATTTTGACGAATCAAGGCTGTTTGGCCGGAATCGGCGAAATTGGAGATGGCGGCCGCGCTTGCGGCCCGGCGTGTGACCTCCTGCATGGTGTTGTACATGTACATGATTCTGGCGATTTCGATGATGCCAAATACCATTAAGAAGAAGACCTCGATGAGCAGTCCGAACTCAACCAAGGCGATCCCGCCCTGGGAATTCAGCCCCGACCTGCTGCCCCCGCCGCAACGCTTAATTGCCAACATAGGGAAGCTCCACTCGAACAGTGATGGGCAAACCGTAGCGGCCTGCTTCCACCGAGTTGAAGATTTGGTCGAACATGTCCATGCGAATGATTACGAACACGGTTGTTGGCAAAGGCCGGTTGCCGGTGCCGATACATCGGGCCCCGCCACAGTACACTTCGACTGCTGGAGCGTATGCGGCGAGGGTGAGTTCCGCGACCTGGGCCGTCGCAATTTGCGTCGCAATGGCCTCTGCAGCCAGGGACAAATTGCTGGATTTCATTTCCTGGACCGAAATGGTCGACATGTAACGCGCGGCGCTTTGTGCCGCTCTCTGGGCGGCGCTGTAGTGCCAGCAATAGACCGCGACGAACAGCGGCACGGTGAACAGCACCAGCAGGATCGGGATCAGCAGGGCAAGTTCAACTGCGGCGGCGCCATCCTGGCGGCGCTTATCGAGAGCCTTTCGCATCAACATTTTCATCAGTATTGCTCCACTGTTCCAGTCAACGATTGCTCCGGCACGATGCCGGCGAATTCGGCGTAGAGGTGAAGCGAGGTAGCCGGGACAGTCATGAAAAACCGGCCAACGGCGAGCACGGTTGCGGGCACCCCGCTGCCTGTTACTGGGCACGACAGCAGCGGGATGTTCAGCACCCGGCGCTGCTCTTTGGAGATCGCCAGATTAGCGATCGCGGGGCGACCATAATAAGTCCCGCTAATCGCCAGGTAGGGAATGGTGCCCGATGGATTCGTCGGGGCGTTAGGGTACAGGTGAGGCCAGTCCGCGGCGGTGAAAAAAGTCTCCCCGGTGGCCGGTACTGCAGCCGAATACTTTGCTGCCTTTGCATATGACCACAAGGGGCCATAGTTCGCACTCAGGCCCGCAGGGGTAGGATCGGGGTAGTCCAGAATCGTTTCGAGTTTGTTCGATCGGACGTTGGCCGGCGCCTGAGGGTTGTGGGGGGTGTCGGTCGTAAGCGCTGCTGCCTGCAGGACTGGGCTGGGCGACATCCAGCCGACGCTTGGGGCATCGGCGACGTCGTACGGCTTGACGTTATAGTCGGGAGGCGCACCATTCGGACTGCAGGGAGCATTCTGGAATTTGTCGAAGCGCGAGTTAAGTTGGGTGAACAACTCGGGCAGCGGGAAATCCTCCTTGACCCGGATCTCCCCCCCTGTGACCCTCGGCATCCACAAATTGCCCGCACACACAAAGGGGGCCACCCGAGCTGTCGAGGTATTCGCCGACAAACCGGAGCCTCCAGGCTGGAATGCGGGATCCACCACATAGGTCTTGCCGGTGGTCCCATTTGGATTCAGGTTCATCAAGTCATACCCGACGCCGCGCCGGAATCCGTACTCGACCAGTTCCGGAACGAGCACGCCATCGTTCGTGCGCGGGGCGCGGGGAGTGGGCGACATCGCGCAAATTGCCAGCGGGGTCACGTTGATGGAAGTGCGGCCGGCGACGGCGCGATCTGAAACGGTCGCCGCCGTGGATGAATTCGGCAGCGTCCCGAGCAAAGGCGTGCTGACAGTACCGACTCCCGATCCCAACAAGGCACCCGCAGTGACGGCAACGTAATAGAGTCCGTCCGGTGCTGAACTTGCCGTTGCTGCATCGACCCATGCGGCACCCGAGGGTGCAGTGCTAAACGCGATTGCGTCGTTGGACCAGGGCACCGAAACACCGTATTGATAATTGAAAACCGTTGCAGTCGCTTCGGCCTTGGCCAGGGCCGCTTGTATGCCCGCTTGCGTACCGTTTAACTCCCGCGCAGCTGCAAATGCCGCCGCCTTCGCCACTCCGCTGAGCTCAACTTTACGGTTGTACACTAGCGCGAGTTCGACTGCCAGGGCGGAAAAGCCGAGCATCGCGATCAGCAGTGCCGCGAAGTTCAGCGCGAAGACGCCGTGTTCACGCTTTGCTTCCCGGTGCGCTGCCCCGCGCCGCGTGCCGACCGGTGCGTGATTTTTGCGGCTGAGGCCAAGTGCCGGTAAATCATTCGCCGATATCATGCGCTTCTCCAAGTGGCAACGCGGCCCGCTGGCGGTCCCGCAATTACGATCCATCAGGAAACGATTTTATCTAGGCAATCCGTCTTCCACTTGACTAACAACAACAAACCCAAAATCCCGTCGCCCGCGCTCCGCCGCAAAGAGCAGCGGGCAAGGCGGTTCCCTTTCGGTTGACGCTGCGAGCCATAAGTTTTGCAGAGGCGAAAAAAAAGCTCCCACGAGGGGAACTTTTTTCCTACATCTGGCGGAGAGGGTGGGATTCGAACCCACGGTAGGGGGAAACCCTACGCCTGATTTCGAGTCAGGTACATTCGGCCACTCTGCCACCTCTCCAGGTGTTTCATTTGACTCTTGGCCAGTCGATTAGCACAAGGGTGACCTTCAAATTCTGTTCGCTTGCTGCTGCGAGGACAAGATTATAGCAAAGCCTGACGGAAACGGAAGAGGGAAATTGCAAAATCTTTGAAAATCTTGCCCTGCCCCAAATTAAGCCGCCGGCACCAGGCGTTCGATCCCGCCCATGTACGGACGCAGCGCTTCCGGAACCACCACGCTGCCGTCAGCCTGCTGGTAGTTCTCCAGCACCGCCACCAGCGTGCGCCCCACCGCCAGGCCGGAACCGTTGAGCGTATGCAGCAGCTCGGGCTTGCCCTGTGCATTGCGGAAGCGCGCCTGCATGCGGCGCGACTGGAACGCTTCGCAGTTCGACAGCGACGAAATCTCGCGGTACGTGTTCTGCGCCGGCAGCCACACTTCCAGGTCGTAGGTCTTGGCGGCGCCAAAGCCCATGTCGCCGGTGCACAGCGACATCACGCGGTACGGCAGGCCAAGTCCCTTGAGGATCGCTTCGGCGTGGCCGACCATCTCTTCGAGCACGTCATAGGAAGTGTCAGGATGGACGACCTGCACCATTTCCACTTTGTCGAACTGGTGCTGGCGGATCATGCCGCGCGTGTCGCGGCCGTAGCTGCCCGCTTCCGAGCGGAAGCATGGGGTGTGCGCGGTCATCTTGATCGGCAACTCGTCGAGCGCGACGATCTCGTCACGCACGGTGTTGGTCAGCGTCACTTCCGACGTCGGGATCAGGTAGAAGGTCTCGCCCTCGCCTTCGGCGCCGCCTTTCTTCACCGAGAACAGATCGGCTTCGAATTTCGGCAGCTGGCCGGTGCCGCGCAGCGAATCGGCGTTGACCATGTAGGGCGTATAGCATTCGGTATAGCCGTGCTCTTCCGTATGCGTGTTGAGCATGTACTGCGCCAGCGCGCGGTGCAGGCGGGCGATGCCGCCCTTCATGACGGAGAAGCGCGAACCGGTGAGCTTGGTGGCGACTTCGAAGTCGAGCCCGAGGCGGGCGCCGACGTCGACGTGGTCCTTGACTTCGAAATCGAAGGCGGGCGGCGTGCCGACCTTGCGCACTTCGACGTTACCGCTTTCGTCGGTACCGGCCGGCACCGATGCGTGCGGCAGGTTGGGCACCGATTCCATGAAGGCGGCCAGCTTGGCCTGTACTTCCGACAGCGACGCTTCGTTCGCTTTCAACTCATCACCCAGGCCAGCCACGTCGGCCATCACGCCGGCAGTGTCTTCGCCTTTGCCCTTGAGCATGCCGATCTGCTTGGACAGCGAATTGCGCTTCGCCTGCAGTTCTTCGGTGCGGGTCTGGATCGCCTTGCGTTCGGCCTCGAGGGCGTTGAATCCTGCCACGTCGAGTACGTACTTGCGGCTTGCCAGGCGGGCGGCGACATTGTCGATGTCTTTGCGGAGAAGTTGGATGTCTATCATGATGGATTGCCGGTTTGTCGAGACCGCAATTGTACCAAGACGACAGCCATTCTCTGCGAACTTTGGCGGGGAGCTCCCCGTCTGTGCTCGCGGGTGTTGCGTGATGCTTCCTTGCGCGATCCTTGCCTTATGCGCCCAGCTTGGCTTTCTGCGCGGCCGACAGGCGCTGGCCCTTGATGACGACCACCTGCATCGGGGCGTCGGCGCTGATGGCGACGGCGGCGACCGGCGCCGGGACGACGTGGGCCGTTTCATGGGCGCTGGCGTAGCTGGCGAAGATGGCGACGGCGGCAGCGGCGACGAAGGCGGCTTCAAAATTTTTCATGACTTTCATGATGCTCTCCGGTGGGTGAAGTGGTTTGGTATGGTTGAACTTTAACCACTCGCCCTCCACTTCTCCAGCGGCTTGCGACGAAGCGTGAAAAATGCGGGACAGGCCGCCGAAAAGGCGGAATGGAAGCGTGTTAGGGGATGTTGGGAGGTCGAAGCGCACAATCGCGTGCATATGCCACGCGATTTTGGCTCACGCTGAGCGAGTTGGCGGGTGCTGTCAGCTCAGTATGGATCGCCGCTTTCGCGAGGATGAAGTTGATTAATGAATGACGGTTTCCTACGTTGCGATTTCTGCGAAGGCCCGTGGCGATACCTTGGTTTGACCCCGGTTTATGCAGGCGCATGACTAAACCAGCGCGACGCCACGGCCAACTCGACCGGGGTCAGACCCCATGCAAGCAACACCGGGGTCTGACCCCTAGCCGGCGGCGTCGCGGTCCAGGCTGCGCAACCAGGCGAGCTTCTCTGCGATCTTGGCTTCGATGCCGCGCGGGACCGGCTCGTACCAGCCGGGCTCGGCCATGCCTTCGGGAAGGTAGGTTTCACCGGCGGCATAGGCATTCGGCTCGTCGTGGGCGTAGCGGTACTCGTGGCCGTAGCCGAGTTCCTTCATCAGCTTGGTTGGAGCATTGCGCAAGTGCACCGGCACTTCGCGCGATTTGTCCTTTTTGACGAACGCCACCGCGCGGTTGTAGGCGTTGTAGCCGGCGTTGCTCTTGGCGGCAATCGCCAGGTAGATGACCGCCTGCCCTAAGGCCAGCTCGCCTTCCGGCGAACCGAGCCGCTCGTAGGTGGCGGCGGCGTCGTTGGCGATCTGGATCGCGCGCGGGTCGGCGATGCCGATGTCTTCCCACGCCATGCGCACGATGCGGCGCAGCAGGTATTGGGGATCGGCGCCGCCGTCGAGCATGCGGCACAGCCAGTACAGCGCGGCGTCCGGATGCGAGCCGCGCACGGACTTGTGCAGCGCCGAGATCTGGTCGTAGAAGTTGTCGCCGCCCTTGTCGAAGCGGCGCGAATTGAGCGTCAGCGCGTTGTCGACGAATTCGCCGGTGATGTGCGTGATGTTCGACGTCTCGGCCGATGTCTTGGTCTGCTCGAGCAGGTTAAGGAAGCGGCGGGCGTCGCCGTCCGCATAGCCGATCAGGGTGGCGATGGCGACGTCGTCGAAGGTCAGGTGCTTGAGCACGCGTTCTTGGGCGCGCGCCAGCAGCTGCAGCAGTTCGGCGTCGCTCAAGGCCTTGAGCACGTACACCTGCGAGCGCGACAGCAACGCCGAATTGACCTCGAACGAGGGGTTTTCGGTCGTGGCGCCGATCAGCGTGACCAGGCCCGATTCGACGAACGGCAACAAGGCGTCCTGCTGTGACTTGTTGAAGCGGTGGATCTCGTCGATGAAGAGGATGGTGTGCTTGCCGGCGGCAAGGAAATGCTCGGCCTGCTCGATCGATGCGCGGATGTCCTTCACGCCCGACAGCACCGCCGACAGCGCGATGAACTCGCAATCGAAGGCGTAGGCGGTCAGGCGCGCCAGCGTGGTCTTGCCGACGCCCGGCGGACCCCACAGGATCATCGAATGCGGCTTGCCGGACTTGAAGACCAGGTTGAGCGGCTTGCCGGGGCCGAGCAGGTGGCTCTGGCCGATCACTTCTTCGATCGTGCGCGGGCGCAGCGCCTCGGCCAGGGGCGCGGCGGGCTCGTTCTTGAACAGGTCATCCATGCGGTCTTCTCCGCGAACAGGGGCGCACTGGCGCAGGGCTGGATAAACGTACTGGTGTCATAGGGGGAGTGGCGGTTAGGCGATTGCCCCTAGTTTAACGGATGAGCGACGGCTACGTTGATGTAAGACCGGCAATCGGGCGCGGCGTTCCCGCCAGTGTGCTGCACGATTTCTGCGCGGCCCGCGGGACGTATCGATCACTGCGCCGGCGGCGTCTGCCGCCTCCATCGCCCAATCAGTTGTTGAAAACGTCGGCGCCCTTCGGCATGACGAACTTGAACTGCTGCGCCGTCAACGGTGGATTCTTCTCGAATTTCTTGAACAGCAGCACCGAGGTCTGACCGAACGCGTCGTGCAGCTCCATCGATTCAGGCGTGCCGTTGCGCAGGCCGATGCTGATCTTCTCGAACGTGCTGTCCTTGGTCTTCGGCACCGCGTTCAGCCACTCGAGGCCGTTGCGGCTGCCCGCTTCCGACAGCGTGAAGTTCTTTTCCAGGTCGTTGCTGCCGAACAGGATCGCGGCCGGCGACGAACCGAGCGCGTTGCCCAGCTTTTTCACCGTGACCTGGTTCAGGTCCTTGTCGTAGATGTACAGCTGGTCGCCGTCGGCCTGCAGCAGCTGCTCGTAGGGCTTGGTGTAGGTCCAGATGAACTTGCCGGGACGGGCGAACACGAAGGTGCCCGACGACAGCGGCGCGACCTTGCTGCCCTCGGATTTTTTCTGCTGCTGCTGGGTAAATTCGCCGCGCGCGGCCTTGGTGCCGGCGACGAACGCCTTGAACTGGTCCAGCGCACTGGCGCCGGCGGCGCCGCTCATGGCGAGCACGCCCGCCACCATCAACAGCTTGATCTTCTTGATACTCATCGATTTCCTTGTATTTTATTCGGCGCTGGCGGCCGGCACCAGGATGTCCCGGTTGCCGTTCGACTGCATGGCCGACACCACGCCGCTGTTTTCCATCTGTTCGAGCAGGCGCGCAGCGCGGTTGTAGCCGATCCGCAGGTGTCGCTGCACCAGCGAGATCGAGGCGCGCCGGTTTTTCAGCACCACCTGGACCGCCTGGTCGTACAGCGCATCGGCCTCGCCGCCGCCCTCGCCCGCCGGCGCCCCATCGGCGCCGCCTTCACCCTCGAGCGTACCGCCTTCGAGAATGCCTTCAATGTAGTTCGGTTCGCCCAGCGTTTGTAAATGTTTTACAACTCGATGCACTTCTTCGTCCGACACGAAGGCGCCGTGGACGCGCACCGGCAGTCCGGTGCCGGGCGGCATGTACAGCATGTCGCCCATGCCGAGCAGCGCTTCGGCGCCCATCTGGTCGAGAATGGTGCGCGAGTCGATCTTCGACGACACCTGAAAAGCGATGCGGGTCGGGATGTTCGCCTTGATCAGGCCGGTGATGACGTCGACCGACGGGCGCTGCGTCGCCAGGATCAGGTGCAGGCCGGCCGCGCGCGCCTTCTGCGCGATACGGGCGATCAGCTCCTCGACCTTCTTGCCGACGACCATCATCAGGTCGGCCAGCTCGTCGATGATGATGACGATGGTGGGCAGCTTTTCCAGCGGCTCCGGCGAATCCGGCGTCAGCGAGAACGGGTTCGGGATGTGCTCCTCGCGCTTGGCCGCCTCGGCGATCTTGGTGTTGTAGCCGGCCAGGTTACGCACGCCCAATTTGCTCATCAGCTTGTAGCGGCGCTCCATCTCGTTGACCGCCCAGTTGAGGGCATGGCCGGCCTGGCGCATGTCGGTCACCACGGGCGCGAGCAGGTGCGGGATGCCTTCGTAGACGGACATTTCCAGCATCTTCGGGTCGATCAGGATCAGGCGCACGTCGGCCGGGTCGGATTTATACAGCAGCGACAGGATGGTCGCATTGATGCCCACCGATTTACCGGAACCGGTGGTGCCGGCCACCAGCAGGTGCGGCATCTTGGCCAGGTCGGCGATCACCGGCTTGCCGGCGATGTCCTTGCCGAGCGCAATGGTGAGCGACGACGGGCTGTCGTTGTAGATCTTCGAGCCGACGATTTCGGTCAGGCGCACGATCTGGCGCTTGGCGTTGGGCAGCTCGAGCGCCATGTAGTTCTTGCCGGGGATGGTTTCCACCACCCGCAGGGAGGTCAGCGACAGCGAACGGGCCAGGTCGCGCGCCAGGCCGACGATCTGGCTGCCCTTGACGCCGGTGGCCGGCTCGATCTCGTAGCGGGTGACGACCGGCCCCGGGAAGGCGGCCACGACCTTGGCGTCGACGCCGAAGTCGGACAGCTTCTTCTCGATCAGGCGGCTGGTAAATTCCAGCGTCTCGACCGACACGGTTTCCTGGTATTCGGCCGCTTCGTCGAGCAGCGACAGCGGCGGCAATTGCGAATCGCCCGGCAGGTCGCGGAACAGCGGCGCCTGCTTTTCCTTTTCCACCCGCTCGGACTTGACGATGACGGGGGCGACCTGCGGCTCGATCCTCACCGGCGGCGCGGCGACGTGCTTTTCGACGTGCTTGGCCCGTTCGATCACCACCACCTCGTCGCGCTTGACGGCGGCCACTTCGCCCTGCTTGCGGTCCTCGCGGTCCTGGTAGCGCAGGCGGAACCAGTCGATCGTCATCTCGATGTATTCGCCGATGCGTTCGGCCACGGCCAGCCAGGAGATATGGAAGAACAGCGACAGACCGACGCCGAACAGCAGCAGCAGCAACAAGGTGGCGCCGGTGAAGCCGAATGCCAGCGCGCCCTGGCCGATCAGCTGGCCGAGCACGCCGCCCGGTGCGCGCGGCAGCTCGACGCGCAACGTGTACATACGCAGGTATTCGAGGCCCAGGCTGCCGGCGAACAGCAGCACGAAGCCGATCCAGCGGATCACGGCCTCATGCTGGTGCTCGGGATCGAACTGGGCTTCCATGACGAATTTCTGGGTCAGCTGGCGGTAATCGCGCCACACCAGGCGCATGAAGCAGATGCACCACCACCATGCGGAAAAGCCGAAGATGAACAGCATCAGGTCGGCCAGCCAGGCGCCGGCGCGCCCGCCCATGTTGGCCACTTTGGGCACGACAACGTCGTGCGACCAGCCGGGGTCGCCCTTGTGGTACGAGAGCAGGATGATGACCAGGTACAGGCACAGCATGGCCAGCGCAAACCAGCGCGCCTCGGACAGCAGGCGCACCAGGCGGTTCGGCAAGGGTTGCCGGGTCGTGGGGTTGCGGGTGTAGCTGGAGTTGGTGGGTTGGCTAGTCTTTGTCATACTTGTTGCTGAGTTTTCGTGCCGAAAATACGATGCGCCCATTCTAAGCCATATATTGTTCGGCTGGCCCATCATTCATGCTTGCCCGCATCATCGTTCGCGGCATCGTCTATAATCGCGGGTTCGAGGCGAGGCCTTGATGTTGCCGGTTACGGCCCCAATTTCCCACCATACACACGACCAGAAGCTCTCCATGACCACTACCAAACACGCCAAAGTCCTGATTCTCGGTTCGGGCCCCGCCGGCTACAGCGCCGCCGTCTACGCCGCGCGCGCCAACCTGAACCCGATGCTGGTCACCGGCGTCGAGCAGGGCGGCCAGCTGATGACCACCACCGACGTCGAAAACTGGCCGGGAGACCCGATGGGCGTGCAAGGTCCGGACCTGATGCAGCGCCTGCTGCAGCATGCCGAGCGCTTCAAGACCGACATCGTGTTCGACCACATCCACACCGCCTTCCTGAACGAAACGCCGATCCGCCTGCTGGGCGACATGCACCAGTTCACCTGCGACTCGCTGATCATCTCCACCGGCGCCTCGGCCCAGTACCTGGGGCTGCCGTCGGAGCAGGCGTTCATGGGCAAGGGCGTATCGGCCTGCGCCACCTGCGACGGCTTTTTCTATCGCGGCCAGGAAGTGGCCGTGGTCGGCGGCGGCAATACCGCGGTCGAGGAAGCGCTGTACCTGTCCAACATCGCCAGCAAGGTCACCATCATCCACCGCCGCGACAAGTTCCGCGCCGAAGCGATCCTGATCGACCGCCTCAACGCCAAGGCTGCCGAAGGCAAGATCGTCATCAAGTACAACCATACGCTCGATGAAGTGACTGGCGACGACAGCGGCGTCACTGGCGTCAACATCAAGTCGACGGAAACGGGCGAGATCACGCCGATGACGGTGCATGGCCTGTTCGTGGCGATCGGCCACAAGCCGAACACCGGCATCTTCGAAGGCCAGCTCGACATGCACAACGGCTACATCAAGACCCGCACCGGCCTCGAAGGCATGGCCACGGCCACCAACATCCCGGGCGTGTTTGCCGCCGGCGACGTGCAGGATCACATTTACCGCCAGGCGATCACCAGCGCCGGCACCGGCTGCATGGCCGCGCTGGACGCCCAGCGCTACCTGGAAGCGCTGGAAGACTGAGGATCGCGATGGCCGGACTGAAAGACTTCGCCGACCTGAAAGCCTTGCGCGAGACGCTCAAGGAACAGGAGCACGCGCGCGCGGTCGAAAAGGCCGAGCGTGAAAAGCGCGAGCGGGTGGCCAAGGAAGAGGCGAACGTGTTCCACGGCGCCATCAAGGACGTCAAGCCGATTCCGAAGTCGGACCGCTATGTGCCGCCGATGTCGCTGATCCCGGTGCGCGGCGTGGTGGCCAAGCCGCGCACGGTGGAGGAAGACAATGCCGCCGTCATGCGCGAATCGCTGTCGGACCAGTTCGACGTCGACGGCCTGCTCGACGACGACCCGACGCTGAGCTATTCGGCGCCGGGCGTGGGCGGCGACGTCGTGCGCAAGCTGCGCAAGCGGCACTGGCCGGTGCAGGACGAGCTCGACCTGCACGGCATGATGCGCGACACCGCGCGCGACCAGGTGGGCGACTTCCTGCGGCGCGCGCTCAAGCGCGGCCTGCGCTGCGTGCGCGTGATCCACGGCAAGGGCTACGGCTCGGTGGGCGGCGAGCCGGTGCTGCGCTCGATGGTGCACAGCTGGCTGGTGCAGACGGACGACGTGGTGGCGTTCTGCGTGGCCAACAAGAAAGATGGGGGGCATGGCGCATTGATCGTTTTGCTGAAGCCGGCGCTCGACCTCTAAGTTAGCCGCAGAACCGTCGCGCCCGGGGTGCAGCCGCGTGGGCATTCACCTGAACCGCTCGCCTCCCCGCGGTCATCCTCGCGAAGCGGGGATGACGGCGGGGCACCCATGCGTTTTGCATGTTCCCCAGCCTACATGTTAGGCTGTTAACCTTCCCCACCAGCAAACCGCCGCATGACCCTCATCAAGTTTATCGAAATCATGGCGATCCTGGTGGGCGCGTTCTCCGGCTTCATCGAAGCGCGGCGCAAGCGCATGGACCTGGTGGGCGTGTTCACGGTCGCCTTCATCACCGCGTTCGGCGGCGGCACGCTGCGCGACATCCTGCTCGACCGCCGGCCGCTGTTCTGGGTCACGCACCAGGAATACGCGATCCTGATTTTCGTGCTCGCGCTGGTGGCCTCCCCGTTGATCCGCACGCTGCGCCAGATTGTGTCCGAGCGCCTGATTGTCATTGCCGACGCCATCGGCCTGGGGCTGTTCTCGATTGCCGGCGTGGCGGCGGCGCTGGATGCGCAAATGCCGCTCTTCATCGCATCGATGATGGGCGTGATCACGGGGATTTTTGGAGGCGTGCTGCGCGACATCGTCTGCAACGAAGTGCCGATGGTCTTCCGGGACGGCAAACCCTACGCGATTTGCGCCTTCCTCGGCAGCTGGATGTTCCTGCTGATGCGCATGTCCGAAATGCCGCACGACTTCGCGCTGTGGGCCAGCGCCATGTTCATCGTCGTGCTGCGGCTGGTGAGCTGGAAATTCGACATGCGCCTGGGCCGCTGAATTTCTGGTGTCAGGTCTGACATTAAGACATTCGCGCGCTAATGACATAATGACAGACCTGACACCAGCGTTTGACGTTACGCCTACCGTTAAACCGCTTCCGGGCCGGTCTCGCCGGTGCGGATGCGGATCACCTGCTGCACGTCCTGCACGAAAATCTTGCCGTCGCCGATCTTGCCGGTGCGCGCCGCCTTGATGATGGCATCCACCACCTGGTCGGTCATGCTGTCGTCGATCACCACTTCGATCTTCACCTTCGGCAGGAAGTCGACGACGTACTCGGCGCCGCGGTACAGCTCGGTATGGCCCTTCTGCCGGCCGAAGCCTTTTACTTCGGTCACGGTCAGACCGGTGACGTTGACGTCGGCCAGCGCTTCACGCACTTCGTCGAGCTTGAACGGCTTGATCACACAGGTAATCTGTTTCATTTCTGCTTCCTCTGGTTGCTTGCTATTTCGGTGGATTCATTCTAACCGATCGCCGTTGCCAATGATGCATGATTGGAACTATCCGGCCTGATCCGGAATATTGGCCAGGTCAGCCATCCAGACCGTCGCCTCGCCGTCACTCGGCGCGCGCCAGTCGCCACGCGGCGACAGCGAGCCGCCGGTGCCGACCTTCGGCGAATTCGGCACGCACGAGCGCTTGAACTGGCTGGTCTTGAAGAACCGGTACAGGAAAATGCCAAGGTTGCGCTTGATCGCCGCCAGGTCGTACTCGTTGCGCTGCACGTGGGCGCCGTTCGGCCAGCGGCCGAGCTCGCGATCGCCCCACGCCGCCAGCGACAGGAACGCCACCTTCGACGGCGCAAAGCCGTAACGCAGCGTGTAATAGAGATTAAAGTCCTGCAGCTCGTACGGACCGATCACGTCCTGCGTCTTCTGCGCCGGCCCCGCACCCTCCTTGCCCTCCTTCTCCGGCACCAGCTCGGGACTGATCTCGGTGTCGAGGATGTTGACCAGCACCTGCGAGCCATTGGCGCCGCCGACCGCGTCGCTTTCGGCCACCCAGCGCACCAGGTGCGAGATCAGCGTCTTGGGTACGCTGGCGTTGACGTTGTAGTGCGACATATGGTCGCCCACCCCATACGTGCACCAGCCCAGTGCCAGCTCGCTCAGGTCGCCCGTGCCGATGACGATGGCGCCATTCAGGTTCGCCAGCCGGAACAGGTGGCTGGTGCGCTCGCCGGCCTGCACATTTTCGAACGTGACGTCGTACACCTCGTCGCCGCCGGCGTAAGGATGGCCGATATCGGCCAGCATCTGGATGCAGCTTGGCCGGATATCGATCTCGGACGCGCTGCAGCCGATCACTTCCATCAGCTGGCGCGCCTGCGCTATGGTGCGCTCGCTCGTCGCAAAGCCAGGCATCGTGTAGGCGAGGATATTGGTGCGCGGCAGATTGAGCTTGTCCATCGCTCGCGCGCACACCAGCAGCGCATGGGTCGAATCGAGGCCGCCGGAGACGCCGATGACGACCTTCTGCATGCCGCTCGACGCCAGCCGCTGCGCCAGCGCCTGCACCTGGATGTGATAGACCTCGGTGCAGCGCTCGTCGCGCCGCGCCGGATCGGACGGCACGTACGGAAAGCGCTCGACGTGACGCGCCAGCGGCAGCGCGCGGCCCAGCGGCAGCGCCACATCGATCGCCACCACCTCGAATTTGGCGACCTCGCCGGCGTGGCGCCGCACCGACTGCCCGTAGGTGGTCAGGCGCATGCGCTCGCGCGAGAGCCGTTCGAGGTCGACGTCGGCAAAGATCAGGTGCGAGTCGTCCAGGAAGCGCTCCGATTGCGCCAGCAGCTCGCCGTTTTCGTAGATCAGCGACTGGCCGTCCCACGCCATGTCGGTCGACGATTCGCCGGCCCCGGCGGAGCTGTACAGATAGGCCGCCACGCAGCGCGCCGACTGCTGCGACACCAGCTGATGGCGATAATTAGCCTTGCTCACCAGTGCGTTCGACGCCGACAGGTTCACCAGCACGGTGGCGCCGGCCAGCGCCGCAAACGACGATGGCGGAACCGGCACCCAGACGTCCTCGCACAGCTCGACGTGAAAGCGCAGCAGCGGCAGCGCGGCCAGCTCGAACAGCAGGTCCGTGCCGAAGCGCGCCGGCCGCCCGCACAGCGTCACCTCGCGGGCAGTGCCGCAATCGGCGGCGCTGAACTGGCGCGCCTCGTAGAATTCGCCGTAATTGGGCAGGAAGCTCTTCGGCACCACGCCGTGGATCTGCCCCGCCGCGACCACCACGGCGCAGTTGAACAGCAGATGTTCCGAGCGCACCGGCATGCCGACCACCATGACGATATCGAGCGCCTTCGACTCCTCGATCACCTGCACAAGCGCCGCCTCGCAGGCGTCGAGCAAGGCGCGCTGGTGGAACAGGTCGTCGCAGGTGTAGGCCGCCAGGCCCAGTTCGGGGAACGCCACCAGCACCGCACCCTGCGCCTGTGCCTGGCGCGCCAGCGCGATCGTCTGCGCGGCGTTGAAGGCGGGATCGGCGACCCGGCAGCGCGGCGTGGCGACGGCGACGCGGGCGAAATCATGCGAGTACAGGTTGGAGAACAGCTTTTTCATCGGTGGTCGCTCGACCCGTGCCGCGCTGGAGCGGCCGGCGCCGGCTCGCGCCGTTTTGCGTAGAATGCAACGCGTGGCAGCAGATCTTCGGAGAATTGTAGACAATGAATTATCGCACGCATATCGTTTCATCCCTATCCGAGATCGGCCAGGGCGCGTGGGACCAGCTGGCCATGGCGCAGCCGCGCAGCAATCCCTTCCTGTCCTACGCCTTCCTGCACGCGCTGCACGAGTCCGGCAGCGCCAGCGTGGAGTCGGGCTGGCAGCCGCAGTTCATCGCGCTCTACGACGGCGACACGCTGGCCGCCGCCATGCCGCTGTACGTCAAGGCGCACTCCTACGGCGAATACGTGTTCGACTGGGCCTGGGCCGACGCCTACGAGCGCAACGGCCTGGAATACTATCCGAAGCTGCTGTCGGCGATCCCGTTCACGCCGGTGACCGGCCCGCGCCTGCTGGCGGTCGACGAGCCGGCCCGCGCCGCGCTGCTGAAGGTGCTGCGCGCAACGCAAAAGGCGTCCGGCGTGTCGTCCACCCACATCCTGTATCCGCCGGCGGACCAGGTGCAGCAGCTGGCCGATGCCGGCTTCATGCTGCGCAGCGGCGTGCAGTTCCACTGGCTCAATGCCGGCTACAAGGATTTCGACGAGTTCCTGGCCACGCTGGAGCAGAAGAAGCGCAAGAACATCCGCGCCGAACGGCGCAAGGTGCGCGAGGCCGGCATCGACATGCGGCGGGTGCGCGGCGTCGACGCCACCGACGCCGACTGGCGCCTGTTCAACCGCTGCTACAAGCACACCTACCACGCGCACCGCTCGACGCCCTACCTGAACCTGGATTTCTTCCAGCGCATCGGCCGCGACATGCCGCAGAACATCCTGCTGGTGATCGCCGAACGCGACGGCAAGCCGATCGCGTCGTCGATGGTGATCCATTCGGAAGACACGCTGTTCGGCCGCTACTGGGGCGAGCTCGAGCACGTGCCCTGCCTGCATTTCGAAACGGCTTACTACCAGCCGCTGGAGTTTTGCATCGAGCAAGGCATCGCCACCTTCGAAGGCGGCGCCCAGGGCGAGCACAAAATGGCGCGCGGCTTCCTGCCGACCAAGACCTGGTCGGCCCACTGGCTGGCGCACCCGGCGTTCGCCGACGCCATCGAGCGCTTCCTCGAGCGCGAGGCCGGCGGCATCGACAACTACATCGACGAGCTGACCGACCGCAACCCGTTTCGCTAACCGCCTGCCACCGACCGTGACATGGGTACCCGCCGCCGCGGGAACGACAGAATAGCGTAGCTATAAGGAAAACCGTTGCGCCTTCGCTACGGATGTGGCCGCACTGTCACATCTGCCAGTTCCGTCCGCCTGCCCCCTCTTCCCTGCGAAAACGCCCTCTGCAGGGTGCTGTTGTGCAATTTTGCACACAGGCCTTGCAAGCCGCTGGCTATTCTTCAAGGGTTAAACCGGGCACACTCTGTTGCATTGCGTATAACCCCAATTACAAGAACATAAATAACCCCTGAAGGAGACTGTAATGCGTATGTCGAACAAACAAAAAACGGTGCTGCGTCGCTCGGTCGCGTTGATCATGGCCATTCCCGCCGTGTCGTGGACCACGGCATACGCACAGACCGATACGACCGGCCAGGCCGCCAGCGGCGAGATCGAAAAAGTGGTCGTGACCGCGCGCCGCCGCGCCGAGCTGATCCAGGACGTGCCGGGCGCGGTCACCGCCATCTCGGGCGCCCAGCTCGAAAAGCAGGCCATCCCCGACATCGCCGCGCTGGCCGACATGGTGCCCGGCACCACGCTGAAAAGCTCGCGCGGCACCAACACCACCCTGACCGCGTTCATCCGCGGCGTCGGCCAGCAGGACCCGGTCGCCGGCTACGAGCAAGGCGTCGGCATCTACCTCGACGACATCTACCTGGTCCGTCCGCAGGGCGCGCTGACCGACATCTACGACCTCGAACGCATCGAAGTGCTGCGCGGCCCGCAAGGCACGCTGTATGGCCGCAACACCATCGGCGGCGCCATCAAGTACGTCACCCGCAAGCTCTCGCCAAAGACCACCTTCGATACCAAGGCCACCTTCGGCACCTACGGCGAAAAAGACCTGGTCCTCAAGGCCAGCACCCCGCTGTCGGACTCGGTGCGCATCGGCGGCACCTTCGCCACCTTCAACCGTGACGGCTTCGGCAAGAACGTCATCACCGGCGCCGACAACTACAACAAGGACATCATCGCCGGCCGCATCAGCGTCGAATTCGCTCCCAACACCGACCTGTTCATCCGCCTGGCGACCGACCGTACCGTCGACGACTCGAATCCGAAACAGGGCTACCGCCTCACCGCCGGCCCGGCGCCGACCAACCTGCCGGTGCTCGCCGGCGACTACGACACGCGCTCGAACCTGAACGCGGTCAACGGCCACGCCCAGCAAGTGATCACCCAGGGCACCTCGCTGATGGGCGAGTACCAGATCAACCCGACGCTGGCGTTCAAGTCGATCACCGCCTACCGCAAGTCGAAATCGTACGCGCCGATCGACTTCGATTCGCTGCCGACGCCGCTGTTCGAAGCGCCGTCGATTTACTCCGACAACCAGACCAGCCAGGAATTCCAGTTCACCTACACCGGCGCGAAGTTCCAGGGCGTGGCCGGCGTATTCTGGATGAAGTCGAACGCGTTCAACGAATTCGACGTGCTCTACAACGCCGCCGGCGGCCTCTCGCTCTACACCCTCGACGACATCGACACCAAGACCTGGGCCGCTTTCGCCGACGTCAGCTACAACGTCTCCGACACCTTCAACGTCAACGTGGGCGGGCGCTACACGGACGACCAGCGCAGCGCGCGCATCTTCAAGAAGACCTACCTCGGCCTGACCGGTTCGCCGACGCTGGGCAACCCGGCCGCGGTGGGCGGCGTCGCCAACACCGACCTCGGTCCGGATGCGCTCAACCGCACCGATACCAAGTTCACGCCGAAGCTGGGCTTTGGCTGGAAGTTCGCGCCGGGGCACAACCTGTACGGCACCGCTTCGCAGGGCTTCAAGGGCGGCATGTACGATCCGCGCATGGACCTCGGCGGCAACCCGAACAGCGCCGCCTCGCTGACCAAGCGCAAGGGCGTCGATCCGGAAGAAGTGACCGCGCTCGAGCTGGGCGTGAAGTCGAGCATGAACGGCGGCCGCCTGCAGACCAACGCCGCGGTGTTCTACACCAACTACAAGAATGTGCAGATCCCGGGCTCGATCCCGACCCTCGATGCTGCCGGCAACGTCAACGGCTTCGCCGGTTCGCTGACCAACGCCGGCAAGGCCAAGATCAAGGGCTTCGAGCTGGAAGCGGTGTCGCACGTGACCAACCAGCTCAATATCAGCGGCATGTACAGCTACATCGACGCGAAGTACGACGAGTGGCTGGTGGCGAACGGCACCGCGCTGAAGAACGTCGCCGCCCAGGCCGAGTTCCAGAATACGCCGAAGCACACCGCCAACCTGACGGCGACCTACGATTGGGGCATGCCGCTGATGGGCCGCTCGGGCACCCTGTCGCTGATTAACAGCGTGTCGTACAAGAGCATGGTGTACCAGACCGAATTCGCCCGCCTGGGGGCCACCGCGGCGCTCGACGCCACCGTGCCGTCGAACCTGATGCTGGCGCAGGACGCCTACACCTTGTGGGATGCCGGCCTGGTGTGGACCAGCAGCGACCGCAAGATCCAGGTCGGCCTGCACGGCCGCAACCTGACCGACAAGCGCTACAAGGTCGCCGGCTACAACTTCGTCGGCTTCTTCAACACGGTCACCACGTTCTACGGCGACCCGCGCACCGTGCGCCTGACGCTGGGCTACAAGTTCTGATCAATCCGCAGTCAAACAAAGGGCGCCCGCGTGGCGCCCTTTTTTTCGCACTACGCGTTGATACGTCGTCCTCGCGAGCGCCGGTCGAGGGGTCAGACCCCGGTGTTTCCGTTGGGGGTCTGACCCCGGTTTGCGTTGGCCGCAGCACACCGGGGTCAGACCCTAAAAGAAGAAACGGGTCTGACCCCTGCCTGATCAGAAGCAGCAAAAAACAAAAGGCGCCCACCTGGCGCCCCTTTTAAATTTTATCGTGTCTGACCTATGGTCAGACCCCAATATTCACCCAAAGTTCGGCATTCAGACGGTACGCAGCCTTGGCTGCAGCGCCGCCCCACCCGCATGCACGAACAGCTCCGGCTGCGAATCTGCATATTCTCGCAGCACGTTCCACACCGCCCGCACGCGCGGCAGGCGGTACAGGTCGACCGGCGCCACCATCCAGTACGCGCGCTCGGCGAACACCTCGTCGCGCAGGATCGGCACTAGCCGGCCGTCGTCCGGGATCACGTACGGCGGCGCCATCATCAGGCCCAGTCCTGCGGCCGCCGCTTCCGCCTGCGCCATCATGCCGGTGCAGCACAGGCGCCGGCGCGGCGTGAAGCCGAGCGCGTCGAGGAAATTGAGTTCGTTGCTGGCCAGCCGGTCCTGCACGTAGTCGACGAAATCGTGCCCTGCCAGGTCCGACTGGCGCACGATCGGCGGATGACGCGCCAGGTAATCGGGCGAGCCATACAGATACAGGCGGAACGAGGCCAGGCGCGTGACCATGTAGCGGCCTGTGTTGGGCGCGTCGAGCATGACGCCCAGGTCGGCCTCGCGATTGGCCAGGTTGGCGAAACGCGGCTGCACCAGCAAGTCGATCGACAGGTCCGGATGGGCCGACAGGAAGCGCGCCAGCAGCGGCGTGATGATGCGCACGCCCAGCACCTCCGGCACGCCGAGCCGCACGACGCCGCGCACGGCGACCTGGTTGCCGCTCAACTGGTCCTGCGCCGCCAGCGCCGCGCTTTCCATCACCTCCGCGTGCGGCAGCAGCGCCTGGCCCATTTCGGTGAGCTCGTAGCCTTCGCGCGAGCGGTCGAACAAGGTGGTGCCCAGCTGCGTCTCGAGGCGGTCGATGCGGCGCGCAACCGTGGTGTGCTCGACCTCCAGCCCACGCGAGGCGCCCGACAAGGTGCCGGCCCGCGCCAGCTCCAGGAAGAACCGTAAATCTGTCCACTCAGGCAAGGTTTTCATGCCGGCTATTGTGCATCAGTGCGCAGCAGGATGGCAATTCTTTCATCAAAGGGCATGCAAATGCCTGGCAGCGCAGCGCGCGGCCGCTGCGATGCCGCAATGGTGTGCATTAATGCACAAAGGGTGTTCACCGTCTTATCTTACGTACAAGGACCTTTTGGCGCACACTGCACGGCAATCGGGAATCCATAAAAACACGGGGCGGATGTGACGACATTTAGCGAAACGACCTTTACCAGCAGCGACGGCCTGCGCTTGTATGCGCGTGACTATGCGCCCGCCAGCGGGCAGGCGCGCCTGCCCGTCATCTGCATCCACGGGCTGACCCGCAACTCGGCCGACTTCGACGAACTGGCGCCGTGGATCGCCGCCCAGGGCCGCCGCGTGCTGGCGGTCGACGTGCGCGGGCGCGGCAACTCGGCCTACGACCCGAATCCGGCCAACTACAACCTCGCCGTCTACGCCGGCGACGTCGTCAAGCTGGCGCACGACCTGGGCATCGCGCGCGCCGTCTTCATCGGCACCTCGATGGGTGGCCTCATCACAATGACGCTGGCGGTGCGCCGCATCGGCCTGATCGCCGCGGCGGTGCTCAACGACATAGGCCCGGCGCTGTCCGGGCGCGGCCTGCAGCGCATCGCCGGCTATGCCGGCAACGCCGAGCCGCTGGCCAGCTGGGACGACGCCGCCGCGTACGTACGCGGCATCAACGAGGTGGCCTTCCCCACCAATACCGACAGCGACTGGGACAAATGGGCGCGCCGCTCCTTTGCCGAAACCGCGCCGGGCCAGCTGGGCATGCGCTACGACCCGGGCATCGCCATCGCGATCCGCGCCGGCAAGATCAAGCCGTCGTCTTTGGCGGCGCGCTTTGCCTTTCGCCGGCTGGCGCACAAGCGCCCCACCCTGCTGATCCGCGGCGCGCTGTCCGACCTCGTCGAGCCGGAACAGGTGGCGATGATGCGCGCGGCAGCGCCGACGATGAAGTACGCCGAAGTGCCGGACGTCGGCCACGCACCGATGCTCACCGAACCGCAGTCGCTGGCCGCCTTGCGCGAATTTCTCGGCAATGTAGATTGAAGCAGTTATATTAACGGGACCACGCCGCAAGACGCGCGGACCGACACCTTGATGGAGACACGAACAATGAAAAAACTGATCCCGCTGCTGGTGGCCGCCGCCTTCGCGCCCGCCGCCGTATCGGCCCAGGACCTGAAGGTCGCCCTCATCGCCGGCAAGACCGGCGTGCTGGAAGCGTACGCCAAGGAGACCGAGACCGGATTCATGATGGGCCTCGAGTACCTCACCGGCGGCAAGATGGAGATCAAGGGCCGCAAGCTGAAGGTGATCGTCAAGGACGACCAGAGCAAGCCTGATCTCGGCCGCACCCTGCTGGCCGAAGCGTACGGCGATGACAAGGTCGACATCGCGGTCGGCACCAGCTCGTCCGGCTCGGCCATTGCGATGCTGCCGGTCGCGCTCGAATACAAGAAGGTGCTGATCGTCGAACCGGCGGTGGCTGACGCCATCACAGGCGACAAGTGGAACCGCTACATCTTCCGCACCGCGCGCAACTCGATGCAGGACGCGATGGCCGCGGCGACCATCGCCCCCAACGGCAGCTACGCCTTCCTGGCGCAGGACTATGCGTTCGGGCGCGACGCCGTCAAGGCGGCCAAGGAAGCCTTGACCACGGTGGGCAGCAAGGCCAAGGTGGTGCATGAAGAGTACGCGCCGCAGTCGGCCACCGACTTCACCTCGTCGGCCCAGCGCATCTTCGACGCCCTCAAGGACAAGCCGCAGCCGCGCGTGCTGTCGATCGTGTGGGCCGGCCCGCACCCGATGAACAAGATCGCCGACATGAAGCCGGAGCGCTACGGCATCGCGCTCGCGCCGAACGGGAACATCCTGCCGGTGCTGAAGACCTGGAAGAACTTCGCCGGCACCGAAGGCACCATCTATTACTACTACGCCTTCCCGAAAAACAAGATGAACGACTGGCTGGTGGCCGAGCACACCAAGCGCTTCAAGGCGCCGCCCGACATGTTCACCGCCGGCGGTTTCGCCGCCGCCAGCGCCGTCGTCACCGCGCTGACCAAGGCGGGTTCGGGCGACAGCGAGAAGCTGATCGCGGCGATGGAGGGCATGGACTTCGAGACGCCGAAGGGCAAGATGACCTTCCGCAAGGAAGACCACCAGGCGTTGCAGGCGATGTACCACTTCCGCATCAAGAAGGCGCAGAAGAACGAGTGGGACCTGCTCGAACTGGTGCGCGAAATCCCGGCCAGCGAAATCCCGCTGCCAGTGCGAAACAAGCGCTGACATGAACGCCAGCAGCACAGCGCCGGCGCCCACGCTGTCGACACGCGACCTGACCATCCGCTTCGGCGGCCACGTCGCGGTCAACCAGGTGACGGCCGATTTCTATCCCGGCACCCTGACCGTGATCGTCGGCCCCAACGGCGCCGGCAAGACCACTTACTTCAACCTGATGTCGGGGCAGCTGCCGGCCAGTTCCGGCAGCGTGCACCTGAACGGCGTCGATATCACGCGTGCCGGCGCGGCGCACCGCACCCGGCTTGGCATCGGCCGCGCCTTCCAGCTCACCAACCTGTTTCCGAACCTGTCGGTGCAGGAGAACGTGAGGCTGGCGGTGCAGAGCCGCGCGCGCGTTGGCATGAACATGTTCTCGGTCTGGTTCGGCCACAAGGAGCTGATCGAGCGCGCCGGCCACTACCTCGAGCGCGTCGCGCTCGACACGCGCCGCGACACGCCGGTGGCAGCACTGTCGCACGGCGACAAGCGCAAGCTGGAGGTGGCAATCCTGCTGGCGCTCGAGCCGGACGTGATGATGTTCGACGAGCCGACTGCCGGCATGAGCGTCGACGAGGTGCCGGTGGTGCTCGACCTGATCCACCAGGTCAAGGCCGAGCGCAGCAAGACCATCCTGCTGGTCGAGCACAAGATGGACGTCGTGCGCAAGCTGGCCGACCGCATCATCGTGCTGCACAACGGTACGCTGGTCGCCGACGGCAATCCGGCCGAGGTAATGGCGTCGAAGATCGTGCAGGAAGCTTATCTTGGGGTGCCCGAAAATGTCTGAGCCGTTACTGACGCTGTCCGGCGTGCACACGCACATCGCCCAGTACCACATCCTGCAAGGGGTCGACCTGGCGGTGCCGCGCGGAGGCCTGTCGGTGCTGCTGGGCCGTAACGGCGCCGGCAAGACCACCACCCTGCGCACCATCATGGGCCTGTGGCAGGCCAGCGCCGGCAGCGTGCGTTTTGATGGCCGCGAGATCGGCAAGCTGGCCACGCCCGACATCGCGCAGTCCGGCATCGCTTACGTGCCCGAATCGATGGCCGTGTTTTCCGAGCTGACGGTGCGCGAGAACATGCTGCTCGCCGCGCGCAGCGGTCCGCTCGACGACGCCCGCGTCGAATGGATCTTCGGCTTCTTCCCGGCGCTGAAAAAATTCTGGCACTACCCGGCCGGCAACCTGTCGGGCGGCCAGAAGCAGATGGTGGCGATCGCCCGCGCGATCGTCGAGCCGCGCAAGCTGCTGCTGATCGACGAGCCGACCAAGGGCCTGGCGCCGGCCATCATCCAGAGCCTGATCGCGGCCTTTCGCGAGCTGAAGGAAACCGACACCACCATCCTGCTGGTCGAGCAGAACTTCAGCTTCGTCAAGTCGCTCGGCGACACCGTCGCGGTGATGGACGACGGCCGCATCGTGCACGCCGGCGCCATGCGCGACCTGGTCGAAGACCAGGACCTGCAACAGCGCCTGCTCGGGCTCTCGCTCGACTCCCACCAATAGGATCGCCATGACTACCCTCGTTCCTCCCGCCGTGCCGCAGGCGCTGCCCGCCGCGCATGACAGCGCGCTGCCGGCCGCCAAGCGCGACATCGCACCGCTGCTGCTGGTACCGGCGCTGATGCTGGCGATGCTGCCGCTGGTGGGCAGCTTTCCCACCTGGATCACGCTCACCGTCGCCGGCCTGGCGATGGGGATGATGATCTTTATTATGGCCAGCGGCCTGACGCTGGTGTTCGGACTGATGGACGTGCTCAATTTCGGCCACGGCGCCTTCGTGGCGGTGGGCGCTTACGCCGCCACCATGGTGCTGCTGCCGATGCGCGGCTGGCTCGAAGTCGATTCGCTGCTGCTCAATCTGGGGGTGCTGGGGCTGGCGATGCTGGTGGCGATGGTGGTCACGGCGCTGTTGGGATGGGCGTTCGAGCGCGTCATCATCATGCCGGTGTACGGCCAGCACCTGAAGCAGATCCTGATCACGATGGGCGGCATGATCGTCGCCGAGCAGCTGATCAATGTGATCTGGGGCGCCGAGCAGATCGCGCTGCCGCTGCCGGCGAGCCTGCGCGGCGCCATCGTGCTGGGCGATGCCGCCATCGAAAAGTACCGGATGGTGGCGGTCGTCGTCGGGCTGGTGGTGTTCGCGACCATGTTCCTGGTGCTGAACCGCACCAAGATCGGCCTGTTGATCCGCGCCGGCGTCGAAAACCGCGAGATGGTCGAGGCGCTCGGCTACCGCGTGCGGCGCCTGTTCGTCATGGTGTTCGCTGCCGGCTCCGCGCTGGCGGGCCTGGGCGGCGTGATGTGGGGCCTGTACAAGGAGACGCTGACGGCGTCGATGGGCGGCGAGATGATGGTGGGGATTTTCATCGTCATCATCATCGGCGGCCTGGGCTCGGTGGGCGGCTGCTTCATCGGCGCGCTGCTGATGGCGCTGGTGGCCAACTACGCCGGCTTCCTGGCGCCGAAACTGGCGCTGGTGTCGAATATCGTCCTGATGATCGCGGTGCTGATGTGGCGCCCGGCGGGCCTGTTTTCCAACGCAAGGCGCTAGGATCCGCGATGAGCAACCCTGTACTGACCCGACTTTTTTCCGGCGACCTGCCGCGCAGCCGCATGCTCGGCGCCGCGCTGGTGGCGGTGTTCCTCGGCCTGGCGCTGGCGCCGTTTCTGACCAGCGGCGCGCGTCCGCTCAACACCGCCGCCACGATCTGCATCTACATCGTGCTGGTGGCCTCGTACGACCTGCTGCTCGGGTACACCGGCATCGTCTCGTTCGCCCACACGATGTTCTTCGGGATCGGCGCGTATGGCGTGGGCCTTGGGCTGTCGAGCGCCGGCCCGACCTGGAGCGGCGCGCTGGTCGGCCTGGTGCTGTCGCTGCTGCTGACGATCGCCTTGGCGCTGGTGGTGGGCCTGTTCGCGCTGCGCGTGCGCGCCATCTTCTACGCCATGATCACGCTGGCGGTTGCATCTTCGTTCGCCGTGCTGGCCTCGCAGCTGTCGGACTTCACCGGCGGCGAGGACGGCAAGACCTTCAGCGTGCCGGAGCTGCTCTCGCCCGGCTTCAAGCTGATGGAGAACGAGGTATTCGGGCGCGCCATCGACGGCAAGCTCATTACCTACTACATCGTCTTCTTTGGCTGCCTGCTGCTGTTCCTGTTCCTGCTCCGGCTGGTCAATTCGCCGTTCGGCCGGGTGCTGCAGGCGATCCGCGAAAACGAATTCCGCGCCGAGGCGCTGGGCTATCGCACGGTGCTGTACCGGATCTGGGCCAACGTGCTGGCGGCGCTGGTGGCCGCGCTGGCCGGCGCGCTGATGGCGCTGTGGCTGCGCTACGTGGGACCGAAGACCATGCTCGGTTTCGAGGTGATGGTCGACATCCTGCTCATCGTCGTCATCGGCGGCATGGGCACGATGTACGGCGCGGTGATCGGCGCCACCCTGTTCATCATCGCGCAGAATTACATGAAGACGCTGATGGCCGACGGCGCCGCGTCGCTGGAAGGCATCCCGCTGCTGGCGCAGGCGCTGCACCCGGACCGCTGGATGCTGTGGCTGGGGGTGCTGTTTGTGCTGTCGATTTACTTCTTTCCGGCGGGGATAGTGGGCAAGCTGCGGGGGCACGTGGCGAAGCGCTGAGCGAGCGTGGAATCAGCCCGCTTCCCGTCGAGGCCGAATACTCTTGACCAGGGCGTCCCAAAGGGCGGTAGCTTGCTCATCGCTCATCGAATTCTCATGTCTGTTGCCATGCGCATCATTTTGTCCGCTGTCCATTTCGATGTGAATGCGAGGCGCCGCCTGGCTTGGCGACGCGCGCATCGTTTCCAGCGCAAATCCGAATTGCTTCCTCGTGCGGTTTTCACCAAGCTTTACCGATCCCAGCCACTCCTGAGCGCGCATTCCAGCCACCTTCAACTCACCTTTTCGAAGTACGTCGCTGCGCGCGTCGAAAATTGAAAGGAGCGAGTTTGGGCCGCTCATGCGGTCAAGCAGCGTCACGGGATCGTTGCGACTATAGCTATCGACCTCAATTGTGATCACAATATCCGGCCGCTCCTCGCTTCTAAAAGTCACACTTACAGACTCTTCCTTATTACGCCCATTTACGACAACCGGACCGACACAAAAACCGGCCACACCGAAGCGTGTGCCTTGATCCGTGGCCAAAACATTTTTTTCAAATGCAAGAAGGCTCGCTTCGGCTTCGCGGAACCGTCCCTCGTACGACTTCAATTCTGCCGCGATGTGCAAGTTCGCTTTCAAAGCATGCAACTCGCTCGTGTATGACTCACCGATCCGTTGGATCTGGAACAAGGTCGAATCCTGTGCTGTTTTCGCGTCTTTCAGTATGTCCGTTGAGCGGTGCGAAAGACGCAGAATCTCATTGTGGCGCCTTAACACGGCGGCGGAAAACGCCGCCGGGGTGACTTTTTCCGCCACCACACTGACATCGATGGGCGATTGCTCGGAGTTCGCACTTTCAGGATTGAATACCGCTGCAATTGGCACGACAGGGACGAAGCCGGGGGGAAGATCAAATAGATGATGCCCTAAACAAACCGTTTCCATCTTTTCGATTAAAGGCACGATTTTTTTCTCCTTGTCGTTACAAGCTAAGCAACCTGCAACCAAGATTCCGAACACGGCGGGTAGATACTTCATGACACTCTTGCCCGGGCAGCGATCTTTGTAATCGCGTAATGTGTCACTCGCTGAGCGGTTGCATTCTTAAAAGCAGGCTCGTGTGAAAAGCCCTCCAACCGAAACTGTTGACGGATACTGGGGCCACCGCTTGCCCTCGGAAACATTCCGGAGCTTGCCGGTACCGTTCCATCGCCGCGCCCGTCCTGTTTGTCGCATCGAACTTGGCGAAAGCTCGTCTCGACATCAGGTAACGAAGAATCGCCAAAGCCGGCCTGATCACTTTGTTGCCCAAACTTCTTCTCTCCACCCAGATAAATTGTATTTTTCCCGTCCTCTCGCACCTGCTGATGCGAAAAGTCAAGCATTTCCAAATTTGTCAGTACGCTACCAGAGGCTGGCTGGGATCCAATCTTCATCGACCACCGGATTGTCTCGAAACTCGCTTGGCTGCCTTCTCCTGCACCGTAGAAGACAAATGTATTGGGATGATATTTCCCGGCAATTTCACCGTGGAAGTTTTTGGCGAGTGCTATATTGTCAGCAAATTCGTTCCACGGTATCGGCCGGCCACCTATCGGATTGAGCCATTCCTCACGCACTAGTCCCCACCAGCGATCCTTTCTTAGATAGATTTCAGTGTAGGGATCACTTTTGGGGAGGCCCGCGATGAGTTTTCCGTGCTCGTCATGAACCTTAAGCCAACCGTGGATATAGTTCCCAGAGGGTAGAAGCTGCAACGCCCCGGGGGCTTGGGCGAAAACAGCCGTTACCTCGACGCCGTTCGATCCGATAACCAACCCGGCGGCGAAATCCTCGTCGCCCATCCCCACTTTACAACGGCGATAGGCGACGGCAGCGCCGACCGCAGGCATTACCCCGTGCACAATACCTGCGATTTTTGCTTCCATCCCTGCGAGCTGAGCGCATGCACGCGCGACCAAGCCACCCATCGAGTGCGTTACCAAGATCACTTGGCAGCATCGAAAACGTCCAACATTGTTTTCGGCGATGATGTCTTGAACTCTGTCTTTTAGACGATCGGCGGCGAGCGCGTTTGACTCCAGCCAATTGTAGCCACAGGCATAAACGGGAAAACGAAATTTGGCCCTTTGCAATAGGTCATCCGATGTTATCGGGTCTGGCTTGTGCCCCCGTTCTGCGGCTGAGGGCAATCCTGCCATTTCCATGACTATCCCTGGGAAGAGCTTCGGGGGTCCTCCCGTTGCAGAGGCGGATGGGGAACTCACCGAGGCATAGAAAAAATCCGACCAATTCGCAGGATCGAATCCTTCGCCGTTTAATTTTTGTTCAAGCCAATGCAGAAACTCGTGGTAGCTCGTTTGCCCGACCTCGCCCCAGCCACGTAAAACAAAATCCTTAACGTTTTGTATCGTTCCTGCGGGCCTGCCTGGCACGTCCCCCCCGGAATACACTCTTGTTCGTTTCGGGTGCAGTATTGTTTGTCGGCCTGCGGGGCCCTTCCGTGCCCACTCCCACGCGAGACCTATTGGCTGGCCTCCGGTGCTGTTAAGCAGCCAGATCGGTTTGCCGCTATTGGTGCAAAGATTTGTCCCCATGATCCCTGGAACAAAAACGATAGGGAGCACCTGAGACGGTGGCATGATTAACTTGACCGTGTCAAAGACGCTTGTATGGGTGAGTTGCCAATTAAACGTCGGGGTCCCCGATTTATCCGGGGAGGCCTGTTGGGTTCTCTCACTATCCTTCGGCACAGACGACATGCACACCCTCCTAATTACTGTTGTGGTTTTAACGCGCCGAGAATTTGAATCTTGAGGTTTTCAGGATTAAACCCTTGCTGAAGCGGGATCATTCCTTGCGCATCCGACACTCCCTCGATACGACCACCGTCATCTTTTAAAATTGCATAACGCATGTTGGCGATCGGGTCCCCAGCAGGATCAACAAGCTGGAACTTCTCGTCGAACTTCATTGTTCCCCTCGGTAGCGCCGGCATATCAGAACCAATACTTGTCGCGGCCGAAAATTTCTTGATCCCGGCATGAACCATTACTTTTCCAGGGCACTGCACAATGATGTTCCCGCCCGCGATCGTAATACTTGCCCCACCCGCTGTCGAAAGGATAATTGTCTTGGCCGCTGCCCAATCGAGGTGGGCGTTGGTGCTGATCACGTTGATCTCGTCGCGGGCTTGCACTTTGAGTTCATCTGCCTGTGCCTGGTAATCGATGGGACCTTTTCCGGCAATGAGCTGTATCCCGTGGTTTTCTTCGTGGGCTTTTACCGCACCAGCCAGCACGCCGATGGCCTGGCCGCTGTGCACTCGCATCTGACCGCCGCTGGTGAACTGGCTGTCCGCCCCGCTTGCTACCGTGACGATTTCCCCTGTCGAGAGCTGGACGTCCTGGCCTGCCACCACGCCCAGACCAGCCTTCGCCGCAATGCCGATCATGGGTGCGCTGGCATGAGGCACTTTGCCCACGCCGGCATGGACGCTTCTCGCGTCTGCGTCTGCGCGAGCCTCGTCGATATTGTTCTTGCTGAGCATTCCGGCTGACGCAGTCCACATTGCCTTCAATGGCGCTGCCTTGTCGTCGATTGCACTAGTGGATGCCTTCGTCGCCCCGAGTTCACTCGCGTAGGCGACGGTCTCGTGGGTTTTCGCGGCTGAGCTGAAGCTTTCGGCAAGCTTCATCGCCTGCTTGAGCATGGCACTCCCTGCTGCGTTTTCGCCGACCGCTTCGCGCGATGCGGCCGAATGGTCGATCTTGTAGCTCGATATCAGCAGGCCGCCGCCCGCACGCACGGCGCCATACGCGTCCGTGCGCAGTTCGGCGCCGCTGCCGCGGAAGCTGCCTCGATAGTTGTCGGCGCTATGGATCAGGTGGCCAAGATTGAGTTCACTTGCGGCATGCGTACTCTTGAGCTGGATGCGGCCCTGGCCGTCGCTATCGTCGAACACCAGCTGGTTGTAGCCGCGGCCGCCGAATTCCTTGCTGCGCACGCCCCACTGGGCGGAATTGTTGCGATGTCCGGCGCTGTTGGCCGAGGCGCCGTGCCACACCGGGCTGTTGCCGGCGGCGGCGTTACCC
>JBBRXM010000021.1:0-65207 GCA_038248405.1 Burkholderiales bacterium
ACGATGGCCTGCCCCGGCGGCATTGCTCGCCGGGGCCCAGCCGAAACCTAATTGTCCCAGCCGCCGCCGAGCGAACGAATCAGCGCCACCGTCGTCACGGCCTGGCTGCCGCGCAGCTGCGCCGAACTGCGCTCGATCAGCGCCAGGTTGCGCTGCGCGTCGAGCAGGTCGAGGTAGCTGGAACGGCCGGCCTGGTACAGCTTCTGCGCCAGGTCCGCCGAGCGGCGCGCCAGCACCACGCCGGCGTCGACCTGCTCCGCCTGGCCTGCGAGGATACGCAGGCCGGCCAGGTTGTCCTCGACCTCGGCGAATGCCACCAGCACGTTCTGCCGGTACGCCGCCACCGATTCATCGAGCACCGCTTCGCTGCGCGCGATGTTGGCCTTGTTGCGGCCACCGTCGATGAGCGGCATCGACATCAGGGCGCCAAGCATCCACGAGCGGCTGCTCCATTTCAGCACGTTCGACAGCGCGTCCGAGGCACCGCCGCCGGCGGCCGAGAGCCCCAGCGCAGGGAACATCGCCGCGCGCGCGGCGCCGATGCGCGCGTTCGACGCCACCATCGCGCGCTGCGCGGCGGCCACGTCGGGCCGGCGCTCCAGCAGCTTTGACGGCAGCCCGGCGGGGATAGCCGGCAGCAGCGCCACTCCCAGCAGCGGGTCGGCCGGCGCCGCGAAACCGGCCGGCGGCTTGCCCAGCACGATCGCCAGCGCATGCTCGAGCTGCACACGCTGGCGCTGCAGGCCGATCGCTTCGGCGCGCGCCGCTGCCAGTTCCGTCTTGGCGCGCACCAGGTCGAATTCGCCGATGTCGCCATTGTCGAAGCGGCTCTGGTTCACCTTCACGCTCTGCAGGCGCAGATCGACGTTCCTGTCCAGGGTCGCCAGTTCGGCATCGCTGGCGCGGATGCGGAAATAGGTCTGGGCGACGTCCGCCTGCAGCGCCAGCAGCACCGAGCGGTAAGTCGCTTCCGACGCCGAGGCGTCGGCCTGCGCGGCATTGAGGCCGGCGGCGATGCGGCCGAACAGGTCCACCTCGTAGCTGGCCGACAGGCCGGCCTGGTACACGCTTGCCTGCGGCTGCGTCGGGGCGCGGCTGCGCTGGGCGCCGAGGCCGGCGCCCAGCTGCACACTGCGATCCGATTGTGCGATGCCGGCAATCGCCCTCGCCTGCCGCACCCGCGCGGCGGCGCCGGCCAGGCTGGCGTTGGCAGCGGTGGCCTCATCGATCATCGCCGTCAACGCGGGATCGTGGAACGCCAGCCACCACTGGCCGCGCGGCTGTGCTTCGGCCGGCTGGGCGCTTTGCCAGGTGGTGCCGTCGGCCGCCGTCATCGGCTGCGACGCTTCCTTGAACGCAGCGGGGACCGGCAGCGCCGGGGCATTTAACACGGGCGTCGACGAGCATGCCGCCAGCAGCAGTGCCGCCAGCAAGGGGGCGATGCGAACAAGCTTGGTCATCAGATGACTCCTTCCGGTTGCGCGGCGATCGCCACGCTTTTTTTGCTATCGAGCCTGCGCGCGAAAGTGCGCAGCAGGACGTAGAACACGGGCGTGAGGAACAGGCCGAAGAAGGTCACGCCGAGCATGCCGCCGAAGACCGCCACGCCCATCGCATGGCGCATCTCGGCGCCGGCCCCGCTGGAGAACACCAGCGGCACCACGCCCATGATGAAAGCGATCGACGTCATCAGGATCGGGCGCAGGCGCAGGCGGCATGCTTCCAGCGCGGCCTGGACGACGCTGCGGCCATGGTCTTCGAGTTCGCGGGCGAATTCGACGATCAAAATCGCGTTCTTCGACGCCAGCCCCACCAGCACGAACAGCGCGATCTGGGTGAAGATGTTGTTGTCGCCGCCGGTCAGCTTGACGCCGACCAGCGCGCACAGGATCGACATCGGCACGATCAGGATCACCGCCAGCGGCAGCGTCCAGCTTTCGTACTGCGCCGCCAGCACCAGGAACACCAGCAGCACGCACAGCGGGAATACGTAGACCATCGTATTGCCGGACAAGATGTCCTGGTAGGTCAGTTCGGTCCACTCGAAGCTGACGCCTTTCGGCAGCACTTCCTTCGCGATTTTCTCCAGCGCGGCCTGGGCCTGGCCGGACGAGACGCCGGGCGCAGCGCCGCCGTTGATGTCGGCCGAGACGTAGGCGTTGTAGCGCTGCACGCGGTCGGGGCCGTAGCTGTCCTTCACGCGCATCAGCGACGACAGCGGAATCATCTCGCCCTTGTCGTTGCGGACCTTCAGCTGCGCGATGTCGTCCGGCTTGGAGCGGAATGGCGCGTCGGCCTGGACGCGCACCTGGTAGGTGCGGCCAAACTGGTTGAAGTCGTTGACGTAGAGCGAACCGAGGTTGATCTGCAAGGTCTGGTAGATCGTCGCCACCGGCACGCCGAGCTGCCTGGCCTTGACGCGGTCGACATCGGCGAACAGCTGCGGCACGTTGATCTGGAAGCCCGAAAAGACGCCGGCCAGGTTCTTGTCCGCCCATGCCTTGCCCTGCAGCGCCTGCACCGACTTGTACAGCTCATCGTAGCCGACGTTGGCGCGGTCCTCCACCATCATCTTGAAGCCGCCGATGGTGCCCAGGCCATTGACCGGCGGCGGCGGGAACACCATGATGAAGGCGTCCTGCACCGCGCCGAGCTGCTTGTTGATCTCCTGGGCGATCGCGCCGCCACCTTCAGTCTTGCCTTTGCGCTGGTCAAAAGGCTTGAGCGTGATGAACACCACGCCGGCGTTCGGCGCATTGGTAAAGCCGTTGATCGACAGGCCGGGAAAGGCCACCGACGATTCCACGCCCGGCACCTTGGCGGCGATGTCGGACATGCGGCGGATCACGGTTTCGGTGCGGTCGAGCGAGGCCGCGTCCGGCAACTGGGCGAAGCCGACCAGGTACTGCTTGTCCTGCGCCGGCACGAAGCCGTTCGGCACGACCTTGAACATGAACACCGCCGCAATGGCGAGCATGGCATAGATGCCCACCGCGAGCGACTTGCGCTTGAGGACGCCATTGACGCCACTCTCGTAGCGAATCGAGGTGCGCCCGAAGAAGCGGTTGAACCAGCCGAAAAACCGCCCGAACAGCTTGTCCATCAGCCGCGTCAGCCCATCCTTCGGCGCGTGATGGGGCTTGAGCAGGGCAGCGGCCAGCGCCGGCGACAGCGTCAAGGAGCTGAACGCCGAGATCACGGTGGAGATGGCGATCGTCAGCGCGAACTGGCGGTAGAACTGGCCGGACAGGCCGGAGACGAACGCGATCGGCACGAACACGGCGCACAGCACCAGCGCGATGGCGATGATCGGCCCGCTCACTTCCTTCATCGCCTGCACCGTGGCGTCGCGCGGGGACAGGCCCGCTTCGATATTGCGCTCGACGTTCTCGACCACCACGATGGCGTCGTCGACGACGATGCCGATCGCCAGCACGAGGCCGAACAGCGACAGCGTGTTGATCGAAAAGCCGAAGCCGAGCATCACCGCGAAGGTGCCGATGATCGATACCGGCACGGCGACGAGCGGGATGATCGAGGCGCGCCAGGTCTGCAAAAAGATGATCACCACCAGCACCACCAGCGCCACCGCTTCGAGCAGGGTGTGGATGACCGCCCTGATCGATTCGCGCACGAACTGCGTCGGGTCGTAGACGACGCTGAAGTCGACCCCTTCCGGGAAGTCGGCCTTCAGTTCGGCCATCTTGGCGCGCACGTCGGCCGACAGTTGCAGCGCGTTGGAGCCGGGCGCTTCGAAAATGGCAATCGCCGCCGCCGACTTGTTGTTCAGCAGCGAGCGCAGTGCGTAAGAGTTGGAACCGAGTTCGAGGCGGGCCACGTCCTTCAGTTGCGTCAGCGCGCCGTCGGCGCCGGTGCGCACGATGATGGCGCCGAATTCCTCGATGGTCGACAGGCGCCCCTGGGTGTTGACGGTGAGCTGGAATTCGGAGCTCTTCGAGGGCGAGGAGCCGATCACGCCCGCCGCGACCTGCACGTTCTGTTCGCGGATCGCAGCCACCACGTCGGCCGCGGTCATGCCGCGCGCTGCCACCTTTTGCGGGTCGAGCCAGACGCGCATGGCATAGTCGCCGGCGCCGAACAGCTGGACGTCGCCCATGCCGGCGATGCGCGCCAGCTGGTCCTTCACGTTGAGCACCGCGTAGTTGCGCAGGTAGACGTCGTCGTAGCGGCCGGTCGGCGAGACCAGGTGCACCACCATGGTCAGGTTGGGCGAAGTCTTGACCGCGGTGACGCCGATCTGGCGCACTTCCTCGGGCAGGCGCGGCAAGGCGCGCTGGATGCGGTTCTGCACCTGCGTCTCGGCCTGCTCGATGTCGGTACCGACCTTGAAGGTGACGGTCAGCGCCAGCGCGCCGTCGGAGGTCGATTGCGACGACATGTACAGCATGCCTTCGGTGCCGTTGATCTGCTCCTCGAGCGGCGCGGCCACCGTTTCGGCGATGACCTTGGGGTTGGCGCCCGGGTACTGGGCGCGCACCACCACCGACGGCGGCACCACGTCCGGGTACTCGGAAACGGGCAGCTGGAAGATAGACAGCAGGCCGGCGACGAAAATGATGATCGACAGGACGGCCGCGAAAATCGGCCGGTCGATGAAGAAGCGCGAGAAGTTCATCTTATTTCCCCTTCGTGTCCGCGGCAGCGGCCAGCTTGACGGCTGCTGCCGGCCTGGCGTCGGCGTCCATCGCCACCAGCTGCGCGGTGATCGGCGCGCCGGGATGCACGCGCTGCAGGCCGTTGACGACGATCTTCTCGCCGGGCTTGAGTCCCTCGCGCACCACCCGCATGCCGTCCACCGCGGGCCCCAGCACCACCGCCCGGTATTCGGCGGTGTTGTCGGCCTTGACGACGTAGACGAACTTGCGGTTCTGGTCGGTGCCGACGGCGCGCTCGCTGATGACGGCAGCCCTGGTTTTCGCCTGCGGATCGCCCGAGAGCTGCACGCGCGCGAACAGGCCCGGCACCAGCACATGGTCCTCGTTGCCGAAGGAGGCGCGCATGCGCACGCTGCCGGTGGCGGCGTCGAGCCGGTTGTCGACGAATTCGAGCTTGCCTTCGTGCGGGAAGCCGGTTTCGTTGGCCAGGCCGACCCTGACCATCACAGGTATGCCCTTTTGCGCCACGCGCGCCACCCGCAGGTAGGTGTCCTCGTCGCCGTCGAAGCTGGCGTAGATCCCTTTGTCAGACACCACGGAAGTGAGGATTGCTGCACCGTCGACGAGGTTACCGGTGGTGATTTCGGCTTTCGACACGCGCCCGGCGATGGGCGCGGTGACGCGGGTGTACGCCAGGTTCAGGCGCGCCGCTTCGAGCGAGGCCTGGGCGGCGCGCACGTTGGCGTCGAGCTCCTTCAGGCTCGATGCCTTTTCGTCGACCTCGCGCTGGGCGATCGCCTTGTCGGCCACGAGGCGCTCGGAGCGGGCCAGCTCGAGCCGCGCCAGGTCGGCCCTGGCGCGCGCCGATACGGCGGCCGCTTCGGCGCGATTGGCTTCGGCCTGGAACGGGCGCGCGTCGATGACGAACAGGACGTCGCCCTTGTGCACCAGGCTGCCCGGCTTGAAGTTGACCGAGGTGATGAAACCACCGACCCGGGCACGGATGTCGACCCGCTCGATCGCTTCGAGGCGGCCGGAGAATTCCTGCGTCTCGTCGACCTGCCGTTCGAGCACCGTGGCGGCCGTCACCGGCGGTCCGCCGGCGGCAGCGGCGTCGGGCGCCTTGCTGTTGGCGGGGCCGCAGCCGGCCAGGCCGATCGCGGCCAGTCCGACGAGCGCCATGGCGGCGGCCAGCGGGCGCACGGCCAGCTTGAAGTGGTGAGTGGTTTTCATGGTTTTATCCCTTTTATAAAAATCTGCAGGCGTAACGGCGCCTGCTTGTTCGACGACATGCAAAAGCAACGGGCAATAGCGGGCCCACGGCGCCCGGCCGGGCGCCTGGTTCAGCGTTGGAGTGGCACTACGGGGTCAGGTCAACTGGGGGCGCTTCGAGCGCGGCCATGAAACGTGCGATTTCGCTGAGTGCCGATTCGGCGCAGGCGCATTCGTTGCGGGCGCTGGCGTCTTCGAGCGAATCGGCGGCGAGCCGCTTGAGGGTGGTGGCGACGCCGGCGGCGGACAGCTTTGCCGCGTATTGTTCAGCCTCGTCGCGTAATGGGTCGTCTTCGGCCGACAGGATCAGTGCCGGCGGCAGGTTCTTCAGACGGCTCGATTGCAGCGGCGACGCGTACGGGTGGGTGCGGTCGGCTCCATTGGGCAGATAGCCGCGGTAGCTGGCGGCGCAGGCATCGGCCACGCCGGCCATGGCGTCGTCGAGCTTCACCTCGCGCATCGAGCAGGTGGTCAGGCCAGGATCGAGCATCGGCATGATCAGGATCTGGGCAGCGAGGCCAGGGCCGCCGCGGTCGCGCGACATCAGCGCGCAGACGGCGGCGAGGTTGGCGCCGGCCTCGATGCCGGCCACGACCAGCTGCTTGCCGTTCCAGCCCAGTTGGGCCTTGTTCTTTTTGGCCCACTTGAGCACTGCGTGGGCGTCTTCGACGGCGGCCGGGAACGGGCGCTCGGTGGCAAGCGTGTAGCAGGAGGCCAGCACCAGCTGGCTGGCGCCGCCGCCGCAGCTCATATGGCGCAGGAATTGGTCGGCGTCTTCCAGGTCGCCGCCGACGAAGCCGCCGCCGTGGAAGAACACCACCAGCGTGTCCTTTTTGCCGCGCGCCGCGCCGCCGCCGTACAGGCGGGCGCAAAGCAGGCCTTCCGCGCCCTCGACCTCCAGCGCGCGAATGGCCGGCTGCGCCAGGTCGGCGGGCGCGCTCATTGCGCGCTGCTTTCGGCCACGGCGCTGGCCACCTCGGCGCCGTCGAACAGGTCATGTGCGAGTGCATCAAAAGCTCCGCTTTCGACCCGCGCCGCCTGCTGGTATTGCTCGGAATAGGCCATGCCGGTGAGGACGCCGAGGCCGAGCACCAGGCCAACTACTGTGACAACCGTATCCTTGATTCGCATGACCTGCTCCTTCCGTGTCGCATTTTGCTTGCATCCTTTGATGCAGTACGTGTACTTTAAACCTGTTCTACAATCCGATAAAGATGGCATTAACGAATTGATTGTTCATATTTCTGAACAATACGAGGAAATATGAATAAATTGCTGGCCATGGAAGTGTTCGTGCAGGTGGTGGACGCGGGTGGCTTCACGCGCGCGGCGGAAAACCTGCAGCTGCCGAAGGCGACGGTGTCGACGCTGGTGCAGTCGCTCGAACGGTCGCTGTCGGTCAAGCTGCTGCACCGCACCACGCGGCAGGTGACGGTGACCTCCGACGGCGCCGCCTATTACGAGCGCTGCCTGCGCATCTTGTCGGACGTGCGCGAGGCCGAGGAGTCGTTGTCGCGCAACCGGGCCAGCCCGAGCGGGCGCCTGCGGGTCGACGCCGCCACCGGGGTCGCCAACGACATCATCATCCCGGCGCTGCCGGCATTTTTCGAGCGCTATCCGGACATCGCGCTGGAACTCGGATGCGGCGACCGGCCGGTCGACCTGATCGAGGAAGGCGTCGACTGCGCCATCCGCGGTGGCGCCCTGCCCGATTCGACCCTGATCGCGCGCCGCGTCGGCGTGCTGCACTTCGTCACCTGCGCCTCGCCCGGCTACCTCGCCAAATACGGGCGGCCGGCGCATCCCGACGACCTGGCCAGGCACCGCTGCGTGAACTACTTCTCCTCCAAGACCGGCAAGATCTTCGACTGGGATTTTTCGCGCGGCGACGAGGAGATCCGGGTCGCGGCGCCATCTTGCCTGGCGGTGAACGATTCGGCCGCGTACATCAGCGCCGGCCTGGCGGGCCTCGGGATGATGCAGGTGCCCAGTTATACCCTCGACGCCTACCTGCAGTCGGGCGCGCTGGAACTGGTGCTGGAGGACTGGCACTCGGCGCCGCTGCCGGTCAACGTGGTCTATCCGCAGAACCGCCACCTGTCGGCAAAGGTGCGCGTGTTCGTCGAATGGGTGGCCGATCTGTTCATGACGCACCCCGGTTTCCAGGTCAAGACGGCGCCGCGCCCGGGCGCGCTGGAAAAGGCCTGATCCGGCTAGCGCCGGGGCGACAGGTCGCCATTGAGCGCAAGCGGCACGGCCCGCGCCCAGCGGTTGGAGGACAGCGAGAACGTCAGCGAGCGGACCTGGTGATACCAGCCGGCCGGCACGTACAGCAGGTCGCCCGGATTGACGACGCATTCGACCATCGAGGCCTGGCGGGCGAGCGGGAAACGGTCGAAGTCCGGTGCTTCGGGGTCGAACGGAGAGCCGAACAGGATGGCGTTGGCCTCTTTCGGATACAGGAACCGGTCGTGATGGGGCGGCGACAGGATGATGCGCTTGCTGCCCCAGAGCTGCGCGAAGATATTGTCGTCGTAGTCGCAATGGAGCGGCGTGACCGTACCGGCGGGGCCGAGCCAGAAGCGCGGCGGGCCCATTTTTTCGAAATAAGCCGGCCAGTGGCACAAGCTGTTCAATTCGCGCAGCTCGAGGTTGCCCAGGTAAGGCGGCAGGCCCTCCGCGCCGGCGGCAACGAGATCGAGGTACTCGAGCATCGACATGTCCTGCATCGCGCGATCGGGCGCGAAGGCGGTGTTGATGTAGTCGCCCACGCGGGCGCGAACCGGCAGGTGGCTGAAGCGCTCGCGCAGCGTTTGCGGCGTCAGCGACGACAGCGGCCAGCGGCCGACGACCCCGGTGACGAGGAAGGGCAGGCCTTCGGCGGCGCGCGCGCGGAAGGCAGCGGCGCCAGGCAGGTGCACGCGCGGCACGCTGGAGATGGCCGGCAGTTCGCGGGCGGCGCGCCTGATCGCCGCGCGCATGGCGTCAATCGATGCGACGCCGCGCACATCGGCATCCTTTTGTTCGCGCGCCTGCTTTCTGGCGATGGCGTCCTCGGGCGAGACGGGCGCGCACGAGCGCACCGGCGGCAACCGCGGCGCGGCGCCAGCACGCGTCAGCGCTGCTTCCCCTGGCTCGGAATTTTTCTCTTTTCGCATATATCCTCGTCGACGCCGCCATTGTACCGGCTGCAAATGCGCTTCTTATACAATGGTCGCCACCCCAATCGTATCTGTTCGAGGAAATCAGACATGGCCGACATCGACCCGGACCTGAGAGACGCCATCGCCGCCCGCGAGGCAGGCCGCATGGACGCCGCCCTGCGCCTCATGAAAGGCTTGCTCGACAGGGCCGGCGGCGACGGGCCATCGGTGGGCGCCAGCGTATTCATCGTCACATTCGAGTGGTCGCGGCTGGCGGAAGCTTACCCGCCCGCGCGGGACGCGCTGGCCAGCGCGCGCGAC
The DNA here is from genome assembly GCA_038248405.1 of Burkholderiales bacterium. Classification (GTDB taxonomy): domain Bacteria; phylum Pseudomonadota; class Gammaproteobacteria; order Burkholderiales; family Burkholderiaceae_D; genus JAFCUW01. The sequence goes on from JBBRXM010000021.1 coordinate 9,353, forward strand.
GAGCATGCGCGGCGCCTGCTGGGCGGTGACGATTATTTTCACAAGGGCAGCCCCGCGGGGCCAAGGTCCCGCTTCGCCTTCATCGCCGGCATCGACCAGATCCTGGGCGATACGGGCGCAACGTATGACCTGTTCGTCCAGCTGGAGCGCACGGCGCCGGAGCACGCGCGCCGGGTGGCGCACCTGGCGCTGCCGGCCATCGTGAAAGCGGGCGATTTCCGGCTGGCCGAGCGCTACCTGCCCGACCCGCTGGACTGGCTCGATCGCCTGAACCAGCTGGCACGCGACTTTCCGTTGTATCCGCCGCCACGCACGGCGCCGCGGCTGGCAGGCGAGCTGATGGGCTTCACGAAAGAGGTGAGCCTGCGCGCGGCGGTGTTGAACGGGCTGGGGCGTGGAGCAGACGCCGAAGCGTTGCACGATGCGGCGCTGGCCGGCATCGAATCGGACGAGCTGCGCGCGCTGGCGCAACACGAGCTTGCACAGTCCGGCACCATCGCGGGTGCGATGAGCGAGCACGAGATGTCCCAGGATCCCCGTTTTTGACCAGGTTGGCGACATTGTCCGGTGGCATAGATAGATTGAGGTATCCTGTCGCTTTCCCAATTTTGCCGCCCCTACATGAACCAAGCCGACCTCCAGACGAAAACCTTCCTCCTGCTGCTGGCGCTCGTCACGATTGGGTTCGGGTGGATCATGATGCCGTATTTCGGCGCCATCTTCTGGGGCGCCGTGCTGGCGATCCTGTTTGCGCCCTTCCACCGCTGGATGCTGAAGAAAATGGGCCAGCGCGCGGTGCCGGCGGCGCTCGCCACGCTGTCGCTGTGCCTGGTGCTGGTGATTTTGCCGATGATCCTGATCGCGCTGTCGCTGGCGCATGAAGGCACGGCGCTGTATCAGAGGGTCGAATCGGGCGACATCAACATCGGCGCGCTCCTGCAGCAAATTTTTGCCGCGTTGCCGGGCTGGATGCATGACCTCATGGGGCAGTTCGACCTCGACAGCATCGCCACGCTGCAGACCAGACTGTCGCAGGCGGCAGTCAACGGCAGCAAATTCATCGCCACGAACGTGCTCAGCATCGGCATGAACGCGTTCGACGTGCTGGTCAGCTTTTTCGTCATGCTGTACCTGCTGTTTTTCCTGCTCAAGGACGGCTCGGTCCTGGCCGAGCGGATCCAGCGCGCCATCCCGCTCAGTCCGCAGCACAAGCAGCACTTGTTCAACAAGTTCACGACCGTGATCCGGGCGACGGTGAAAGGCAATTTTCTCGTGGCGGCGGCGCAAGGGGCGCTGGGCGGCCTGGCGTTCTGGTTCCTGGGCGTGCAGGCGCCGCTGCTGTGGGCGGTGGTGATGGCGTTCCTGTCGCTGCTGCCGGCGGTCGGCGCGGCGATCGTGTGGGCGCCGGTGGCGTTGTATTTCCTGGCCACCGGCGCGATCTGGAAAAGCATCGGCCTGACCTTGTTCGGCGTGCTGGTGATCGGCATGATCGACAACGTGCTGCGCCCTATCCTTGTCGGCAAGGACATCAAGATGCCTGACTTCCTGGTACTGATCTCGACCATCGGCGGCATGGCCATCTTCGGGCTGAACGGCTTCGTCATCGGCCCCGTGGTGGCGGCGCTGTTCATTGCGCTGTGGGATATTTTTGCGCATCAGAATAGCGAGAAGATACGGACGCCGGGCGGGCGCCAGTAATGGCGTGACGAAAACTGCCGTCAGCTAACGACTTTTCAGCCAGTCTCTGAGCGCATCGTTGATACGGTCCTCCCACCCTGGATCGTGCGACCTGAAAACCGCCAAAATTTCCGCGTCGAGTCGTATCGTCACGCTTACTTTGGTGTCGCCGCTTTCCCGGAGGCGCTGGCGCAGTGCGTCCTCCGCATGCGCGTGAGCACGCGATACCACCCGATCGCCAATGCGCCATACCCCATGATCGAAAAATTCAGCGGTCAACTCCGGAGCGTCATCCGGGTCAGTTCCCGGCGTGGGTGAATTCCCTGATTTCGCGTTCATTTGCCTTCCTCATACTAATAACCCTGCGCGTGCCGCCGCGTGGCGTCCACACGATCACGACAACTCTGCCTTCGAGACGACCAACTGTGATGAAACGGACTTCGCCGTATTGTCTGCGCGAATCGGTCGTAGTTACCGTTACTCCTTCAAATACTTCGACGGCATCAACGAAATCGAGCACTTTGTCGATCAGATTCTTTTTCCGCTTAACTGGATCGAAAGTGATCTGCACGATTGATTGTAGTAACAAAAGTGAGCAACGGCCAGCGCAAGGATACTTGCTGGGAACACAAGGACGTGGCGCGTCCGTCCACAAACCTTATCTCCTTACGAGCACGATCACAATCTTGACGCGGCCACGCTTCGCGAGAACGCGACAGTTTCGGCACCTGCGCAAGGCGGAGGCTGCAATCGTGCATGAATGTCTATAGAATGCACCGATTGTTGCTGAGCGTAATATCCGCACCTGCCTGCTTAATAAGAGGAAATACATGAATGTCCCACTGATCCTGAACATCATCGTCGCGCTGGCCATCTGCTTTGCGCTGTACCGCATGCAGGCCACGCACGTGTCGTTTACGAAGCGGGTATTTGCCGGCATGGGGCTCGGCGTGCTGCTGGGCGCCGCGTTCCAGGCACTGTATGGCGCCGGCTCGCCGGCAATTGTCGACACCGCCGCCTACCTCGACATCATCGGCAGCGGCTATGTCAAGCTGCTGCAAATGATCATCATGCCGCTGATTATGGTGTCGATCGTGTCGGCCATCGTCAAGCTCAAGGACGCTTCCTCGCTCGGCAAGATCAGCGTGCTCACCATCGGCACCCTGATGCTCACCACCATGGTCGCCGCGCTGGTCGGCATCCTGATGGCCAAGCTGTTCGGCCTGACCGCCGTCGGCCTCACCTCGAGCGCGGCGGAAGTGGCGCGCGGCGCTTACCTGCAGGGCAAGATGCCGGATGCGCAGGCACTCTCGCTGCCGGGCATGGTCCTCAGCTTCATCCCCGCCAACCCCTTCCTCGACATGACCGGCGCCCGCAAGACCTCGACCATCGCGGTGGTGCTGTTTTCGATCTTCATCGGCATCTCGGCCGTCGGCATCGCCGGCCGCCAGCCGGACGTGTTCGCCTCGTTCAACCACTTCGTCAAGGTCGCGCACGTGATAGTGATGCGGATGGTGACGCTGGTGCTGCGCCTGACGCCGTTCGGCGTGTTCGCGCTGATGGCGATCGAGGTGTCGACCTCCAGCATCGCCGACATCCTCAAGCTGATCAGCTTCGTCGGCGCTTCCTACAGCGCGCTGGCGCTGATGTTCTGCGTGCACCTGGCCATCATCGCTGCCACCGGTCTCAACCCGGCGCGCTACGTGCGCAAGATCTTTCCGGTGTTGGCCTTCGCCTTCACCTCGCGCACCAGCGCCGGCGCCATCCCGATGAGCGTGCAGACGCAGACCGCGCGCCTGGGCACGCCGGAAGGCATCGCCAACTTCGCCGCCTCGTTCGGCTCGACCATCGGCCAGAACGGCTGCGCCGGCATCTATCCGGCCATGCTGGCGGTGATGATCGCGCCCACCGTCGGCATCGACCCGTTCACCGCCGCCTTCATCGCACCGCTGGTGGCGGTCATCACGGTCGGCTCGGTCGGCGTGGCCGGGGTCGGCGGCGGCGCCACCTTCGCCGCCCTGATCGTGCTGTCGGCGATGAACCTGCCGGTGGCGCTGGCCGGCCTCTTGATCTCGATCGAGCCGCTGATCGACATGGGCCGCACCGCGCTCAACGTCAGCGGCTCGATCACCGCCGGCACCCTCACCAGCCGGCTGCTGGGACAGACCGACATGGCCGTGTTCGACAACGACAAGGAAGTCGAACTCGACAGCGAACAGCTGGCCACCTGAGCGTTGCCCCGCCGACCTATCGTGCGCTGAACGGCCGCAGAATCCGTTTATCATGACTAGGTGTCAACATCGACGGCGGAATCAATGGATCAGAAATGGCCTCAGGAAATCTGGCTGGTACGGCACGGGCAAAGCGCCGGTAACGTCGCGCGCGACGCCGCGGAAGCGGCCAAGGGCCTGATGATCGACATCGCCGAGCGCGACGTCGACGTGCCCCTGTCGGAGCTCGGCGTGCGCCAGTCGCAGGCGCTCTCCGACTGGTTCGCGGCCATGCCGGAAGACGAACAGCCGAACGTGGTGCTGCACTCGCCCTACCTGCGCGCCGCCGAAACGGCCCGCATCATCAAGCACGGCATCGACGGCGCCGGCCTCCTGGCCTCGCACGTCGACGAGCGCCTGCGCGAGAAGGAGTTCGGCATCCTCGACCGCCTCACCACGCACGGCATCTCGCACCGCTATCCGGACCTGTACCAGCAGCGCCAGCACGTCGGCAAGTTCTACTTCCGCCCGCCCGGCGGCGAGAGCTGGTGCGACGTCATCCTGCGCCTGCGCAGCGTGTTGGATACCATCACCCGCGAATACTCGCGCGAACGGGTACTCATCGTCGGCCACCAGGTTACCGTCAACTGCTTCCGCTACCTGCTCGAGCGGCTCGACGAGTCCACCATCCTCGAGTACGACCGCAGCGGCGACGTGCCCAACTGCTCCGTCACCTCCTACAGTTTCGATCCCACGCAGGGCAAGCGCGGCAAGCTGCAGCTCAAACTGGTCAACTTTGTCGCGCCCCTCGAAGCGGCCGGCACACCCATCACGGTGTCAAAAGATGTGCCCGCTGCTCCGAAAGCGTAGGAGGCCAGGTCCCATGGAGTCGCCCACCGCAAGCCGCCATTGCGTCAACGTCGATGCGGCCACGCTGCGCGGCTGGCCGCTGCCGATGCCATCCTCCGACGGCGACAAGGAACAGCGCGGCCACGTGCTGATCCTGGGCGGCTCGCGCGAGATGCCCGGCGCCGTCATCCTCGCCGCCACCGCCGCCCTGCGCGCCGGCGCCGGCAAGCTCACCATCGCCACCGGCGCCAGCGTGGCCCAGCTGGTGGCGCTGGCGCTGCCGGAGGCGCGCGTGATCGGCCTGGCCGAAACCGAGCAAGGCGGCTTCACCGCAGAAGCCATCGGCAAGCTCGACCCGCTGGCCGACAAGGTCAACGCCATCCTGATCGGCCCCGGCATGCAGGACGAGCCGGCCACGGCGGTGCTGGTGCGCGCGCTGCTGCCGCGGCTCGAAGGCAGCGACACCAGCGTGGTGCTCGACGCCTGCGCGATGGGCGTGATCCTGTCGCCGGACCAGGGCGACGATCAGGACGGGCCGCCGTTCCGCTTCTCGGTGCCGGTGATCCTGACCCCGCACGCCGGCGAGATGGCGCACCTGACCGGCGCCTCCAAGGAAGACATCGGCGCCGAGCCGGACCGCCACGCGGCCGACGCGGCCGGGCGCTGGAACGCGGTGGTGGCGCTCAAGGGCGCGCGTACGCTGGTGGTGGCGCCGGAAGGGGCGCGCTGGCAGCACGAAGGCGGCAACGTCGGACTGGCCATTTCCGGCTCGGGCGACACGCTGGCCGGCATCATCGCCGGGCTGGCGGCGCGCGGCGCCACCTTGCCGCAGGCTGCCTGCTGGGGCGTGGCGCTGCATGCGCGCGCCGGCGAACTGCTGGCCGAGCGCTTCGGCATCCTCGGCTACCTGGCGCGCGAAATCCCCGACGAGATTCCGGCGCTGATGGCGTCGTTCGCGCGCTGAGCGAGGCCCCTTGCGCGGCGGCAAGCCGTCGCGTCTTGTTTGCGATGTATCAAACCGCGTCGCCTTACTGCCCGCAATCGGTGCAACGACCGAACCGGCGGGAGTGTTCCAAGTCTAAATTTAACAGTCGAATTCGTGCACTGAACGGGGCCCGCGTCTCTCGCTGCGTAGGTTCCCTGATGGTCCCATCCGGGGTCGTAATCAGGCTCATTGCGGCACTGACCTGGCGCCGCCGTCCGCCTGCTTCGTTTTGGCAGGCGCGGTGGCACAAGATAGACGTGAACGAGGAGTTAAACAATGAACGCTTTTTCAAACGGAACCAAAATCATCCTTTCCGCCGCCGTGCTCGCTGCAATGCTCGGTGCCTGCAAGAAAACCGAAACGACGACGACGACGACGCCAAGCGACGCCACCAGCACGGCCCCGGCCACCTCCGGCACCGGCGGCACCGGCGGCACCGGCACCAGCGGTACCAGCGGTACCAGCGGCACGGGCACCAGCGATATGAGTGGCACCAGCGGCACCGGCAGCAGCACCACGACCACGACCACCTCGCCATCGACCGCATCGCCGACCACCACCACGCCTGCGCCCGACAGCAGCACCACCACCACGACCACCACCCCTGGCGGCACCACGCCTTCCACCACGCCGCCCAAATAAGGGCTGAGGGCAACGCGCTGAAACGCCTGCCGGCATAAAAAAGGGCCCGCGGTGAGCGGGCCCTTCTGCTTGCATGTCCAAACGGTGCGCGACGATCGTGGCCACCTGGACACCGTCAATCCCACCAACGGGACTGGCGGTGTGGCGACCGGTCAGAAAACGTCGCTTGCTTCCGGTGCGGGCGTTGGGTGCTTGCGCAGCGCCACCGGCGTCGCCACCACCGGCCGCGGGCCGCGGCCGGTGACCTTGCGGAACACCCACGCGATACCGCGGTACACCATGCGTACCAGCAGCAGCGTCAGGATCGCTTCGACGAAGGTCTGCAGGAAAGCGAACAGCGGATTGATGCGCGCGGCCCGGCGGCCATACTTGGCAACCATGCGGTCGCGCGAGATTTCGATGCTGTCGTAGAAAGTCGGCACCACCAGCAAGGTCAGGATGGTCGAGGTGATGGTGCCGCCGATGATGGCGATCGCCAGCGGACGGTAGAACTCGCCGCCCTCGCCCAGTCCCAGCGCCACCGGGATCATGCCGGCGATCAGCGCGAAGGTGGTCATCAGGATCGGCCGCAGGCGCATCCGGCCCGCTTCCATCAGCGCCTCCTCGCGGCCGAACCCTTCGGCCTCGCGCTTGCGCGCCGCGTCGAGCAGCAGGATGGCGTTCTTGGCCACCAGGCCCATCAGCATGATGATGCCGATAAAACTCATCAGGTTGAGCGTGCCGCCGGTCAGCAGCAGCGCCAGCACCACGCCGATCAGCGACAGCGGCAGCGACAGCATCACGGCGCACGGCGCCGTGAAGGAACCGAACTGCATCACCAGGATCAGGTACATCAGGCCGATGCCCGACAGCAGCGCCAACCCCATCGCCGTAAACAGCTCGCTCTGCTCCTTGCCCGATCCGCCCAGCGCCAGGCCGTAGCCGGGCGGGAAGTCGAAGCCCTTGGCCAGCTTCATGGCGTCGGCAATGACTTCGCCGTTCGAGCGGCCCTGGGCATTGGCCGACACCGTCATGGTGCGCTTGCCGTTGGTATGGTCGATGCCGGACGGGCCCTTGCCCATGGTGACCTTGGCGATCTGGTCGAGCGGAACCATCTGGTCGGTGCCGCTGACGGCGATCGGCAGCCGTTCGATGTTGTCGGCGCTGACCCGGTCTTCCGGATGCAGGCGCACGGCAACGTCGCGCGTCTCGCCGGTCGGGTCGACCCAGTCGCCCACTTCGACGCCGGCGAACGCCACCCGCAGCGCCTGCGCCGCGTCGCCCACCGAAATGCCCATCGAATTGGCCAGGCCGCGGTTCATCTCGATCTGCAGCTCGTTTTTCGGTTCCTGCTCGGACAGGCCGACGTCGACCGCGCCCGGCACCTGGCGAAGCTTCTCCATGTAGGCCTGGGTGATTTCCATCAGCTTGCGCGAGTCGGCGCCGGTGAAGTTGATCTGCACCGGCTTCTGGCCGCCATTGTTGAGGTCGTCCTGGACGACGAACTCGGCGCCCACCAGCGTGCTCACCCTGGCGCGCAGTTCGACCGCCACTTCCTTGGCGCTGCGCTTGCGCTCGCGGCGCTTGCCGATGTCGACATACACGCGACCGCCGCTGGCGCTGATGAAGCTGTTGGTTTCCTTGGTCTCCGGAAGGGCGCGCGCCAGCTCGGCCGCCTTTTCCATTTTCAGGCGCGAATATTCGACGCTGGCCGAGGCCGGCGTGCGCACGTTGATGACCAGGTTGCCCGAATCGGCCGCCGGCAGGAAGCTCGAGCCGCCGAAGAAGTAGTGCAGCGTGATGGCGCCGGCCAGGCTGGCCACGGCGATCAGCGCCATCCAGCGGCGGTGATGCAAGGCCCAGGCGATGACGTTGCCGTAGCGGTCGGCCTGGTGGTCGAACCAGTCGTTGAAGCGGCCCAGCACGGCGCTGATGCCCTTCTTCGGCGCCGTATGATGGTCGACCGGGTCGCCCCAGTAGGCCGACAGCATCGGGTCGAGCGTAAACGAGATGCCCAGGCTGACGATCACCGAGCAGGTGACGGTCAGCGCGAACGGGCGGAACCATTCGCCCGAGGTGCCCTGCATGAAGGCCACCGGGATGAACACGGCGATGATCGAGAAGGTGGTCGAGGCGACCGCCATGCCGATTTCGGCGGTGCCTTCGAGGGCGGCCTTGCGGCGGTCCGAGCCGCGCTGCATGTGGCGCACGATGTTTTCGCGCACCACGATGGCGTCGTCGATCAGCACGCCGATCGCCAGCGACAGGCCGAGCAGCGTCATGAAGTTCAGCGTGAAGCCGCACAGCCACACCGCAATGAAGGCGGCGATGACGGAAGTGGGCAGCGACAGCGCCGTGATCAGGGTCGAGCGCCACGAGTTGAGGAAGGCGTACACCACGAAGATGGTCAGCACGGCGCCCAGCACCAGCGACTCGATCACGTTGTTGAGGCTGTTTTGCGATTCTTCGCCGCCGTCGCGGGTGATTTCGATCCTGCTGCCGGCCGGCAGTTCCTTCTGGATTTCCTTGACCAGCGCGCGCACCTTGACGGCGATGGCGACGGTGCTGCCGTCGCGCGAACGGCCGATCTGGATGCCGACGTTCGGCTTGCCGCTGCGCACCGACAGGCTGTCCTGCTCGGCGAAGCCGTCGCGGATCTCGGCCACCTGGGCCAGCCGCACGACCTGCTCGCCGCGCCGCTTGACGACGATCTGCTGGAAGTCCTCCGGGCGCTCGATGCGACCGACCAGCCGGATGCTCTTCTCGTCGAGCGTGCCGCGCACCTTGCCCACCGGCGCGTTGGTGTTCTGGTTGCGCAGGGCCGCCACCACCTCGCTGACGGCGACGTTGTACTCGCGCAGCTTCTCGGCGCGCAGCAGCACCGACAGTTCGCGCTTGAGCGAACCGTTGACGTTGACGGTGGAGACGCCGTCGATGCCGCGGAAGCGGTCCGCCAGCGTGTCTTCGGCCAGGCGCGACAGTTCGGCATGCGACTGCGACGTCGACGACAGCGCCAGCGTCATGATCGGCTGGGCCGACGGATCGATGCGGCGCAGGATCGGCTCGCGCATCTCGGTGGGCAGCTTGTAGCGCACCGAGGCGATGGCGTTGCGGACGTCGTCGGACGCTTCGATCAGGTTGCGCTTGAAGTCGAACTTCATGAAGATCTGGGCGCCGCCTTCATAGGCCGAGGAATTGACCTCGGTGACGCCGGAGATGCTCTGCATCGACTTTTCGAGCCGGTTGACCACTTCGCGCTCGACCGTTTCGGGCGAGGCGCCCGGGTAAGGAATCGTCACCAGGATGAACGGCACCTCGACGTCGGGTATCTGGTTGACGCGCAGCTTGGTCAGCGCCAGCAAGCCCAGGCACATCAGCGCCAGGATCAGGACGATGGTGGGGACCGGCCGCTTGATACTGAAATTGGACAGGAACATGGCTTATTTCCCCTGCACCGGGGTGGCGGTCGCGGCCGCGGTGGCAACCCGCGCCGGCGCCAGCTCGACTTTCTGGCCGTCCTTGAAGGCCGAGCTCGGCGTGCGCATGACGGTGTCGCCGGCGGCCAGGCCACCCTTGACCTCGTAGTTGCCGCTGCGCGGGTCGCGCATGCCAATCTGCAGCGGCGCCTTGATCAGGGTCTTGTCCTTCAGGCGCCAGGCATAGGCCTTGTCGCCGGCCTTGACCAGCGCGCTCTCGGGCAGCATCAGCGCGGCGGTGGTTTCGGCGTCGATGCGCCCTTCGCCGTACAGGCCCGACACCTTCGGCTGCGCGCCGCCGGCAAAGCCGACCAGCACCTCGACCTGGCGGGTGACGTCGCTGGCCGACGGGTCGATGCGCTTGACGGTGCCCTGGAACGGCTGGTCGTAGCCGTTGACGCGGAAGCTGACCGGCTGGCCGACCTTGACCTGGCTGATCTTGTCGGCCGAGACGCGCCCTTCGAAGCGCATGCTGGTCGGGTCGATCACTTTCAGCAGTTCCTTGCCGATGGCGGCGGTGTCGCCGGCCGACACCTTGCGGTCGCTGACGATGCCGTCGAACGGCGCGCGCACGACGGTGCGCTGCAGCTGCTGGCGCGCCTGCACCGCGCGGGTGCGCGATGCCGCCACTTCGCTCTGGGCGCTGTTGCGGCGCACTTCGGCGTCGTCGAGCGCCTGCAGCGATACCATGCCGGAGGCGCGCAAGGTCTTGAGGCGCTCGAGCTGGCGCAGCGACTGATCGAGCGCCTGGCTTGATGCGCGCGCGGCCGCTTCGGCCGACATCAGGCTGTCGCGGATCGAGGTTTCGTCAAGCTTGACGAGGACGTCGCCGCGCTTGACCGGCTCGCCGTTCTCCTTGAGCACCTGCAGCACCACCGCCGATACCTCGGCGCGCAGGTCGGCCTTGCGCTCGGGCTGCACCGAACCGGTGACGACCGGGCCGGAGGCGAGCGAATTGGTCTGCAGGGTCAACAGGTCTTCCGGAGCGATCTGCAGCTGGACTGCCTTGACGTCCGCGCCGGCCTTCGGATCCTTCGCACCCTTGTTACAGGCGACCAGCGCCGAGGCGACAGCGAGAACGAGCATGGTTTTGCGCAGCATATGAATTATTCTCCGGAAATATGAATTTTTGAGACGGATGGGGTGGGCGCACAGCCGCCCGATGCAGCCATCAGCGCCACAGTATCCTTGAGCGCTCCAGCCCAGTCAATCGGCAGGACTTGGCCTGCAGGATTAAGGGGATGGAATGCGCATGGGGGCGACGAACTGCATTCGCGGCCGCTTCAAGGGCGGCCCCGGGGGATTCAGAACAGGGCGGCGACCTTGTCGATGGCGAAGCCGACGGCGATGCCGGTGCAGATGCCGCCGCCGATTTCGACCAGCGTGTGGCCCATCCGTTCGCGCAGCGGACGCACGCCGGCGCCGGCGCCGCCGAGGCGGTTGATGGCGGCGGCCTGGCGGCCGACGTGCTGGCGCAGGCTGTTGGCGTCGACCATGACGATGAAGGCGAGCGTGACGGCCACGCCGAAGGCAGGATGGCCGATGCCCTCGCGCAGCGCGATCAGGGTGGCCATGCAGGTGACCACCGCGCTGTGGTTGCTTGGAAAGCCGCCGTTGCCGACCAGGTCGAAGGCCAGGCGGCGCTGGCGCACGCTGGTGATGGCGAACTTGATCGGGCCGACCACCAGCCAGGTGACGAACGGGGCGGCGAGGTAGGAGATGTCCATCGTATGATCCACTAATAGAACTGCTATCGAAAATTCCGTGGGGAATTATCGCAGAAGCGCGCAGCGGCGGCGACATCGAATGCGCCAAGCCAGCCGGAACTCGCTTAAACTCTGCTCCACTGTGTCATTTCAACCAACAAAGGGAAAGCATGCAACATTTCAGGCTGTCGATCGGGGTCACCATTGTTCTCATGGCACTGGGCGGCTGGTGGGGCTACGCCCACGGCGGCTTGGCGGCCATGGCGCAGGCGCTGTGGATCGTGGCGGTGCTGGGCGTGCTGGAAGTGTCGCTGTCGTTCGACAACGCGGTGGTCAACGCCACCGTGCTGCGCAACTGGAACCCGTTCTGGCAAAAATTGTTCCTCACCGTCGGCATCCTGGTGGCGGTGTTCGGCATGCGTCTGCTGTTCCCGCTGGTGATCGTGTCGGTGGCCACCGGGCTGGGCATGGTGGACGTGTGGCACATGGCGATCAACACGCCGGTCGAGTATTCGCGCAACCTGACCGCCCACCACGCCGAGGTGTCGGCCTTCGGCGGCGCCTTCCTGCTGCTGGTGTTCCTCAACTTCCTGTTCAACGACGAGAAGGAGCTGCACTGGCTCGGCTGGATCGAGCAGAAGGTTGGCCAGTACGGCACCGAAGGCCTGGCCGTGCTGCTGACCTTGCTGGCGGTGTTCGCCTGCATGACGCTGGTGCCGGAGGAGCGCCAGCTGGCGGTACTGATCTCCGGCATGGTCGGGGTGCTGATCTACATCGGCGTCGACTGGATCAGCGGCCTGCTGGAAGAAGAGGAAAGCGATCCCGGCCTGGGCAAGCTGGTGTCGCAAGGCAGCATCGGCGGCTTCCTCTACCTCGAAGTACTGGACGCCTCGTTCAGCTTCGACGGCGTGATCGGCGCCTTTGCCATCACCAACGACGTCGTCATCATCATGCTGGGGCTGGCGATCGGCGCCATGTTCGTGCGCTCGATGACGGTCTACCTGGTGCACCGCGGCACCCTCGACGCGTACGTCTTCCTCGAGCACGGCGCCCACTACGCCATCGGCATCCTGGCGCTGATCATGTTCACCAGCGTCGAGTACGAGATCCCCGAGTGGTTCACCGGCCTGTCCGGGGTCGCCTTCATCGTGGTATCGCTGTGGTCGTCCGTGCGCTACAAGCGCCGCTGCGAGCGCGACGAGGCGGCCGGTCTCGCGTGAGCACGCCTGTTCTTAATCGTTTGACTATTGAGTCGTTCGTGGCAGAATGGGCGCGCACATCCCCTACCGACACTCTACAAGAACCCGCCCCATGACGAACTCGACCAAACGCGCACCCCGCCTGACCCTGATCCTGCTGCTGGTGCTCGTCATTGCCGCTGCAGTGTTTGCCGCCTATGCGACCATCACGCTGCACTTCTCGTATTCGGAGGGCGAGCGCGCCGGCTTCCTGCAGAAGTTTTCGCGCAAGGGGTGGATCTGCAAGACCTGGGAAGGCGAGATCCTGCTCTCGAGCATGCCCGGCGCGATCCCCGAGCGGTTCGCCTTTTCGGTGCGCGACGACGCCGTCGCCGCGCAGCTGACGGCGGCGATGGGCAGGCGCGTCAACCTGAGCTACTCGCAGCACAAGGGCGTGCCCACCGCCTGCTTCGGCGAGACCGAGTACTACGTCGAGAAAGTCGCGGTGCAGCCGTAACGGCTACTTGTAGCGTCCCATGATGGCGGCGACCGTGCCGTCGTGCACGATGCTGGCGACGGCGCGCTTCACCTGCGCCGCCGTCACGCGCGCTTGCGGCGAGATGGCGCAGCCGGCCATGTACTCCTTCACCACCAGCGGCGCATGCAGCGACAATACCGGCTCGCCCAGCTTGACGCGGTATTCGATCAGGTGGCGGCTGGTGACCATGTGGCGCAGCCGCCCGCGCGCCAGCTTGCGCAGGTTCAGGTCGGTGCTGGGGCCGTCGGCGCGCACGAAATCCTTGCCCAACACGCGCTCGAGTTCGGGATACTTGTAGCCGAACACGGTGCCGATCGCCTCGCCGCGCAGGTCCGCCAGCGAGTGCGGCCGCTCGGCGGCGCGGTCGGTGACGATCACTTCCACCAGCGGCATGAATGGCTGGCTCCAGGCAAATTTACCGTCCAGCCACTCGGGGATGTAGCCGCACAACAGGTCGGCCTTGCCCGACATGAGCGCCTCGGGGATGCGCTTGCGCGGCAGCACCAGGAAGCGCGGCTCGCGTCCCAGCGCCTTCGCCAGCGCGATACCGATGTCCTGGTGGGTACCTTCGACCAGCCGGTAGTGCTCGAAACGGGCCATCGGCATTTCGGTGGCGGTGTCGACCAGGATGACCAGCTCGGCCGCGCGCAGCGACAGCGGCAGCAGCAAGGCAAGGCAGAACGCGCATTGGCGGGAATAGGACATGTCACCTCGCCGGGCAGACCAGGGTTTTTCCGTTGGGGGCCGGCCCGAATTGTGTTGGCGGCCGCACAGCGGTGCCAGACCCCTGACGGAAAAACCTGGGCCTGACTCCAGGCCAAGGTCGGCTATTTTACTTCAACGGCACCGATGACGGCTGCGTCAGCAGGCGGCCGATCACTTCGCGGGTGATCGTCTCCGACGTGCTGCGCTGCTTCGCTTCGGACGAACGCTGCGCCACCGCTTCGCTGGTGGCCGCCAGCGCGCGCCGCTCGGCGGCGTGACGGTCCGTTTCCAGTTCCAGCAGCTGCTGCTTCGCTTCGGCCATCGCGCGCGTGGTCATCGCCACCTTGCGCTGCATGGCGGCGTGCGCCTGGGCGCTTTCGAGCAGCAGGCGCTGCGCTGCGAGCTTGTCCGTCATCGCCTGCGCGGCGAGCTCCTCGGCCATTTCGATCTGGTGCGCCGCGGCCGCCCTTTCCTGCTCGGCGGCAAGGCGCGCCGTGACCGCGGCGGCGGCGGCGCGTTCCGATTCGGTGCGCGCGGCGATCGCTTCGTTTTCGCGCGCCTGGGCGGCGGCGTGTTCGCGCTGTTCGGCCAGCAGGTGTTCGGCCAGTTGCAGGGCGGTGCGCCCGGTGGCCAGCATTTCTTCGGCCAGCGCCAGCTGCTGCGCTTCGGCGTGGGCGCACGCTGCCTGCACCTCGGACAGCTCGGCGGCTGCCTTCAGTTGCGCGACGACAGCGTCGGCGGCGGCGGCGCGGTGCGCCGCTTCCAGCTCGGCCTGCTCGGCCAGGGCGCGGGTGGCGTCCAGTTCAGCCAGCTGCGCCTGCTCGGCGCGACGCTCGGCGTCGGCCTTCTGGCGCACCAGCGCGGCCTGGGCCGACTGGGCAGTGGCGCGTGCCTCGGCGGCGGCGCCCAGTTCCTGCTCGGCGGCCAGCTTGTCCTGCAATGCCAGCAAAGCCTGCTGCTCGGACTCGGCGCGCGCGCGCTCGGCCTGTTCCAGCGCCCCCGCTTCCGCGGCCCTGCGCGCAGCCAGTTCGGCACCCTCGCGCTGCAGCGCGAGCTGGGCGGCGGCGGCGGCCAGTTCGGCCTCGGCGGCGTCGTTGTCGGCCGCGCGCACGGCGGCGGCCTGCTGCGCCAGCGCGGCGCGCTCGTCGGCCAGCGCGCCGGCGCGCTGCTGCTCCTGCATGTCGAGTTCGGCCGCGGCGGTGGCGGCCTGCTCGGCGATGGCGCGTTCGCGCGCGGCGTCGGTGGCCAGCGCTTCGGCTTCCATCCTGGCGCGCACCTGCTGGCCTGCTTCTTCCTCTGCCAGCGCGCGCGTCAGCGCCACTTCGCGCAGCTGACGGTCCACTTCGATGCGCGCTTCGGTGGCGGCCATGATGCGCCCTTCCGCTTCGCGGCGCGCTTCGGCGCTGGCGGCGGCCTTCTGTTCGAGGCGCTCGCGGTGGACGGCGGCGTCGCGCAGCTCTTTTTCGGTCTGCAGGCGCAGGTGGATCGACCTGGCGGCGACGCGCTCGGATTCGGCCTGGGCGATGGCGATGGCCTCGCGCTCCTGTTCGATGTGGGCCAGCGCCCGCGCTTCCTCGAGCGCGCGCGCTTCGGCGACGGCGCGCGCAAACGCGGACGCCAGCGCGACCTGGTCGGCCTTTTCCCGCTGCACCGTCAGTTCCAGCGCGTCGGCTTCGGCTTCGGCCAGCAGTTCGGCGGTCTGGCGGGCACCCTTCGCCTGGCGCTCGCGCTCGCGCGCCAGCGTGGCCACGCGCGCATCGGCGCTGGCGATGTGCAGCACTTCTTCCTTCGCCGCGTGCACCGCGGCGACCCGTTCGACCGCCTGCAGGCGGGCCTGCTCGGTATGCACTTCGAGGTCTTCGACGGCGCGCGCGGCGCGTTCGGCCATTTCGGCTTCCGCTTCGATCTGGTGGGCGGCGCGGCGGCGCGCCTCTTCCTCGGTCTTGGCGCGCGCCTCGGCGGCCAGCTTGATCCTGGTGTCGGCTTCGACGCGCGCACGCAGTTCGGCCGTTTCCTGGCGCACCGCCTCGAGGCGCTCCATGCTGGCCTGGGCGGCGGCGCGCAGGGTGTCGAGACGGTCGCGGTTCGCTTCGATGGCGTCTTCCGAGGCTTGCGCGTGCTCGAGTGCGGCGGCGGCGGCGGCGGCGTCCATCGCGGCGCGCTCCTCGGCCAGGCCGCGGGCGCGTGCTTCGGCGTGGGCGCGGCTTTCGGCGGCGCACGACGCTTTCGCTTCGGCTTCTACGCGCGCGATCGCTTCATGGATGGCCCGCATTTCCGACTGCGCGCGGCCCGGCTCGGCGGCCGGCGATGCGCTGGCGGGGGTGGCGTCGGCGTGCTGGGCTGGTACTGATTCCATGTCATTCTCGCAAAGGTCGCTTCCAACGCGGAAGTCATCCCTGCAATTATCGGCGAGCAAGGGTTTCGGCGGCGCACCAAGCAGGCACAGGAAAGCGCCTCATTTCGCCGCTTTGACCCTCATGCGGGCCACAGCGGCGGCTCGTCCATCAGCGCCACCTGCTCGCGCAGCTCGAGAATCCTGTCTTGCCAGTAACGTTGCGTGTTAAACCACGGAAACGCCACCGGGAAAGCCGGGTCGTCCCAGCGCATCGCCAGCCAGGCCGAGTAATGCAGCAGGCGCAAGGTGCGCAGCGCTTCGACCAGGTACAGCTGGCGCGGGTCGAAGTCGGCGAAATCCTCGTAGCCGGCGAGGATGTCGCCCATCTGGCGCACCATGTCGGGGCGTTCGCCCGAGAGCAGCATCCACAGGTCCTGCACCGCCGGGCCCATGCGGCTGTCGTCGAAGTCGACGAAATGGGGGCCGTCGTCGGTCCACAGCACGTTGCCGGCGTGGCAATCGCCGTGCAGCCGCAGCACCGGCTGGTCACCGGCGCGCGCGTAGCAGCGTTCGACGCCCTCCAGTGCCTGGTCGACCACGCTGGTCCAGGCCGGCAGCAGTTCGGGTGGGATGAAATTGTTAGCAAGCAGATAATTGCGCGGCGTGCGGCCGAAAGTATCGATCGTCAGCGCCGGCCGCTCGTGGAAGACCTCGAGGGCGCCGACGGCGTGGATGCGGCCGATGAAGCGGCCGATCCACTCGAGCGTTTTCGGGTCTTCCAGTTCCGGCGCGCGGCCGCCGCGGCTGGGAAAGACGGCGAATTTGAAGCCGGCAAATTCGTGCAGGGTGCGCCCTGCCAGCGTCAGCGCCGCCACGACCGGGATCTCGCGCTCGACCAGTTCGGCGACGAAGGCGTGTTCCTCGAGGATGGCGGCGTCGCTCCAGCGCTTGGGGCGGTAGAACTTGACGACGACCGGGCCGCCCTCCTCGCGGCCGACCTGGTAGACGCGGTTTTCGTAGCTGTTGAGCGCCAGCAGGCGGCCGTCGCCGAACAGGCCGACGGAATCGAGGGCGTCGAGGACGCACTCGGGGCCGAGCGCGGAAAACGGATGCAGCGGCGCCGCATCGGGCGCAGGGGTAAGAATATTCATCCCCTCATTGTAAGCCGCCAACGGCAAAACCGGGGTCAGACCCTAATGCCGCTTAGTTAAGCCTCCTTCGTTAGTCTCTTTTCTGGATATCGCTGCGCTACCGCTTTCACGACCCGGGCGAATTTTCGTCCGGGTCTTTGGGCCTTCAGTTCTAGGACGAGCCTTCTACGCAGCCGTTTGAGTATCGCTGGAAGGTTAACCTGTGCCGTAGCCGGTCGCCCCATCGCCGAGCTGGTCGAGGGTGGTGCGGCCGGCGCCGATGCGCACGCGCGCGCCTGGGCAAAGGTCAACAGGATCGAGCCGACTACCTGCGAGGCGAATTGGAATCGGTACGGCGGTCATGCCGGCCGGGTTCGCAACTGCGCGATGCTGCGGGAGCACCGGCCGCGCTTGGTTATCGCCTTCCGCGGCAACAACGGGACGCGCCACATGGTTGGAATTGCCCGGGCCGCCGGCGTGCCTGTCTTCGAGTCCTGGGACGCGAAGACGATCTGACGCCTACCTTGCGGGGAATCACAGCACGTCAGCGAGCGTTGCAATAAACTTAATATTGACTTTGTTTTATTGGAAGGTGACGATGAAAAAGCTCCTTGGACTCCTTACCGCCTCGCTGCTTTTGACAGCCAACGCCTATGCTCAGTCCAGCAAGACGCCCACCGCCGGCCAAGTCGCGGCGCCTCCTCCTGCCTGGGATCATGCAGGCCACATTCGCCTGTGCGAACGCCGTGGCGACAAACGCTGCGCCGCCCTGACGATCCCGCCTGGAGTTAGTAAAGGTATGACCGGCGTGGTGAGCACCAACGTGGTGCCAGGTGCGTCGCAAGGCTTCATTATCGCCGGTCGCAAGGACATTTACCTGTGCGCGAGCGGTATCAGCGGGGTCGCCAAGCTGCGCTGCCAGCGGCTTCCTTCAGCGAGCGCGACGCTTGGCACACCATCTCCTGAGTCGACTGCGGTCAACCTGCAAAACACCATCACCCTGCTGCTGGCGCCGCGCCGCGCGCCGACCGCGCCGGCCGGCCACACGCTTGGATGCGACGGCGCCCTTTACGACGAAGAAACTGGCGAGCCGGAGATTGGCGGCTGTGACGGCGATGGCGGCGGCGGGGGAGAAGGCAGCTATGGCGGCGGGTTCTGGACCGACGTTCCCGATCCGGAGTTTGACGATCCAGCCGGAGCGCTAACCGTGAGCGACATCGCCGGGCCGTGGATTAGCGAAGCGCTTCGCGAGAATGAAATCGCCTTCTATAAGAGTGGCCACGATTTCGTGATCGACCAGGCTCAGTGCAATACGTTGATTTCGCGCTGTCGTGAAGATTGTTCGGACCGTGCCACCGCGCGCGTGGGCATGTGCGGCACGCTGGCCGGCTTGATCGCGCTTGGACCGGGGCTGGCAAAGGCCGCATCCGTGCTCGTTGGCGGAGCTTGCCTGTACAACGTCTATGATCGAAACTCCGTCTGCAAATTCGACTGCACGGTACTAGCGTGCATTCCCCAATAAAGGGAAAGTCATGCTCAAATGCCCCCACTGTCATCAGCGCACCATCTCGCGCTGGCACGACTCGCTCGTCTGCCCTAACTGTCATACGCCGGTCAGGGCGAGCAAGATACTGCGCGCATTGCTGGTGGTAATGCCAATGACGTTCAGTGCGCTTGTGCTCGTCCGTTGGGAGCCGTCATTGGCGAACTGGCGAGCCGGCATCATCATTTCCCTCGCCGGCGTCATTGGACTGGCCCTGGCTTACACCGTGCCGCGCTATAAGGAGGCGGCACGGTGAGCTACCCGCCGTACTTCGCTTCCAGCAACCCGGCGCTTTGGTGCCGGGGCGCGCCGCCAACGTAGCCAGTCCACCGGGCATGCCAACTCCTGCGCCCTCGCCATCAGCGGCATCATGTCCGCTTCGCGGTCGGCCACGTACACCAGGCGCGTCGCGGGCAGGCTGGGCGCCAGTTCGACCAGCCGCTCATAGCGTTCAATCCAGCGCAGGCTTTCCTTCCGCCCGCCACGCTGGCCGTCGCTGCTCTTCGGTTCGCGCGCCCACATCCACGCATCAAGGATGCCGAGCGGTTCGCGCGCCGTCGTCACTGCGTAGGTCGGGTGCACATACATGCCGCGCTGCTCTTCATAGCTGAACGCTCCCAGCCCTTGTGCCTGCTGGCCGTTGAAGTCCAGTTCGGTCGTGTCCTGCAGGCACAACACGACCGATTGCGTCGTCATCCGCTGCGTCGTCTGCTGCCAATGGGGTTCCAGAATGGCACGCCAATCCACGTACGCATTGTCGAAAAAGCGGTACGCCGCCATCGTCTCGCTCCAGCCGTTGCATGCCTTGGGCTCGCTCGCCGTCGGTGTCGCCGCCATACTCTCCATCGATATCCTCCTCGCCGGTTCAGGCGCGCATCGCCCAGACCGAGTTGTCCGAACTCCGTTGCCGTCCATGCAGTCGATCTGTTTGCCAATTAGGCCACGCAAAAGACGAGAGTAAACCTGAATCGGCGCGGGTTTACAAGGGCTGTGGCAAGTCGTTGAATGAAAACGGGTTTTTCGAGGGAGGCTGGTGGGTCGGTCAGATTTGTGAATAACGAGGTGGGTCTGACCCCGGTGTCGATTAAATTGCCGAACAAAACGGGCGGGCGGGCACGCAGGCGTTAAACTAGCGCCTTCATTTCAAGAAAGAGTGCCATGCAATACGACCAGCCCCTGTCCGAAAAAGAATTCAACGAACTCGACCAGTTCCTGTTGTCCGACCGTAGTTCCGACGACGCCATGACGATGGACACCCTGCACGGCTTCCTGACCGCCATCGCGATCGGCCCGGAAACGATCATGCCGACCGAGTGGCTGCCGAAAGTATGGGGCGAGGACGCCAACAGCGAGCCGAAGTGGAAGAACCCGAAGGAAGCGGACCGCATTTTCGAGCTGATCATGCGCTTCATGAACGAAGTGGCCGTCACCTTCGAAGTGGCGCCCAAGGAATTCGAGCCGCTGTTCTGCGAGCACGAACACGGCGAAGAGACGCTGATCGACGCCGAAGCCTGGTGCTGGGGCTTCTGGGAAGGCATGGAACTGCGCCCGGGATCGTGGAATCCGATCTGGGAGTCCGACGTCGCCCCGCTGATGCGCCCGATCTACCTGCTCGGCGCCGACGAGATCGAGGAAGAGGAACTGAAGGAAGTCGACGATCCGGTCAAGGGCCACAAGCTGGCGCTGGAGATCGAGGCGAACCTGCCGGCCATCTACAAGTTCTGGCTGCCGCTGCGTAAATCCGCCGTGCAGACCGTCAAGCGCGATGAGCCGAAAGTGGGTCGCAACGACGATTGCCCTTGCGGCAGCGGCAAGAAGTACAAGAAGTGCTGCGGCGCCGACCAGGCCGAATACGCTTCACCGCCGGCCGCTTTCGAGCGGCCGGCGCCGTTTTGAACCCATGAATCGGCGCCAGGAGGCCGCACCATGTCCAAGTTACTTCCCGTCGCCATCAGCACCTCGCAACAGCCGCCGGCCACCCTCGGCCTGCTGTCGAACCTGGCCAACCGCCATGGCTGCGTCACCGGCGCCACCGGCACCGGCAAGACCGTCACCCTGCAGGTATTGGCCGAGGCGCTGTCGAACATCGGCGTGCCGGTGTTCATGGCCGACGTCAAGGGCGACCTGTCTGGCCTGGCCGCCGCCGGCGCGCCGTCGCCGAAGATGGACGAGCGCCTCAAGATGCTCGGCATCGCGGCGCCGGCCTGGGCCAGCTCGCCGGTGACCTTCTGGGACGTGTTCGGCGAGCAGGGCCATCCGGTGCGCGCCACCATCTCCGACCTCGGCCCGCTGCTGCTGGCGCGCATGCTGAACCTGAACGACACCCAGGAAGGCGTGCTGCAGCTGGTGTTCCGGGTCGCCGACGACAACGGCTGGCTGCTGCTCGACACGGCCGACCTGCGCGCGATGCTGCAGGAGGTGGGCGACCATGCCGCCGACTACCGCACCAGTTACGGCAACATTTCGGCGGCCAGCATCGGCGCCATCCAGCGCGGCCTGATCGGCATCGAGGAACAAGGCGGCGACCGCTTCTTCGGCGAGCCGATGCTCAACATCGACGACCTGCTGCAGACCGACGCGGCCGGCCGCGGCATGGTCAACATCCTCGCCGCCGACAAGCTGATGAATTCGCCGCGGCTGTACGCGGTGTTCCTGCTGTGGCTGCTGTCGGAACTGTTCGAGCAGCTGCCCGAAGTGGGCGACCTCGACCAGCCCAAGCTGGTGTTCTTCTTCGACGAGGCGCACCTGCTGTTCGACGACGCCCCCAAGGCCCTGCTGGAGAAGATCGAACAGGTGGTGCGCCTGATCCGCTCGAAGGGCGTCGGCGTGTTTTTCGTCACCCAGAACCCGCTCGACATTCCCGACACCGTGCTCGGCCAGCTGGGCAACCGCGTCCAGCACGCGCTGCGCGCCTACACCCCGCGCGACCAGAAGGCGGTCAAGGCCGCCGCCGACACCTTCCGCCCCAACCCGGCGCTCGATACCGCCCAGGTCATCACCGCGCTGGGCGTGGGCGAGGCGCTGGTTTCCTTCCTCGACGAAAAGGGCCGGCCCAGCATCGTCGAGCGCGCCTTCGTGCTGCCGCCGGCCTCGCGCATCGGCCCGATCGACGCCGCCGCCCGCCAGGCGGTGATGGCAAAGTCGCTGGTGGCCGGCATCTACGACGCCACCGTCGACCGCGAATCGGCGCACGAAATCATCAGCGCGCGCGTGGCCGCGGCGGCCAAGGCGGCGCCGGCGCCGGCCGGCAAACAGGCCGCGCCGGCCGACACCTCTCTCGGCGGCATGCTCGGCGGCCTGTTCGGCGGCAGCAGCGGGCGCGACACGGCGGTGCAGGCGATGGTCAAATCGGCTGCGCGCAGCATCGGCTCGCAGGCGGGACGCGCGCTCATCCGCGGCGTGCTCGGCTCCATCCTCAAGCGCTGATGACGGCTCCGGCTAGGCCGTCGCGCGGCCCGGCTCGCGCAGCCGGCCCTCGTACAGCGAGGCCAGCAGGTCGGACTGGCTGACCATGCCGGCAAAGCGGTTGTCGGCGTCAACCACGGGAAGATGGTGCAGCCCGGCGTTCGACATCAGCGGCACCAGTTCGACGATCGGCGCGCCGGCTTTGGCGGTGACGACCCTGGTGGTCATGATCTGGCCGACCACTTCCGGCTTTTCCGAATGGGTGTCCGGGCTGTTCATCAGGAAGCGGCGCAGGCGCTCGGCGAACGACACGTACTCGTCGAGGTCGCTGTGCCGGAGAAAGTCGTTCTGGGCGACGATGCCGATCACCCGGCGCCCCTTGTTCAGTACCGGCAGCGCATGCAGCTCGTGGTGGCGCATCAGCCGCCACGCTTCCTTCAGCGGCGTGGAGAACTCGAGCGTGACGGCATCCTTCGACATGATCTCGCCGCAGGTAATGATGCCGAAGCGCCGCTCGTAGGCCTTCATCTCGGTGGCGACGATGATGTCTTCGAGGTCGTCGCGGCTGATGTCGAGCACCTGGCCGTAACTCTTGAGCACGGCATCGAGGTCTTCGTGGGTGAAGCCGATCCGCTCGGTCGGCGCCGGATCGTGGGTGGCGTGCAGCTGCTGCATGATGGAGTGCTGGGTGTGCGGGTAGCGCCGCCCGGTCAGGTTGTTATAGACGAGCGCGGCAATGACCATCAGCGCCGTGTTCAGGCCCACCTGCACGAAGGCGAATTCATAGCCGGCCGCATGCACCGCCGGGCCGGCCAGCACCGCCGTCAGCGCCACCGCGCCGCCCGGCGGGTGCAGGCAGCGCAGCAGGAACATGCTGAGGATGGCCAGGCCGCCGGCGATTGGCGCGGCCAGCAGCGGATTGTCGATCGCCAGGGCGCAGGTCACCCCCACCAGCGCCGACACCAGGTTGCCGCCGAATACGGACCACGGTTGCGCCAGCGGGCTGGCGGGCGCGGCGAACAGCAGCACCGACGAGGCGCCCATCGGCGCGACCAGGAAAGCCATGCCGCTTTTCCCCTGCAGCAGGAAGTAGCTCATGAACGCCGTCAGCATCAGGCCGATGATGGCGCCGATGCCCGCGCGGACCTGTTCGCGTCCGCTGGCGGTATTCGCCGTGGGCAGGAATTTTTGCAGCCACTCCGTTTGCAGCACAGCCATGCTTACTACCTTGAATCGACCAAGGTGTAATTAGAACATAAACGGCATCAGCGGGTTGGCGGCCAAACCATGGCACACTGGACCGCACTCATCCAACGACCCGACAGGCAGCCATGTTTTCCCATGTATTCATCGGTATCGGCGATTTCGCGCGTGCCTACCGCTTCTACTCGCCGCTGATGGCTGCGCTCGGCCTGCAGCTCAAATTTTGCGACAGCGCCAGGCCCTGGGCCGGCTGGACGGCACCCGATGCGCCGCGCCCCTTGTTCGTCATTGCCCATCCATTCGATGGCGGACCGGCACAGGCGGGCAACGGCCAGATGGCGGCCCTGCTGGCGCCCAGCCGCGCCGCGGTCGACCGCGCCCATGCGGCCGCGCTGGCGCACGGCGGCGTGTGCGAAGGGCCGCCCGGACTGCGCCCCCATTACCACGCGGATTATTACGGCGCCTATTTTCGCGACCCGGACGGCAACAAGCTGTGTGTGTGCTGCCACGGCGCGCAATGACGGGCGCTGCCGCTTTGATGTACGATATGACAACACAACTTCACCAGGAACGACAATGACCCGACAACTGAAGAAAACCGCGCTCGCCGCGCTCGCCGCCGCCCTGTTCGCCGTCCCCGCCTTCGCCGCCGCCCCGATGGTCAAGACGCCGGCGCCCGGCTATTTCCGCATGATGCTGGGCGACTTCGAGATCACCGCCATCAACGACGGCACCGTCGACCTGCCGGTCGACAAGCTGCTGCAAGGCGAGAAGCCGGCCGCCATCGAGGCCGCGCTGGCCAAGTCCTTCCTGAAGGTGCCGCTGGAAACCTCGGTCAACACCTTCCTGATCAATACCGGCAGCAAGCTGGTCCTGGTCGACACGGGCGCCGCCGGCCTGTTCGGGCCGACGCTGGGCAAGTTCGTCGCCAACCTGAAGGCGGCCGGCTACCAGCCCGAGCAGATCGATGAAATCTACGTCACCCACATGCACTCCGACCACGTCGGCGGGCTGGCGGCGGGCGGCCAGCGGGTCTTCCCGAACGCCACCGTGCGCGCGCAGAAGCAGGAGTCCGATTACTGGCTCAGCCAGGCCAACATGGACAAGAATCCCAAACAGGCAGACGGCTTCAAGGGGGCGATGGCCTCGCTCAATCCGTATGTGACCGCCGGCAAGTACCAGGCCTTCGAAGGCGACGTCGAGCTGACCCCGGGGATCAGCTCGCATTCCGGCATGGGTCACACGCCGGGCCACGCCACCTACGTGGTGCAGAGCAAGGGACAAAAGCTGGTGCTGATCGGCGACCTGATCCACGTAGCGGCGGTACAGCTTCACCATCCGGAAGTGACCATCGCGTTCGACAGCGACCAGAAGGCGGCTGCCGCCGCGCGCCGCCAGGCCTTCGACGCGGCCGCCCGCGGCGGCTACCTGGTCGGCGCCGCCCACCTGCAGTTCCCTGGTATCGGCCACCTGGCAAAAGTGGGCAAGGGCTACGATTTCATCCCGGTCAACTACACCCAGATGCGCTAGCGGTGTGCATCAGGCCCGCGTGCGGTCCGAGCGCAGCCGGATGCGGCGAAACGCCTGGCGCTGGTGCTCTTCTTCATGCAGGGTCAGCGAGGCCTTGATCAGGTCGCTGCGGCTGACCAGCCCGACCCGGAATTCGGACAGCGCGGCAAAGTCGGCCTTGGCCTGTGCGCGCGTGGAAGCAGCAGTCATGGGATCGAATCGAGGTGGGAAGCCCGAAACTATATCACGACGTGACATGTTTGGCGGGCAGACGAAAAAAAGCCGGCTGGGTCGCCCCGCCGGCTTTTTGGAGTAGTGCTGAGAATTTACTGGCCGCGCGGAGCGCCGGTGCCCTGATGGTCGCGCAGGCCGTCGTTCTGCTGGCGGCCCGTCAGTTCGTTCTGCTCGGCCTTCTGCTTGCTCGTGTTGGCGTCCAGCTGAGCCTGCTCTGCATCGCGTTGCTGCTGTTCGCGTGGATCGGTGCTTGGTTTCGTCATGGCAGTCTCCTTGGGTAAAGAGCTACCTTACCCCTGGAGGAATTGATTGACTGTTCGCCACACCACATTGCAGCAACATCGGCGCTAGGCGGCGCGCCCGCGCTCTGCGCGGTACAGCGCCTCCAATGCCGCATCGCGCTCCTTCTCCCATTCAACGAATGCCGCCATGGCCGCCATGTACTGCGCGAAAGCCGGCACGGCCTGCTGAGGTTCCGCCGTTATTTCCACCTCCCACAGAGCGCTGCGTCGCAGTCCATGCGCTTCGGCGATATCGGAAACGAACTGTTTGTTGGCGTCGTTTTCCATGTCAATGCCAAGCCCTGCAAAGTGATCGTAGACGTCGCCATCGTCAAAAAAAACGCCCGTAATCGGGACCCAGCTCAGCATAAGCGGGAATGTCATCGCCGTCATCGAAGGTGCGAAGCGTCCTGATGAAGACAATACTGCCGTCTTCGTTCATCGGATAGCAATAATAGCCGATGAGATGGGACAGAGAATCGCAGTCCATGATCGATCCTCGCAAAGTAAGTTGCTAGGGGCAAGGTGGTAATGGCGTGAAACTGATGTTCGTTTGGGCGCAAAAATAGGCCAATACTTCATCATAGCCCCGACGCTGCCAAGTGCCGGCCCAATCATGCGTCGATCGCCGAGGTGTTCGTGGGAGACGGCATGTTCATCTTTGACGTCATGCTGCGCCGGGATCACTTCGAGCTGATACACCCTCTCGGTGCCAGATCGCCCCAGCATGACGACGGAAAACACATACTTTGTTTTTCTGCTCCCACGCATGTATCTGAGGTCAACGGCCATATGCGTGCCCCGCCCTGCCTCATCGACAACACCGGCCGAAAACACCTTTCCTGGCGGCTTATCCTTTTGGAGCATCCAGGCGAACCTCCCCCTCGCAACGGAGAGGGCGACTGAGCAGCGCAAGCGCTCCTGCTTCGGAAATTTTTGGCATGAATCAACGGGAAGTAAAGCCGGCTGACGCCAGGCTCCCCGCAGTATGCCCATCCGCGCGCGCGGCCATTTGCCGCGGCGCGGGTGGTGGCCGGAATTACAGCTTGATGAAATGCTGGCGGTAGTACTTCAGCTCTTCCACCGATTCGATGATGTCGGCCAGCGCCGTGTGCTTCTGGTGCTTCTTGAAGCCGCCCACCAGCTCCGGCTTCCAGCGCCGGCACAGTTCCTTCAGGGTCGACACGTCCAGGTTGCGATAATGGAAGAACGCTTCCAGCTTCGGCATCGTGCGCGCCATGAAGCGGCGATCCTGGCAGATGGTGTTGCCGCACATCGGCGACTTGCCGGCCGGGACGAACTGCTTGAGGAAGGCGATCAGCGCCGCCTCGGCCTGCTCTTCCGTCACGGTCGAGGTGCGCACCCGCTCGATCAGGCCGCTGCGGCCATGGGTGCCCTTGTTCCACGCATCCATCTTGTCCATCGTCTCTTCGGACTGGTGGATGGCGAATACCGGTCCTTCGGCGATCGTGTTCAGGTTCATGTCGGTGACGACCACCGCGATCTCGATGATGCGGTCGGTGTCCGGCTCGAGGCCCGTCATCTCCAGGTCGACCCAGATCAGGTTCATCTCGTTGGGGCGATGGGCGCCCGCCGGTGCGGCTAATTCAGTGGCTTGTGACATAATTCTCTCTTGGCCTAATCAATCCTGCATTTTCTCACAGGCACAGAATGTATTCACTTGCGTTTTCGGTTTTGTTTGTCGCTTTCTTTATTTTGACCTTGATCCTGCGCTTCTGGTTGGCAAACCGGCACGTGCGCCACGTGCTCGCCCACCGCGTCCAGGTGCCGGCCGAATTCGCCTCCAGCATCCCCCTCGCCGCCCACCAGAAGGCGGCCGACTACACCGTCGCCAAGACCAAGCTGGGTTTGGTGTCGCTGCTGTTCTCCAGCGTCGTGCTGATCGGCTTCACGCTCATGGGCGGCCTGCAATGGCTGGCCGCCGCGCTGGCGCCCCTCACCGGTCCCGGCATGACCTACCAGATTGCCTTGCTGGTGGCCTTCGCCGCCATTTCCGGCCTGCTCGACTTGCCTTTTGATTACTACCGCCAGTTCGTGCTGGAAGAGCGTTTCGGTTTCAACAAGATGACCATGAAGCTGTGGCTGGCCGACATGGCCAAGGGCGTGCTGGTCGGCGCGGCCATCGGCCTGCCGCTGATCTGGGTGGTGCTGACCCTGATGCAAAAGAGCGGCGCGCTGTGGTGGCTGTACGCCTGGCTGGTATGGAGCGGCTTCCAGCTGCTGATGATGGTGCTGTTCCCGACCGTGATCGCCCCGCTCTTTAACAAATTCACCCCGCTGGCCGACGACAGCCTCAAAAGCCGCATCGAGGGCCTGATGCAGCGCGTCGGCTTCGCCTCCAAGGGCCTGTTCGTGATGGACGGCTCCAAGCGCAGCGCGCACGGCAACGCCTACTTCTCCGGCTTTGGCGCCAACAAGCGCATCGTCTTCTTCGACACCCTGCTGGCCCGCCTGGCGCCGCAGGAAATCGAAGCGGTGCTGGCGCACGAACTGGGCCACTTCAAGCTCAAGCACATCGTCAAGCGCATCGCCGTCATGTTCGCCGTGTCGCTGGGCTTTCTCGCCCTGCTCGGCTACCTCAAGACGCGCACCTGGTTCTACGCCGGCCTCGGTGTCGATCCGCTGTTCGCCAGCGACGCCATGGCGCTGATCCTGTTCATGCTGGTGCTGCCGATCTTCACTTTCGTGCTCTCGCCTCTGACCTCGATCACCTCGCGCAAGCACGAGTTCGAGGCCGACGCCTTCGCCGCCACCCACACCGACGCGCGCGACCTGGTGTCGGCGCTGGTGAAGATGTACGAAGATAACGCCTCGACCCTGACGCCGGACCCGCTGCACTCCGCGTTCTACGACTCCCACCCGCCCGCCACCGTGCGGATCCGGCACCTGAACCTGGCGGCCCAATGACACTCCTCGACCAACACAGCACCGAAGGCGCGAAAGCGCTCGACCAGGCCACCATCGACGCCCTCCTGACCGAAGTCCCCGGCTGGGCCGTCGAAGGCGGTTTCCTGCGCCGCGACTTCAAGTTCCGCGACTACCACGAGACCATCAAATTCGTGAACTCGCTCGCCGAGATGACCCACCAGGAAGACCACCACCCGGCGCTGACCGTGACGTACCAGCACTGCGTGGTCGCCTACCATACTCATTCGGCCGGCGGCGCCATCTCGCAGAACGACTTCATCTGCGCGGCCAAGGCCAACGCGATCTACGCGCTGCGGGCCGGCGCATGAGCGGCCTGACGGGCACCATCATCGCCGCCCACGGGCGCCACTACCTGGCCGACGTCGACGGCCGCAAGCTGCAGTGCGTCACCCGCGGCAAGAAGACCAACATCGCGGTGGGCGACGTCGTCAACCTGAAAATGACGTCGGAAGACCAGGCCGTGATCGAGTCGATCGCCGAGCGCAGGACGCTGCTGTACCGCTCCGACCAGTACAAGTCCAAGCTGCTGGCGGCGAACCTGACGCGCCTGTTCATCGTGGTGGCCACCGAGCCCGGTTTCGCCGACGACCTCATTTCGCGTTCGCTGGTGGCGGCCGAAGCGGCCGGCATCGAGGCCCACCTGATACTCAACAAGACCGACGTGGCCGACCTGCTGCCGAAGGCGCGCGAGCGCCTGCTGGCCTACACCTCGCTGGGCTACCCGCTGCACGAAGTGTCGGCGCGCTCCGACCCGGCGCATGCGGTGGCGACCTTGATGCCGCTGCTCGAGGGCCAGTCGTCGATCTTCATCGGCCAGTCCGGCATGGGCAAGTCGTCGCTGATCAACCTGCTGGTGCCGGACGCCGACATCGCCGTGCGCGAAATTTCGGCAGCGCTCGACACCGGCAAGCACACCACCACCTTCACGCGCCTGTATGCGCTGGGCGACGGCGCCTCGATCATCGATTCGCCCGGCTTCCAGGAATTCGGTCTGTATCACCTGACCGAGGGGATGCTCGAGCGCGCGTTCGTCGAATTCAAGCCGTATCTGGGCGGCTGCAAGTTCTACAACTGCCGCCACCTGATCGAGCCGCAGTGCGCAGTGCTCACTGCCGTCGCCGAGGGCAAGATCGCCAGGTTCCGCCACACCCTGTACGGCCAG
Organism: Burkholderiales bacterium; assembly: GCA_038248405.1. Lineage (GTDB taxonomy): Bacteria > Pseudomonadota > Gammaproteobacteria > Burkholderiales > Burkholderiaceae_D > JAFCUW01. Next base: position 39,049 of record JBBRXM010000021.1, read on the forward strand.
CTGCTGCACGAATCGGCGCAGACGCTGTACTAGGTGTCAGACGGGGACGCCGAGTCCCGTTGTTGCTTTCAAAGGGTCTGACCCGGGTTGTGTTGGCGCCAACGACACCGGGGTCAGACCCTTCAAAAGCAACACCGGGTCTGACCCCTCGTTCCCAAACGCCTTATAATTAAAAGCTAACCGCCTCAAAGTTGCCAGTATGCCTACCTCGAAACCGATCAAGCACTTCCTGCAGTTCTCCGACTTCACGCTGGCCGAATTCGAGTACGTCATCGAACGCGCCAAGATCATCAAGCGCAAATTCAAGAACTACGAGGTCTACCACCCGCTGATCGACCGCACCCTGGTGATGGTGTTCGAGAAGAACTCGACCCGCACCCGCCTCTCGTTCGAGGCCGGCATGCACCAGCTGGGCGGCGCCGCCATCTACCTCAACACGCGCGACAGCCAGCTTGGCCGCGGCGAGCCGGTCGAAGACGCCGGCCAGGTCATGAGCCGCATGTGCGACATCATCATGGTGCGCACCTTCGGCCAGGAGATCATCGAGCGCTTCGCCGCCCATTCGCGCGTCCCGGTGATCAATGGCCTGACCAACGAACACCACCCGTGCCAGGTCCTCGCCGACATCTTTACCTTCGTCGAACACCGCGGCTCGATCGCCGGCAAGACCATCACCTGGATCGGCGACGCCAACAACATGCTGTACTCGTGGCTGCAGGCGGCCGAGATCTTCGGCTTCCACCTGAACGTGTCGACCCCGAAAGGCTACGACATCGACCCCTCGCTCGTCGCCACCGACCGCTACACCTTCTTCGACAATCCGTCCGACGCCTGTGAAGGCGCGCACCTGGTCAACACCGACGTCTGGACCAGCATGGGCTACGAGAAGGAAAACGCCGAACGCATGAAGGCCTTCGACGGCTTCATGGTCGACGCCCCGAAAATGGCGCGCGCCAGCGGCGACGCCCTGTTCATGCACTGCCTGCCCGCCCACCGCGGCGAGGAAGTGGCTGCCGAGGTCATCGACGGAGCGCAGTCGGTCGTCTGGGACGAGGCCGAAAACCGCCTGCACGTGCAGAAAGCGCTGATCGAATACCTGCTGCTCGGCGAAATCTCCGGCCGCTGAACACCCCATTCATACCACTTAACGGAAGCATCATGAGCGACATTAAAAAAGTAGTCCTCGCCTATTCGGGCGGCCTCGATACCTCGGTCATCCTCAAATGGCTGCAGGATAACTACCACTGCGAGATCGTCACCTTCACGGCCGACCTGGGCCAGGGCGAAGAGCTCGAGCCGGCGCGCGCCAAGGCGATCAAGTTCGGCATCAAGCCGGAGAACATCTACATCGACGACGTGCGCGAAGAGTTCGTGCGCGACTTCGTGTTCCCGATGTTTCGCGCCAATACCGTCTACGAAGGCGAATACCTGCTCGGCACCTCGATCGCGCGTCCGCTGATTGCCAAGCGCCTCATCGAAATCGCCAACGAAACCGGCGCCGACGCCATCTCGCACGGCGCCACCGGCAAGGGCAACGACCAGGTGCGCTTCGAACTGGGCGCCTACGCGCTCAAACCGGACGTCAAGATCATCGCCCCGTGGCGCGAGTGGGACCTGCTCTCGCGCGAGAAGCTGCTCAAGTACGCCGAAGACGCCGGCATCGCCGTCGACATGAAGCACAAGAACGGCGGCGCGCCCTACTCGATGGACGCCAACCTGCTGCACATCTCGTTCGAAGGCCGCCACCTGGAAAACCCGAGTGCCGAGGCCGAAGAAACCATGTGGCGCTGGACCGTCAGCCCGGAAGCGGCGCCTAACGAAGCCGAGTACCTCGACATCGAATACGAAAAAGGCGACATCGTGGCCTTGAACGGCGTGCGCCTGTCGCCGGCCGCGGTGCTGACCGAACTCAATCGCCTCGGCGGCAAGCACGGCATCGGCCGCCTCGACCTGGTCGAGAACCGCTACGTCGGCATGAAGTCGCGCGGCTGCTACGAAACCCCGGGCGGCGCCATCATGCTCAAGGGCCACCGCGCGATCGAATCGATCACGCTCGACCGCGAAGTGGCGCACCTGAAGGACGACCTGATGCCGCGCTACGCGTCGATGATCTACAACGGCTACTGGTGGTCGCCCGAGCGCGTGGCGCTGCAGACGCTGATCGACCATACCCAGCTCACGGTTAACGGCTGGGTGCGCGTGAAGCTCTATAAAGGCAACGTCATCGTCGTCTCGCGCGATTCGAAAACCGATTCGCTGTTCGACATGAACATCGCCACCTTCGACGAGGACGGCGGCGCCTACAACCAGGCCGACGCCGGCGGCTTCATCAAGCTCAACGCGCTGCGCATGCGCATCGCCGCGGTGGCCCGCGCCAAGCGCGGCCAGTAAGCGTTCGCGGCACCATCGGCAAGGCCGCCTGCGGGCGGCCTTTTTTCATGCGGCCCAAAAAACCACGCCCGGCAGTGGAATCGGCCCGCCCGGGCCCTTGAAATGTTACATTGGCGGCGATCAATACCGCATCCGGAGAACCCATGTTTACAGACCTGCGCATCAAGAGCAAAATCACCGTCGGCCTTGGCGCCATCGTCGGCATCTTCCTGCTCCTGCTCGCCCTGGCCTATAACAACTTTTCCAAGCTGTCCGAGGCGAACCGGTGGGACCGCCATACGCTCGAAGTGCTGCTCGAAACGAACCGCATCACCACCTCGATGCTGCAGATCCAGACGGCCACGCGCGGCTTCATGCTGACCGGTATTGAAACGCTGGTACTGCCGATCGAAAAAGACAAGGCCGAGGCGCGCGCCCACCTGGCCAGGTCGCGCGTGCTCACGGCCGACAATCCGACCCAGCAGGATCGCCTGCGCCGCCTTGAACCGATGCTCGACAACTGGATCGACAACGTCATCGGGCCGCTCATCGCCAAGCGCCGCGAGCTGAACAAGCCCGTCGGCGTGTCGCCGCAGGTCGCCAGCGCCACCGATGTGCTCAACGGCGCCCGCACCGTGGCCGAGATCCGCCGGCTGATCGACGAAGTCGCCGACGAAGAAAGCCGCCTGCTCGCCGCGCGCAGCAATCAGTTGGCCGGCCTGCAGCAGGCGATGTTCCTGCTGCTCGGCGTCGGCGGCCTGGTGTGCCTCGCGCTCGCCGCCATCATCGCGGCGCTGCTGACCAAGGCGCTGCTGGCCCCGCTCAACAGCCTGACCCGCGCGGTCGGCAGAATCGCCGCCGGCGAACAGCACGCGCGCGCCGACGTCGGCGCCAACGACGAACTGGGCAAGGTCGCGCTCGAGTTCAACCGCATGGCGCAGTCGATCCAGGACAGCCAGGCCAAGGAACTCGAGGCCACCACCGACCTGCGCGCCAAGGTCGATTCGCTGCTCGGCGTGGTGTCGAAGGCGGCCGCCGGCGACCTGACCGGCGCCGTCACCATCAGCGGCGACGATTCGATCGGGCGCCTCGGCGACGGCCTGAAGACGATGGTGGAAAACTTGCGCCGCCTGCTCAACAATGTGCAGAAGGCGGGCATCCAGGTCACCACCTCCGCCACCGAGATCGCCGCCTCGGCCAAGCAGCAGGAAGCGACCGGCATCGAACAGGCGCAGACCAGCATCGAGATCCTGTCGACCACCCGCGAGATCTCGGCCAACACCACCCAGCTGCTGCGCACCATGGAAGAGGCCACCGCGGTGGCCGACTTCACCACCAGCGCCACCGCCGAAGCGCAGGGCAACCTCAGGCGCATGGACCTGACCATGCAGCACATGGTCGCGGCCACCGATTCGATCAACGCCAAGCTGGCCGCGCTGTCGGAAAAGGCCAGCAACATCAACAGCGTGCTGATCACGATCACCAAGGTCGCCGACCAGACCAACATCCTTTCGCTCAACGCCGCCATCGAGGCCGAAAAGGCGGGTGATGCCGGCCGCGGCTTCTCGGTCGTCGCCACCGAAATCCGCCGGCTTGCCGACCAGACCTCGGTATCGACCTGGGACATCGACCAGATGCTCAAGGAGATGCAGTCGGCGGTGTCGGCCAGCGTGATGGGCATGGATAAGTTTTCGGAAGAGGTCCGCCGCAGCGTCGGCGAAGTGCGCCAGGTCGCCGGGCAGCTGTCGTCGGTGATGGACCAGGTGCAGAAGCTCGCGCCCCAGTTCGACCTGGTGCTGCAGGGGATGCAGTCGCAGGCAGTCGGCGCCTCGCAGATCTCGGACACCATGATGCAGCTCAACGACGCCACCCAGCAGACGGTGGAGTCGCTCAAGGCCACCAGCGAGGCGGTGCACCAGCTGCAGTACGCGGCCGGCGACCTGCAGTCGTCGGTCGCCACCTTCGCCGTCAACAGCTGAGGACCGCGATGAAGGTGCTGGTGTTTACGATCGGGCCCGACCGCTATTGCCTGCGCCTGGCCGCAGTCGGGCGCGTGCTGCCGGCCGTCGAACTGAAGCACATCCCGCTGGCGCCCCCGTTCGTCGCCGGCCTGCTCGACCTGCACGGCGCGCCGGTGCCGGTGATCGACCTGTCGCTGCTTGCCGGCTTCGCCTGCGAACATACCTGGTTCGATACCCGCGTCATCCTTGTCGACTACCGGCTCGACGACGGCCAGGCGCGCCCGCTCGGCCTGCGCGCCGAACACGTGACCGGTATCGAGACGGTCGATGAAGCGCTGTTTGCCGACGGCGGCGCGGCCGGCGCCCCCTTCCTCGGCCAGGTCGCATCGACGCCGGCCGGGATGCTGCAGCTGGTGGAAGTGGTCCAGCTGCTCTCGCCGGCAGTGCGCGCACTGCTGTACCAGAGCGGCGCGGCGGCATGAACGCGCGCCGCCTGCTCCAGCGCGCCAGCGGCCTGGACCTGCCGCAGCAGGTGGTCGAGCGCGCGCTGCGCCAGCGCATGGCCAGCTGCGGCATCGCCGACGCGAAACAGTACCTGCGCGACATCGGCCCGGCCGAACTGGCCGAACTGATCGAACTGGTGGTGGTGCCGGAGTCGTGGATGTTCCGCGATGCCGGCGCCTTCGCCGCCGCCACCGCGTTCGTGCAGCAAAGGCTGGCGGCCCATCCCGGGCGAGAGGTGCGCATCCTGTCGGCTCCCTGCGCCGGCGGCGAGGAGCCGTACTCGATGGCGATGGCGCTGGCCGACGCCGGCGTGGCGCCGGCCGCGTTTCGCATCGAAGCAATCGACCTGTCGGCGCTGGCGATCGAGCGCGCCCGCGCCGGCCGCTACACCCGCAACGCCTTCCGCAGCGCCGACCTGGCTTTCCGCGAGCGCCACTTCAGCCGCGCCGGCGACGAGTACCAGATCAGCGAGGCGCTGCGCGGCCAGGTCGCCTTCGCCCAGGCCAACCTGCTTGCCGTCGACAGCGCGGCCGCGGCCGGCCGTTACGACGTCGTCTTCTGCCGCAACCTGCTGATCTATTTCGACGACGCCACCGCCGCCGCCGCCGCCGCCGTGCTGCGCACCCTGCTGGCCGGCCACGGCATGCTGTTCGCCGGCTACGCCGAAGTGCCCGCCTTCTGCCGCAACGGCTTTTCGCCGCTGCGGGTGCCGGGCGCATTCGCGCTGCAGAAAGCGCAGCCGGCGCCGCCCGCGGTTGCGAAAGCGCGTGCGCGCGCGCGCACCACTGGCGCGCCGCGCCCGGCGCCGCCGGCGCCGCCCGAACGCGTCGACCCCGGCCTGCTGGCAACGGCGCGCCGCCGGGCCGACCAGGGCGACTACGACGGCGCGGCCGCCGCCTGCCGCGCGCTGCTGGCCGCCGTCCCCGATTCGGCCGACGCCTACTTCCTGCTCGGGGTCGTCAGCGAGTGCCGCCACCAGAGCGGCGCCGCCGCCGACTGCTGGCGCCGCTGCGTCTACCTGCAGCCGGACCACTACGACGCCCTGTGTAACCTGGCGCTGCTGGCCGAGCAGGCCGGCGATGCGGCGCAGGCGACGACGCTGCGCCAGCGTGCCGCGCGCGTCTACCAGCGCCGCGAGGGCGCCGTCCAATGACCACCACCGCCGTCATCGACGACTGCTGGAACCGCATCGGCGTGGCCGGCGACCAGAGCTGCGCCAGGCTGGCGCAGCACGTCCACTGCCGCAACTGCGAGGTCTATTCCGGCGCCGCCCAGCGCAACCTGCAGCGTCCCGTCGGCGCCGGCTACCTGGCGCAATCGGCCGCGCAGCTGCGCCAGCCGGTGCCCGAAGCCGCGCCGGCCGGCCGCTCGGCGCTGGTGTTTCGTATCGGCCGCGAGTGGCTGGCGCTGCCCACGCAGGCGGTCGCCTCGGTGGCGCCGGCCGCCAGCGCGCACCGGCTGCCGCACCGCCCTGCCGCCGGCCTGCTCGGCATCGTCAACGTCGGCAGCAAGCTGACGGCGATGATGTCGCTCGGCGCGCTGCTCGGCATCGACGAGCAAGAGGCGCCGGCCGCCGCCGGCCGCCACGTGTTCGCGCGCCTGCTGGTGATGCAGTGGGAGGGCCGCTCGTTCGCCCTGCCGGTCGCCGACCTGCACGGCATCGCCCGCTTCGCCGACGCCAGCCTGGCGGCGCCCGCCGCCACCATCGACAAGGCACTGGAGCGCTTCCTGGCCGGCGTGCTGGCGCTGGGCGACATGCGCGTGGGCGTGCTCGACGAAGCGCTGGTGGGCCAGCAGCTGACGCGGATGCTGCGATGAGCCGGGACCAGGACGACCTCAGCGCGTTTTCGATGCTGGACCTGTTCCGCATGGAAGCCGACGGCCAGGCGCGCACGCTTACCGACGGCCTGCTGGCAATCGAGCGCGGCGCCGATGACGACGCCACCGTCGAGTCGCTGATGCGCGCCGCCCACTCGATCAAGGGCGCCGCCGCCATCGTCGGCCTCGACGTCGTGGTGCAGCTGGCGCACGGCATGGAAGACGCGTTCGTCGCCAACCAGCACGGCCTGCTGCAGCTTTCGCCGGCCCGCATCGACGTGCTGCTGGCCGGCGTCGACCTGATCGTGCAGTGCTCGACGCTGAGCGAAGGCGCGTTGCCGCGCTGGCTGGGCGAGAACGCCGGACGCGTCGCCGCCGCGATGGCGTCGATCGCACAGGTGGCGGCCGCGCGCGACGCCGCCGCCGGCGCGGAAGCGGCACGGCCCGCGGAGGAACCGGCGGCGCCGGCGCCGCCGCCGCGCGCAACGGCGCACAATTACGACCAGCTGCTCGCGCTGGCCAGCGAGACGCGCATCAGCGCCCACCAGCTGGCGCCGGCGATGGCCTCGCTGCAGCGCTTCAAGCGCAACCAGGCCAGCCTGTTCCAGGCCATCGAGCAGCTGCACGACGCGCTGCTGCGCAGCGCCGACTCCGCCCTCATCGAAAAATCGGCACTGGTGCTGCAGAAGACCCATCCGCTCAAGCAGTTCCTGCACGAGCACATGGCCAATGTCGACAGCTACGAGCGGCGCGTGCAGAGCGTGTCGAACAAGCTGGTCGACGAAGTGCTCTCGCTGCGCATGCGCCCTTTCCGCGACGGCGTGCACGCGTTCGCGCGCATGGTGCGCGACCTCGCGCGCAGCCTGGGCAAGGAGGCGCAGCTGACCATCACCGGCGAAGACACGCTGGTCGACCGCGACACCCTGGCGGCAATCGAAGGCCCGCTCAGCCACATGCTGCGCAACGCCGTCGACCACGGCCTGGAAAACCTCGCGCAGCGCCGCGCCGCCGGCAAGGCCGACAGCGGCGACATCCGGCTCGAAGCGCGCCACCGCAACGGCTTGCTGTCGATCGTGATCAGCGACGACGGCCGCGGCGTCGACCTCGAACGCATCCGCGCGGCGGTGGTGCGCCGCGCCCTGGCCAGCGCGCCGATGGCGGCGGCGATGTCGAAGGCCGAACTGATGGAGTTCCTGTTCCTGCCGGCGTTCAGCCTGAAGGAAACGGCCAGCGCCATTTCCGGGCGCGGGGTCGGGCTCGACATCGTGCAGCAGGCGGTGCGCGCCCAGAACGGCAGCGTGCACATCGATTCCGAAGCGGGCCGGGGCTTTCGCACCACCATCACGCTGCCGCTGACGCAGTCGATGCTGCGCGCGCTGGTGGTCGACATCGGCGGCGAGGCCTACGCCATCCCCATCGTCAAGGTCGAACGGGTGCTGATGGTGCCGCCATCGACGCTGCACACGCTCGAGGGCAAGCAGTTTTTCGACTACGACGGCGCGTACCTCGGCCTGGTGTCGGCCACGCAGGTGCTCGAGCTGGGCCAGGTCGCCGAGGGCGGCGACCTGGCCGTGGTGGTGCTCGGCGCCGGCAGCTCGCGCTACGCGCTGGTGGTGGACGCCATCCGCGGCGAGCAAAGCCTGGCGGTGCAGCCGCTCGAGCCGATGTTCGGCAAGCTGCGCGACATCGCCGCCGCCGCCCTCCTCGACGACGGCGCGCCGGTGCTGATCCTCGACGTCGCCGACCTGCTGCTGTCGATCGACAAGCTGGCCAGCGACGGCGCCCTGCGCCAGCTGGCGCAGGGCGTCGCGCCGCAGCGCCAGGCCAAGCGCATCCTCGTCGTCGACGATTCGCTCACCGTGCGCGAGATGGAACGCAAGCTCCTGCAGGGGCGCGGCTACCGGGTCGACGTCGCCATCGACGGCATCGACGGCTGGAACATGGTTCGCAGCGGCGAGTACGACCTGGTCGTCACCGACGTCGACATGCCGCGCATGGACGGCATCGAACTGGTCGGCCTGATCCGCAACGACCCGCACCTGCACAAGCTGCCGCTGATGATCGTGTCGTACAAGGACCGGCCCGAAGACCGCGCCCGCGGCATGGCCGCCGGCGCCGACTACTACCTGGCCAAGGGCAGCTTCCACGACGAGACGCTGCGCGGCGCGGTGCTCGACCTGATCGGCGAGGCCGACGCATGAAGATCGGCATCGCCAACGACGTCGCCATGGCGGCCGAGGCGCTGCGGCGCGCCTTGGCCGGCAGCGAGCACGAACTGCTGTGGACCGCGCGCAACGGCCGCGAAGCGGTGTGCCTGTGCGCCGAGCAGCGCCCCGACCTGGTGCTGATGGATTTGAACATGCCCGAACTCGACGGCGTCGAGGCGACCCGGAGAATCATGGCGGCCTCGCCCTGCGCGATCCTGATCGTCACCGCGCAGCCGCACCAGAACGTCAGCCAGGTGTTCCGCGCGCTCGGCGCCGGCGCCCTCGACGTCACCGCCACGCCGGTGCTGCCGGGCGAAATCGGTGCCGACAGTGCCCTGCTGGCCAAGATCCGCACCATCGGCAAGCTGATACGGGTCAGCCGCACCGAGACGCCGCCGGCGGCGCCCTTTGCCGCCCCGGCCGGCGCCGTGCGCCACCTGCTGGCGATCGGCGCCTCCACCGGCGGCCCCGGCGCAATCGCTCGCATCCTCGCGCGCTGGACGCCCGCCGACGGCACCGCCATCGTCGTGGTGCAGCATATCGACGCCAGTTTCGCCGGCCAGTTCGCCAGGTGGCTCGGCGAGCAGGTCGACCTGCCGGTGCGCCCGATCGACGACGGCGACGCCCTCGAAGCGGGCGTGGTGCAGGTCGCGCGCACCAACGACCACCTGACGCTGTCGGCGCGCCACCGCCTGCATTACGCCGCCGAGCCGCTCGACTACGCCTACCGGCCGTCGGTCGACGTGTTTTTCCGCGGCGTCGCCGCGCACTGGGAGCGCGAGGCGACCGGCGTGCTGCTGACCGGGATGGGCCGCGACGGCGCCAGCGGCCTGCTCGCCATGCGCCAGGCCGGCAAAGCGACCATCGCCCAGGACCAGGCCAGCTGCGCCGTCTACGGCATGCCGCGCGCCGCCGCCGAGCTGGGCGCGGCGGAGCGCATTCTGTCGTTAGAGAACATAGGAGCGGCGCTTCGCAGTAGAATTGGCGCCCGCGCCTCATAACCGAAAGCATTATTTTGATCTCCGAAGCAACATCAGCTTCCGCCCCCGGCGGCCAGGCCGCTACCCGGTTCAAGATACGGGTGCTGCTGGTCGACGACCAGCTGATCATCGTGGAGGCCGTGCGCCGCATGCTCGCCGAGCACGCCGACATCGAGTTTCATTCCATCACCGACCCCGGCGCCGCCGTCGCCGGCGCGCGCGCGCCGCAGCCGACCGTGATCTTGCAGGACCTGGTCATGCCGGCGGTCGACGGCTTCACGCTGATCGGCCAGTACCGCGACGACGAGGTGCTGCGCCACGTGCCGGTGATCGTGCTCTCGGCCAAGGAGGACCCGCAACTGAAAGCCCACGGCTTCGCCGTCGGCGCCAACGATTACGTCGTCAAGCTGCCCGACCGGCTCGAGCTGCTGGCGCGCATCCGCTATCACTCGGCCGGCTATATTTCGCGGCTGCAGCGCGACGAAGCCTTCCAGTTCCTGCGCACCAGCCAGCAGAACCTGGCAGAGGCCAACATCGAACTGCAGAAGCTCGCCGCGCTCGACAGCCTGACCGGCATCGCCAACCGCCGCCGCTTCGACGAGGTGATGCGCGCCGAGTGGCAGCGCGGCAAGCGCGACAGGAAGACGCTGTCGCTGCTGGTATGCGACATCGACTATTTCAAAGTGTACAACGACACCTTCGGCCACCCGGCCGGCGACCTGTGCCTGAAAAAGGCCGCCGCCGTGCTCACCGAGCATCTCAAGCGCCCGGCCGACGTTGCGGCGCGCTACGGCGGCGAGGAATTCGCCATCGTGCTGCCCGATACCTCGCCCGAGGGCGCGCTGCTGATCGCCAACGCCTGCCGCGCCCAGCTCGCACAGCTGGCGCTGGAGAACCCGCGCACGCCCGCCGGCATCGTCACCATGTCGATCGGCGTGGCCAGCGTGGTGCCGTCCCGGGACGGCTCGGCCGAAGCGCTGGTCGCCCGCGCCGACAAGGCGCTGTACGCCGCCAAGAACAATGGCCGCAACCAGGTGGTTGCGGCGCCCACAGACCAGGAAACCCCATGAACACGCTCGACAACGTCACCGTCACCGCCACGGCCAACATCTATTTCGACGGCAAGTGCGTCTCCCACACGGTGCTGTGCGCCGACGGCAGCCGCAAGTCGGTGGGGGTGATCTTTCCGTCCACCCTCACCTTCAGCACCGGCGCGCCGGAAATCATGGAGCTGGTGGCGGGACGTTGCCGGGTGCGCCTGCCGGGCGCGCCCGGCTGGCAGGATTTCGCCGCCGGCCAGCAGTTCGCGGTAGCGGCCAACGCCTCCTTCGATATCGAGACGCTCGACACGCTCAGCTACATCTGCCACTTCGGCTGACTTCAGATGAAGACGGGTTCCGCTTCCAGCGTCACCCCGTAGCGCTCGGCAACGTCGGCGCGGATGGCGCTGGCCAGCGCCAGCACGTCGGCGCCGGTGGCGCCGCCGTTGTTGACCAGTACCAGTGCCTGCTTCGGGTAGACCCCGGCCGCGCCCAGGCTGCGGCCTTTCCAGCCGCACTGGTCGATGAGCCAGCCGGCCGCCAGCTTTTCGCTGCCGTCCGGCTGGGCGTGGTGCACCAGCGCGGGAAACTGCGCCAGCAAGGCCCGGCAGCGCGCGCCGGACACCACCGGGTTCTTGAAGAAGCTGCCGGCGTTGCCGATGACGGCCGGGTCGGGCAGCTTGCGCCGCCGGATCGCCACCACCGTCTCGCTGACCTCGGTGGCGCTGGGGGCGGCGCTGCCGATCGCCTGCGCCAGCTCGGCATAGCGCAGGTTCGGCTGCCAGGCGGTCGGCAGCGCGAAGGTGACGTCGACGATCACCAGGCCGGCGCCGGCTTCGTGCTTGAACACGCTGTCGCGGTAGCCGAACCGGCAGGCCGCCGCGTCCATGCTGCGCAATTGGCCGCAAGCGGCGTCGTACACCGTCAGCGAATCGAACACGTCCCTGAGCTCGACGCCGTAGGCGCCGATGTTCTGGATCGGCGCCGCGCCCACCGTGCCGGGGATCAGCGACATGTTTTCCAGCCCGCCGAGGCCCTGCGCCAGCGTCCACTGCACGAAGCCGTGCCAGTTCTCGCCGGCGGCGGCGCGCACCAGCGTGTGGCCGCCCCGCTCGCCCAGCACCGCGCGCCCCTGCATCGCCATGTGCAGCACGGCGCCGTCGAAGTCGCCCGTGAGGACGATGTTGCTGCCGCCGCCCAGCAGCAGGCGCGGCATGCCGGCCAGCGCGGGATGCGCCAGCGCGGCGGCCAGTTCGGCCACGCTGGCGATGCGCACGTAGCGCCTGGCGCGTGCGTCGATGCCGAAGGTGTTGCAGGATTTAAGGGAGAAATCGTGGGCGATGGCGAGGTCTGGGAGCATGGCGGTGTCGTAGTTTCGACGATTATAATTGGAAACGATGCCTGAAAAGGCAAAAAACCGGCCGGCGGCGCGGGCCGCGGCCCGGTTGTCCGTTAAAATATCGCCATTCATAATGTGCAAGAAAAAGGAATTTACCATGCCCTCGTTTGATGTCGTCTCCGAAGCAGACATGATCGAAGTGAAGAACGCGGTCGAACAGTCCAACAAGGAAATCACCACCCGTTTCGATTTCAAGGGCAGTTCGGCCAAGGTCGAGCAGAAGGACAACGAGCTGACGGCGTACGCCGACGCCGACTTCCAGCTCGAGCAGGTCCGCGACGTGCTCACCACCAAGCTCGCCAAGCGCAAGGTCGACGTCCGTTTCCTCGACGCCGGCAAGATCGAGAAGATCGGCGGCGACAAGGTCAAGCAGGTCATCAAAATCAAGAACGGCATCGAGACCGAGGACGCCAAGAAGATCGTGCGCGTCATCAAGGACAGCAAGATGAAGGTGCAGGCCAGCATCCAGGGCGAATCGGTGCGCGTCACCGGCGCCAAGCGCGACGACCTGCAGGCAGCAATGGCGATGCTGCGCAAGGACGTGCCCGACATGCCGCTGGAATTTAACAACTTCCGCGACTGACCGCCCCACGCGCCTGCACCGTCCGCACCAGGCTCGTCGCCGGGCCCTCGGCGCGAGCCGGTACCACGTTCGTCCAGCGCCAGGCCCGCGCGCGCACCCGCCCTGAAACCCGATCCAGCTTAGGGTAGAATTGTGTGTGCGCAAACTCGTCCGTTAACGACCGTGCTAGCGCGACCAGTAAATCTCGGTAGTAGTTTAAGGAATGCAATGAAACGTGTTGATGATTTCCGCCTGCGTCTGGGCAACAAGGACTACGTGCCCATCATGATCGGCGGCATGGGTGTCGATATCTCGACCTCGGAGCTGGCGCTGGAAGTGTGCCGCCTGGGCGGCATCGGCCATATTTCCGATGCCATGGTGCAGGACGTCTCCGACCGCAAGTTCGACACCAGCTTCGTCAAGGAAAAAACCAAGGCCTACAAGTTCAACATCAACAACATGGACAAGGCAGTCGTCCAGTTCGACCTCGCGCGCCTGGCCGAGGCGACGATGCTGCACGTTGGGCGGACCATGGAAGCGAAGCGCGGCGACGGCCTCATCTTCGTCAACTGCATGGAAAAGCTGACCATGAATTCGCCCAAGGAAACGCTGCGCACGCGCCTGGTGGCCGCGCTCGACGCCGGCGTCGACGGCATCACCATGTCGGCCGGCCTGCACCTGGGCTCGTTCGCGCTGATCGCCGACCATCCCCGTTTCCGCGACGCCAAGCTGGGCATCATCGTGTCGTCGGTGCGCGCGCTGCAGCTGTTCCTGCGCAAGGTGTCCAAACTGGACCGCCTGCCCGACTACATCATCGTCGAAGGCCCCCTTGCCGGCGGCCACCTCGGCTTCGGTCTCGACTGGGCCGAGTACGACCTGCACACCATCATGGACGAGATCCATGCCTTCATGCGCGCCGAAGACCTGCACATCCCGCTGATCGCCGCCGGCGGCGTCTTCACCGGCAGCGACGCGGTCGGCTTCCTTGAAAAAGGCGCCGGCGGCGTGCAGGTGGCAACCCGCTTCACTATCACCCACGAGTGCGGCCTGCCCGACGACGTCAAGCAGGAATACGTGCGCGCCACCGAAGACGACATCATCGTCAACGGCATCTCGCCGACCGGCTACCCGATGCGCATGCTCAAAAGCACGCCGGCGATCGGCTCGGGCATCCGCCCGGGCTGCGAATCCTACGGCTACCTGCTCGACGCCACCGGCAACTGTTCGTACATCAATTCGTACAACCGCGAAGTGCTTGCCAATCCGGATGCGAAGACGGTGGTGGTGATGGACAAGACCTGCCTGTGCACGCACATGCGCAACTTCAACTGCTGGACCTGCGGCCATTACACCTACCGGCTGAAGGACACCACCCACAAGCTCGACGACGGCAAGTACCAGATCCTCACCGCCGAGCACGTGTTCAGGGACTACCAGTTCAGCACCGACAACCAGATCGCGCTGCCCGAGCGCGAAGTGGCCGCCGCCTAGGCGGCCCGCCACTGCAAGAACCGACAACGCCACGGCTTGCCGTGGCGTTTTTGCATCCCACGCAACAATGTCGCGAACCATTCGCCGCCGCGCCTGTCCAACTGAGAAGAACAAGCCGGCAGGCGGGACATGGCGAATCCGAACCCAATGCTCTCCAAGGAACAGCTGCCGCGCGCAGCCTGCTTGCTTGATGACGCCGGCGCCATCGTTACATGGAACAAGAACTGCGAACGCATGTTCGGCATCTCCCCTGCCGACATCCTCAACCGCGCGGTCAGCGGCCTGCTCACTGAAACCAGTGCCGCCGTGTTCACCAACCACTGGCGCGCGCTGGGGGCGCACAGCGAGCCGCTCGAACTCCAGCTCGAACTGGCAACGCCTGGCGCCGCGCGCACGGTAGAACTGACGCTCGAACCGCAGGCCGATGCCGCCGGCCACTACACCGGCTGCGTGGCGGTGTCGTGCCTGCTGGCCCCTCCGTCCGACAGCGAGGTCATCGGCGGCATGCCGCTGCGCTCGGTGGTGGACGTGCTGCCCGGCACTTTTTACGTGCTGCGCGAGGACGGCACCTTCGTGCTGTGGAACAAGGCGGTCGAGGCGGTAACCGGGCTGTCGCACGCCGAACTGGCCCGCGCGAACGCGGTGGACATGTACGACATCACCGAAAAGCGCAAGATCGCCGAAAAGATCCGCCTCGTGTTCGAGCGCGGCGACGACGTCGTCGAAGCGAACCTGCTCGACAAGGAAGGCCACGCCACGCCCTACCTGCTCACCGGCGCGCGCATCGACTGCAAGGGCCAGTACTACCTGCTCGGCATGGGACTCGACATTTCGCTGCGCCACCGGCAGGAACAGCAGCTGCGGCTGCGCGAGCGTGCCTTGCACGCGGCCAGCAACGGCATCGTCATCACCGGCTGCCAGGGACGCGACAATCCGATCGAATACGTCAACCCGGCCTTCGAGCGCATCACTGGCTACCGCCTCGAGGAAGTGCGCGGGCGCGATTCGCGCTTCATGGCCGCGCCCGGAATGGATGCCGAAGCGCGCCAGCTGCTGCGCCGCGCCATCGACGAGCGCTACCAGGTCAACGTCACGCTGCGCAACCAGCGCAAGAACGGCGAAGTGTTCTGGAACGACCTGACCATTACTCCCGTCGCCGACGAGAAGGGCCGCTTCACCCACTTCATCGGCGTCATCACCGACGTCACCGCCCTCAAGCAGCGCACTGCCCTGCTCGAGCACGAGGTCCATCACGACGCGCTGACCGGGCTCGCCAACCGCACGCTGCTGTGGGACCGGCTCGACCAGGCCATCCACATGGCCCAGCGCAACAAGTCGCTGGTGGCAACCGTGCTGATGGACCTGAACGGCTTCAAGAAGATCAACGACACGCTCGGTCACGAGGCCGGCGACGAGGTGCTCACCGTAGTGGCCAACCGGCTGTCGTCGTCGGTACGCGACAGCGATACGGTGGCGCGCCTGTCCGGCGACGAATTCGTGCTGGTACTGGTGAACCAGCCGTCGCTGCGCTTCACGCTGCGGATGGTCGAGCGGCTGCGCCAGTGCATGACGCGGCCGGTCGTGTTCGACCGCACCGAGATCGAGGTCAGCGCCGCCATCGGCGTCTCCGTCTATCCGCACGACGGCACCACCACCTTCGACCTGGTGCGCGCCGCCGACATCGCCATGTACCACGCCAAGGGCACGCGCGGCAGCGAGGTCCACTTCTTCTCGCCCGAAATGACGACTACCCGCGAGGCCAAGCAGCAATTCGAGCACAACATGCGCCGCGCCATCTCGCACGAAGAGCTGTTCCTGCTGTACCAGCCGAAGATGTCCTTGCGCAGCGGGCGCATTTGCGGCTTCGAGGCGCTGCTGCGCTGGAACAGCCCCGAACAGGGCGTGCTGTTGCCGGCCGCCTTCCTGCCGGAGGCGGAAGAAAACGGCATGATCGTCCAGTTCGGCGACGTCGTGCTGCGCCACAGCTGCGCCTTCCTGCAGCGCATCGCCGCCGCCGGCTACGGCGACCTGTCGGTATCGGTGAACGTCTCGCAACGCGAATTTTGCAGCCCGCATTATGCCCAGCAAGTGAACGACATACTGGCCAGGTACCGCATCGCCCCGTCCAGCCTGGACGTCGAAGTGCGCGAGGCCGACCTGGTGCGCAACCACCACCGGGGCGCCATCGTGCTGGGCGAACTGAGCGAACTGGGCGTGCTGCGTTCGGTCGACGGCTTCGGCGAGGGCGCGTCGGACCTCAATTACCTGCAAAAGCTGCCGCTGTCGCACGTCAAGCTGTCCAAGGTCGCGGTGCACCAGATTTGCGCCGACACGCGACGCGGGCCGATGGCCAAGAGCCTGATCGACATCGGCCACAACCTGAACCTGGAAGTGATCGCCGACTGCGTCGAAACGCGCGCGCAGATGGAGTTTCTCAAGTCCAACAGCTGCGACGAAATGCAGGGGATCTACTTCAAGGAGCCGCTCGGCGCCGACGCCGCCGAGCAATTGCTCACTTCCGCCAGCCGCGCCTGACATCGCCCCCGCGTGCGGTCCACCCCTCCAAACGTGCAGGCTGTCGCAAACGTCTGGCGGGCGCGCCCGCCATTCCCTACAGTTGCAACATCCCAACAGTAGTGTCGCTGCAAAAATGCATATTTAGCAGCACAGCGCGCAGCGAGCAGTTACACTCGCCATGCACCGAACTCAGACGCCCACGGATCACCATGCAAGCACCGCGCATCACTTCCCGCTCCATCACCAGCATTCTCGGCTGGCTGCACCGCATCTTCGACGCGACCGCCACGTGGGTGAGCCAGCTGTCGTGGTGGAAGTTCCTGCTGTTTGCGCTGGTGGCCCTGATCGCCGGCAAGATCTTGCAGGACGAACTGTTTTCTGGCGGCGGCGAAGAGGTCGTGGTCCGTTCCGACAACAAGCCGCACAGCAAGGAAGAAAGCAACATCCTCATCGACGAGAGCGGCATCCGCTTCAGCGCGCGCTCGAAGGGCGCGCGCGCAACGGTCGAGCCGCCCACGGCGGCCGAGTTGCCGGTGCCGCCGGTCACCCCCGGCACGCCGGCCGCGCCGCAGCCGCCCGCCGTCCGTGCCGGCAACGGCGGCGAAGTGCACATTCCGCTGCCGCCGCAGATCGGCGAAGAGTTGTCGAACGCCATCGAAGCGGCCGTCAACGACGCCGCCGAAGCGAAGGTGACGCGCTACCACAAGCAGGCCTCGACCTGGTTCAACAGCTTCGTGTCGCTGCTGGTGCTGGCGCTGTTTGCCACCAAGGCTTTGGTCGGCGGCAAAAAGCGCGCCGAAGCGCTGACCCAGACCGCCAATGCCGCCGTCGAACGCGAGGCCATGCAGCGCCAGCTGTCCGAAGCGAAGATGCAGATGATGCAGGCGCAGGTCGAGCCGCACTTCCTGTTCAACACGCTCGCCTCGGTCGAGCACCTGATCGAGACCGACCCGCCGCGCGCCTCGGCGATGCAGCGCAGCCTGATCCAGTACCTGCGCGCGGTGCTGCCGCAAATGCGCGACAACGTCGTCGTCACCAATCTCGGGCGCGAAGTGGACATGGTCAAGGCCTACCTGAGCCTGCTCAAGATGCGGATGGAGGAACGCCTCACCGTCGACATGCGCATCCCGGACGAACTGCGCGGCGCCGCCTTCCCGCCGATGATGCTGCAGTCGATGGTCGAAAACGCCATCAAGCACGGCCTCGAATGCAAGCCGCAGGGCGGCACGCTGAAGATTTCCGCCGAGGTGGCCGGCAGCAAGCTGCGCGTGATCGTCGTCGACGACGGCGTCGGCTTCGGCGTGGTGCCCAGCAACGGCACCGGGCTCGGCCTGCCGACCATCCGCGAGCGCCTCAAGCTCTTGCACGGCGACCAGGGCAGCTTGCGCATCGCCGCCAATTCGCCCAGCGGCGTCATCGCCACCATCGAAGTGCCCTACCAGCCGGCGTCGAATTAAGGTCGGGTTAAGATTGCTTAAAGCGCCGATTCATTGAATAATTGTCACTCCATTTGCCAGCTCAACCGACTATGCCTACTGCCATTATTGCCGACGACGAAAGACTGATGCGCGACCAGCTTCGCATGCGCCTGAACCAGGTGTGGCCCGAGCTGGAGATTGTCGGCGAAGCCAAGAACGGCGAAGAAGCGGTCGAGCTGGTGGCCCGGCTCAAGCCCGACCTGACCTTCCTCGACATCCGCATGCCCGGCATCACCGGCATGGAAGCGGCGCGCCAGATCGGCGGGCAGAGCAGCATCGTCTTCGTCACTGCCTACGACCAGTACGCCGTCGAGGCGTTCGAGCGCGGCGCCGTCGATTACGTGCTCAAGCCGCCCGAGCAGGAGCGCCTGCAGGTGACGGTGTCCCGTCTGAAGGAACGCCTCGGCAAGCCGAAGGAAGCGGTGGTGGCCGACAGCGTCACGCAGATGCTGTCGCAGCTGGCCGAAAAGATGGCGGCGCCCAAGCCGGCCTACCTGCAATGGATCCAGGCCAGCATCGGCCAGGACCTGCGCATGATTCCGGTCGAGGACATCCTGTT
Organism: Burkholderiales bacterium; assembly: GCA_038248405.1. Classification (GTDB taxonomy): domain Bacteria; phylum Pseudomonadota; class Gammaproteobacteria; order Burkholderiales; family Burkholderiaceae_D; genus JAFCUW01. Next base: position 57,935 of record JBBRXM010000021.1, read on the forward strand.
TTTCCGTTCCGACGAAAAATACACCTGCGTGCAGACCGAGAAATTCGAAGCGCTGATCAGAAAGCCTGTGCGCGACCTGGCCGAGGAGCTGGACCCGTCGCTGTTCTGGCAGATCCACCGCGCCACGCTGGTCAACGTCAACGCCATCGAAGGGGTGACGCGCGACATCCGCGGCCGCCACCTGGTGCTGATCAAGGGCAAGTCCGACAAGCTGGAGGTGAGCCGCAGCTTCCTGCACCTGTTCAAGCAGATGTAGCACGCCGGCGTCCTCGCGAACGAGGCTGTCGCGAAAGGGGAACTTATCCTCAATCCGGCTTGGTAAGTCGCCATCGTGAAGCGAACAATCTTCATCTCCAGGCGTGGCATATCGGATGCGCGGGCGAAGTCGCCGAAGTCTGTGAAATCAGAAAATAATCTAGCAAAATCAACGTCGTCCTCGCGAAAGCGGGGATCCATGCGGTGCAAATTCAGTATGGGTCCCCGCGTTGCGAGGACGACGTGTTCAGGTTTTTGAGTTTCCCTTGCGTTGCGATTCTAGTCGGCAAAAGTGCCGGCCAGGCGTTTTGCGACAGCCTCGAACGCGGGGACCCCATTCCATTGAACAGCCACAGGCCACAATCGTGCCGGTGTGTTCACGCAACACTGGATCCCCGCGTGCCCGAGGATGACGTCAAATAAGTCGCGCGCATCCTGCATGCGCGATCTCTGCCAAGCCGCGTCCGGCTTTGCGCCCACTCAACGCCCTGCCTCCACGCACGCCTTACTGTAGTCGCCGGGCTGCGCACTCGCGAGCCACCGATGACAGGCGCAATGTTTCGACTGATGAAGTCCCTGTTCCGCTCCGCCCCCGCCATGCTGCTGTTCGGCCTGGCCGGCGGCTATGTGCTTGCCCGCCGCGGCGGCGCGCACCTGCCGCACGAACACGGCGACGACATCATCGAGCACGCCAGCGACGCCATCATTTCCACCGACTCGGCCAACACCATCGTCATGGCCAACCCGTCGGCCGCCGCCATGTTCGCCACCTCCGTCGACAGCATGCGCGGCAGCCCGCTGGGGCGCTTCATCAACCCGCAGCCGGCCGTGGGCGACTCCGGCGTCGCCTACTTCGGCGACGGCGGCCGGGCCGGGCGGCGCGCCACCGACTACGTCGTCAGCGGCGTGCGCTCCGGCGGCGAAACGTTTCCGCTGGAAGGCTCGGTATCGACCGTGATGGAAGGCGGCGCGCCGCTCCACACCATCATCGTGCGCGACGTCAGCGGTCGCCACGAGGTGCAGGAAAAGCTGACGCGCTCGCACGCGCAGCTGCGCCAGCTGTCGGCCGCGCTGCAGACCATCCGCGAAGAGGAACGCACCCACATCGCGCGCGAACTGCACGACGACCTCGGCCAGTTGCTGGCGGCGCTGCGCATGGACCTGTCCCTGCTGCAGCAACAGGAAACCGGCGACGCTGCCACCCGCCTGCTCCGTGGCATGGAGCAGAACCTGCTCACCGCCATCACCTCGCTGCGCCGCATCGCCACCAACCTGCGCCCCCGCTCGCTCGACGAGGGCGGCCTGTTCTTTGCGCTGCAAGGGCTGCGCGACGATTTCGTCGAGCGCTACGGCATCGCCTGCACGCTGTACGCCGACGAAGCCGAATTGCGCCTGGGCGACGCCGCCAGCACCGCCATCTTCCGCATCGTGCAGGAAGCGCTCACCAACATCGCCCGCCACGCCGACGCCAGCAACGTCACCATCACGCTGTACCGCATCAACGGCGAAGTGCTGCTGACGGTGCGCGACGACGGCCGCGGCATTGCCGCCGCCGACATGGAAAAGGCCCAGTCGCTGGGCCTGGTCGGCATGCGCGAACGGGTGTGGGCGATGGACGGCGAGATCACCATCAGCGCCGACGAGCCGCCCGGCACCCGCATCGACATCGTGCTGCCGCTGCCGAAACACGCCGACCAGGCCCAGCCATAAGACGCGATCGCGTGTTGTTTTTCAGGTTTCCTTATGTCATCAAGGTGACATATGGCTTCGATAAGATTCCGGTCGATCACAAGTGTTCATTGTCATCCACCAATCTTGTTGCTTACCATCTGGAGAACTACATGCATTTCAAACGTCTGGCAGTTGTTGCCCTGGTCGCCTCCGCTCCCTTGCTGGCTGCGGCGCAATCGAACGTCACCGTCTACGGCGTCATGGACGCCGCCCTCGCGGTCCAGGACACCGGCGCCGCCGGGGATAAAAGCCAAACCGTCATCAACTCCGGCAACCAGTCGAGCAGCCGCCTGGGCTTTCGCGGCACGGAAGACCTCGGCAACGGCCTGAAGGCCATCTTCAACATCGAAGCCGGCCTCGCGCTCGATACCGGTGCCGGCGACTCGGCCCTGTTCGGCCGCCGCTCCGTAGTCGGCCTGCAAGGCGCCTTCGGCACCGTCACCGTCGGCCGCGAGTACACGCCGATTTCGTTCATCGCCGGCGCCTCCGACGTGTTCGGCCAGGGCTTCTACGGCAGCAACCTGTCCGCCTTCAACGCCAACCGCCTGAGCCGCCGCGTCAGCAACTCGATCAACTACAAGAGCGCCTCGATGAGCGGCTTCACCGGCAGCGCGACCTACAGCGCCGGCGAAAAAACCAGCGGCCCGTCGGGCAACCTGTTGGGTGTGGCGCTTGAATTTGCCAACGGCCCGCTGTACCTGGGCGCCGGCTACCACGTGTTCAAGCGCCTGGCCACGGGCGACGACAAGGAATACGCGTTCGGCGCCGGCTACAAATTCGGCGCCGTCGAAGTCAAGGGCAACTACATGGTCGCCGACCAGGACGGTGCCAACAACAAGTTCGACCAGGCCAACCTCGGCGCCGCCATGGCCTTCGGCGCCGGCAAGGCCTTCGTCAACCTGCAGCAGAACAAGTTTGAAAACGGCGCCAAGGGCAACGGCTTCGCCATCGCCTACAGCTATGCGCTGTCCAAGCGCACCAACGTGTACACCAGCTACGCGTCGATGCGCAACAACGGCCTGGCCACCTTCGGCCTGAACTCGTCGAGCACCAACGTCACGCCGGTGGCCACCGCGCTCGGCGCCGATCCGACCGCCTTCACCGTCGGCATGCGCCACACGTTCTAAGGACCAACGCAAAAAGGGCTGGCCATCGCGGCCAGCCCTTTTCCGTTTACCTGCGCCGAGCCTTATTTAAGCCGGCACGTCAGCATCCAGTAATACTCCAGCCGCACGATCTTGATCTCGCGCACCGACGACGCCAGCTTCTTGCGCAGCGCGCTGTCGGACGGATAGGTCTTCGGAATCTCGTAGCGCTCGCCATCGGGGGCGACCAGAATATGGTAGGTGTTGCCTTCCAGATCCGTGCGCGCGACCGTCTCGCTGCTGCCTTCGACGTAGGCGTCGTCGAGCAGCACCAGCACGATGTCGCCGACCTTGCTGCGCAGCTGCGCGAGGAATTTTTCCTGCTGCTCGCGCTTGACGTGCGACCACCAGAAGCCGATGAACACGGCGGTGAAGCTGCCGATATCTTCCGGCAGGTTCCAGGCGTCGGCGACGCGGAACTGCACCTTCTCGGCCGGCAGCGCGCGCAGCTTCGCCAGCGCGATCATTTCGGGATTGATGTCGGCGGCCACCACCGAATCGGCGCTGTCGGCGATGATGTCGGTCCAGTAACCGGTGCCGCAAGCGAGCTCGAGCACCACGTGGCCGCGCAGCGCCTCGGCGACATGGGTGCGCATTTCCGCCAGGTCGGGCTGGCGTTCCGGCTTGTCGTACACCCGGTCGTGGTGGGAAGCGCTCTTGGCGTAAAACTGTGCGGATTGTTCAGTGATCATGGATTTTCTTCTGGTACTTATAACTCGTAGGATTCTTTGGCGCCGCCCATGGCCGATTCGACCATCTTGCGGTTCAGCGTCGGCGCCAGCAACTCGATGAAGGTGTAGATATAGCTGCGCAGGTAGGCGCCCTGCTTGACCGCCACGCGCGACACGTTCATGCCGAACAGGTGGCCGACCGGGATGGCGCGCAGGTTCTTGTCGCGCTCGGGATCGAACGCCATGCCCGCTATGATACCAATGCCCATGCCAAGTTCCACATAGGTCTTGATGACGTCGGCGTCGATGGCTTCGAGCAGCACGTCCGGTTTCAGCGCGCGCAGCCCGAACGCATGGTCGATCTTGTTGCGGCCGGCAAACGCCGAGTCGTAGGTGATCAGCGGATAGGTGGCGATTTCCTCCAGCGACACCGCCTTCGAACGCAGCAGCGCGTGGTCGGGCGGCACCACCACCACGTGTTCCCACTGGTAGCACGGCAAGGTGATCAGGCCGTCGACGCCGGCGATCGATTCGGTGGCGATCGCCAGGTCGGCCTGGTCGCTCTTGACCATCTCGGCGATCTGGCGAGGATTTCCCTGCAACAAGGACAAGCGCACCTTCGGGTATTTCTGCATGAAGGCCTGCACCACTTTCGGCAGGATGTAGCGCGCCTGCGTGTGGGTGGTGGCGATGGTGAAGCTGCCGCTGTCCTGCGCCGCGTATTCCTTGCCGATGCGTTTGAGGCTTTCGATCTCCTGCATGATCAGCTCGACCGACGCGAGCACCAGCCGGCCCGGTTCGGTCAGCCCGCGGATGCGCTTGCCGTGCCTTGTGAAAATATCAACGCCGAGTTCTTCCTCCAGCTCAATAATGGCTTTGGACACACCCGGCTGCGATGTAAACAGCGCCTTGGCCGCGTCGGTGAGGTTGTAGTTCTGGCGTACGGCTTCGCGGACGAAGCGCAGTTGGTGCAGATTCATTGTTGCTCTTTTGGAAATGTGCGACGTGCAACGGCATGCCACAAGCGCATTTTATAAGAATGCTTATGCCCGATACGAATATAAGCAAATAAATTCTCAGTCGTTTGGAATAAAGGCAGAGTTTATTACCATGGGGACTAGTTTGGGGCTCCAAGCGCCTTTTGGGATTGCACACATGTACCGTTACGACCAGTTTGACCACCTCATCGTCCGCGAGCGCATCGCCCAGTACCGCGACCAGGTGCAGCGCCGCCTCAGCGACGAGCTCACCGAAGCCGAATTCGTGCCGCTGCGCCTGCAAAACGGCCTGTACATGCAGCGCCACGCCTACATGCTGCGCATCGCGGTGCCCTACGGCCTGCTGGCGTCGAAGCAAATGCGCATGTTCGCCCACATCGCCCGCAGGTACGACCGCGGCTACGGCCACTTCACGACCCGCCAGAACATCCAGTTCAACTGGATCGAGCTCGAACAGACGCCCGACATCCTGACCGAACTGGCCTCGGTCGAGATGCACGCGATCCAGACCTCCGGCAACTGCATCCGCAACACCACCTCCGATCCGTTTGCCGGCGTCGCCGCCGACGAGATCATCGACCCGCGCCCGTTCGCCGAGATCCTGCGCCAGTGGAGCACCTTCCACCCCGAATTCATCGCCCTGCCGCGCAAGTTCAAGGTGGCCATCAACGGCGCCGAAGAAGACCGCGCGGCCATTGCCGTGCACGACATCGGCCTGACGATGGTGCGCAACGAGGCCGGGGAAGTCGGCTTCAAGTTCATGGCCGGCGGCGGCATGGGCAGAACGCCCATCCTGGGCAGCGTGATCCGCGACTTCCTGCCGTGGCAGCACATGCTGACCTACACCGAGGCGGTGATGCGCGTCTATAACCTGCACGGCCGGCGCGACAACAAGTACAAGGCCCGCATCAAGATCCTGCTCAAGGCCCTCGGCGTGGAAGAATTCACGCGCCAGGTCGAAGCCGAATGGGCCGACCTGAAGGACAACGCCGAAACCCTCACCGCCGAAGAACTGGCGCGCGTGGCGGCCTACTTCACGCCGCCCGCCTACGCCACGCTGCCGGACATCGATCCGCTGGCCGGCCACGAGGACAGCAAACCATTCGCCAACTGGCTCGCCCGCAACCTCCATCCGCACAAGGTGCCCGGTTATGCGGCCGTGGTGCTGTCGCTGAAAAAGACCGGCGTGCCGCCCGGCGACGCCACCGCCGAGCAGATGGACTTCATGGCCGACCTGGCCGACCGCTACAGCTTCGGCGAACTGCGCGTCACCCACGAGCAGAACATCGTGCTGGCCGACGTCGAGCAATCGCGCCTGTTCGCGCTGTGGACCGAGGTAAAAGCGCGTGGCCTGGCCACGCCCAACATCGGCCTGCTCACCGACATGATCTGCTGCCCCGGCGGCGACTTCTGCTCGCTGGCCAACGCCAAGTCGCTGCCGATCGCCGCCGCCATTGCCGAGCGTTTCGACAACCTCGACTTCCAGCACGACATCGGCGACATCGAACTGAACATCTCCGGCTGCATCAACGCCTGCGGCCACCACCACGTCGGCTCGATCGGCGTGCTCGGCGTCGACAAGGACGGCGCCGAGTGGTACCAGGTCTCGATCGGCGGCGCCCAGGGCAATGCCCCGGCCATCGGCAAGATCATCGGCCCGTCGTTCTCGGCGCTGCAGATGCCCGAAGTGATCGACCGCCTGCTGCAGGTCTACGTCCGTAATCGCTTCGAAGGCGAAAAATTCGTCGACACCGCGCAGCGCCTCGGCATCGCGCCGTTCAAGGAACACGTCTACGCCACGCCTATCGTGGCCGGCAACCTGGTTGGGGAAGACCATTATGCTTGAATCACACAACCAGATCATCAAGGGCCTTGAAGTCGTCGCCGACGACTGGAGCGTGCTGCGCCTTGACGAAACCGATGTGCCCGACGCGGCCAATGTCCCCGACGGCAAAGTGATCGTGCCGCTGGCCGTGTGGCTGGCGCAGCACGACGCGCTGGCCGCGCGCGAACTGGTGGGTGTCTGGATCGCCCCCGACGAAAGCGCCGACGCCATCAAGGGCGAACTCGATCGCTTCGCCGTCGTCGCCGTCGACTTCCCGAAATTCACCGATGGACGCGGCTACTCGATCGCCTACAACCTGCGCAAGCGCTTAGGCTACAGAGGCGAACTGCGGGCCATCGGCGACGTGCTGCGCGACCAGCTGTTCTCGATGCACCGCGTCGGCTTCGACGCCTACGCCACGCGTCCTGACCGCGACATCCACGACGCCCTCAAGGGCCTGACCGTGTTCAGCGAAACCTACCAGGCCTCGGTCGACCAGGACATGCCGCTGTACCGCCGCCAGGTGCGCGACGTGCGTGTCGACACCACCGACGTCGGCTACGGCATCTAGGAACGGCGCATGAATGACCTTACCAAGCTCGTCGCCGACACCCGCGCCACGCTCGAGCGCATCGCGCGTGACTCCTC
>JBBRXM010000022.1:0-64779 GCA_038248405.1 Burkholderiales bacterium
ACGACACGCTCGGCCACGACGCCGGCGACCTGATGCTCAAGGCGCTGGCCGACCGCATCACGCAGGCGGTGCGCGACAGCGACACCGTGGCGCGCATGGGCGGCGACGAATTCATGCTGGTGCTGCCGGAAGGGAACGGCGGACGTGCCGCCAGCCTGGCCGTGATCGAGGCCATCATGGCCGCCGTCGCCCGGCCGCTGACGATCCAGGGCTACGAATTTTTCCTCACCTGCAGCATCGGCGTGGCCGCCTATCCGGGCGACGGCGACAGCGTCGAAACACTGGCCAAGCACGCCGACATCGCGATGTACCAGGCCAAGGAACTGGGCCGCAACGGCTGCCAGTTCTACACCGCCGCGATGAGCGCGCGCACGCTCGGTCGCATGCAAATCGAGGCCGACCTGCATTACGCCCTCGAGCGCGAAGAATTCGTGCTGTACTACCAGCCGCAGCTGGACCTGGCCAGCGGCGCCATCGTCGGCATGGAAGCGCTGCTGCGCTGGAACCGCCCCGGCCACGGCATCGTCGCGCCGGCGCACTTCATTTCGCTGGCCGAGGACATGGGCCTGATCGTGCCGATCGGCGCCTGGGTGCTGCGCGAGGCCTGCGCCCAGGCCAAGGCGTGGCAACATGCCGGCCTGGGCCCGCTGCGCATCGCCGTCAACCTGTCGCCGCGCCAGTTCGCGCAAGCGGGGCTGGCGCAGTCGATCGCCGCGACCCTGCGCGAGACCGGGCTCGCGGCCGGCCTGCTCGAACTCGAACTGACCGAGCGGCTCGTCATGGCCGACGTCGACAACGCCATCCTGACCCTGGGCGAACTGAAGCAGCTGGGGGTGCGCATCGCCATCGACGACTTCGGCACCGGCCACTCCAGCCTGTCGTACCTGCGCCGCTTCCCGATCGACATCCTCAAGATCGACCAGTCCTTCGTCAGCGACATCACGCTGGCCGAAGACGGCGCGGCGATCGTGCGCGCCATCATCTCGCTGGCGCACAGCCTGCGCCTGAAAGTGATTGCCGAAGGCGTCGAGACGGACCAGCAGCAAGCCTGTCTGCTGCAGCACGGCTGCGACCAGGCGCAAGGCTACCTGATCGGCCGGCCGGTGCCCGCCGCCGAATTCGAAGCGATGTTCCGGCAACATCTCGACGCCGGCAACGCTTACGCCGGCGCCAGCGTCGAGGCCCAGGGCCGCTGACGGCGGCACGCCTGCAATCGTGCCGGGCTCCAATCTTTCAGCGGACATCGTCCGGCCCCGCCCTCCCTGATGAGTCCGCCTTTGCGCACGCCCAAGCGGCGCCCGCAACAGCACCCTAGTATTGATCGGCAGACTGCCGCGGGCGCCGCTTGCGAGCGCTGCCATCGATAAGGGGACCATCATGTCACAGCACAAGCTGACCATCCGCCGGCTGCTCGCCGGCGCTGCATTCATTTGCCTGGGCGCCTGCGGCGGTGGCGGCGGGCCGGACCCGGCGCCCGTCGTTGCCGCCGCCGACAGCGCTGCGGCGCACGCGGGCGGCGCCGCGCCGGCCGAGTCGGCGCCGGCCGCGCCGGCGACGGCGGCGGCGGCGCTGCCGTCGGTGTGCGGGTTCAGCGTCAAGACCTACGCCACCGTCGCCGAACCGATGAAACTGTCGTTCGGGCGCCATGGCGTGCTCTATGCCGGCCGCCAGGGAGGCACGCGCATCCACCGGATCGGCGCCGGCGGCGCGCCGGTCGAGGAATTCGGCCCGTCGCAGGCTGATCCCGACGCCGTGCTGGTCGACACGCACGGACGCATCAGCGGCGTGCCCCAGGCAGTGCTGGTGGGCGGCGACGGCATCCTGGCGGCGATCTTCAAGGACCAGAGCTCGCGGGTGATCTTCAGCGCCGGCTTCGACGACGTCGACGACATGCAGTTCGACCGCACCGGCCGCCTGGTGTTTTCCGACGACCTGCCGCAGGTGCTGGTCAGCTCCGGCGGCGCGCCCACGGTCCTGTTTGCCACGCCGAGCCGCCCTGGCAGCATCGCCATCGACGACGACAACCGCATCTTCGTCGCCCTCGCCGACGGCACCATCCGCATCCACAACGCCGACGGCAGCCTGGCGGACGCCGCCTTTGCCAGCGGGCTCGCCGGCTTCGACACCTACCTTGCCTTCGGTCCGGGCGCGGGCGGCTTCGGCAAGCAACTGTATGTGCTCAATGGCGCCGACCTGCTGCGCTTCGACAGGCATGGCAGGTCCACCAAGATCGGCAGCGGCTTCGCCGTCGGTCCCGCCAGCGGCACCGGTTTCGTGTTCGGTCCCGATCATGCGCTGTACGTGTCCGAGTACGCCAGGAACCGGATTGTCAGGGTCGCCGGCGGACATGCGGGATGCCCTCACCACTGACGTAATCACACGGAACATGAACGCACCGGCAGCGCCGCAGTCGAAGCATTAAGTGTCCTTCGACGCGCCGGCGCCCGGCGACGACGACAGGTTCGTCACGCGCCGCCCCGCGCTGCAGGCCGGCCCTCGCGGACACGATGCATGCTTCGCGTCTCCACATTGCGAGCGCCGGCTCGCCTCACCTATGAGGGATATCATGCGCAGACTTCTTCCATCCCTGCTCGCGGCCATAACGATCGGCATTGCCAGCACCGCCCACGCGGACGTCACCAACTATACCGCCGCTTTAAGCGGCGCCAATGAAGCACCCGCCAACACCTCCCCGGGTACCGGCGCGGCGTCGCTGCTGATCGACTACACCGCCAACACGATGACGCTGCACGTCGACTTCTCCGGCCTGGCCTACCCGTCCACCGCCGCCCACATCCACTGCTGCACGCCGGCGCCGGGAACGGCCGAAGTGGCGACGATGGTGCCAAGTTTCGCCGGCTTTCCCTTGGGCGTCACCGCCGGCACCTACGACATGACGTTCGACCTGCTCTCGGCCGCCACCTACAACCCGCAGTTCATCACCGACGCCGGCGGCACGGTGGCGCTGGCGGCGGCCGATCTGCTCGACGGCATCCGCGCGGGCGAGGCCTACCTGAACATTCATTCGACGGTGTATACGGGCGGCGAGATCCGCGGCTTCCTGGTCGCCGCGCCGATTCCCGAGCCGGCCGGCATGGCGATGTGGCTGGCGGGCCTGGGGATGCTCGCCGGCGCCGCGCGCTACAAGGCAGTCCGGCGCGCCTAGAGATGCACGATTTCCACATCGTGCCACTTGTCACGCAGGTACTCGGCGACGAGGCGGCGATGGCAGTGGTGCGGCTGGTCTTCGCTGCATAGCAGGCAGGCGCCGGCCAGCTCGCCGCGGTCGGCCTGTTCGATGCGGCGCTGCGCCATCAGCTGCGTGAAGCTGGCGGCGTAGCTGTCCCACGCGCCGCGGCCGCTGCGGTAGTCGGCCAGCATCGGCGCGGTGGGCGCCAGCGCCAGCCTGTGTTCGTAGCCGATGCCGCACAGCTGCCGCGCGAAGTAGCGCAGGTCGTCGCGCTTGGCGAAGCCGGCCAGCTGGGAGACGTTATTGAGACGCACGTCGACCAGCCGCGTGGGCCCGGCCTCGTTCAGGCGCGTGAAGAAGTGTTCAGCCGAACTTTTGGTAAAGCCGATGGTGTAGATCTTCATGCGCCGATGGCGAACGGCCGCACGCCTATCAGCAGGCCGTGCAGCCAGAACGCGAACGCCGCCCACGCGATCGTGCCGGCCGCGATGGTCATGACGGTGGCCGATGCCTTGCCGGTCACGTAGACGGTTCCCGCCGCGCGGTCGCGCCGGCGCGCCGCGATGAACGACAGCACCGCCCACGCCAGGAAACTGCCGAACAACAGCAGGTCGGCCAGGTTGCCGTTGGCCAGCAGGTGCGCCACCGCCCACGCCTTCACGCCCAGCACCATAGGATGATGCAGCCGCGACTTGATCTGGTTGCGCGGCACGTAGGCGGCGGCGAACAGAATGAAGGCAATCAGCGTCAGCAGGCCGGCCAGGTGGCGCGTGCCGGGCAGCGGTGTCCACAGCACCACGGGAGCGTAGCGCGCCAGGCTGTAGCCCCAGACGATCAGCGCCAGTCCGGCGACCGATATCAGCGAGTAGGCCGCCTTCCACTTCTTCTCGCCCAGGCGCGCGATCTGCGCCTGGCGCCAGGGTTCGGCGAAGATCCGCACGGAGTGAGGGCCGAGAAAGATCGCCAATCCAATGATCAAGAGTGTCATCGCCGCATCCTGGAGTCTGCTGAGTGGCCCATTCTAACGCGGCCCCGTGGCGCGCGGCGCGCCGCGCAAGGTCACGGGCGCCACCCGCACTGACACGACGACCGATGCGCTGGCAGAAGAATGCGTGTCGGCGCGCATCCATGGCGGCGCATTTCCCCTATTGGACGACGGCCGGCGCCCTGCTACGCAGGAGGCGGCGGCGTGGGCGCTGGACCATCACTTCGGCAAGCGCATGGTGCGGGCACGTTGCGCCACGGCGATGGCGAGCGCGGAGGCAACGAGCAGCGCGGCGGCGCCGAAGGTGACGCGCATCCCCGTCGTCGCCGCTTGCGGTGCGGCGCCGGCGGTGGATGCCAGCGCGTAGACTGCCCCCATCACCGACGCGCCGGTCACCAGGCCGAGATTGCGCGACAGGTTCAGCATGCCGGACACCACGCCGCGCTGCCCGGCGCTGACGTCGGCCATGACGACGGTGTTGTTGGCGGTCTGAAAAAGGGCATAGCCGACGGCGACGACGACGATCGGGCCGACGTAGCCGGCCAGGCCCAGCGACGCCGGCAGCAGCGCCAGGGCGGCGCACCCGGCCGCCATCGCCAGCAAGGCGCCGACGCTCATCTGCTGCGCGCCGAAGCGGTCGGCGATGCGGCCGGCGGGCACGCCGGCGAGCGCCGCCGCCACCGGCCCGGCCGACAGCACCAGCCCGATGGCCGCCGCGTCGAGCCCGAACCGGCGCGTCAGGTAGAACGGCCCCACCACCAGCGTGGCCATCATCACGGTCGCCACCAGCGCGCTCATCGCCAGGCTCGCGCTCAGCGTGGCATCGCGAAACAGCGCCAGCTCGACCAGCGGCGACGCCGCGCGGCGCTGGGCGCGCACGAACAGGGCGGCGCCGGCCAGCGCGGCGAGCAGCAGCGCCACGTTGAGCGGGCCGAAGCTGCCGCGCCCGATCGTCACCGCCAGCGCATAGGCGGCCAGCGTCGCCGCCAGCAGCAGCGTGCCGAGGTGGTCGAAGCGGGGCCGGCGCGATGGCAGGCCGCGGTCCGGCGGCAGGCAACGCCAGGCCAGCAGGAAGGTGACGATACCCAGCGGAACGTTGACGAAAAAGATCGCCCGCCAGCCGAGGCCGGCGATCAGCACGCCGCCCAGCGTCGGCCCGAGCGCGGTGCCGATCGCCGACATCGTTCCCAGCAGGCCCATGGCGCTGCCGGTCTTTTCTTTGGGTACGGTTTCGCCGACGAAGGCCATGGTCAGCGCCATCATGACGGCCGCGCCGAGGCCCTGGAGTGCGCGCGCGGCGATCAGCAGCCACAGCGCCGGCGCCGCACCGCACAGGACCGAGGCGGCGACGAACAGGCCGATGCCGGCGAGCAGCAGCCGGCGGCGGCCGACCAGGTCGCCCAGCCGCCCGACGCTGACGATCAGCGTGGTAATGGCCAGCAGATACGCCAGCACCACCCACTGCACCTGCTGGAACGAGGCGTCGAATGCCTGCGCCAGCGCCGGCAAGGCGACGTTGGCGATGCTGGTGCCCAGCGAGGACAGCAGCATCGACATGGACAGGCTGGCCAGGGCCAGGCGCACCGGCGCGCTTGCGGCAGTTTTCCCGGGGGTTGCGACGGTGGTTTTCACGATGGCTCCTGCAGTGCGATATGGAACTTTCACGATACGCGCTGCCGCGACATGGCGGAAGGCGCAGCATTTGCACTTTATCCATGCAGCGAACGCCACATCCCGAACTTGCTGCTAAGATTGGCGCATGTCTGCCCCGGATCTCAATTTGCTGTTCACGCTGGACGCCCTGCTGGCCGAAGGCAGCGTGGCGGGCGCCGCCCGGCGCTTGCGGCTGAGCCCGTCGGCGATGAGCAGGGCGCTGGCCCGGCTGCGCGAGACCACCGGCGACCCGCTGCTGGTGCGGGCCGGGCGCGGCCTGGTGCCGACGCCGCGCGCGCTGGCGCTGCGCGAGCGGGTCGGCCGGCTGGTGGAGGAAGCCGAAGCGGTCCTGCGCCCTGCCGAGCAACTCGACCTCGGCCAGCTGGCCAGGACCTTCACGCTGCGCGTGCGCGAAGGCTTCGTCGAGAACTACGGCGCCAGCCTGATCGCCCGCGCAGGGCAGCAGGCGCCCGCCGTGCGGCTGTGCTTCGTGCAGAAACTGGACAAGGAGAGCGCCGCCCTGCGCGAGGGAACCGTCGACCTGGAAGCCGGCGTGGTGGGGGAAGCGACCAGTCCGGAGGTGCGCACGCGCGTGTTGTTCAGGGACCGCTTCATCGGCGTGGTGCGCCAGGGCCATGCGCTCAGCGCCGGCGCCGTCACGCCCGCGCGCTATGCCGGCGGCATGCACATCAGCGTGTCACGGCGCGCTCTGAGCAAGGGAGCGATCGACGACGCGCTGCAGCCGCTCGAGCGCCACATCGCCACCATCGTCGGCAGCTTTTCCAGCGCGCTGGCGCTGGTCAGGGAGTCCGACCTGATCGCCAGCGTGCCCGAGCGCCAGACCGGCAAGCTGCGCGCCGGGCTGCACAGTTTTGCGTTGCCGATCGCCGCGCCGGAAGTGACGGTGTCGATGCTGTGGCATCCGCGCTTCGATGCCGATCTGGCGCATCGCTGGCTGCGCAGCCTGGTGCTGGACGTTTGCCAGCAAGCTTAGGGCGCCGTTCAGTAATTGACTGACAGCCCCGCCGCGGCGTCGTCGCCGGCCACCGCGTTCTGGCCGCCCACGGTTGTCGGGATCAGCCAGGGCACCCATTGCGCCGGACGCGTGTTCAGGGGCACGCTGGAAGCGAGCGTGGTCCAGCTTACCTTCTGGACCACGCGGCTCTGATAGAACGTGCCGTCGCCGCCGGAGGTGCGCAACACCCAGATCGCACGCGAGGCACCGGTGCCGGTCAGCGTGAAGTCCAGCGCAACGCCCTCGTTCGCCACCGCCGGCAGCACGACCGGCGTCACCGACGAGAAGTCGTTGTTGCCGGGGTTGACCAGGGCGACCGTGGCGGCGCCGTCGAATTCATGCCCGCCCAGCAGCAGGTCGAGCTTGCCGTCTTCGTTGATGTCGGCCAGTTCGACCGAGAAGTAGGGCTTGTTGCGGATGGCCGCGGGCAGCCGGCTGGCCTGTTCGCGCACGAAGGTGCCGTCGCCCTTGTTGAGCATCACGATGGCGGAGGCGGCGTCGAAGTTGTTCACCACGATCAGGTCGGCGAAGCCGTCGCCGTTCATGTCGGCCGCCGTCGCGCCGTGGAAAAAGCCGACGTCGGGCGACGCATCCTTGATGGCGTAGCTGCCGTTCGGCTGGCTGAGCACGATCTTGTTGCGTTCGCCCGGAAACGGCAGCGCGTCGTATCCGTGGCAAGCGACGAACACATCCGGCCGGCCGTCCCGGTTGAAGTCGGCAATGACGGCCTTGCGCGGATGGATGCAGCCGGCGCTCTCGCTCAACAGGGCCGTATCCTTGACGTAGCTGCCGTCGGGCTGCTTGCGCCAGAATGCAAACTGGCTCGGCGTGGCGGTGGTGGGCGTGGACGTGTCCGGCGAATAGGTCTGGGTGGCGGTGAACAGGTCCAGCACGCCGCGCTGCGCGAAGTCGGCGTAGCCGCGGGCAAGCGTATTGCGCATGCTCGCCGGCAATGCTTGCGGGCTCAGGCCGACGCTCTTGAAATTTTGGTAGGAAGTGCCCTGCACCGCGATCGGCGTGGCTGGCGCCGGCGGCGCCGAAGGGACGACGGGGACCGCCGGCGCGGCTGCCGGCGTGCCGCCACCGCCGCCACAGCCGGCCAACAGGACGACAATGAAAGTACTACCGATACCTGCCTTGAACTTCGTATCCATGCTCACCTTTACTACCAGGATTGGCCGTCGTGATTCAAACGGCGATGCCTTAGTATAGACGAACTATTTCCACCTGGAAACATTAATCCGCCGGCCATCCGACGCCGGCGTCACCCAGCCGCGCCTTCAGAAATGAAATGAACAGTTTGGTGCGCGCCGGCAGATGACGGGTATCGGTAATGAGGTGCAGTTCCACAGGTTCCAGATGCCAGTCGGGCAGCACGCGCTGCAGGCGGCCCGAAGCCACGTTCGCGCGCGCGATCTGCGGATCGAGGCCGGCGATGCCGATCCCGTTCGCCGCCCATTCCATGCTCATCGCAGCGCTGTTGGAAACGAAGCGCGAGCCGCCCATGATGTCGATGGATTCGTCGCCGCGATGCAGGCGGTGCCAGATAGCGTCCTCGCGGCTGGATCGCTGGCCCATGCAGATGACGTGATTGCCGAGCTCGTCCGCGTGGGTCAGCGGCGGTGCCTGCTGCAGGTAGGCCGGCGATGCATATAAATAGCGGGGCAGCAATGCGATCTTGCGCGCCACCAGGCTCGACGGCGCAGTCGGCGCCGCGCCCAGCCGGATGGCCATGTCGAACGGGTCGGATTGCAAATCGACGACGCGCGACGACAGGTCGAAATCGAACTTGATCAGCGGATAGGCCCTGGCGAAGTCGCCCAGCATCGGCGCCAGGTAAGCGACGCCGACGTCCGGCGTCATCGACACGCGCAGCGTGCCGGCTGGCCTTTCGGTGACGTCGCGCAGGGCCTCGTGCGCGCCGAGCGCCTCCTCCACGATGCTCTGGCAGCGCTTGAAATAGACGGCGCCGGCGTCGGTCAGTTCCACGCGCCTGGTCGAGCGATGGAACAGCAGCACGCCGATCGTCTTCTCCAGTTCCGCGATATTGCGCGACAGCGTCGAATTGGACATGTCGAGCGCTTCCGCAGCGCCGCGAAAACTCTTGCGCTTGGCCACCTCGACGAACAGGCGCATGAAGTTCAGCACGTCCATTCCATTGCTCCATTTTTGGGATGCTCAAATGAATTATAAGCATTTATCCCATGGCAGGAACGCTTCAGAATTGAAACTTATCCACTTAACAAGGAAACTGCCATGCCCGACGTTCTCCGTTACGACACGCCGATCCGGCCAATCAAACCTGGCGACGCGGTGCCGGCGCCGGCGGATCGCTTGCCGGTCCCGGCCACTTTTTGGGACGAGTTGCGCAAGATTTTCGTCGGCCTGCTTGGCAGGTAGCCGCCGGCAGAATATATTCAGGGGGCGCCAGCAGGCACTTGATACTTCATGCAAGGAAAACGCGAATGCCAAAGATCGAGATCGATTCCATCCCTGAGCGGCGCGGCTCCGACTATCCGGCGCCCTTCGACCGGCCGGTTGCGCCGCGCCTTCGCCAGCGCCTGGGCGACGCGGCAGGACTGACGCAGTTCGGCGTCAACCGGCTCCAGATTCCGCCCGGATCCTGGTCTGCGCAGCGTCACTGGCATTCGCATGAAGATGAATTCGTGTATGTCTTGTCGGGCGAACTCGTCTTGGTGACCGACAGCGGCGAACAGGTGATGCGTGCCGGCGACTGCGCGGCGTTTCCGGCGAATGCCGCCAACGGCCACCACCTGGTCAACCGCAGCGATGCGGCCGCCGTCTGCCTCGAAGTCGGCTCGCGCAACGCCAGCGATTTCGTTGTGTATCCGGACATCGACCTGGTGTTCGACGCGGCCGCCGACCGCTTCGCGCATCGGGACGGCACGCCCTATCCGCCGAAATAGCGACGGGGCTTGCCTTACTTCGGCGGTTTTTCGTCGGGACGCAAGGTCAGGACCTGCACGCCGTTGCGCGTCACGGCAACCGTGTGTTCGAATTGCGCCGACAGTTTCCCGTCCGTTGTGACGACGGTCCAGCCATCGTCTTGCGTTTCAACCTCGTGATGGCCCTGGTTGATCATCGGTTCGATGGTGAAGACCATCCCTTCCCGCAGCACCAGTCCGGTATTCGGCCTTCCCCAGTGCAGAACTTGCGGCGGTTCGTGCATCTCGCGGCCGATGCCGTGGCCGCAATATTCCCTGACGACGGAGTAGCCGCTGCGCCTGGCGTGGCTTTCGATCGCGTGGCCGACGTCGCCCAGCCTGGCGCCGGGGCGAACGGCCCTGATGCCCTTCCACATCGCTTCATAGGTCACCTGCACGAGCCGCCTGGCCGCCGGCGCCACGTCGCCGACGAGGTAGGTCTTGCTGGAGTCGGCGATGAATCCGTTCTTTTCGAGGGTGATGTCGAAATTGACGATATCGCCGTCCTTCAGGATGTCCGCGGCGCAAGGCACGCCGTGGCAGACGACGTTGTTCGGCGACGAGTTCAGGGCAAATTCGAAGTCGTACTGGCCCTTGCTGGCCGGCCGCGCATCGAGGTCGTTGACGATGAAGCTGTCGACCATGTCGTTGACCTGCATGGTCGACATGCCGATCAGGTTCAATCGGTCCAGGTAGCCGAACACGCTGGCCAGCAGCTTGCCCGATTGCGCCATCAGTGCGATTTCTTCGGGTTGCTTCGTCATGTCAGGGCCGCCCTGAAGGCTTGCGTCTCGACGCCGGCGGCGCGCAATTCGCGGGCGACGATCTCATTGAAAGTGAGGGTCGGGTTCATTTCGCACAGCATGCCGATCTTGATCCAGAAGGTGGCTTGCGCATTGATCGAGCGGCAGCCCACGGCGCTCGCCTTGCGTAGTTGATCGTGCAGATCGTCGTCGATGTTAACGATGCCCATTTGTCGCCCTATATACGAAGTGTATATGGATTATATAGTGATCCCGCGGATCCATGCAAGGGAGGGATCAGTTCGGATCTAGCTCCATAGTAGCTCCCGGCGCAGGATAGCCGCGGCGCCCGGCATCGGCGATATTGTCTTTCCCGACATCGCCGCGACTGCCTCGTCCAGCATGAACCCCCTGCGCATGATCATCGCCTCGATGCAGCCCGACCTGGTCGCCGACCTCGTCGCGCAGGGCATGTTTGCCGCCGTCAGGCACCACGCCGACATCGAGCTGCTGGCCGATCGCGTGCTCGCAACCGATGAAGTCGCAGCGGCCCTGGTGGGGCTCGACGAACAGTCCCGCTGCGCGCTCATTTACATCGACAACGACAACAGCGCGGACGAACCCTCGCTGGAGCGGCTGCCCGACTGCTCGGCACTGGTGGTGGTGCGCGTCGTGCCGGATGCCTATGCGATCCGCGTCGACGCCCAGGATGTCGGTATCGACGCGCTGTTGTCCGCGGTCGCGCTGCTCTCGGGCGAGCCTGGCCGGCCGCCGCGGCAATCGGGCGTGCCGCCGGCGGCGCCTTCCGGCACCGCGGCCGACAAGGGCGCGCGGCCGCTGCTCGCCGCCGCCATGGCCTGGATCCATGCGCTGATGTCGCAGGCGGTGGAGCGGCGGCGCGTGCTGGCCGGCGAGCTGCCCGGCCTGACCGTCTCGCACGAGGCGGTCAGGCTCATGCTCGACAGCGATGCGCCGGTTGCCGCCGCCGGACAGATCGACGCCCTTGGCCGGGCCGAAGCGGAGCTGGTCGCGGCGCTCGACGCTGCCGATGCCGACACCGAGCCGCTGGCCGCGCTTTACCGCAGGCTCGGACTCGATCTCGTCGAATGGAAGCTGGTGCTGCTGGCGCTGGCGCCCGAGATCGACCGGCGCTACCAGACCTGCATCGGCTTCCTCCTCGACGATATGGGCCAGCGCGCCGGCACCCTGGCGTTGTTCGCGGCGATGCTGGGCGAGCCTGCGACCGTCCGCCGCCGTCTGGCGGCAGCCGGACGACTGGCGCAATGGCGCCTGCTGGGCCATGCGCCCGGCGCCGCCCTGCCTTCGGACCAACCGCAGCGGGTCGATCCCTGCGTCGTCGACTGGCTGCTGGGCCGCGCTGACGCGCTCGGGCATGACCCGCAGTTGCGCCACGCCCTGCGCCCGCTGCCGTGGCCAGGCGCGCCACTGCTGCGTCGTCCGCTCGACCGGGCCGACAGCGCCCACCTGCTCGCCGCGCTGCGCGAGGGCACGCGCTGGCTGGTGCTCGCCGGCGCCGACGCGGCGGGATGGCGTGCCCTGCTCGAACTCGGGGCGCAGGCGCAGGCGATGCCACTGCAGCGCTGCGAACTGGCGCGGCTGGCCGGCGCCGACCGCGCTGCCATCGAGGAAACCGGGGTGCGCCTGGCGCGCCAGGCCAGGCTCGCCGGCTGCGCCGTGGTGCTCGACGCCGCCCTGCCCGACTGGCAGCCGGCCGACGCCGACGTGCTGCAAACGCTGCTCGCGTCGCTGAGCGCGTGCGGGGTGCGCTGCGCCGTCGTTGCGCCGGACCCGGCACGGGTACTGGCGGCGACCGGCGCCGACCAGGTGACGTTGCGACAGCGGCCGGAACCGGACGCCAAGGCGCGCGCCGCGGCCCTGCTGGCGGCGGCCCACGACCTCGGCTTCGCGCTCGACATGGACACCGCCAGCGGCATCGGGGCCGCGTTCCCGTTGCGCATCGACGGCCTCGCGCTCGCCGCCGCCTTGGCCGCTGCGCGCGCCCGGCCCGACGCCGGCCCCGAAGAACTGCGCACGACACTGTCCTGCGCGCTGCGCGAGATGGCCGCGCATGACATCGCCCCAATGGCGCACCGGATCGTGCCGCGCTTCGAGCTTGGCGACGTCATCCTCCCGCGCGAGCGCCACGCGCAGCTGACGGAAATCGTCGCCAACGTGCGGCTGGCCAGCCGGGTCCTCGACGACTGGCGCTTCGGCGAGAAGATGCCGTATGGGCGCGGCGTGGCGGTCCTGTTCCACGGCGTGAGCGGTACCGGCAAGACGATGGCCGCCCAGGCGATCGCCAGGGAACTGGGCATCGACATTTTCGCGCTCGACCTCTCGCGCGTGGTCAGCAAGTACATCGGCGAAACCGAGAAGAACATCGATGCGGTGTTCAGTGGCGCCCAGCGCTCCGGTGCGGCGGTCCTGATCGACGAGGCCGATGCGCTGTTCGGCAAGCGCAGCGAAGTCAAGGATGCGCACGACCGCTACGCCAACATCGAGGTGGCCTACCTGCTGCAGCGCATGGAGGAGTTCGAGGGCCTGGCGATCCTGACCACCAACGTGCGCCAGAACCTCGACACCGCCTTCCTGCGCCGGCTGCGCTTCGTCATCGAATTCCCCCGTCCCGACGCGCAGGCGCGCGAATCGATCTGGCGCCAGTGCCTGCCGGACGAGTCGCACTGCCTCGGCGCCGACGAACTGCGCCTGCTGGCGCGCAAGGTCGAACTGTCGGGCGGCCACATTCGCCAGGTCACGCTGCGCGCGGCGTTCGCCGCCGCCGCCGCCGGCAGCCTGATCGACATGCGGCACGTCGCGCTGGCCATGAATGCCGAACTGGCCAAGCTTGGCCTGCCGACGGTGAATCTGGAACCGGTCGGGAAGGCGGCGTGACGACATGAGCGCCGAAGCCATCTACCGGGTCACCAAGGCGCTGCGCGCCAGCCTGCAGCAGGCGCTGGTCGACGCCGACGACCGCGGCGCGGTGTTCATCGGACCGCTCGACGACCCCGACGCGCAGGGCGCTTCGCTGATCCTGTTCCTGTACCGGATGGCGCCCAATCCGAGCCTGCGCAACACCGATCACCGGGTCGCCGCCGAGCTGCCCGAGGCGCCGCCGATCGTCTACAGCGGCGCGCTGCCGCTCGACCTGCACTACCTGATCACCGTCGGCACCCGCTTCGGCACCGGCGAAGAGCCGCTGTTGCGGGTGCTCGGGTATGCCATCCGGGCGCTCAACGACGACCCCGTGATTACCGGCGACGCCGTGGCGCAGGAACTGGTCCGGGTATCGATGGAGCCGCTGACGATCGAGGAAATCAGCCGCATCTGGGCGCTGTTCCCGACCGTGAACTACCGCACCTCGGTCGCCTACCTGGCCTCGCCGGTGTGGATCGACCCGGCGCGCCTGCCGGCGCCGCAACGCGCGGTGCTGCACGATGAGCCGCGCACCGGCCTGCTGCGGCGCGCGGGGAACCCGTCATGAACCGCCTGTACCTGCCCGATGCGCAGCGCCCGTACGAACGCCATGTGCTGTTCGCGGTGGAGCTGCTCGATCCGGTCTCGCTCGCCCTGGTATCGAGGAACGTGTCGGTGGCGGCGCCGCCGCTGGCGCGCCGGCCTGTGCTCAGTTATGGCGGCCGCTTCGTCTGGCTGCGCGAGGGCGGCGCCTGGCCGCTCCGGGTGATCGTCGAGCCCGATGGCCTGCCTTACGAGCGCGCGGAGCAGGCGGCGCCGCCGCTGCCGGCCGACCCGAATCACCCGCTCGAAGACGAACTGCTGGCGCGCGTGATCCTGCGTCCCGGCCGCGGCTATCCGTTCCCCGAGGGCGTCACCGTGGTGCGCGGACACCTCAACGAATCGGTGGCGGTGCCGCCGCAGAGGGTCACCGACGCCGAAGTATGGCTGCAGTGGTTCGACAGCGACCGCGGCCAGTGGAGCGGCGACGACGCCTCGACCTTCGCGCGGACCGCCGACGGCGGCGAGTTCGCGGCATTCCTGCGCCTGGCGCCGTCGGCCAAGGCGCAGCTCGACCCCGCCGGCCGGATGAAGGTGCGGCTGCGCGCGTGGCGGCCATTGCAGCAGGCGCGTTCCGGACCGGTGCTGTGGGTGCCGCAAGGACGCGCCGCCGGCACTTTCCAGGTACTGGCCTGGGACGACCTCGCATAAACAAGCATTTATCAACAGGGAGAGGCAATCCATGGCAACCAACGACTCGATCGAAACCGAAATCGACATGATCAGCAGCCGGCTCGCGGTGGCCGAGCGTCTCAAGGAATACAAGGCGACGCTCGAAGCGCTGCTGCAAAAGACCAGGAGCGCGCTGGAGGAATATCCGGCCAGGAAGCACGCCGAGCTGCAGAAGCGCTGGCAGGAGCAGGACCGCAACCTGAAAGACCTGCTGGCCAAGCTCCAGTGCAGCATCCCCGATTGGGAAAACCGGCTGTGCCACGCGGTCGCGCCGCTGTTCGCCGAGATCGCTGGCCTCAAGTGTGAATTGCGCCCCACACCGGCCGCGCCGGAACCGCCGGCGGGCACCAGCGAAGGCCTGTATGCGCGGCGCGAGCGCCTGCTGCTGCGGCTGGCGAAGCGCCAGGCGCGCTACGAACAGGCGCGGCTGGCGCTGGCTGCATGGGAAAAGCCGGCCCCGACGCTCGAGAAAATCCTCAACGATAACGACAAGCTGGTGGCCGACATCAAGAAGAGCATCGGGCAGCCGGAGGCACCGGCGCTGTTGTACGACATGTTCTTCAAACTGCTGCCGATGTACTACCTGATCGCGCCGGCGGCGGCGGCGTCGACCCGCATCGATGCAAAGGATTTCGTGACGCGCCATGCCGGCGAAGAGGCCTGGGACGACCTCACCGAGATGCTCGGGCCGCAGCCGATGCTGATCGAACCGGCCGCCTACCTCAAGCACCTGGCCGGCGCACCGCTGAAGGACTTCAACCAGGCCAGCACCGAGCTGGCGGAAACCGCCGGCGACCTGCAGAAGATCCAGGACGAGATCAAGCGGGCCGAGAAGGCGCTCGAAGAAAGGCGCAAAACGCTGGAAAAAGCAGCACGGGCGGCGTTGCTGGACGCCCCGGCCGCGCCCACCAAACAGGTCCACCAGGCCGCTTAAAGGAGAACCGACATGCCCGAATACCTGACCCCCGGCGTCTTCATCGAGGAGATCGAGCGCGGCCCGCGCCCGATCGAAGGCGTCCCGACCAGCACCTCGGCCTTCCTCGGCGCGACCGAACGCGGCCCGATCAAGCCGCGCCTGGTCACCAGCTACAAGGAATTCCAGCGCTGGTTCGGCGGCGTGTTCGGCGACGATAAATTCCTGCCGTACGCGGTGGCCGGCTTCTTCGAGAACGGCGGCAGGCGCCTGTTCGTCTGCCGTATCGTCGGCGAGAACGGCAGCGCCGCCTCCGCGCAGTTCGGCGACTTCACGGTGCGCGCGGTAGGCGCGGGCGCCTGGGGCACGCGGATCTGGGCCGAGGTGCGCGACAGCACCACCAGGAAAGCCGTCGAGGGCGGCGGCATGCAAGCGGTCGGGTTCCGCCTGCGCATGGCGTACTGGTCGACCCTGCCGGAGGGCGCCGCCATCTTCGACCCCTTCCTCGAGGAGAACCGCCTGCGCCTGCCGCGCCCGGCGCTGACCGAGGACTTCGACGACCTCGTCACCGACCAGGCGTCGCCCGACTACTACGAGAAGCGCCTGCTCGACAGCTCGGCACTGGCTGCCCTCGTCAAGCCGGACAACGCCGCGCCCGGCGCCCGGCCGGCCAACGCCTCGCTGGCGCTCGCGGACGGCGCCGACGACCCGCTGCTCGACACCGCCGACTTCGACGGCCTGCCGGCCGGCACCCGCGACCAGCCGCAGGGCCTGGCGGCGCTGGAGCAGGACCCGTACCGCGACGTCGCGCTGGTGTATGCGCCCAACGTGGACATCGCTACCGCGAAAAAGATCGTCAGCCACTGCGAGAACATGCGCTTTCGTTTCGCCGCGATCGACAGCGAGAAGACGGTCGGCGACATCAGCTCGCTCGACCCGCGCGCCAAGATCGGCGATACCCAGTACGCGGCGTTCTATTTTCCGTGGATCTGGATCTCGGACCCCCAGAGCGGAGCGCGCAAGCTGGTGCCGCCGGGCGGCCATGCGCTCGGCGTGTATGCGCGCACCGACAGCGAGCGCGGGGTGTTCAAGGCGCCGGCCAACGAAACCGTGCGCGGCGCGCTGGCGCTGGCCGCCGACATCAACGACCGCGCCCAGGGCGACCTGAATCCGAAGGGCGTCAACGTGATCCGCAGCTTCCCCGGCCGCGGCATCCGCATCTGGGGGGCGCGCACGCTGTCCTCGAACGGCCTGTGGAAGTACGTCAGCGTGCGCCGCCTGTTCATCTTCCTCGAGCGTTCCATCTACGAAGGCACGCAGTGGGTGGTGTTCGAGCCGAACGACCCGCGCCTGTGGGCGCGCGTGACCGACACGGTACGCCTGTTCCTGCGCGGACAGTGGCGCAACGGCGCGCTGTTCGGGCGCACCGAGGAACAGGCCTTTTTCGTCACCTGCAACGAGTCGACCATGACCCAGGACGACATCATGAACGGCCGCCTGATCTGCGAAATCGGCATCGCCCCGGTGCGGCCGGCCGAATTCGTCATCTTCCGCATTTTCCAGCACACCGCCGAAGCGCAAAGCTAGCCAGGGAGTACCACCATGGAACGAAACGATCCGTTGCGCAATTTCCGCTACCGGCTGGAGATCGACAGCATCACCCAGGCCGGCTTCAGCGAGGTGGCCATCGCCGAGACCACTATCGATGTCGTCGATTACCGCGAGGGGACCGACCCGCCGCACGTGCGCAAGCTGAGCGGCTTGACCAAGTACGGCAACATCACGCTGAAGTGGGGCGCCACCGTGGGCGCCTCTTCGCTCGACCTGTTCAAGTGGCACAAGGACGTCGCCGCCGGGCAGATCGGCGCGATGCGCAAGAAGGTGGTGATCGTGGTCCAGGACGAGGCGGGCCAGGACAAGGCGCGCTTCGTGATCACCGACGCCTGGCCGGTCAAGTATGACCCCAGCGACCTCAATGCCAAGGGCAACGAGGTGCTCATCGAGCTGCTCGAACTGGCCAACGAAGGCATCGAGCGGGTCCAATAACGCATGCGGACAGGAGCGACCATGAACCATACCGGCCGGCCCGGCTTTCAGACAGAAATCGAATTCGTGCTGCCCAAGGGCTACGTCGACGGCGACGGCTCGCTGCACCGGGAAGGTGTGATGCGCCTTGCCACCGCGGCCGACGAGATCCTGCCGCTGCGCGACCCGCGCGTGCAGCAGAACCCAGCCTACCTGACGATCATCGTGCTGGCGCGCGTGGTGGTCAGGCTCGGGGCGTTGACCAACATCGATACGCGGCTGATCGAAAATCTGTTCGCCTCCGACCTCAACTACCTGCAGCGCCTGTACGAGCGCCTGAACGGCAGCGAAGAAGCCGATGACGCGCTTGAAGCCGGCGCGGGAGCGCGCCCGAACGGCAGTTACGGGGGAGGCATCGGCATGCTGGGGGAAGCCTGAGGGCCTATCCCCGCAAGCAGTTGTACGAGGAGATGGCCTTCATTGCTGCGCATTTTCATTGGGACCGCAACGCGTTGATGGGCCTGGAGCATTGCGAGCGCCGGCGCTGGTGCCGCGAGATTTCGGCGATCAACCGGAAAATGGACGGCGCCCCGGACAATCCGTTCGACCTTTGATCACAGTGAGGACAGCGTGGCACGACAGGATCCATTTCGCGGCTTTCGCTTCCTGGTCGAGATCGACGGGCTGGCCGGCGCCGGTTTCATGCGCGTCAAGGGCCTCTCGCGCGAGGTCAAGCACGAAGTCTTCCATGAGGGTGGCGTGAACGATTTCGAACACAAGCTGGTGTCGCAAGTGTCGTATCCGAGCCTGGTGCTCGAACGCGGCTTCTTCCTCGACACCTTGTGGGACTGGACAGTCGCGGTGGCGAACGGCGACGTCGAGCGCAGGATGATCACGATCGTCCTGCGCGACGAGGCCGGCGAAGACAAGTGGAGCTGGCAGATCGAGCATGCATACCCGGTGAAGTGGTCGGTGTCGGACATGGATGCCAACGCCGCATCGGTGATGGTTGAAAGCGTGGAGTTCGCGCACCACGGCTTGCGGAGGGGCGCATGATCGCCACGCGCCGGCCGTTGCGCCTGGCGTGCGCCGCGGCGCGGCGCGCAGGCTCCGGTTTGCGTGTCCGCGCCATCGTGTCGCTGCCGCTGCGCTGGCGCCGGTGGCCGCCGGCCGCCGCCGCACGCGCCACGCTTCTCCGGCCAGAAGGCTTCATCGTCAAGCTGCAGCAGCACCTGCATCTGCGTTTCGGGCCGGTCAATATGGCGCGATGGCCCGCGCCGGCGGCGCGCGGGCCGGCACCGGCAGCGCAGGCGCACCGCGCCTATCCGGCGCCGATGGTGGCGCGCGGCGCACCGCGCGCGCGCCGCGCTGCGCCGGCCACGAGTGTGCGGGAAAACGTCCGGCCGGCTGCCCTGGGCCTGCCCCGGCCAATGCTTCAAGCCGTCCGGCGCACGGCGCCGATCCGCGCGCGCGGTGCGCAACTGAATTTACCGGTATCGACGGCGCTTGCCAGTCCCCGCGCGGCAAGCGGGGCAGCATCCGCCGCGCCGCGGAATCCGGTCCCCCTCGGGCGCCGCGCGACACCGCCCCTTGCGGGCCGGCCCGCCGAACTGGCCCGGCGCGACGGCGCGCAGGCGCCCGCTCGCGGAGTTGTCCGCCCGGCGCCAGGCAGGCCCGGCGCAATGGCGCCGCCGGGCCTTGCTGCCCGCCCGCGGCGTCCGGCAGCGTTACTGGCTTGGCAAGCGGCCGCCCAGCGCACACCGGAGCCCTTGCCTTTGGCGCGCGCCGCACCCGGCATGCCATCCCCCGCCGCGCCAGCGCCAGCGACGCTCGAATGGCGCCGCCGATCTCACGGCGACGCATCCGCACCCGCACCCGCGCAATCGATGCGCGATCACGCACCGGCGCGGGTTGCGCGCGACGGTGCCGACAGCCGGGCGACAGCCGCCCCGCCGATGTTCGCGGCCAGGCCAGGGTTCACTTTGCCGACGCTGGACACGGCGGCCGCGGACCGGCTTGCCGAGGACGTCGTGCGCCGCGTGGAGCGGCGCCTGCGCATCGAGCGCGAACGGCGCGGCCTGTGACCATGGATGCGGGAGCGACGCGATGAACAACAAGCAGCTCAAGAAGGCCACCATCACCGTGCTGGGCGGCGCGCAGGCCAACAAGGTGATCAGCGTCCTGTTCAACCCCAACAGCTACAGCTTCGACCGCGCCAATGCCTACAAGGCGACTCCGGTGCCGGGGCTGGGCAGTCCGCTGGTCCACTTCGTCAACGGCGAGGCGGACCAGCTCAGCGTGGAGCTGTTCCTCGACGATTACACCGATCCGGAAGGCCCGACCACGCGCGAGCGGCGTGAGACCGAGCCGCTGATGACGCGCCTGCGCGACCTCAGTTCCCTGCTCAACATCGACCGCGACCTGCACGCGCCGCCGCCCGTGCGATTCAACTGGGGACCGATGGAATTCGTCGCGGTGATCGAGAAGCTGGGGCGCAAGGTGACGGTGTTCCATCCCGACGGCACGCCGGCACGCGTCACCCTGTCGCTGGTGTTCAAGGAATACCGCACGCTGAAGGACCAGCTCGACCATCCGCGCCGCGAATCGGCCGACAAGAGCAAGCGGCGCGTGATGGTCGGGCGCGACAGCCTGTGGGCGCTGGCCGCGCGCGAGTACGGCGACCCGGCCGCGTGGCCACTGATCGCCGCGGCCAACGACCTGGACGATCCGCGCGACATCGCGCCGGGCGACTGGATACTGGTTCCGCCAATGGAGAATCCCGATGGAACTGGCAACCCTGTCCGCTAAGTACGGCGGCTTCTACGCCCCCGCCTTCGGCTTGCAGGTGGGCGGGCGCGACCTGGTGCGCACCGAATTGGTCGCCGTCAGCCAGGTGGAGGCCGACCTGGTGCTGGGCGCCGCCGCGCGCTTTTCGTTCACCGTCGTCGACAGCTACAGCCTGAAAGACCATGCGTTCATGAGCGGATCGGGCAAGCCGGTGCTCGACCTGCTCGCCTTCGGCACCGAGGTGCAGGTGTTCATGGGCTATGGCGAGGCGTCGAAAATGCCGCTGATGATGACCGGCGTGATCACCGAGATCTCCACCAGTTTCCCCGAGGCGGGCACGCCGGAACTGGCGATCGCCGGCTACGACAAGTCGTTCGCGCTCACCAACGGCAAGAGCGCGCGCACCTGGGCCAATGCGCGCGACAGCGACGCCGTCAACGAGATCGCCAGCTTCCACAACCTGGGCGCGACGGTGGAGCAGACCGTCGAGCAGCATCCGCAGATCGAGCAGAACCAGGAGAGCGACTTCGAATTCATCAAGAAGCTGGCCGAGCGCAATCACTACGAAGTGTTCGTCGACGCCGACAGCACCCTGCACTTCGCCAAACCGAACGACAAGGGCGGCGCCGTGGTGACGCTGGCGTGGGGCCGCGGCCTGCTCAGTTTCAAACCGGAAGCCAACCTGGCCGGGCAGGTGCGCGCGGTGGAAGTGTACGGCTGGGACCCGATCCGCAAGGAGAAGATCGTCGGGCGCGCCCAGGCCGGGCAGGAATCGGGCTATGAGGCGCAGCGCCGCAGCGCCGGTGACCGTCTGGGGGCGCTGGTGCGGGACGTCAGCAAGCAACCCGTGCTGCGCCTGCGCCAGCCGGTGTTCACCCAGGCCGAAGCGAACAGCCGCGCGCAGGCCGCGCTCAACGAACGCGCCAAGCAGTTCCTGACCGGCGAGGCCGAGACCGTGGGCCTGCCCGAGATCCGGCCCGATCGCAACGTGACGCTCGAAAACCTCGGCAAGCCGTTCTCGAAGACCTACTACGTGCAGCAGGCGACGCACAAGGTCGACGGCGGCGGCTACCGGACCCGCTTCAAGATCAAGGAGACCACGCTGTGACGATCATGGATATAGCGCCGCGCGAGACGGGGCTCGAAGCGGGCGGCTACGTGAAGGGCGTGGCGATCGCGGTCGTCACCCAGAACCAGGATCCGGAAGGCCTGTGCCGGGTGAAGGTCAGCTACCCATGGCACGACAAGCCGCGCGAGAGCTACTGGGCGCGGATCGCCACCACCATGGCCGGCAATGCGCGCGGCACGGTGTTCCTGCCCGAGGTGGGCGACGAAGTGCTGGTGGCCTGCGACCGCGAAGACCTGCGCTTCCCGTACGTGCTCGGCGCGCTCTGGAACGGCAAGGAAAAGCCGCCCGAGACGAATCAGGACGGCAAGAACGACAAGCGCATGATCCGCTCGCGCAAGGGTCACCAGCTGCTGTTCGACGACGGCGCGCGCGGCGCGGTGGAGCTGGCCCTGAACGACGGCAAGAAGGTGCTGCTCGACGACGACGGCATCAAGGTCGACGACGGCAAGGGCAACCGCCTGGTGATCGAATCGAACGGCGGCGCGATGACGATCGAAGCGTCCGGCACGCTGACGCTGAAGGGCACGTCGGTGGCGATCGAGGCCAGCGGCCAGCTCAGGATCAAGGCCGGCGCGACGCTCAACCTGAACGGCACCATGATCAACATTAATTGAGGCGCACCATGGGACAACCCGCCGCACGCATTGGCGACACCACCACCCACGGCACCCCGCTCGGGCCGGGGCCCGGCTGCCTGACCGTGTCGATCGGCGGCAAGCCGGCGTGGCGGGTCGGCGACAGCCACGCCTGCCCGCTGTCGGATGGACCCAAGCCGCACGTCGGCGGCGCCGTCACGGTCGGCAGCGTCACGGTCATGATCGGCGGCCAGCCGGCCGCGCGCCAGGGCGATGCGGTGCTCGAAGCGGGGCCGCCGAACACGATCCTGCTCGGCGCCTTGAACGTGATGATCGGATAGGGGCCGCGCATGGACGAGCGCAAACAATTTCTCGGGCGCGGCTGGGCGTTCCCGGTAGCGCCGGATCCGGCCACCGGACGGGTGGCCTCGGCAGAACACGAGGACGATATCCGGCAGTCGATCCGGATCATCCTCGGCACCGGGCGCGGCGAGCGCGTGATGCGCCCCGATTTCGGCTGCGGCATCCATGAGCTGGTGTTCGAAACGATGGACAGTACTACCTTGCAGCGGGTGCGCTCGGTGGTTGACGAGGCGCTTACGCGCTACGAAGCGCGCATCGAGATCATCGGCGTGCGCGTCGATCCCGAGCCCGAGGCCCAGGGCGTGATGCTCATCGAGCTGGAATACCGGGTGCGGCTGACCAACCAGGTCGACAACCTGGTGTACCCGTTCTACTTCCGGGAAGGAGGCAACCGGTGAGCCAGCGCGACCCTGTCGTCGAGCCCCGCCGTGCCCGCGAGTTCCTCGATGAACTCATGCGGCGGGCCCGCGCCTGGATCCCGGAATGGGAGCTCGACGAAGACAGCCCCGACTTCGGGCGCGCCCTGCTTCAGGTCGCGGCCCGCTTCGACGCGGAGGTCGCCGAGCGGCTGGCGCGCGTGCCGGAAAAGAGCGCACGCGGCTTCCTCGCCTGGCTCGGGTTCCAGGGCGCCGCCGCGCGCGCGGCCCGGGTACCGGTGGTGTTTCGCCTCGGCGCCCGCACGACGGCGCCGGTACTGGCGCGCGCGCCGGTCAAGCTGCAGGCAGCCGCCGACGGCCGTGCGATCATATTCGAGACCGAAGCCGACATCTTGCTGGCGCCCGGGCGGCTGCGGGCCATCGTTGCGGTCGATGCCGGCGCCGACGCGTTCTACCTGCCCGCTCCGGGCCTGGCCGATATCGAGCCTGACAATGGCTTGCCGGGCCAGTGGCGCATCAAGAGTTTCGCGGCGGCCGGCGCCACCCGCCTGCAGCTCGATCCGGCGCTGGGACTGGCGGCCGACATGCTGCTCGAGGCCGGCGCAGCGCAATACCGGATCACCGAAGTGAAGAACGACATCGTCACCATCGAGCCGGCGCTGGAGGCGCCCGACGGCCTGGCGGTGGGGACGGCGGTCGACAAGGTGTCCGCCTTCGTGCCGCACGGCGCCACCGCGCGCAACCGCCAGCAGCACGCGCTGTACCTGGGGCATACGGAACTGCTGGACCTGGGAGCGGCGGCCGCCATCGAGGTGCGCGGCGCGGCTGGCCTGCCGGCCGGCGTGGCATGGGAATACTGGGGCAAGCGCGATGAGGAAGACAGCGTGGGCTGGCAAGCGCTGACCGCCTCGCCGGTGCACGATGGCGGTGCGATCGTCCTGCACAAGGACAAAGGCAGCGTCGAACTGCGCGAAGTGCGCGCCGTGAAAAGCCGCTGGATCCGGGCACGGGTAGCCACCGTTGCCGGCCCGAGCGCCGCGGTCGACGAGATCGCGCTGGCGATCAACCCCGGCGGCGCGGGAACGACTTGCCCGTTCGAGGGTTACGACCCGCAATCGGCGCCGCAGCTCGAAGGGATCGCCAACACCATGCCGCTGGTGCTGGACCAGCCGTTCTATCCGTTCGGCCAGGAGCCGCGCCAGTTCGACGCGTTTTACCTCGGGTGCGCCGAGGCATTCTCGAAGAAGGGAGCGCAGGTGAGCCTGTGCTTCGAGGTCGCCGGTCCCAACCTCGGCCCGCTCGGCGTCCTGCGCAACTCCGCGCTGGCCGGCCAGGTCATGGCGGGAGTCGGCGAGGATCGGCTGCTCTACCTGCTGCAGCTGGACCAGAAGGACGGCAAGGTCAGCGCCTATGAAAAACGCAAGCCGCTGCAGCCGCCTGTCCCCGTCTTTGGCGGGGAAGCTCCGTCGCGCACGCGCATTGCGCTCGACCCGGCGCCAACCTGGCGGCCCGCCGTCTGGGCCCAGGAGGGCGCCTTCTTCGTCGCGGTGGCGGCCGGGAAGGAGGTGTGGGTCTGGCACGAAGTGACGGTCAATCCCAAGCAAAGCGGATGGCAGCCTTACGGACCTGTGGCGCTCAACGGCAAAGACGCCAGCATCGGTGGCATCGTGTTTGTCGCCGGCGCCCCGTCGCGCCTGGTCGTCCTGTACGGCACTGAGCTGTTCGAAAAAATCGGCGACCTGGCCTGGGCGAAGATCGACAAACTCATCGACGAAAAGATCGGCTGGGCCGCGCTGGTACCGATTCAGGCGAAGGACGCCGACGCACAGGCACTGGTGGCCATCTCGACCCTGGGTCATGCTTACACTATATGGCATGACGCTGCTGCCTGGAAGTGCGAACAAATTGGAACCACCAGGTTTTTGCAGACCGCGCGGCCGCTGGCATGGCGCGACGAGCGTGGCGGCGTTGTCATGGTCGGGGTGAGCGAGGACGGGGCCAGCCTGCTCGCCCTGCAAGGCGACAATGTCGTCAAGCGTGCGCTGGAGCTGGACGACAAAAAGCCGCTGAAGTTTTTCGGCTCGGTGCTCGACACGTTCGACGGCGCCAATGGCGAACGGCATGTCGTCCTGCTCGCAGAGGCGGCGCCAGGCGAACCCATTGTCGTGGCCTGGGGACCGCCGAGCGAGACGGGCGTGCTGTACCAGATTCCGGTACCGCCGTCGCTCGGTTCCTTCCGCAACGCCGGTCCCACTGTCGCCGGGAAGTTGCTGGCGATACCGGGGGCGAACAGCGACCTGCTGGTGGGCCCCCCGGAGCCGGAACGCATCCTGTCCTTGCGGGTCGATCCCGTCAAGGATGTCACCGATGCCCTCGTCGATGCCGACCAGGGGCTGGCCAAGGGAGACCAGGTCCGCCGCGCCACGGCGGCCGAGTCGGAGTGGCCGCGCGAAATCGTTTCGGTCGAAATCGACGACAATCAAAAAACGATTTACCAGCTCGACCAGCCGTTCGATCTCCGCGATGGCGGACTGACCGTGTATCGCCGCGCGGACAAGCGCAATGCCAGCATCGAGCCCCGCGCGAACAGGCGGCGGCGCAGCGTCGTGCTGGTACTGGCCGAGAAGGACGACCGGTTGAAGCCTGGCCAGTGGCTGCTGGTCGCGGTCGACCAGGACGAGGGTCTTTACGAAATCGGGGGGATCGACGAACAGGATCCGCGCCGCGTGACGCTCATAAAGGGTCCGACCAGCGGCGGCGACCTTGTGACCTACCGGGCGCCGGAGCCACTCGCCGCGCAGGTCGCGCCGCTGCTCCGGCTTGACCTGCCCTTTACCGAATACTGGACCAAGGCCAGGGTGCGAAACGCGTGGTTCTCATTTCCCGGCGTCGCCCCGTCACGGCAGCGGCTACTGGCCAGCGTGCTGGCGGACAACCGGCCGGCGCTGCTGGCGTTCGCGGGGCCGTGGCCGTCGCGTCCGACCTCCGTCATCGCGGTGAGCGCGACCTCCGAGAATTGGTCCAGGCAGCTGGGCGACTCCTCGTCGAATCCCGAACTGTCGTGGGAATATTGGAACGGCACCGGCTGGTGGACCATCGACGATGTCGACGACGGCACCGCACGTTTGAGGAAAGACGGGATGCTGAGCCTGCGGGTGCCGTCCGACCTGCGAGCGACCGACTGGGGCGGCAAGACCAACTTCTGGATCCGGGCGCGGCTGGTCGGCGGCGACTACGGGCGAGAACGCGTGACAGTCACGCAGACCGAAAAGGAACCCAAGGTCACGGAGCAGACGATCGACCGCAATACGGACGACATCCACGCGCCGCTGGTGGTGCGGCTGCAGCTGCGCTACAGCGTGGCCGCGTCGACCCTGCCGACCTGGTTGTTGACCGAGGACAGCGGGTCGATGCGCGACCAGAGCGACGCCAACCGGACTGCGGGTGCGACCGTCGATTTGTTCGTGCCGCTCGGCGTGACGCTGGCGGGACTGGAAGCACAGGCCGCGCCGGCGGCTGCATCGCCAATCGCCGCGGCGCACTGCGGCTGCGCGAGCAGCGCGGCCGCCGCTGCGAAGGCGGATGCCGCCGGCGCCGACGATCCGGCGCAGCCAGCGCCGACAGCAGGCCGCGCGCTCTACCTTGGCTTCGACGCGCGCCTGCACGGCGGGCCCTTGAGGCTCCTGTTCAAGGCTGGCGCCGAACACGATCACGACGCTTTTGCCCCGCTACGGATGGAGGCCGTGGACGCCGGCCGGGTCGTTCCTGTGGTAGCGAGCGACGACACGCGCGCGCTCGGCGAAACCGGACTGCTGTCGTTCGCGCTGCCGTCGTCGCCGCAAGCGACCGACCTGTTCGGCCAGACGCTGCACTGGATGCGGCTGCGGCCCGTCCTTGCGCCCGGCGCGGGCGACGATGGGTGGCGCCCGGACATCCGTGGCGTCTACCTCAATGCCGTGTGGGCCCAGGCGGCCGAGACCCAGCAATACGAGATGCTCGGTTCGTCCGATGGCGC
The DNA here is from genome assembly GCA_038248405.1 of Burkholderiales bacterium. Taxonomy (GTDB): domain Bacteria; phylum Pseudomonadota; class Gammaproteobacteria; order Burkholderiales; family Burkholderiaceae_D; genus JAFCUW01. The sequence continues at coordinate 26,925 of JBBRXM010000022.1, forward strand.
CCCCAACCAGACGGTGTTCCTGGCGCGCCCGCCGGTGCTCGACGACACGCTCGAACTGCGCGTGCGCGAACCGCTCGGCGACGAGGAGCGCGACCAGTTGCTGCAGGGTGGCGCCGACACCGTGCAAAGTGCCGTGCCCGGACAACCCGGCGATTGGGTACTGTGGCGCCAGGTTGGCGATCCGGCCGACAGCGGGCCGGGCGAACGCGTGTATGCCCTCGACGCGGCGAGCGGCGAGATCCGCTTCGGCGACGGTCTGCATGGTGCGATCGTGCCGATCGGCCGCGATGCGGTCATGGCATTTCGCTACCGCCGCACGGAGGCCGGCACCGGCGGCGCCGCGAGCGCCCCCGCGAACGGGGTCACGGAGGGTGCCGGCCTCACCGTCGTGACACCGGTCGAAAGCGTCGAAGCGGTCTTTTCCGCCGGCCAGGCGGCGGGCGGCAAGGACGCCGAGGACGCGGCGCGCGTGCTGCGCTTCGGACCAGCGCGCCTGCGCCACCGCGAGCGCGTGGTCACTGCCGCCGACCTCGAGCAGATGGCGCTGCAGATCGCGCCCGAGGTCGCGCAGGCGCGCTGCCTGCGCGGCGCGGGCGGTGCCCGGCTCATCATCGTGATGCGCGGCAGCCAGCCGGCCGCCTCGCGCGCGCAGAAACGTGAACTGCGCAATGCCCTGCTGGCCGCGGCGCCGCCGGCGCTGGCGCGCAAGGGCGGCCTGGAGCTGGCCGATCCGGTACTGCGGCCAATATCGCTGCGGCTGGTGTTGGCCACCTCGTCGCTCGATTACAGCGGCCAGGTCGCGAGCGCGGCGACGGCCGCCGTCCGCGCCTTGTTCGATCCCGCCACGGGGGGCGTCGACGGTGCCGGTTGGCGGCTGGGCGAGGCGCCCGCCGCCGCCGATGTGGCGGCATCCCTGCTCGATTTGCCGCACCTGGACAGCATCGTCGAAGTCAGCCTGTCCGAAACCGCCGCGGACGGCAGCGCAGCGCCCGCGCGCACCTCACTGCGTGCGCATGAACTGGCGGTAGTGGGCGACATCGACCTGCACATCACAACGCAGGAGAGCACGCCATGACCGGCCCCCTGCCGCTCGACCTGTTCGACCGCCGCTTCGCCGGCCTGGTCGAACTGGGCCGCTCGCTGATTCCGAACCTGGCCCCGGCCTGGACCGACCACAATTACCACGATCCCGGCATCATGCTCATCGATGTGCTGGCGTGGACGGCGGAAGCGCAGATCTACGCGCTCTCGCGCATGCGGGCCGACGAGCGCCTGGCCTATGCGGCACTGCTCGGCATCACGGCCCACGGCCCCTTGCCTGCCGCCGGGCTGGTGTGGCCGACGGCGGGTGCGCCCGCCGCGGCCGCCCTGGTGCCGATCGACGCCGCGGTCCGCAGCGGCAAGCCCGATGCGCCGGTTTTCTGGCCGGCTGCGGCCATCCTGCTGGTGCCGGCGCGGCTGGCTGCCTTGTCGACGCACCTGGCGAGCGGGGAACGGATCGACCAGGCCAGCGCCAACCGGCGCGACGGCGCCGGCTTCGATCCGTTCGGCCCGCGCGGCGACCCCGGCGACCGGCTCGAACTGGCCTTCGAATGCGGCCCCGGCCAGCACCTGCTCTCGGGCCTGGCGGGGCACAGCGAGGCGGTCACGCAGGACATGCGGGTGTCGCTGGGCGTGCGCGCCGGCACGCCCGCCGCCGAGCCGGAAACCATGCCGGCCACGCGATGGGAGGCGACGCTGGTGAGCGGTGCCGCGCGCTGGCCGGTGCCGGTCGCCGCCGACGACAGCCATGGCTTCGCGCACAGCGGCGCCCTGCTGCTCGACGTCGGCGCCGTGCCGCGTTCGCCGCCGGTGGAGCGCTTCACGCTCGAACTCCAGTCGCGCGGCGGGTTCGCGCGCCCGCCGCGTATCGAGTGCATCGAACTGAACGTGCTGCCGGTACGGCAAAGCGGCAGCGTGGTGCACGAACTCCATGTCGGCAACGGCCTGCCGGACCAGGTGCTGCGGCTGGAGCGGCCGGGCCTGCGTTTCGATGCGACCGGTCCGGCGGTGGCGGTGCAGGTGTCGGAGGCCGGCGCGCCGAAAACGTGGACCGAGCGGCCGGACTTCGAGTCGTCCGGGCCGGACGACAAGCACTTCGTCGTCGATACCGCCGGCGGGCTGGTCGCGTTCGGCAACGGCGTCAATGGCGAAGTTCCGCCGTCGGCGGCCCAGATCCTGCTCGGCTACGCCACTTGCGCGGGCGCCGCCGGCAACCTGCCGCGCAGCCAGCACTGGAGCGTTGGCGGCGTGGCGGGCGAATTCGGCCTCAACCTCGACCCGATGGCGGGCGGCGCCGACCGCTCGGGCCTGGCCGACCTGCGCCGGGAGGCACGGCTGCAGGTCAAGCGGGCGCACGCGCTGGTCAGCGGCGAGGACCTGGTCGATGCCGCTCTGCGCGCCGCGCACCTGCAGGTAGCGCGCGCCGAAATCGTCGGTGCGGGCCGCGCCTGTGCGTCACGGGAAACGCTGACCATGGTGGCCCTGCGCGCGCGCACTCCGGGCGTGATCGATCCGGCTCCCGAGTCGCCGCGTTGGCTTGCAGCGCTGCAGCGAGCGCTCGCCACGCGTTTGCCCCTGGGGCAGCGCCTGCGCGTGATCGCGCCGCGTTACGTGTCGTTTGCCGTGCGCGCGCATCTGGTGGCGGCGCCGCTGGAAGACCCGGAGCAGATCGCGGCGGACGCAATGGATCTGCTAAGCCGGCGGCTGGCCGTGGTCGCGGACCGGCCCGGCGAGCAGCCCTACCCGCTCGGCCAGGCGCTCAGCTTGCAGCAGGTGACTGCGTGGCTGCGCAAACTGCCCGGCGTTGCGCGCGTGACCGATTGCCAGTTCTACGTGGGCGACACACCTGTGAGCGGGCAGCGTGATCTGCCGCGGGTCGGACTGCCGCTCCTCGATACCGCAGCCAGCGCGATCAGCATCGAGCGCGCGGCCGGAAGGTCGACATGAGCCTGCCCAGGAGCCGCTCCTACCGGTTCGCCAGCGCGGCGCAGTGGGCCAGCGGAATCTTCGCGCGCGCACGGCTCGGCGAGGATGGCGGCGCGAGCCCGTATCCTCCGCATGCCACCACCGCGCGCGAGTTCCCGTTGCACGACGGTGCATGGGCGCCGGCCTTCGGCTACGACGGCGTCGCCTGGTGGCGTGGCGCGCGCGGACCGCTGTTCCGGCTCGATAGCGGCGCCGGCGCCCCGCTCGCGATCACAGCGCCGGGCGCGCTCGCCCGCGCGCCGCGCCTGGCGACGGGACGGCGCGTGGCGTGGGTGGCAGGCAGCAAGGCCGGCACCCTGTCGTGCTTCAGTCTTGATGACCTCGGCCACGCGCGCGATGCCGCTGTCGACGGCGAAGTCATCGACCTGGCCGACGACGGCCGCAACGGGGTATGGGTGCTGGTCCGGCGCAAGGAGTCGCGCCTGCTGCTGCACGTCGACTGCAGCGGGCGTGAGGTGGCGCAAATGCGGCTGCCCGCCGCCCTGCGCGAGCCCACCGCCATGGTGTGGCTGCGCAAGGCCGGCCGCTTCGTGTTGCTGGCCGCAGGCGGCGACGTGCTGTGGTTTCTCCGTGCCGATGGCGCACCGGCCCAGGCGCCGCTGCCGGTGGCGACGCTGCGGCCGGCATTGCGCGCCACGCAGCTGGGCAGCGACGGCCGCGGGTTGATCGCGCTCGGGGGGCGCGACCACGCCGCCTTTGGCAATCAGTGGTGGGCGATCGCCGCCGACGCCTTCGGCGACGTGCTGGACCAGATTGCGATTGGCGCGCCAGTAACGGGGGTCAGTGTTCACGGCGAGCATCTGCTGGTGACGACCGGGCGCGGCGCCCAGCTGTACGGCGCGGCGCAGGGCAACGGCGCCGCCGCCGGCGCCAGCCTCGAATTCATGACGCCGGCGTTGCACTCGCCCGACAGCGAAGACGCGCACTGCTGGCTGCGCGCCGAGCTGTCCGCCCGCCTGCCGCGCGGCACCCTGCTCTCGCTGGAGTCGGCCGGCGCCTCGCAGTTGGCGGTGCGCGACGAAGCGGTACGCATCGCGCAGGACCCGAACCTGCCGCCCCAGGTGCGCCAGGCGCAACTGGACAAGCTGCTCGGCCCCTGGTCGGCGCCGCTGCTGTTTGCCGGCAGCGCCGACGGCGACGCGCCGCAAACGCTGGCGGCGCCGTTGTTCCAGCTGCGCCACCGTTACCTGTGGCTGCGCCTGCGGCTTACCGCGCCGGCCGGCGCCGCCCTGCCGCGGCTGTCCGAATTGCGGGTGCTGTACCCGGATGTGTCGCTGATGCAGCAGCTGCCGGCGATCTTCCGGCGCGACGACTCGCCGCACGACTTCCTGCGCTCGCTGGTCGGCGTCCTCGAAACCACGACCCAGGACCTGGACCGGAAGATCGCCACGATCGGCAGACTGCTCCATCCGCAATCGGCCGGCGGCAAGTGGCTCGACTTCGTCGCCCGCTGGCTCGGCCTGCCGTGGGATGACGGGCTCGATGAGGAGCGCAAGCGGCGCCTGCTGAGGGCGGGCCACCGCATCCTGGCGCTGCGCGGCACCCGCGCGGGACTGGAGGCTCTGCTCGCGAGCCTGTTTCCGGACCAGCCGCCGCGCTACCGGATCCGCGACTTCAGCAGCGAGATGCGGCCCGCCCTGCTGGGCGGCGGCGCCCGCGTGGGGAGCGCGTTGCCGGCACTGCTGGGCGGCTTGCCGCGACGCTCCGCGGTGCTCGGGCGCACAGCGACGCTGGGCCGGTTGCGGCTGCCGTGCGCACGCGACGCGGGCTGCGCGACCCAGCCGTGGGACGCCCTGGTGCGCATCGACATGCGCGCCTCGCAGCAGGATCGCGGCCAATGGGAGCCTTGGCTGGCGGCGCTGGTCGATGCCGTCATGCCGCTGTCGGCGCGCGTTTCGCTGCGTTGGCGCCCGCCACAGCCGGCGAGCGGCGTCCTCGGCGAGGACGCGCTGCTCGACGCCCCCGGCAATACCACCCTGGGCCGCAACGCCATTCTGGGCGACACCCGGCTGGCGCCGGACCGGCCCATCAAGTTATCGGCATCGGGAATCGATCCGGGCTTTGGTTTGCAATGACACGTTAGAGGGAGACAGCATGGACGATCATGAACACGACATTCACCTCGAGTGCGACAGCGACGACTGCGCATCGGGGAAGAGGAACCGCTACTACGCGGGCAAGCGGATGCGGCCGGCGTCGTTCGAGGTCGAGCAAGCTTACCAGGTCGAACGCCGCCGCCTGCTCAACCGCGCCATCCATGGCTGGGGCGTGGTGTACGGCTTCGCCCTGCACTACGAGCAGGCGCGCGCCGGCGATGCGCGCGCCCGGAACCCCGACCCCACGCCGGCCGCGATCAGGATTGGCGAGGGACTGGCGCTGGACGAGGCAGGACGCGAGCTGGTGCAGGCCGGGAAACGCCTGCTGACGGCAAGCGACGTGTACATGTCGAAGGAAGACCTGGACTGGCTGCGCGCGAACCCGGGCGCAGCCGGGGCGCCGGCCGCCACGCCCAGCAAGGCGGTCGGCACGGCCGCCCAGCCGGCCGAGGCGTGCTGGCTGCTGAAGGTGCACTACGCCGAGCGCAAGGGAGGGCCGGTGCGCGTCAGGGACGACTGCAGCTGCGAGCGCGCCGAATGGGATTACCTGTGCGAGACCGTGCGCTATTCGGTCGAGCGGGCCGATGCCGGCCAATGCAAAGGAGGGCACCCGTGCGAGCTAACCTGCCTCTGCACCGCCGACGATCCCTGCGATCCCCACGCCGATCCGCTCGGGCGCGGTTCGCACCAGTGCATGAGCCGCTATCTGAGCCGGCTCGATCCCCATGCAGAACACATCGATATGGCAAAGGACGGCGCGCAGCTGCGCTTCGACCGCGCCAACGCAATAACGCTGGCGCGGGTGGGCCTGCGGTGGAACGAGTGCGACGCAGCGGAATTTACTGCCATTCTCGATGGCTGGGACGCGCGCCGCCTGGTGAAACGCAACGACCTGCTGTTCGACCTGATCCGCGGCTGCGACCTGACCCGGATCAGCAAGGTCAGCTGGAGCGATTGGCACCGTCGTCCCGCGCTGGTCGAATGGAAAGAGTTCGCCGCCTACTTCGAGGCCGGCAGCGGGAAGGAATTTACGGTCACGTTCTCGGGACCGGTACAAGGCGCCACGGTCCAGGCCGATTGCTTCGCAATGAGCGTCGTCACCGCGGAGGCCAGCGGCTGGGGCCAGGTGCACCGCGTGCCGATCGCGGGCGTACTGCGGTCCAGGCCCGAGACAGGCGACCCGGACGACAGCACCCGCAGCGTCACCTTGATCCTCGGTGCGGAATGGGTGGGGGGCGAGCTCGCCAAGGACAAGACCTACTCGCTTTTTTCGAATGGCTCGTCGACGGTGGAGATCGAGGTGCGCAGCGACTTCATCCTCGACATGCGGGGCCAGGCCGTCGACGGCAGCCCGATCGGCGCGCAGGCCGCGCCCACCGGCAATGGCAGTCCCGGCGGCCGCTACCTGTCGACCTTCCGCGTCAAAACCCGGCCGAGGCCAAACGGCGACAATTAAAGGAAATCGAACATGAGCAACTCTTCCAAACTGCCGCAAGTGAGTGGCGCTTCACAGCTGGTCAAGCCGAACTATAGCCCCGGGCTGATGTTGCAGGACGACGACCTGCGCCAGGCGGTCGACTACACGCGCGACCTGAGCCGCCTGCTGTTCAAGAGCCTGTTCGGCTGCGGCGTGGTGTGCGGACTCAAGGTCACCCTCGACACCGGGCCCTGTAACGGCAAGGTGGTCATTCATCCCGGCGTAGCGATCGACGGCAACGGCGACCCGGTGCAGCTGAAAGACGCGGCGACGATCGAACCGGGCAACGATATACCCGATGAAACGTGGATCACCATCCGGCGCTCCGATATCCACTGCCTCAAGCGCGACCTCGCCTGCGCGGCCGATGACGATGATACGGCCATGGTGACGACCCGGATACGCGACGGCTACGAAATCCGCGTGGTGAGCACGCGCCCCGAACCGTGCGGCTGCATTCGCAAGGACGACAAGGCCAAGGAACCGTCGAAGAAGGCGAAAGCACCGGCGGAAGACGAGTGCTACAAGGGTCATTACGCCGGCGACTGCAGTTGCGATTGCAGCCCGGGTTCGGAAGAGGTGGTGCTCGCGCGCCTGTACCGGGACGCGAACAAGGTCTTGAACGTCGATCATGGCGCGCGCCGGTTCATTCGCCCGGCGTTCATCGTCGATCCGGAGCCGGCGCCGACGGCACCCACGGCCGGGGCGTCCGCACAATAGCCGCCCCTCGGCCCGGGAAGACTTTCGCAAGGATCAACGCTCATGGCGCAACTGCGACTTACGCTGCGAAACGCGAGCGCGCCGGTGCGCCGTCCGCCGCTGGCGCCGCGGACGACGCCGGCGGCGAGCGCTGCGCCGGCGCCGGCCGCGGCGCAGCGATTGCAGCAACGGTTGGGGAACCAGGCCACCGGCGCCCTGCTCGCGCGCGTCGGTGGGCCGGCCGTCACGGCGGCGCCGGGCGCGGCGAAATCGGCGGCGGCCACCGGCGCGCGGATGGCGCCGCGGCGGCAGGCGGCAGCGCCTGCCGCCGCGGCAAGTGCGGGCGCCGGAGCTCGGCGAGAAGTCCAGGCGCCGGGTGAGAAACCGGCGCAAGCTGCGCCAGCCGCGCCCGCGGCCGCGCCGGCAACCGGCAAGCAGGAGCGCAAGGAGGTGGCCGCGCCGAACGCCCGACAGGCGCTGGGGCCGGTGGTTCACGCGTTGCACAAGCGTGCGAAAAGCGCGCGCACCGTGATGCCGGCGGGAGATGCGGTGGGCTCGGCGCAGAAGGCGGCGATTCAGCCGGCTGTCGAACAAAAGCGTGGCGCGGCGCGGGAAACCGTGGCCACGCTCGATCAGGCCAAGACGGAAAAACTGCCGCGCGATACCTTCAAGGACAAGCTCAAGGAGGCAATCGTCGCCGCCACGACGCCGAAGCCGAAGACCGAGGCGGCCGCCGACAAGATGATGAAGACCGGCGCCACCACGGCCAGCACGGCGATGCGCGGCCAATTGGGCGTCTCGCGCGATACCGCCACCGGCACGCTGAAATCCGCGGCGGCCAGCGAAGCATCGCCGGGCAAGCAGCCGGCCGTCCCGCAGTCCGAACTCAAGACCGACAAGATCGGCCCGGCGCCGGCCGCCATATCCGCCGCCCCGGCCGTGCCACCGCCGCTGCCGCCCGAGCGGCTCGACTATTCGGCGGACCGTGCCCCCACCGACCAGCTGATGGCGGAAAACAAGCTCAGCAAGCAGCAGATGGAAAAGGGGAACGACCCGGCGTTCGGCCCCGCGATCGCTGCGCGCGGCAGCGCCGAGAAGCACGAAGCCACGGCCGAGGCCAGGTACCGTCAATCGGAAGCGAAAGTCCAGGACCATGCCGGCGCGGTGGCGGGCCACGCGATCGGCACGACACTGGCCGGCATGCATGGCGCGCGTGCGCTCGGCGTCGGCCAGGCGGCGATGCAGCAGGTTGGCACGATGAGCAAGAATGCGGCCGAGCGCAAGCGCATCACCGACACCATCGCCGGCATCAAGGACCAGACCCGCGCCGCCGTCGAAGCGATCCTGGCCGGCATGGAGGAGGAAGCCGCCGCCCTGTTCGAGGCGGGCCTGGCGCGCGCCGAGAAGGCCTACGAAGCTACCTTCGAAGACGCCAAGGGCGGCGTCGGCACCTGGCTCACCACCTGGGGCGACGACTGGGAGCAGCTGATCGAAGATTCGCTGACGACCGCGCGCGCCGAGTACCTGCGCCTGGTCGACGTGGCGATCGACCAGGTGGCCAATGCGGTCGACGCGCGGCTGGCCGCGGCCAAGAAGCGTGTCGCCGAAGGACTCGTGCAGGTCGAAACCTTCGTCAAGGGTCTCGACGAGAGCGTGCAGAAATTCGGCGACGAAGCGCTGCAGGCGGTGGCGGAGGACTTCAGCACGATGACCAGCGAGATCGACCAGCGCCGCGACGCGCTGGTGGACAAGCTGGCGGACCAGTACAAGGCGTCGTTCGAACGCATGTCGGCGATGGAGGAAAAGCTGCGCGAGGCGAACAAGTCGCTGTGGCAGCGCGTGTACGACGCCACCGTCGGCCTGATCAAGAAGATCCTGGCGTTCAAGGACATGCTGCTAGGCATCCTGAGCAAGGCGGCTGGCGTCATCGGCGACATCATTTCCGACCCGATCGGCTTCCTCGGCAACCTGGTGTCGGCCGTGATGCAGGGTGTCAGCAATTTCAAGGACAACATCGCCACCCATCTGAAGCGCGGCCTGATGGACTGGCTGTTCGGCGCACTGGGCGGGGCCGGCCTGAAGCTGCCCGACGAGTTCGATTTGAAAGGCATCGTCAGCATCGTGCTGCAGGTGCTCGGCCTGACGTACGACAACTTCCGCGCGCGCGCCGTCAAGATCGTCGGCGAACCGGTCGTCGCCGCGCTGGAAACGACGGCGGAAGTGTTCAAGGTGCTGCTGACCGAAGGTGTGTCGGGCCTGTGGCGCTTCATCAAGGACCAGGTCGCGGACCTGAAGTCGATGGTGCTCGACGCGATCTTCGATTTCGTCAAGGAGCGCGTGATCGTGGCCGGCGTCACCTGGATCATCGGCCTGCTCAATCCGGCCTCGGCGTTCTTCAAGGCCTGCAAGGCGATCTACGACATCGTGATGTTCTTCATCAACCGCGGCTCGCAGATCATGGCACTGGTCAACGCCATCATCGAATCGATGGGGGCGATCGCCAAGGGTTCGCTCGGCACGGCCGCGCAGTGGATCGAGAATGCGCTGGCCAAGGCGATTCCGGTGGCGATCGGCTTCCTGGCCAGCCTGCTGGGGCTGGGCGACGTCAGCGGCACGGTGCGCAAGACGATCGACAAGGCCCAGGCGCCGGTCAACAAGGCGATGGACTGGGTGATCGGGCAGGCATTCAAGCTGGTGAAGGCGGCCGGCAAGCTGCTCAGCGGCGGGTTCGGAAAACGCGACGGCGAGGAACAGGTCAAGAGCCAGGATCCGGTGGCGGCGGGCAAGGAAGCGAAAGTCCAGGCCGCGCTGGAGGCGGCCGAGGCAAGCTACCTGGAAGAAGGCGCGATCCGCGAAGAAAACGCCGAAAAGGTCGTCGCCGCGGTGAAAACCAAGGTGCCGGAATTGAAATGGATCCGGGTCGTGGACGCGGAAGATTTCTGGAATTTCGAATTCGAGATCAACCCGAAAGGCAAGCGCAAGGCGAAGAAAGTCGAAAACGGCGAATGCGCGGGGATCAAGCTCTATCGCCCGCGCGGCTTCCGCTCAACCACCAAGGAAGAGCTTGCGCGCCAGTATCCCGAGGAACATAAAACCAAAGCCGGCCGGCTGCGCGGGACGCGGAAATTCGCCCGCCGCCACATCATCGCCTCGAACGAGGTCATCGTTCATTTCGTGGGGCGGCTCTCCAATATTACGCTGAAGACTGCGAAGAAGCGGATCGAGGCCAAGGGCAAGAAACTCGACGCACAAATCACGGTAGGCGCGCGGCTGAACCGCGTTACGATCCAGGAGGCAGCGCAAGCCCTGATCCATGAGTTTTTCAATGAAACGACGAATCTGTGGGTCGGCGACAATGCCGAGAACTGCGGGATCGGTGACGAGCGCGACTATCCGAAAGATCCCAAATTCAACGCGGCCGCGCATGTGAGAAAGATAAAGAGCAAATATTTTATTTAATGCATCATGACTACCCATCGGGAGGAGCGAGGACATGAACAAGAATGCGGGGAAAAACGATGAACCACCCAATGAAGACGAGGAAAAGTACCTCGAGCTGGTGAAATCGGTACTGGTCAAGGCGCGCCTGGAACCGCAACCGCTCTCCGACGAACCGGGGTTCCGCGTGGACTTTGCCGACGCCGAGCCAGCGCTGGACGTGATCGGCCTGGCGCATGTGCTCGACGACTACAAGTTCTTCGTGTTCCACCTCGAGTTCAAGAAGCGTGCGCCGAAAAAAGCGCTGCCGCAGGTAGAGCGATTTATGACTCTTGGCAATTCGGGCCTGAACGCGGGGAACCTTGAACTCGATCTGAAAACGGGGCGAATGCAATTCAAGACCTACGTCGACTACACCGGCACCAGGCTGACCGGCGTTTTTGTGCGCAACGCGATCCTCACTGCGATTGAAGCCGTCGAGGCGTTCGGTCCGGCGCTGCAGGCCGTCGCCAAGGGCAAACTCACGCCGGAAGATGCGATGAAAATGGTCGACGAGGGAGGCGAGGAGTAGCTGCGGGGGCGAAGCTTTCTACGACGAACGCTTGAGCTGCTCCGGCGCCGCGTGCGCCAGCCAGGGCTGGTCGCGCATCTTGCGCATGACTTGCGTGCGGCCCGGCAAATTGAGCTTTTCCAGGATGTGGTGCACGTGGTGCTTGACGGTCGCCACGCTCAGGTTCAACTCGCGCGCGATCTCCTTGTTCGACAGCCCGGTGCCGAGCAGGCGCAGCACCTCCTCTTCCCGCCGGGTCAGCAATTCGTGATGAGGCCGCGGCACCTCCGCGGCGACCGGATGAAACAATGCACGCATGAGGCCGGACGAGATTTCCGCCGGACACGCGAGGCGTCCCTCGGCGGCATCGCACAGGGCGGTGCGAAGGGCAGCGACCGAACCGCCGCGCGCGACATAGCCGATGAAGCCGGCCTGCCCGCACCGCGCGACCTCGTCGCGCTGCTCGTTGAGTCCGACCGCGACCAGTCCCACCCGCGGCCACTCCTGGGCCACCGCGCGCACCTCGTCGAGCGCCATTTCGTGGGTGACGTCGATCAGCGCCAGGTCGACCGCAGAATGCTGGAGCGCATCGCGCAGCGCCGAAAAACGGTCGACCACGGCGATGACATGGAGGCCATCACTGCCGTTGAGGCACGCGGCAAGGCTCTCGCCGAGCAGACGCATCGCGCTCAAAATGACAATGTCCATTTGTTCTCCATGACGCACGACCGGCGGCCGGGCGGAAGTGGATCTCGCGATACGGCATGTCTGTACGGGATGAAAGCCTTGTCGATTCTACAAGTGGAAAGCAGGCGGGGGAACAACTTTATGATGGGAATTCGAAGAAACAATGTACTACTGGTATTTCCATAGGGGCGGACAATCGACCCCGGGCGTCGAATAGCGAGACTTGGTTAGTCACGCCGCGTTCGTCGTCAGAGTGAAAATCGAGGTCCGGCGGCCGTGATTTGCGTTGTCCCTGCGTCTTTGGATTTCTGTTGAAAATTAACCACCGACCAAGTATAGAACTGCGCCAAATATCCCGCATGTGAGCTTTTGCTGATAGTCCGAATCTGGATCGCCCTGCAACGTGACTTGGCGCTGTCTGCACACCGCGGCGGCACGGCCGGTATGCACGCTCTCTGGCGTCATCATAGCGATACCAGAATGCCGGTGCTGCTGGTTGTACCAGGCGAAGAACGGGGCGCAGTGGGCACGGGTATCGGACCCTGGTCGGCGCGCTGGCGATCGCCTTCGCCGTCGCCATCCCGGCCGCGCCCGGCATCAGCCCGGCGGCGCGCACCAGCGGCCCGGACGCGCCGCCGGGCTGGGACTACAGTCCGTCCGGATGGACCAACCACATCCCCATCATCGCCCTCGCCTTCGTCGGCCTGTTCATCTCGCGCTACCTGGCCGCCTACCAGCTCGGCCATATCGACGCGGCGTGGGATCCGTGGTTCGGCGACGGCAGCGAGCGCATCGTCACCTCCTCGGTATCGGAGGCGTGGCCGGTGGCCGACGCCGGCCTCGGCGCGGCCGTCTACGTCATTGAAATCGTTACCGGCATCATCGGCGACAAGCGGCGCTGGCGCACCATGCCATGGCTGGTACTGCTGTTGGGCATCCTGATCGTGCCGCTCGGCGGCGTCAGCGTGTTTTTCATCATCATCCAGCCGATCGTCATCGGCACCTGGTGCACCTTGTGCACCTTGTGCTTGGCGGGCGCGCTGGCGATGCTGCTGCAAATCCCCTACTCGCTCGACGAAATCCTGGCGACGCTGCAATTTCTCAAGAACCGCCGGCAACAGGGCAAGCCGCTGTGGTACCTGCTCCTGCATGGCGACACGATGGACGGCGGCAGCGCCGACTATTCCGACAATTTCGCCGCGCCGGCTGGCGCCGTCGTGCGCGAAATGCTGTTCAGCGGGATCAGCGTGCCGTGGACGCTGATGCTCAGCACCGCGCTCGGCATCGCGCTGATGTGCACCCGCCTGCTGTTCGGCACGGCCGGCCTGGCCGCGCACAACGACCATGTGGTCGGCGCTCTGGTGATGACATTCTCGATCATCGCGTGGGGCGACGTCGCGCGGCCGCTGCGCTTCATCAATATCGGCTTCGGCGCCTGGCTGGTAGTGGCGCCATCGCTGCTCGATGGCTACCCCAGCGCCGGCGCTGCCGCCGCGATGCTCGCTGGCCTGGCACTGATCGGCCTGGCGTTTCCGCCGGGGCGCATCGCCACCCGCATGGGGGCCTGGGACCGGGTCGCCCGGTTCGGATTGAGGCTGGTGCGGCGCGACCCCTAAGCGGCGCCGGCCCTCACTTCGGCGTGCGGCCGATCGGCTCGCGGTGCGATGATACGGCGTGCAGTTCCAGGCCCCAGCGCGTCATCGCCTGTGAAACCAGCGTCAGTTCACCAGGGCTTAGCCGGGCGTCGGCGCCGGCAATGTCGAGCATCATTCCAAGCACCGCTATTTGTAACTCCGGCGAGCCGACCTCGGACAGCAATTGATCAATCGTTGCGCGATCGAGCGCAAGTTGACCTCCATGATCGCGCAGCGAGGCAACCTGCATGTCTTCGTAAAATTCATGAACGATGCGGTCGAACTCCTGCGTGCTCATGCCGAGTCGCCGAACAACGTCGTTGCGCGCAAGCGAATCGAGCTCTGTCTTGTCGAGTCCGCCGTCGGCAAGCACGGTCGCGACAATGATGCGAGCGAGAGCTTCTGGCGTATTCATATTGTAGTGACGCATGGTATTCCTCCAGGTCTTAGGGAATGAACGAGTGCAGTATGCACCGCAACACCAGCGCCGAACCTACGCGCGGTCTAAGTATCGTTACTCACTATGTACCGTCAAGCAAATGGCAGCAGCGCGCCGGCGTCTTACCGCAACCGGGCGACGCCGGTTGCCACGGTCTGCCCCGAAGGCGCCGTGTGCGCCCTCGAGATCGCTCAAGCCATGATCGTGATCTCGGCACAGCGCACTTCATCCGCGGGAAGCTGAACTCTGTTGAACAAATATCTGTCCAATACGAACACTTGGGAGGTCATCATGAAATCCTTATTGAAATGGCTTTGCACGATGTCTCTGGCGGTCTTTTTGTCGTCCTGCGGCGGGGGCAGTACGAATGACGGCAACCTGGCTGAGGTAGCGCAGGAGAATGGTTTCACCGCTTTGCTAGCGGCAGCGAACAAGGCAGGCATTGCCTTGGCCGCGTCCGACGCAAATCTGACGGTGTTCGCGCCGACCGACGCAGCGTTTGGCGCACTTGCGACACAACTCGGATTTGCCAACGCTGGCGCCATGGTGACCGCTCTGTCGGCGTCCGACCTGAGCAAGATACTGAGTTACCACGTTGTCCCTGGCGCCAGATACGCATCGGATCTGAAGGCCGGCGGCGCAACTGTATCGACGGCCTACAGCTTTGAAGGAGCCGCGGCCAAGCTTGCGCTGAACACAGCGACCGGCGTGGCGATCAGCGACGCAGTCCTGGCCACCGCCAACGTGACAAGGGCCGACGTGCGCGCCGACAACGGCGTCCTTCACGGTATAGATAAAGTGCTCATTCCACCCGGCGTGCTGAATGTGGTACAGATGGCCCAGGCCAATCCGGCAAGCTTCAGTTCGCTCGTGGGAGCGATCGTGACGACCGGCCTGGCGCCGACGCTCAGTGGTGCCGGGCCATTTACCGTATTTGCGCCAACCAACGCCGCATTCCTGGCCGCGCCGACAGGTCTCACAACGACACAGCTCACATCGGTATTGACCTACCACGTGTTGGCGGGACAGGTTTTGTCTACCGGCATCCCGTTTGGCACGCCGGTAGCCACCCTTGACACCAGGACCCTTGCGGGCGCAACGGTACCGGCTCAGACCATCACTATTAACAGCAATCTGACCATCACCGACACCACGGCCATCCCGGGGAACATTCTGGCAACCGACGTGCGCGCCAGCAACGGTGTGATTCACGTGATCGGAAAAGTGTTGATTCCCAACTGATCGCGCACTGCAGCCCCGGCGAAAGAGGCGCGGTCGTTTGCCGCGGTGGCGCTAGCTGCTCCGCTGCGGTTGGCTTAGGCGGAGTGACCCTGCGGCCAGCTTGAACCGCCTGTGACCCGATTGTAAGAGGATGATTAATCGTGCTCTATATTCAAGAAATTCCGCGCTAATATTTCCATGCACCGGTTCGAAAAGCCGCATTTTGCGTTGATTCAACTTCAGGAGCTCACAATGAAAAAACTTCTCATCACAGCAGCATTGGCTATGGCGTTGGGCTCGGCAAGTGGGGCCGACATCGTCGATACGGCCAAATCGGCCGGCACCTTCAACACCCTGGTCACTGCAGTGGAAGCGGCAGGTCTGGTCGATACGCTCAAAGGTCCTGGGCCGTTCACAGTATTTGCGCCGACCGACGCGGCGTTCGCCAAGATCCCCAAGGCCAAACTTGACGCGCTGCTGAAAAATAAGGCAGAGCTGGCCAAGGTGCTGACCTATCACGTGGTCGAGGGCAAGGTCATGGCTGCCGACGTCAAGCCGGGCATGGTCAAAACGGTCGAAGGTAGCGCGCTGACCATCAAGACCAAGGGAGGCAAGGTAATGGTCGACAAGGCACGCGTTACCAAGACCGATATCGCCGCCGACAATGGCGTCATCCATGTCATCGACACCGTTCTGATGCCGAAGAAGTAATCGGTGCGTGCCCGCGCGTAGTCCACGCAACGCCAACCTCGATGTCGGCGTTTTTTCATCCGCGGCACGCGCGCAAGGAGCATCACGCCATGATGGGCAGCCTTGCCGACGGCGAACGCGCCATCATGGCGCCGCTGCCGGCAACGGCCGGCAGCGCGGCGGTACAGCTACCGCTCTGCGGCCAGCCGGCGCAATTTATTGCTGCGCCCTGTCAGCACCTGGCTGCGCCTGGTTGCGTCGCCGCGCCACCGCCAACAAGCGCTTGCGCATGCACGGTTGACCGACGCGTAGAGCGCGCCGAGATGCTTATGCCTTAACAATTCCCATTTACTCGCACCGCTGACAGTAAGAGCAATTCCTACTCGCAAGGAGCACCATGGTAGCCCCCGATCTCAGCAAGCTCACCATCGACCGCGGCAAACAGGAGCCCGTCCCCGGCCAGCGCGCGCGGCACCGGCGCTTGCTCAGGATTGCCGGGTTGGTGGCGCTGGCCAGCGTTGTCGTCGGCGTCAGCCGCATGCTGGCCGGCAAGCCCTCGGTGGACGTGGTCAGCGTGGTGCTGGCCTACCCGGCCCAGGACTACACGCTGCTCAACGCCACCGGCTATGCGGTGGCGCAGCGCAAGGCCGCCATCTCGTCGAAAGCGACCGGGCGCCTGGAGTGGCTGGGGGTGCTTGAAGGCAGCCGGGTCAGGAAGGACGAGCTGATCGCGCGGCTGGAAAACCGCGACGTCGCCGCCGCGCTGGGGCAGGCGCAGGCCGGCGTGACACTGGCGCAAGCGAACCTGGAGCAGGCCAACGCCGAACTGTTCGACGCCGAGCAGGCCTACCGGCGCGCGGCCGAGTTACTGGCGCAGAACTATATTTCACGCGCAGTCAGCGACGCCGCGCTGGCGCGCCGCAACAAGGCGCGCGCCGCAGTCAGCGGTGCGCGCGCATCGATCGCCGCGGCCCAGGCCAGTGCGCAAGCGGCGCGGGTGGCGCTGGACCAGACGTTGATACGGGCGCCCTTCGACGGCGTGATCCTGACCAAGAACGCCAACGTGGGCGACAACATCACGCCGTTTTCAGCCGCCGCCGACAGCAAGGGCGCGGTTGTCACGCTGGCCGACATGGACACGCTGGAAGTCGAGGCCGACGTGTCCGAATCGAACCTGTCGAAGATCCGCGTCGAGCAGCCGGCCGAAATCCAGCTCGACGCCTTCCCCGAGCTGCGCCTGGCCGGGGTGGTCTCGCGCACGGTGCCGACGGTGGACCGCAGCAAGGCCACGCTGCTGGTCAAGGTGCGCTTCGTCGAGCGCGATGCGCGCGTGCTGCCGGATATGAGCGCAAAGGTGGCCTTCCTGTCCAAGGCCGTGCCGCCCGGGGACAGGAAGCCGGTCACTGCGGTGCAGCCGGGCGCGCGGGCCCAGCGCGACGGCAAGACGGTGGCCTTCGTCGTCAAGGACGACAGGCTGCGCATGGCAGCAGTGAGGCCGGGGCGCAGCATCGGCGAACTGGTCGAGGTCAGCGGCCTGGCCGCGGGCGACAAGGTGGTGCTCAACCCGACCGCCAAGCTGGCCGATGCGATGGCTGTCGACCTGGCCAAGAAATAGCCATGGCCGCGCTCGTCCACATCGAACACCTGGTCAAGGCCTACCGGCGCGGCGATCAAAGCGTGCCGGTGCTCACCGACATCACGCTCGACATCGTTGCCGGCGATTTCGCCGCCCTGATGGGACCGTCCGGTTCGGGCAAGAGCACGCTGCTCAATCTGATCGCCGGCATCGACAAGCCCGACAGCGGCGTGCTGCGCGTCGACGGGCTCGACATCACCGGGCTGTCCGAGTTCGAGCTGGCCGACTGGCGCGCCGCCAACATCGGCTTCATCTTCCAGTTCTATAACCTGATGCCGGTGCTGTCGGCGTTCGAGAA
Source organism: Burkholderiales bacterium (assembly GCA_038248405.1). Lineage (GTDB taxonomy): Bacteria > Pseudomonadota > Gammaproteobacteria > Burkholderiales > Burkholderiaceae_D > JAFCUW01. The sequence continues at coordinate 44,817 of JBBRXM010000022.1, forward strand.
CGTCGAGCTGCCGCTGTTGCTGACGAACCTGTCCCGGCGCGAGCGGCGCGAACGGGTCGAACTGACGCTGGACATGGTGAGCCTGCTCGACCGCAAGGACCACATCCCGTCCGAGCTCTCCGGCGGCCAGCAGCAGCGCGTGGCGATCGCGCGCGCGATCATCACCGACCCGACCCTGATCGTGGCCGACGAGCCGACCGGCGACCTCGATCGCCACGCGGCGGCCGAGGTGCTGGCGCTGCTGCAGCGCCTGAACCGCGAGCTGGGCAAGACCATCATCATGGTCACCCACGACGCCAACGCGGCCGACCGCGCGCGCACCATGATCCACCTCGACAAGGGAGAATTGCGACTGGACGGCAGCGCCACCTGACATGTACGCACTCAAGCTGATCGCCAAGAATGCGCTGCGCCACAAGCTGCGCACCAGCCTGACAGTGCTCGGGCTGGTGGTGGCCACGCTCGCCTTCGGCCTGCTGCAAACGGTCGTCAACGCCTGGTACGCGGGCGCGGCTGCCGCCTCGAACACGACGCTGGTCACGCGCAACGCCACCTCGCTGGTGTTTTCGCTGCCGTTGTCGTACGCGGCCAAGATCCGCGGCATCGACGGCGTCGCCTCGATCGGCTACGCCAACTGGTTCGGCGGCATCTACAAGGACCCGAAAAACTTCTTTCCCCAGTTCGCCATTTCGGGCCACAGCTACCTCGACCTGTACCCGGACTTCGTGATGCCAGAGCCTGACCGCGCCGCCTTCCTGCGCGATCGCAAGGGCTGCATCGTCGGCCGCAAGCTGGCCGACCAGTATGGCTTCAAGGTCGGCGACGTGATCGCGCTGCGCGGCACCATCTTCCCCGGCCAGTGGGAATTCACGGTACGGGCGATCTACGACGCTCGCCAGGCCAGCACCAACACGACCCAGATGTTCTTCCACTGGGATTATCTCAACGAGACACTGCGCAAGACGGCGCCGCGGCGCGCCAACGCGGTCGGCGTGTACGTCTCGAGGATCGAGCGCGCCGAGGACGCCGCCGCGGTCTCGGCCCGCATCGACGCCACCTTCAAGAACTCGCTGGCCGAGACGCTGACGGAGACGGAAAAGGCGTTCCAGCTCGGCTTCGTGTCGATGTCGGAGGCGATCGTGGTGGCGATCCGGCTGGTCTCGTTCGTGGTGCTGCTGATCATCGCCGCGGTGATGGCCAACACGATGGCCATGAGCGCGCGCGAACGCCTGTCCGAATACGCCACGCTGAGGGCGCTCGGCTTCGGCCCCGGTTTCCTCGCCACGCTGATCGTCGGCGAGTCGATCCTGCTGGCCGGCGCCGGCGCCGCCATCGGCATCGCCTTGCTGTTCCCGGCGTCGAGCGCCTTCGCCGCCAGGATGGGCACGCTGTTCCCCGTGTTCGAGGTGGCGCCTGACACGCTGCTGATGCAGGCCGCCGCCGCGCTGGCGATCGGCGTGGTTGCCGCCATTGCGCCCACCGTGCGCGCGGCGCGCGTGAACATCGTCGACGGCTTGCGGAGCATCGGATGAGGATCCCGCTCGGCTACATCGCCCGCAACCTGTGGGCGCGCCGCCTGACCACCTGTCTGACCGCCGCCGGCCTGGCGCTGGTGGTGTTCGTGTTCGCCACCGTGCTGATGCTTGGCGAAGGCCTGCGCACGACCATGGTGAGCACGGGCGAAACCGACAATGTGGTGTTGATACGCCGTTCGGCCGAGACCGAGGTGCAAAGCGCGGTGGCGCGCGACCAGGCCACCGTGGCCGCCAGCGCCGCGGCGGTGGCGCTGTGGACCGACGGCCAGCCGATGGCGTCGAAGGAAACGGTGGTGCTCATTTCTCTCAACAAGCGCGGCTCGGACAAGCCGTCCAACGTCATCATCCGCGGCGCCGGCCCGCTGGGCCTGACGCTGCGGCCGCAGATCAAGCTCACCAGCGGGCGCACGTTCCGCCCCGGCTCCTCCGAGATCATCGCCGGCGCCTCGATCGCGCGGCGCTTTTCAGGCGTAGACATCGGCGACACGCTGCGCTTCGGCCAGCGCGAGTGGACCGTGGTGGGCCTGTTCGACGCCGCCAACAGCGGCTTCGATTCCGAGATCTGGGGCGATGCCGACCAGCTGATGCAGGCGTTCCGGCGCCCGGTGTATTCGATGCTGGTGGTGCGCCTGTCCGACCCGGCGCGCTTCGATGCCTACAAGGCCGACATCGAGGCCGATCCGCGCCTGACCCTGGAGGCCAAGCGCGAGCAGACCTTCTATTCGGACCAGTCGAAGGCGCTGTCAACCTTCATCAACATTCTCGGCCTGACGCTGTCGGTCATTTTCTCCATCGGCGCGATGATCGGCGCAACCATCACCATGTATGCCTCGGTGGCCAACCGGGTCGGCGAAATCGGCACGCTGCGCGCGCTTGGTTTCCAGCGCAGCGCCATCCTGGCCGCTTTCCTGGGCGAGTCGCTGCTGCTGGCCGCGGTGGGCGGCATGGTCGGGCTGGGCCTGGCCTCGCTGATGCAGTTTCTGTCGTTCTCGACCACCAATTTTCAGTCGTTTTCCGAGCTGGAATTCGGCTTCACGCTGACGCCTGCGATCGTCGTCGAGGCGCTGCTGTTTGCGCTGCTGATGGGCTTCGTGGGCGGCTTCCTGCCGGCGCTGCGCGCGGCACGCATGCAGATCGTGGACGCGCTGCGCGGCGCCTGAGGCGACAGCGAGAGCGACTGCATGTAGAAGTAATCGGGCTCCATCAGCATTGACCTCGAGCGGACGCCACAATCCTCGGTGCCGTCCCTGTCGCTTTCGTCCACATCGCCTGATTGACCCGCCTCAACCATCGCATACCAAATGAAAGCAGCGTTTCCAGAACCATCTATTCTTGGGTGCAACACATTGACGCGGAGACTGCGAATGGCTGGCGAAATCATCCGACTAGGCGACTCAACAAGTCACGGGGGTATCGTCATCGAAGGATCGCCCGTCGATATTTGCGTGGGAAAGCCTATCGCCTTCATCGGGCACAAAGTTCAATGCCCGAAATGCAAAGGCGTCTATCCGATCATCGAAGGTGCACCGACGACAACCTTTTACGGCAAAGGCGTCGCGCTCGCCGGGATGCGAACGGCCTGCGGCGCGCTGCTCATCGCCAGTCAACTCACCGATATCGTGGAATGCGGCGGCGGCCAGCAGCCATCTACAGTGGTTTCCAAGGCAGCACGCGCTGATGCTACGCCATCCCCTGGCATTAACGATTTATCCTCGGGCAAATTGAACGAGACGCATTTTGATGACAAGCTCATCTTGGTGGACGCTGATACCGGTCGCCCCATTTCCCACACTGAATATGCCATTCGCCGCCAGTCCGGCGAAATCGAACACGGCACGTCCGACGCGCGCGGCCATACACATTTACTCTCCGCCACTGCGAATGCAGAAACGATCGAGATTTACGTTTAAGGGATCAATATGACAGATACGGTCACATCACCGTCCGGAAAAGCGCTACTTCGTCGAGCAACGTGGAAAACGACACCGCAAGAAAGCGCTGAAGCTAAAGTCGTACGCATTAGCCAGCAAAAGATGAGCCGACTAGAAGAAAATCGGGCCTTGCTCGCAGACCGCAACGTCGCTGCCTTCCTGAAGGCGATCGCCGAAGCCGAAGGCCTGGCTATGATTACAAATACGGGGCTTTCAAGGGAAAGAGAAACGATCCCTGGCGCTTTTCGGCCTTTTCCACGCACCCCGGACCCGGAGCCGCCCCATGTGTTCGTCACCGCTGCGCTCACGGCTGGTGTGGCGCTTGCCTCGCCGCTTGCAGTCGTTGAGAATACCCCTAGGGAGAGCCACGGCGAGCTCTGAGAGGCGCTAGTTGGCCCCCTTACCACCTCAATCGACCTGGCCCCGCCAAAGCCAATGCGAGGCGACTACCCATGAAAACGCTCACTCAAATGGACTGGCACCAACTCCCATCCAAACAGGTCGCCGATATCCTGGAGAGCGACGTGCTCGATGGACTAGCGGTGGCCGAGGTCGAAGCAAGGATGCGGCAGTTCGGCCCGAATCAGATAACCGCACAGAAGCGGCGCAGCGAATGGGTTCGCTTCCTTTTGCAGTTTCACCAGGCGCTGATTTATATCCTGCTCGCCTCGACCGTGGTTTCCGCAGCAATGGGCAAATGGGTCGATGCGTCGGTTATCTTCGCCGTCGCCTTCATCAATGCCGTGGTCGGCTATCTTCAGGAGGCGAAGGCAGAGAAGGCAATCGATGCGCTCGCAAAAATGATCGTCACCGAGGCGACTGTGCGGCGCGGCGGCGAGAAGCTGCGGGTTGCCTCGGCGCAGCTGGTGCCAGGCGACGTAGTGCTGTTGCAGTCCGGCGACCGAGTGCCGGCCGACCTGCGCTTGCTGCAGCAGCGTAATTTGCAGGTCGAAGAGGCGGCGCTGACCGGCGAATCTGCTCCTGCAGTAAAGCAAACCGAGCCGCTGCCAGTCGAGACAATTCTTGCCGACCGGACCAATCTGGTCTTCACCGGCACGCTTGTCAGCACCGGCCAAGGCGAGGGCGTGGTCTTCGCTACAGGCGATCGCACCGAGATGGGCCGCATCGCCGCGATGATGGGCGTGGCGGAAGATTTCCAAACGCCGTTCACGCGCAAGATCGCACAATTTAGCCAGCTGTTGCTGTACGTGATCCTTGCACTGGCAGGATTGATTTTCGTCTCCGGTATCCTGCGCGGAACCCCGTGGCCGGAGATGTTCATGGCTGCGATCGCACTGGCGGTTGGCGCCATCCCGGAAGGGTTGCCCGCAGTAGTGACCATCACGCTGGCCGTCGGCGTGGGGCGGATGGCGCGGCGGCAAACGATCATCAGGAAGTTACCCGCCGTCGAGACGCTCGGCAGCACCACCGTCATCTGCTCGGACAAGACCGGCACACTCACACAAAATCAGATGACGGTGCAGGAAATCGTTGCCGGCGGGCGGCTCTACCACGTAACGGGCAGCGGCTACGAGGCGCTTGGAAAGATCCATTTCGAGCAGGCGCCCGTCGTCGTGGGTGAAAATGTGGCGTTGATCGAAACGCTCGGTGCCGGCTTGCTGTGCAACGATTCGCGGCTCGTCGTGCCAAATGACGAAGGACACACCACCGTGCAGGGTGACCCGACGGAAGCGGCGCTGATCGTGGCGGCGCAGAAGGCTGGCCTTTCGGCGCCGGAGATGAGCGGGCGCCTGCCGCGCATCGAGACGATCCCTTTTGAGTCCGAATACCGATACATGGCAACGCTGCACGGTGCCGACGGCGCGCCAAAGACGATTTACGTCAAAGGTGCGGTTGAGGTACTCTTGGAAAAGTGCGCGCATGCGCTCGACGAGGCGGGCCAGCTCATGCCGCTGGACAAAGCGCGCTTGCTTCGCAGCGCTGAAGAAATGGCAGCGCGCGGCCTGCGCGTGCTCGCCTTCGCCCGGCGCGAAATGCCGTCGGCGCATAGCGGCCTCGAGCACACTCACGTCGCCAGCGGGCTGACTTTCCTCGGACTTCAGCGCAAACTCGATCCGCCCCGTCCAGAGGTAATCGAGGCGGTGGCCAAGTGTCGCGCCGCTGGTATCGAGGTCAAGATGATCACCGGCGATCATGTTCTCACCGCTAAAGCTATCGCCGCGCAGATCGGCTTGGGCAGCGGCGCGGATACCGTGGCGCTGACAGGCAGCGAATTGGAAGCGCTTGACGACGAGGAACTGGGCGACGCCGCCGAGCGTGCGGCAGTGTTCGCCCGCGTGGCGCCGGAGCAGAAACTGCGGCTAGTTAAGGCGCTGCAAGCGCGCGGTCATGTCGTGGCCATGACAGGCGATGGCGTCAATGACGCCCCAGCGCTCAAGCGGGCTGATATCGGCGTGGCTATGGGCATCACCGGAACCGACGTCACCAAGGAAGCGGCAGACATGATTCTGACCGACGACAACTTCGCGTCGATCGAGGCGGCCGTGGAGGAAGGGCGCGGCGTCTTCGACAACCTCACTAAATTCATCTTGTGGATACTTCCGACCAATGCCGGCGTTGCGCTGATTCTGCTGATCGCGAGTCTGTCCGGGATCACGCTGCCCATGGTGCCCACGCAATTGCTCTGGCTCAATCTGGTCACCGCCCTGTTCTTGGGCCTGACATTGGTGTTTGAGCCGAAGGAAGGCGACATCATGCTGCGCCCGCCGCGTGACCCCCAAAAACCGCTGCTCACCCACGCGCTTCTTATGCGTACCGCCCTGGTGACACTCATCTCGCTCGCCGGCGCGTTTGGTCTTTTCGCGTGGGAACACGGCATCGAGGGCAAGAACGTGGACGAAGCCCGTACAGCCGTCGTCAACGTGGTCGTGATGATCCAGACCTTTTACCTGCTCAACTGCCGCAGTCGGACCCGCTCGATGTTTTCCATCGGCCTTTTCTCCAATCCTTGGCTGATCGCCGGCATCGCTGCGACTTGGCTAGCGCAGCTTGCTTTCACGTATTTGCCCATATTCAACCGGCTTTTCCACACAGATCCCGTACGGGGCGAGGCCTGGCTCTACATTGTCGCCATCGGAGTCTTCACCTTCGTTGTGGTCGAGTTGGAAAAATGGGTTCGCCGCCTCACCACAGCGGCGGGGTAGAGGCGCCGAGCTAACGGGAATGTACTCCGACTCGATGCCCACTCTCAACCCGGCCGTGGCGATTGCGGCGTCCACCATCCCTTTAGGCGACGTGGACGTGATCGTGCTCGACGCCAACGCAATGGAGGTGATGACTGAGCGATTCGGGATCATCTTCAGCCGGGTGAACACGACCATTACCCGCACGCCTGTCCGATGTCTCTCCGCTTAATATCCAATTGCTGCTGGGCGGCAGCGATTGCAGATTCGCATGACGTCGATCGGGAAGCGCATCCCTTTGATTTGAGCATTTCGATTCGTCCTGGGTGCGTGCAATGCAGGTAATCTGATCCGCCCGGCCGGGTTGACCCGGCGGTCTCCCTTGGGGGCGCAGGGCCGCGGCTTGCCGTGCTGCATGTGGTGATGGTCCACTTACGTGGCCTGGTCGCGTCGAAACAAGAAGCCAAGTCTCACCAACTACCAATCAGCAACGCACCACAGGGCGCGCGCCTCACGCCCTTCGACCGACCACGAAGCTGCACACGGTCGAGCAGCTGCCGCCGATGTTCAGGGTCGCGAAGGTGCGTGCGCCCTCGACCTGGCAGGCGCCGGCCGTGCCGCTGACCTGGCGCGCGGCATCGAGCAGCATGCGCGCGCCGGTGGCCCCCACGGGGTGGCCCAGGCCGATCAGCCCGCCACTCGGATTGACCGGCAGCCGGCCGCCGAATTCGATCAGGCCACTGTCGATCGCCTCCCAGCTGCGCCCCGGCGGGGTCAGGCCGAAATGGTCGATCGCCATGTATTCGGTGGTGGTGAAGCAGTCGTGCGTCTCGATGCCGTCAAGCTCGTGCACATCGGCGACACCGGCGCGCGCAAAGGCGTCGGTAATGCTCTGGCGCACATGGGGAAAGAGGTACGGCGCCTGCGCACTGCGCGCGAGTTTGTCGCGCAGGCGCAGCGGCGCATTGCGGTGGCCCCAGCCCAGGATCTGCGGCAGCGCGGCCAGGCTCAGGCCATGGCGCGCGGCGTGCGCGGCGGCAAAGCGCGGGCCTGCCAGCAGCACGGCGGCGGCGCCATCGGTGATCTGGCCGCAGTCGCGCCGGCGCGTGCCCGGCTCGATCCAGGGATTGGCGACGTCGTCTTCGCTGAAGGCGCCCGGCTCGAAACGCCAGGTGCGCGTCTGGGCGTTCGGGTTGCGCCTGGCATTGGCGTAATTGATCTCGGCAATGCGGTTCAGGTGGGCCCGATCGAGCCCGTAGCGGTGCGCGTATTCGGCGGCGATCAGGCCAAAGGTCGCCGGCCACATGAAGCGGCAATCGATGTCTTCGCGGCCCTGCCACGCTGCCGCGTTCTGGATCACCGAACTCTCGTCGCCGGGCAGGTTCTTCTGCTCTTCCACGCCCAGCACCAGCGCGCAGTCATAACGGCCGGCCTCGATTTCCGCCATCGCCGCCAGCACCGCCAGCGAGGACGAGGCGCAGGCGCCTTCATGGCGCATGGCCGGCACGCCCCACAGTTCCGGCACCATCTGGGCCACCATCGATCCCAGCTGCGCCTGGCCGCGCTGCAGTTCGGCAAAGGCATTGCCGACATGAATGGTCTGGATCGCCTCGGGCGCGACCCGCGCGTCGGCCATCGCGCCCAGCGTGGCCTCGCGCGTCATGTCCGAGATGTCTTGGCCGTGGCGCGACCAGACCTTGGCGAAGTCGCTCTGGTAGCCGCCGAGCACATACACGGGCGTGCTCATGCTGCGTCGTTCCAGCCGGCCACGCGCGGCGCGCCGATCCAGCAGCCGTGAAAGCCGGTGGGAATGTGGCGCGGAATGGCCACCTGCGCCACCGGGCCGGCGTCGAGCTGGCGCGCGTCGAAGATGTCGAGCGTCTGGCGCTGCAGTCCGGCATGGAACTGGAACGCGATCAGGTAGCCATGGTCTTCCGCCCCGGCGTGGTCGGCGGGGGCGAACCACGGCTCGGAGTACCAGCTGTGCTCGGCGCTATCGGTCCAGGCTCCCAGCGACTCGCCCGTTTCCAGGTCGTACTTGCGCACGCCGTTCCACTGCAGCACAGAGGTGGCGTGCTGGTCCGTCAGGTAGCCGTAGCGCGTGGGCCGGCCGGTGAGCGCCGCGTTGACGCTCGGAAATTCCACGTTGCGCACCGGGTCCAGGCAGTGCTCGCGCGCGACGCCGGTCTTCAGGTTCATGGTCCAGCGCCACAGGCGCGCCGTCATGACCAGTTCGGCGATGTTGCGCGCGGTGCGGCTGGCATCGATGGTGCCGTCGGCGTGCAGGGCCGGCATGTAGCGGCAGCCGACCATGACGATCTCGTCGCCGTCTTCCCAGGCGTTGATGGTGTGATACAGGAAGCATGGCGTGAAGTCGAACCAGCGAATCTCGTCGCCGCGTCCGTGGCGTGGAATGACGCCCAGGCGGGTCGGCAGCTCGGGGTGGAACTCGATCTTGTGCCGGCCCAGCGCCATGGCGCCGTGATCATGAAACAGCGGCAGGTCGTGCAGGATCGAATAGTGTTCGGTGATCGCCATGTCGTGCGGCAGGCGCGGTCCGGGCAGCTCGATCGGCACCAGGTGCCTGAGCTGGCCGTCGGCGCCCACCACGCCGTAGCGCATGTACGGCGCCTCGTTGCCGTAGTCGAAATACATCAGTTCGCCCGTGATTTCGTCTACCTTGGCATGGGCCGAAATCTTGCCGCCCGAGCCGGCCAGCGCCGGCTGCTTGCGCACGGTCTCCAGGGTCAGCGGGTCGATCTCGTACGCGTCGCCAGACATGTACCACAGCGCCAGTGCCTTGCCGGCGTGGCCCACCATGTCGGTGTTGGCCGCGTCGCGCAGGGGCTTGTCGTCGCGCCCGGCGATCGTCTCGCGGATACCCCAGTGGGCAGCGGCGCCGGCCGCATCCTCGCGCGCCCATGCCTCGGTGCGCACCCAGCGGTTGCGCACGGTCACGCGGCCGTTGCGAAACTGCGCCGCGTGCACCATGCCGTCGCCATCGAACGGATGATAGCGCCCGTTCGGGGTGAAGCGCGGGTTCGGGCCGGCGCGCATGTAGACGCCGTTCAGGTCGGCCGGGATGGCGCCGGACAGCAGTTGCGGATCGGTCCACACCGATTCGTCGGAAAGCGGCGCGTAGGGGCCGGTCAGCAGCGGGCCGTGCTGCTCGCCGAACGGCGCGAAGTTATCGGTTGGGATGGAGGATGTCATGTTCGATTCCCTTCGGTTATTGGGCGCCGTGCGGCGCCGGGCGGCGCGACTGCGCGATGCAAAAACGTCCGGCAACGAAAGCCAGGTCGGTCAGGCTGGCGTTGCCGGCCGGGTTCAGGCCGGTGACGTGATAATCGCTGTACGCGGCGGCAAAATTGAGCGGCATCGGCCCGGTCAGGTTGATGGTCAGCTGCGCCCCGGCGCGCGCGTAGGCCGCTTCGGCGGACTCGATGAAGCGTTCGTGGCGGCTGTAGACGAAGGCGGTCAGGCCTCCATGCCGGCGCGCGTCGCCGCTGGCTTCATCGAGCGCGTCGTTGGCGTCATCGCATTCGATCACGAAGCCGATCGGGCCGAAGTGCTCCTCCCGATACAGCTCGCCATGGCGGCTGCTCGCCTGCAGCAGCAATGGTGTACTGGTGCGGGCGTGCGGGTAGTCGGGGTGCACATACGGCTGCGCCGCGAGCAGAACCCGGCCGTCGCGGGCGCCTTCGGCCTGCATCTGTGCCACCTTGGCCAGGGTCGCCGGCGACTGGATTGCGGCCAGGATCATCGCCGCCTTCTTCGGTTCGGCGCTGACGGCGGCGAGCGCCGCCGCCAGGCGCGCTCCGACTTCGTCGAAGGACACGTTTCCGGCATCGGTCATCACCCCGCCGCGCGGCACATAGATGTTCTGCGGGCTGGTGCACATCTGGGCGCTGAACAGGCTCATCGTGGTAGCCAGCGAGCGCAGCACCGGATCGAGGTCGGGCGCCGATTCCAGCACCACCGTGTTGCAGCCGGACGTTTCGGTGAACGCCAGTGCCGGATGGGCGTTCTGCTCGACCCAGGAGCCAAAGCGCGCGCTGCCGGTAAAGTCGATGATCGCGGCAGCCGGATGCCGTACCAGCACCTTGCCAAGCGGAGCCTGCTCCGAATCCATCGCCATCGTCACCAGGTTCGGATCGTGGCCGGCGCCGGCCAGCACATGGCGCAGTACGCGCACGGTGATCGCCATCGGCAGCACCGCGCCGGGATGCGGCTTGACGATAACCGCGTTGCCCGTGGCCAGGCTGGCGAGCATCGAGGGCCATCCGTTCCAGGTCGGGAACGTGGCGCAGGTGAAGCACACCGCCACCCCGCGCGGCACGGCGCGGTAGGTCTTGTCGAGCGCGATGTTGGCGCTGCCGAAGCGGCGCTCCCAGCGCGCTGCCGAGGGCACGGCGTCGAGCGCGCGCCCGGCAAATACCAGCGCCTCGATGCCACGGTCAAGCGCGTTCACGCCCGACCCCGCGTAGGCCATGTTGGCACTTTGTCCGGCCGTGTGCATCACCGCATGCTGAAGCTCGAACAGGTGTTCGCGATACAGCACGTCGAGGGCCTCGAGCAGCACGCCGATGCGCGCGCGCGCATTGGTGTTCGCCCAGCCCGGCATCGCGCGGCGCGCGGCGTCGAACAGGACCTCGACATCTGCCTGCGGGTAGGCGATGCCGAGTGGCTCGAGCGTGTAGGGCGAGCGCTCCTCCCCCAGCGCGCCGATCCGGCCTGGCTGGTCCAGCTCGAACGGCAGGTTCAGCTGCGCCTGGAAGGCGGCGAGGCCGCGCGCCTGGGCGGCGTCCGCGTCCGGATAGCTTGCCGGCATTTCGGCGTAGGCGCTCCAGCAATGCCGTTCGCTGCAGGCCAGCTGGGCGCGCTCGAACAGGGCGCGGTGCTTGTCGAACAGATGGTCACTCATGCGGCCGCTCCGACCGACAGCGCCGCCATGCGCTGCAGCGCCGCGCGGTATTCGAGCTCGAGCCGCTCGACCACCTTGCGCACCGGCTCGATCTGCTTGATGGCGCCCACACCCTGCCCGGCCGCCCAGGTGTCCTTCCAGCGCTTCGCGCCCTGGTCGTTGGCGTCGTAGACCCGCGCGCTGGGGCCGTCGCCGAGCGCGGCGGGATCGTAGCCGGCCCGTTCCAGGCTGGGCTTGAGCCAGGAGGCGGCGGTGCCGCTGATGGCCGCGCTGACGATCAGGTCGTCGATATCGCAGGCGACGATCATCTCCTTGTACTCGGCCTGCGCCAGGCTTTCCGTGGTGGGAATGAAGCGGGTGCCCATGTACACCATGTCGGCCCCCGCCGCCACGGCCCCCGCCACGCTATGGCCGTCGCCGATGCCGCCGCCGATGATGAGCAAGCCGTCGAAGAACTCGCGCAGCGCCGACACAAAGGCGAACGGCGACAAGGCACCCGTATGGCCGCCCGCGCCGGCACTGATGCAGGCCAGCCCGTCCGCGCCGGCGGCCACCGCCTTGCGCGCCAGCGTCAGGTTGACCACGTCGGCGATCACCAGTCCGCCGTAACCGTGCACCACGTCGATCACCGGTTTGGGGCTGCCCAGGGCGGTAATCACCACGCGCGGCTGGTAGCGCGCCACCAGCGCGAGGTCGTCGGCGAGGCGCGTGTTGCTGGAATGGGTGATCAGGTTGGCGGCCCACGGGCCGGGCCGGGCACCCTCGCGTTCGGCGTCGGCGCAGGCGCTGCTGATATGGCGCATCCACGCCTCGAGTTCGTCCACCGTGCGGCAGTTATTTGTGGGGAAGGCCCCCATGATGCCGGCACGGCACGCTTCCACGACCATGTCCGGTCCGCTGACCAGGAACATCGGCGCGGCGCACACCGGCACCCGCATGGCGCGCGCCAGCGGATGCATGGCGCGTACAGTTTTACTACCGTTCATTGATGGTCCTTTAAGAATGTGCGCAGGTCGCGCTTCAGAATTTTCCCCAGCGGGTTGCGCGGCAGCGCCTTGAGCGCCACCAGGCGTTCCGGCAGCTTGAAGGCGGCCACATGCTTGTCGTCGCGCAGAAAGCGCACGAGTTCGTCCAGGTCGATCGCGCGCTCGGGGCGCAGCACCACGCAGGCGCACAGCTTTTCGCCCATCACGGCATCGGGATAGCCGACCACCGCCACCTCGGCCACGCTGGCGTGGCCGGCCACCAGCATTTCGATTTCCTCGGCCGAGATTTTCACGCCGCCGCGCACGATCACGTCCTTCAGGCGGCCGACGAAGCGCAGGTACTGCTGCTCGCTGCCGGCGATCTCGAACAGGTCGCCGGTCTTGAAGTAGCCATGTTCGTCGAAGGCGCTCGCGTTGATATCGGGCGCATTGTAGTAACCGGAAAACACGGTGGGCCCGGCAATGCGCATCTCGCCGGGCTCTCCCGGTGCCTCGATGTCGCGCCCGGTCTCGGGTGAGACCAGCCGCGTTTGCACGAGGTTGTTGATGAACACGCCCCACGGGGCCCGGCCCGTTGTCCCAGGGCGCGGGAACAAGATCGCGCGCTCGGCCGGATCGGGGATGTCGGCGGCGCTGCCGCACATGGCCGCGCCTTCGTTCGACCCGAAATAGTTGAGGATCTCCACGCCATAGCGCTTGGCGTAGGCATCGATCATCATCGGAGGCAAGGGCGCCGAACCCGAGCCGATGCGCTTGAGGCGCGTGAAGTCGATATCTTCGAGCAGCTTCTCGTTTTGCAGCAGCATGCTCAGGATCGCCGGCGGCGCCACCGTGTAATCGATCCGCTCGTCCCGGATCTGCTGCAGGAACACGGACAGGTCGAACGGGTGGTGCTGAACCAGCGTCGCGCCTTTGAGCAGCCAGCCGACGAAGCCCGAGCTCATGCCGCCCATGTTCACCAGCGGGAAGGGATTGAGCATGCGCGAACCGCACTGCACGCCCACCGAGTCGACCGTGCCCTTGGACTGCCAGTACCATTCGTTGCTACTGCGCGGCACGCCCTTGGGCCAGGCCTCGGTACCCGATGTCCAGCAAATCGTCACGACATCGTTGGCGCTCAGGCCGATCGACGCCGCGTACACGCGCATCGCGGCGATCGGCAAGGGGCCGGCCATCGCCGCGTCGACGTCGACGGCGCCGTCCGGGGTGTCCCCGCCGAACACGAAAAAGGCGTGCACCTGGGGATGAGCGGCGCGCAGGTCGCTCATCATTTGGCCATGGGGATGCTTGCCGATGCGCGCCGCGCCCACCATCGCCCTGGCCTGCGTCACGCGCAGCACGTGCGCGATTTCATGCTCGCGGTACGGAGCGGGCAGCGGCGAGATCAGCAGGCCGAGCCGGTGGCAGGCCAGGTACGTGGCCACCTGTTCGACCGAATTGGGCAGTTGCACGACAACGACGTCGTCGCGCCGCAGCCCGTGCTGGAACAGCAGCGCGGCCAGCCGCTCGACCTCGTCGTACAGGGCTGCCCAGGTCAGCCGGCGCGGCATGCCTGCCGTGATCGCCGCATGGTTGGGCGGGTCTATCACGGCTTCCCGCCCGGGCATGCGCTCGACATTGGCGACAAACATATCCCAAAGCGTGCGCGTGCCCCAGTGCCCGGCGCCGACCATCTGTTCGATACGTTGTGGGCTGCAAAGAATCATTCTGAAAACTCCTGAGGTGAGGCAAGATGAAGGGGGCGACTACCCGGCAGCGCGGCGCCATGCCAGGCGGTGGTGGCGCGCCACCTGCGAGCCGAGTACATGGTCGCTGGCCGACAGGGTGAGCAGGCCCGCCTCGCCAAACGTGACATCGCGCACCTGCTCGGTGCCGACGAAATTCGGATTGAGCGCGTGCGTCACCGTGTGCACGACCTGCACGCCGGATGCGCTCACTTCGAGGCGATAGCGGCCGGCGTAGTGGAAGTAGCTGTCAAAGGCGGCCACGCGCTCCTGCGCGGGGGCGCCGCGCGCGCTGGCACTGGTCAGGGGCGCGCGCCCGGCGGCGGCGATACAGGCGCTCATGAAGCCGTCGCCGCTGTAGACGATCAGCCCGGTGGCATCGGGGCCGAAGGGGAGCGACGGCGCCCTGCCGTCGGCATAGCTGATTTCCCAGCGCTGCAGCTGCCAGCTGCCCTCGAGCAGATTCGGGCTCAGCATAGGCGCTCGACGATCATGGCCGCGCCGACGCCGGCCGCGCCGGTGCACACGACCAGGCCCAGCTTGCCGTCCGCCTGGTCGAGGCAATCGAGCAGCGTGGACACCAGGATGGCCCCGGATGCGCCGAGCGGGTGGCCCTTGGCCAGGTGGCCGCCGCTGACATTGACGCGGGCCGCGTCCACCGGATAGTCGCGCAGGAATTTCACCAGCGTGACGCCGAATGCCTCCATGAATTCAATGCGGTCCATGTGCGCCAGCGTCAGGCCGGTGTTGTCCAGCACCTTGTCCATTGCGGCCAGGCCGGCCAGCAGGGAGTCGGCAGGGTCGCCGCCCGCCTCGGCGTAACCGACGACGCGGGCGCGCGGCCTGGCGCCCGGCAGATCCGCGCCGCCCACCAGCGCCAGCGCCGCGCCGTCGCATACCGGAGGCGCGTGCGAGGCCGTGTGCACGGCGGGGAAGCTGCCCTCGCCCAGCACCGCGGCATATTGCCCGGCAAGGGCGCCGAATGCCGCCGGCAGGGCCGCCAGGGTGGCAGCGCTGGTCTCGGCGCGTGTACATTCGTCATGGGCCAGCGCGATGGCGTCATCGGCGCCGGTCATGACCAGCCGCGAACGCTGAAAGCCGGGATCGGCCTGGGTCGCCGCCGCGCGCTGTTGCGAGGCTAGCGCCGCCGCGTCGAGGGCGGCGCGGCCGATCCCTTCGCTGGCGGCCAGGCGGTCGGCCGCCAGCGCCACCGGCACATAGCGGGCGCGCGGCGCCATGCCGGCATCCTCATAGTAGCTGGCGCGGTCGGCCATGAAGGCCACGCGCGACATCATTTCCACGCCGCCAGCCAGCACCGCGCGCGCCTGGCCGGAGCCGACCATGGCCACGGCCTGCCCGATCGCCGTCAGGCCGGACACGCAATAGTTGTTCAGCGTGACGGCGGTGGTGGCGTCGGGCAGGCCCGCGTGCAGCTTGGTGACCAGGGCGATGTGGCCGCCCTGCGCGTCGACCTGGCCCACGCAGCCGAGCAGCAGCGTCTGCGCCAGCGTGGCCGCCGCGCTGGTGCGTTGGTTCAGGCCTGCGATCAGCTGGCGCAGCAGTTCTTGCGGCGCCAGCGCGGCCAGGCCGCCGTTGGCGCGCGCCTTGCCGCGCGGGGTGCGCACGGCATCGTACAGATAGACGGTCATGATGGGGACGGCCTCGCTTAGTTGGGAAGTTTCCAGGTCAACGAGGCGCCAATCGTGCGCGGCGCGCCGAAGGTCGAGAACCCGTTGCCCTGGAAGGCGATAATGTGCTGCTGGTACAGGGTATTGTTCAAATTCTTGCCCCACAGCGACACCTCGAGATTGCCTCCCGCCTGCACATAGGTCAGGCGCGCGTCGAGCAAGCCGTAGGCCTCGATCCGGCCCACCTTTTCATTGGTGGTTTCGTTGAAATAGGAGGACTTGTGCGCATACTCGAGGCGCGCGCTGAGCTTGCCGCTCGCCAGGGACCGGGTCGCCTCGGCCGACAGCCCGTAGGTGCGCGGCGGCGCCTTGCCCAGCTCATTGCCGACCAGGCTCGTGCTCAGGAAGCTGCCGCGCTCGACCCTGGTGTTGGAATAGGCGAAGTTGCCGCCGAGCGTGAGCCATGGGACCGGCGCGGCCAGCACCTCGAGCTCGGCACCCTTGCTCTTGGCGTCGAGGCTGTAAGTGACCAGGACCAGCTGGGGCGACAGCCCGTACTGCTGCAAGTCCTTGTAGTCCATCGCGTATGCCGTGGCGTTTACGCGCAGCTTCTTGTTGAACCATTCGGTCTTGGCGCCCACCTCGACGTTCATCACCTTTTCCGGTTCGAGCGCCACGCCCACCGTTTGCAGCGAGTTGTTCTGGCTCGGGAACATGCCCGACTTGTAGCCGCGCGCCACCGAGACATACACCATCTTGTCGCGGTCGATCCGGTAGTCCAGCCCCACCTTGCCCGTGTTGGCGTCCCAGGTCTTGCTGGCCACCACGTGGTAAGGCTTGCCGGGGAACAGGGGAATGCCCGGCGTGGCGTCAGAAGGATCCAGGTTGGTCGCGGCCTGGTCGGCCACTTTGGTGTCGCGGGTGTGGCGCAGGCCGACGCTCAGGTTCAGGCGTGGCGCCAACGGCAGGTCGACCTGGCCGAAGGCGGCCGCGCTCTTGTTGTCCACGAGCTGGTCGAAGCGCACGTTGCCGCCGGCGATCGGCAACACCGTGTAGCGGGTGAAGAAGGATTCGTCGCGCTCGACCGACTCCTTGAAGTAATACAGGCCGGTGACCCATTTGAGGTCCGTGCCGGGCAAGGAAGCGAAGCGCAATTCCTGGCTGAACTGCTTTGCCGATTCGTTGATCCGGTCCTGGTTCACCAGCACCCACGGTGGCGGCAGGCCCGACAGGTCCTCGTATTGGGCCAGTTTGGTCACGCGATGGGCCGAGATCGAGGTCAGCGCGCCGATGCTGGTGTCGTGCTCGATGCGCGCGGAGACGCCATGCACGTCGCGGTTCTGGAACGAGGCGGGGTCCGAGTACGCCCGGCGCAGGTCGGTGCCGGCCGGGTACAGAGACGGAATCGCCGCGTTCGGTCCGGCGGTGGAAAACACGGGAAACGGCACGCGCGCCAGTCCCGTGCCGCGGTCGGCGGCGGCGTCGCCGCTGAGCAGGACGCTGGTGTCGGGCGAGACGTTGATCCTCACCTGCAAGCGGACGCTGGTGTTCTTGCCGCCATCCAGCCCGGCGCCGGTGACGAGGTTGCTGGAGTAGCCGTCGTGCTCGCGATAGCCCACCGCCAGCTTGACGCTGGCCGTCTCGCTGATCGGGCGGTTGAACACGACGCCCAGGTCCTTGGCACTGTAGTTGCCATAAGAAACATGGAATTTGGTCGATGGCTTGCGACTCGGCGCCGCTGTGGTCACGCTGAGCGCGCCGCCCGAGGTATTGCGACCGAACAGCGTGCCCTGCGGGCCACGCAGCACTTCGATGCGCTCCAGGTCGAGAAAGCTGAAGTTGGCGCCAGCTGGCCGGCCGATGAAGACGTCATCGACGAAGATCGCCACCGACGATTCGGCCGCCGCAGAATCGGACGAGGAGCTGATCCCGCGCATCGAGTAGCTCGGTTCGCCGATGTTGAACTGGGTCATCGTGAAGCCCGGCGTGCGCAGGGCAATGTCGCGCATGTCGGTCGAGCCGGTCTTGGTCAGCGCGGCGCTGTCGTAGGCGGTGACGGCGATCGGCACTTCCTGCAGCTTTTCCTGGCGCTTCTGGGCCGTCACCACGACCGTTTGCAGGCCGTCCTCCGGGGTGGAAGTGGCGGGGTCGGGGGGCACAGCCTGCTGCGCATGGGCTGAACCGAACGTGGCGGCAACGGCCAGCGCGAGGGTTGTGCGGACGAACAGCGGGTGGCGCAGCGTGAATGGCATAGGTGATCCTCAGGTGGGTTCTTATAGGCGCGACGCGCCGTCCGGCGCGGCCTGTCTCAAGGCCAGTTGAATGTATTTGATTTTATTTCCGAAATATACGAGAATGTCGATATGCCATCGGGCATTTCGATATGTTGACAAATGAATGAACAAAATCTAGACCGCCAGCAATACCTGATGAACCGGCCGCACCGCGTTCCGCTCGGCTACGAGGAACACGCGGGGGACCGCCAGTTCGCCACCACGCTGGCGCGCGGCATCGAACTGCTGCGTTGCTTCAGTGCCAACGACACCATGCTGTCGAACGCCGAAATGGCCGAACGCACCGGGCTGTCGCGGCCCACGATTTCACGCCTGTCCTACACGCTGGTGGCACTGGGCTACCTGAAACTGAGCCCGAAGTACGGCAAGTACCAGCTTGGCTCGGCGCTCATTTCGGCCACCTATCCGCTGATGGCGTCGATCGGGCTGCGCCAGCATGCGCGCGGCCTGATGAACCAGCTGGCCGATGAAACGGGGGGCGATGTCTCGATGGGAATCCGGGACCGGCTCGGTGTGGTGCTGATCGAGACCAGTCGCAGCCAGGCGCGCAGCGTGGTGCAGCCGCTTGGCCCGATGGCCGATATCGGCTTGCTGTTGCCGATCGCGGGAACCGCCATCGGACGTGCCTGGCTGGCTGGCTGCGACGAGGTGACGCGCGCGGCGGTTCTCAACGAGGTGCGGGTGAAAACGCCAGAGGACTGGCGGCGCTTCGAGCCGCACATCGAGCAGGCGCTCGATGATTGCACGCGTCTGGGCTTCTGCATCACGTTCGGCAATCTGATCACCGACGTCTGCGCGGTTGGCGTAGCGTATGGGCGCATCGCCTCGGGCGACGTGGTGGCGTTCAATTGCGCGTTACAAATCCCCAAGTACATCAGCCGTACGCCCGAGAACTGGCTGCAAACTGAGGTAGGGCCGAAACTACTGGCGATGGTGCACCGGCTCAAGGAGTCGCGCGCCAGTTGAACACGATAACGGGCCAAAAAATATCGATCAAGTACCAACAGAGAGGTACCAATAATAATAGTGCTGTGTCCCCAGTATGATTCCGCATTTTCAGCGCAACAAACTGCGACGCCCCCAACGCCAACGCCCCTGCTGCAAGTGCTCGCTGAATTTGCCCCCCCCATGCCAAACTCAGCAGCAACACATGGCCGCATAGTGCTCACTCATTAAGCAAGCGTCTGAAGAAAATGGAGCCAGCGCTTCGTGCATGCGGTATCGGCATCTCCTTGATTACCGACCAGATGGGCCCGACGGCGCTGCGGGCCTGCCTCGTCGGATAGCTGTCGGATACTTGGCGGGGCTGCTGCGTCCGCCCGGGGTATGCTCTCGTTATTTCGACCCCGTCAGACTGGCGTTGTCAATTACACCCCACGTGTCGGGCTGCCTGACGCGCCTGGACAAGCGCAGGTATGCGGCGGCGCCGAAGCCGATCGAAAACAGCAGCAGCAGCGCCACGGGGCCGATGCCGAACCGCAGCGGCGCGCCGGCCATCCAGGCGTTGTTCATCAGCGGAAGATAATGGGTCAGCGGCAGCGAATCGGCCCAGATGCGCGCGCTCAGCGGCATGGCCAGCATGGGGAAACCCTGCCCGGAAAACGCAAACACCGGCGCCGTCACGAACGCGCAGATCGACAGCGCCGAGCGCAGCGACGGCGGTTTCAAATACCAAGCGCAACACTGGGTTAATTAACAGTGTCGGTCGGATGTTGTAGTAGTGCTATGTGCTGAGTATAAACGACGAGCGGCGATTCATAATTGAGCCGCGCTCTGGGCCGTGTATTGAGCGACAGTG
>JBBRXM010000023.1:0-61703 GCA_038248405.1 Burkholderiales bacterium
CGGCGCCACCAAGGCGGCCCACTTCATCCAGGCCTGCTGCCAGGCGGGCATGCCGCTGGTGTACCTGCAGAACACCACCGGCTTCATGGTCGGCAAGGAGTCCGAGCAGGGCGGCATGATCAAGCACGGCGCCAAGATGATCCAGGCGATGGCCAACGCCACGGTGCCGCGCATAACGATCCATTGCGGCGCCTCTTTCGGCGCCGGCAACTACGGCATGTCCGGGCGCGGCTTCTTCCCCGACTTCTGCTTCAGCTGGCCGAACGCGAAAACCGCGGTGATGGGCGCCGAGCAGGCGGCCGGCACCATGGCCGCCGTGATGGAGGGCAGCATGCGGCGCAAGGGCCTCGCGGTCGACCACGCCGCCATCGACGCCATGCGCGCCAAAGTCATCGATACCTTCGAGCAGCAGAGCGGCGCCTTCGTCACCTCCGGCCGGCTGCTCGACGACGGCGTCATCGACCCGCGCGACACCCGGGCGCTGCTCGCTTTCGCGCTGTCGGTATGCCTGGAGGCTCGCCGCCGCGCGCTCCATCCGGTGCAGTTCGGCGTCGCGCGCCCGTAGCAGCCCCACTTACTCTCATCCAGGGAACGATCATGCAATTCACCCACGAGCACACTGAACTCCAGCGCAACCTGAAGCGCTTCATCGACAGCGAAATCAACCCGCACGTGGACGAGTGGGAGGCGGCCGAGATCTTCCCCGCCAGGGAGCTGTTCCGCAAAATGGGCGCCCTCGGATTCCTCGGCGTGTCCAAGCCGGAGCAGTTCGGCGGCCTGGGCCTGGACTATTCGTATTCCGTGGCGATGGCCGAAGCGCTCGGCCACATCCACTGCGGCGGCGTGCCGATGGCGATCGGCGTGCAGACCGACATGGCCACGCCGGCGCTGGCGCGCTTCGGCTCGGACGACCTGCGCGCCCAGTTCCTGGCGCCGGCCATCAGCGGCGAAGCGGTCGCCTGCGTCGGCGTGTCCGAGCCGGGCGCCGGTTCCGACGTCGCCGCGATCGCCACCACCGCACGCAAGGAGGGCGGCGACTACCTCATCAACGGCAGCAAGATGTGGATCACAAACAGCCTGCAGGCCGACTGGATGTGCCTTCTCGCGAACACCTCGGACGACCCGTCGCACCGCAACAAGTCGCTCATCATCGTGCCGATGGATACGCCGGGAATATCGGTGGGCGCGAAGATCCGCAAGATCGGCATGAATTCTTCCGACACCGGCCTGATTCACTTCGACGACGTGCGCGTGCCGCAGCGCTACCGCATCGGCGAGGAGGGCAAGGGTTTTACCTACCAGATGCTGCAGTTCCAGGAAGAGCGCATGTGGGCCGCCGCCAGCAACGTGCAGACCATGAACAACTGCATCGACGCCACCGTCGACTACGCGCGCGAGCGCAAGCTGTTCGGCGCCAGCCTGCTCGAAAGCCAGTGGGTGCAGTTCAAGCTCGCCGAACTGAAGACCGAAGTGGAATGCCTGCGCGCGCTGACCTACCGCGCGTGCGACCTGTACGTCGCCGGCGAAGACGTCACCGAACTGGCGTCGATGGCCAAGCTCAAGGCAGGGCGGCTGTCGCGCCTGGTGCCGGATGGCTGCCTGCAGTTCTGGGGCGGCATGGGCTTCACCTGGGACAACAAGGTGTCGCGTTTCTTCCGCGACGGCCGGCTCGCCTCGATCGGCGGCGGCGCCGACGAAGTCATGCTGGGGATTATCTGCAAGCGCATGGGCATCGTCCCGGCGCGGAAGAACTAGCATGGCCGGCGCGCGCCTGAGCACCATCCTGGTCGCCAACCGTGGCGAAGTCGCCATGCGCGTGATCCGCACCGCGCGCCGGCTCGGCTTTCGCACGGTGGCGGTGTATTCGGACGCCGACCGCGATGCGCCGCACTGCCGCGCCGCCGATCTCGCGCTGCCGATCGGCGCGGCGGCGCCGGCATCGTCCTACCTCAACATCGACGCGCTGCTGGCGGCGGCCGTCGCCGGCGGCGCCGACGCCGTCCATCCCGGCTACGGCTTCCTGGCCGAAAGCGCCGCCTTCGCCCGCGCCTGCGAGGCGGCCGGCCTGGTCTTCATCGGCCCCGCCGCCGGCGCCATCGACGCGATGGGCAACAAGGGCGAGGCCAAGCGCCTGATGCAGGCGGCAGGGGTGCCGTGCATTGCCGGCTACCAGGGCGCCGACCAGGCCGAAGGCCGCATGCTGGCCGAAGCGGCGCGGATCGGCTACCCCGTCATGATCAAGGCGGCCGCCGGCGGCGGCGGGCGCGGCATGCGCCGCGTGGCCGATGCCGCCGCCTTTGCGGCGGCGCTGCAGTCGGCGCGCTCGGAGTCGCTGCACGCGTTCGGCAGCGCGGAGCTGATCCTGGAACGGGCGATCGTCGAGCCGCGCCACATCGAAGTGCAGGTGTTCGCCGACACGCACGGCAATGTGGTGCACCTGGGCGAGCGTGACTGCTCGGTGCAGCGGCGCCACCAGAAGCTGATCGAGGAGTCGCCGTCGCCGGCGGTGACGCCGAGCCTGCGTGCGCGCATGGGCGAAGTGGCGGTGGCGGCCGCCCGCGCCATCGCCTACCGCGGCGCCGGCACCATCGAATTCCTGCTCGATGGCGACGGCAGCTTCTACTTCATGGAGATGAATACGCGCCTGCAGGTGGAGCACGCGGTGACCGAGGCGGTGGCCGGCGTCGACCTGGTCGAGTGGCAGCTGCTGGTGGCCGGCGGCGCCGCGCTGCCGCTGGACCAGGGCCGGATCGACGCGCGCCTGGCCGCTGGCGGGCACGCCATCGAAGTTCGCCTGTGCGCGGAAGACCCTGAGCGCGACTTCATGCCGCAAAGCGGCGTGGTGGAGCGCTGGCGCGCGCCGCGCCACGTGCGCACCGACCATGCGCTGGAAAGCGGCGTGGCGGTGCCGCCGTATTACGACTCGATGCTGGCCAAGGTCGTCGCCCACGGCGCCGACCGCGCCGAGGCGCTGCGCAGCCTCGCCGGCGCCTTGGCCGACTGCGTGCTGCTGGGTGTGAAGAGCAACCGCCATTTCCTCGGTCGCTGCCTGGCGCACCCGCTGTTTGTCGCCGGCGGCGCCACCACCGCCTTCATCGATAGCTGCTTCCCGCCCGCGCTGCGCGCGCCGCAGGCACCCGACGCCCTCGCGCGCCAGGCCGGCGCCGCCCTGCTGGCCCTGCAGCGCAGCGGCGCCGTGCATGCGCACATGCCGGCCGAACTGCGCGGCTGGTCCAACAGCGCTCCTTACCGGCAGCTTGCGCGCTTCGTGCTCGACGGCGTCGCCGGCGAAGTGTTCGTCGCGCCGGCGGGGGCCCTCGGCTGGGAGATCACCGAGGGGACCGTTTCCACCCTGGTGCGGGCGCAGGCGGCCGGGCCGCACGCATGGCGCCTGACGGTGGGCGGCTGCGTCGTGCGCGTCGACTACGTGTTCAGCGGCGCGGCCTGCCATTTCCTGCTCGAGGGGCGCGAATACAGCCTGGTCGACACCACCTATGCCAGCGTGCGGCGCGAGGCCGGCGCCGGCGCGGGCGGGCGCATCAGCGCGCCGATGAACGGGCGCATCGTCACGCTGCCGGTGGTGCAGGGCGAACAGGTGCGCGCCGGGCAGCTCGTCATGGTGCTCGAAGCGATGAAGATGGAACACAGTATCGTCGCCCCGTGCGACGGCACCGTCCAGGGCGTGTTCGCGGCAGTAGGCGAACAGGTGGCGCCCGGGCGGGCATTGATGGAAATCGCCACCGCGTAACCCCGACAGCACGTCCACCAACCCAGGAGAAATCATGGAACAGATGGCAGCATTGGAAGCGAACTTGATCAGCCGCGTGACGCTCGGCGACACCTTGCACCGCAGCGCACGCAAGCATGGCGAGCGCATCGCCCTGATCGACGGCGGGCAGCGCTTCACCTACGCGCAGCTCGATGCGGCCAGCAACCGCTTCGCCCACCATCTGCTGGCGGGCGGGCTCGAACAGGGCGACAAGGTGGCGATGGTCTGCAACAACTCGATCCAGTTCGTGATCGCCGCTTACGGCATCCTGAAGGCGGGGCTGGTGTGGGTACCGATCAATACCATGCTGGCCGCCGGCGACGTCGCTTACATCCTCGAACATTGCGAGGCGGCGTTGGCGGTGGTCGACGACCAGCTCTATGCCAATGCAGCGCTGCGCGAGGTATTCGACCGGCTGCAGCTGCCGGTGCGCCAGTGCGAACTGGCCGGCCCGGTGGAGTTCAGCGTGATGCAGTCGCTGCGCGACATGCCGGCGACGCTGCCCGAGGTGATCATCGACGAGCGCGACCTGGCGCTCATCATGTACACCAGCGGCACCACCGGCCGCCCCAAGGGCGCGATGCACTCTCACCGCTCGGTACATGCGGCGCTGATGTCGAACGTGGCCAACATGGCCGTCGTGCCGGCCGACGTATTCACCGGCATCCTGCCGCTGTTTCACTGCGCCCAGTTCGCGCTGGCCGGGTCGGCGCTGATGGCCGGCGCGTCGATGGTGCTGCAGCGCGGCTTCGATTCGACCGCGCTGTTCGAAGCGCTGGCGCGCGAGCGGGTGACGATCATGTTGGCGCTGCCGCTGATGTACGGCGCGCTGCTGGCCCATCCCGAACGCGCGCAGCGCGACCTGTCGGCGCTGCGCCTGTGCGTGTACGCGATGGCGCCGATGGCGCAGCCGCTGCTGCGGCGCCTGATCGCCGAGGTGTGCCCGAAGTTTGCCCTCGGCAGCGGCCAGACCGAGATCTTCCCGATGACGATGTACTTCCACCCCGACGAGCAGTTGCGCCGCTTCGGCAATTACTGGGGCCAGCCATGCCTGGTCAACGAACTGGCGATCATGGCGGCCGACGGCGCGCTGCTGGGCCGCGGCGAGATCGGCGAAATCGTCCACCGCGGGCCCAACGTCATGCTCGGCTACTACAAGGATCCGGAAGCGACTGCGCAGGCGCGCCGCCACGGCTGGCACCACACGGGCGACCTGGGCATGCTCGACGGCGACGGCCAGCTGCTGTTCAAGGACCGCATGAAGGACATGATCAAGACCGGCGGCGAGAACGTGGCCTCGGTCAAGGTGGAGGAGGTGCTGCTGCGCCATCCGGCAGTCGCCAACGCGGCGGTGGTCGGCGTGCCGCATCCGCAATGGGGCGAGGGCATCGCCGCCTTCGTCGTCCTCAAACCAGGGGCGCAGTGGGACGGCGCCGAACTGCAGCAGCACTGCCGCCAACACCTGGCCGGCTTCGAGGTGCCCAAGCACGTCGGCCTGATCGACAAGATGCCCACGACCTCCACCGGCAAGATCCAGAAGCACGTCCTGCGCGGCGCCAACCAGGACTTGTTTGCGTAGGCGTTCCCTATTACCCGGGCGAAAATCCATCGCAGAATCGAATGTGGGCGCCGATCGATTGACGTAGACTAAACGGACGGCAGGCAACAGTGACAGCATGGCAGCCTGGGCCACGATGGAGGGGCTGGAATGGACGTTACGCAATTTGACAATGTCGCGAGTGCAGCTGCGGCGGTGTCTGGCACCCTCGGTTCGAAGCTCTCTGCGATCGTCCCGGGCGGCATGGACAGCGACGTGCTCGCCCGCGAGCTCATCGCCATCTGGTCGGTGCCGGTCGAGACGGTCCAGCCGCGCCGCAACCGCCCCGCGCACGTCGCCCGTTTGCGTTGGGTAATCAGGAACGAGGACCTGAAACTGTTCGACTCCGTGCTCGATGGCTTGTCGGCATCCTCGGCAGTGGGACTTTTTCTCAGCGATAGTTGGGACAAGGGCTCCGCTGTGGCGATCGTCGCCATGCTTGCGAAGCTCCTCAAGCTATCCTATAACGCAGTCAAGAAAGGGGTGGTATTGGATGGCCGCGCGTTCGCCGTGATGGCGGTCTTGATACAACAATCCGGCGGCCTGACCGATGAACAGATACTTGCGCACGTTTCACCCAAGCAAGACGACTGGACGCTGGCGCAGGTGCGGCAGGTACTCGCCGAGCTGGGCAGCGCCGCATCGCGCAGCGGCAAGATTGCGCTGGTTTGGCAATCGACCGATCAAACGTGGCGCACCTGCGACGTCTAGCTTTCGGCAAAGGCGATACTGTGAACCCGATTTTCCTCGCCGGCCCTGTGGAACTGCTTAGGGTTAATACCGACCCAATTTCTAATACGGTCGCCAACTCGTCCGTCCACCCGCTCAAGGTGCGCCAGGAACTCGCGGAAGGGCGGCTCGATCCCATCTACTTGCACGGCGTGATGCACGAAACGTCGCATTTCGCCACCTTTTTTACCCCTGTAGGCAAGGTGTTGGGCGCCCTGATGTGCGTCCACGGATCCGATCCAGTCGGCTTCACGCTCGATCATTCGGCGGCGCGCGGTGTGGCCCGCATGGGCGCCCAGGCCGACGCGGTGCTCGGTTACTTCACTCCGCTTATTGAGGGAATCGCACTATTTGCCGAATTCGACGTCTCGCCGGGCGAGTCGCCGGTCGCCTCGACCATGAGTACAACCGCCATGCGCTTGTTCTGCATGCACGATATTCGCGGCGCGGCGCAAGCGGGGACTAGGCGCGCGCCGTACGACTTCGTGGACGCCTTTCTGCGCTCGTTCCGCACCAGGGCCGAGACGCTCGAGCGCAAACGCCGCCTGTTCGATCTGAGCCTGGCGTCGGAAGACGGCTATTTGCTCGGCTATTTATGGGTAAAGGCGCTGTGGCGCATATTGGTCAGCCGGTGCCGGAAACTGGCCGACACGGATCTGTTCCTGAGCTTCCTGATCGACTTTTTCTTCTCGGATTTCGAGCTCGCTTCACGCCTTTTCCCCTGGCTTACCGACGACTTGTCGGATGAACCGGCCGAGGAGTATCTGCGCGATATTGAGCACTACATCTTCGTCGAACGGATCGGCTCCCTGATCGCCGGCGCGGCCGCCTATGTCGATCAATACGAAGCGTATGCGTCCGGGCGGGCGCCGGGGGACGTTTCCGAGCCGGCCTGCCGTCCCGGTTACCAGAACTATTCGTGGGCCGCGCACTTTCAGCTGTCGGTCACGTCCGCATTTGGCGCCGTCAGGAGCATGCACATCATGTGGCCCGACTATGCGGCCGGCCGGCATATCCCGCGCATTTTCGTCGCGCCCGCGCACATCGAAATTTTTGCCGATATGACCTTCAAGGCCAGCAACGAAGGGTGCGATGCCGCGCTTGAGGGACCGGTGATGGAGGCTGGCCGGCCGCTTTCGGGTGCGGCGGTCGCGGGCAACGGGTCGATCGAAGCAGTCTTTTTATTGCAGTCGATGCGGGTCATTCTGTGCGTTTTCCTCGGTCATGGACTCATTGCAACGATCGACGCGGCGAACGAGGTAGTGAATGACCCGGAAGCGGTGCAAGCGTGCACCGACCTGTCGTCATCCCTGGCGATGGAGGCCGCGTCGGTTCAGATGGCCAAGGAATTCGAGCTGCCCGAGGGCAGCATGGCGCAGGCAGTCCACGCCAGCCTGACCGCCAGGGCACGGGAAAAGACCTATGACTATTTTGCGAGCCTGGCGCTGGGACCCGATGACGGCACGGCAGCCGATAGGGCGGTGCTGCAGGTGCTCGATGCCGGCGGTGTCTCGGCGTTGTTGGGATCGCTCCCCGGGGCGACCGAATGGCTGCTCCGCCTGTCGCTTTCCTGTGCTGGCGGCGGCACGACATTCCGCGATGCCGCCCGCCACTGGCATGTGGACGAAGCTGCGATAGAAAACCAGATTTCCGCCCTCAACGCCGAGGTGAAGAAACTGTGCGGCAAAGAGGCATTTGTCGTCAGCGCAGGCGCGTTCGGCTTCAGCCAGTTCTGACGCGGTACGCCGCCGCCGCCGCGGTAGCCATGCCCTACCGCGCCGATCTGATGCAGATTCGGCCGCGGGGCCGCTGCCTCGGTTAAAATGCGCGCTCGAGCATCGCGTTCCGGCCAGGGGTTTTCCCCGCTTCCTGTTCGCCATAGTCCATCATCTCCATCACCATCATTCGCGGCGATCCATCTCCGCGGTCGCCAGGCATTTCCATGAAAACCCCTAAAAGACTGCAGCCGCTGGTTGACGAAGGCCTGATCGACGAAGTATCGCGCCAGCTCATGAGCGGCAAGGAAGCGATCGTCTACGTCGTGCGCAGCGGCGACGACGTCCGCTGCGCCAAGGTATACAAGGAAGCGAACGAGCGCAGCTTCCACCAGGCGGTGGCCTACCAGGAAGGCCGCCGCGTCAAGAACAGCCGCCAGGCGCGCGCGATGGAGAAGGGCACCCGCTACGGCCGCAAGATGGCCGAGGAAGTGTGGCAGAACGCCGAGGTCGACGCCTTGTACCGGCTGGCCGCCGCCGGCGTGCGCGTGCCCACGCCCTATGTCTGCTTCGAGGGCGTGCTGCTGATGGAGCTGGTCACCGGCGCCGACGGCAACGCCGCGCCGCGCCTGAACGACGTGCCGCTCACGCCCGAGCTGGCGCGCCTGTATCACACCGCGCTGTTGCGTGAAGTGGTGCTGATGCTGTGCGCCGGCGTCATCCACGGCGACCTTTCCGAGTACAACATCCTGGTCGACGCCGACGGCCCCGTCATCATCGACCTGCCGCAGGCGATCGACGCCGCCGGCAGCTCGGTGGCCGGCGCCATGCTCGAGCGCGACGTCGCCAATCTCGCCAATTTCTTCGGCGCCGTGCTGCCGGAGCTGGTGGGCAGCCAGTACGGCCAGGAGATCTGGAACCTCTACCAGGCGGGCCTGCTCAGCGCCGACACGCCCCTGACGGGGCAGGTCGCCGCGCCCGAGGCGCCGGCCGACGTCGGCGCCGTGATCCGCGAGATCGCACTGGCGCGCGAAGAGGAAGCCGACCGCGTGCTCTACTCCGGCGCCTGATCGGCGGTGCGCAGCACGAAGCGCACCGCGTGCGCGGCCAGCTCGTCGAGGCTGGCGCCGGGCTGCGGCTTGTACCATTGCGCCGTCCAGTTCAGCGCGCCGAACATCAGCAGCCGGTCGAAGCGGGTCGGCATGCTCCAGTCGCCGGAGCGGTGCAGCGCGGCGATGACGTCGTCCCAGATCCGTTCGTGGCGGTCCTTCAGGCCGATGATGCGCTCGCGCGCGGGGCGGTCGAGCGAGCGCCATTCGTACAGCAGCACGGCGATGAAGTCGTGGTCGGGCGCCAGCAGCGTGTGCAGGTGCACCCGCACCAGTTGCCGGAAGGCGGCGCGCGGCGGCAGCGACAGCGCGGCGATCGCCTCGATGTCGGCCAGCGACTGCGTCAGGCCCTGTTCGACCACCGCCACCAGGATGTCCTGCTTGGTCTTGAAATGGTAGAACCAGCTGCCCGGCTGGATGCCGACCGCGGCGGCGATGTCGCGCACGGTGGTGTTGGCATAGCCCTGGCGGCGAAACAGCGCCGCCGAGTGGGCGACGATGTCCTTGCGCAGGCTGTCGTGTTCGCCCTGGATGGGGCGTCCGCGCTTGCGCGGGGGCGGGGTGGCCGTGGCGACGTTTCTTTGCATACAGCCATTGTACGTCGGCAGCGTGCGCCACCGGCCGGCGCTGGGAAATTGTCGACCCCAGACAACATTTTGCTCTGCATTTACATTTCCGTGCGGGAATATCGAGGAAGTTGCTATACTTAAATTGTGAACTATTCATCGCTTACGGCGATTGTAAAATTCACAATGTACGTTCCCCGGGGCGGGCGCCTGTCAAGGCCAGGCCGAACGGGAGCGGCACTGCCGTTTCGACCACGACAAAGTATCGGGAGAATCACCCATGATCGATCATTCGGCGGTCAATATACTGGTGCTTGACGACGAGCCGTTCATGCTCAAGGTGATTGCGCACATCCTTGGCCGGCTTGGATTTTCGCAGGTTGCCACGGCGAGCGATGGCCAGCGGGCGCTGGACCTGCTCGGCTCGGCGACGCCGCCCGGCCTGATCCTGTGCGACCTGAACATGCCGGAGATGGACGGGATCGAGTTCATCCGCAAGCTGGTCGAGCAAGGCTATCATGGCGGCCTGATACTGGTCAGCGGCGAGGACGCGCGCCTGCTGCAAACCACGGCAAAACTGGCGCGCGCCCACCGGATCGACCTGCTCGGTCAGTTGCACAAGCCGTTCTCTCCCGGGCAGCTGGCGGAACTGATCAGCGGCTGGCACCCCTGCGAAGCGGCCACGCCGGCGGCGGCGGCAACCGCGCCCGGCGCCGGCGAACTACGCCGCGCGATCGCCGATGGCGAGCTGGAGCTTCATTACCAGCCCAAGGTGGCGCTCGCGAGCGGGCGCGTGACCGGCGTCGAGGCACTGGTGCGCTGGCAGCACCCGCACCTTGGCCTGCTGATGCCGGACCGCTTCATCGGCATGGCCGAGGAACACGGCGTTATCGACGCGCTCACGCGCTGGGTGTTTGATGCCGCGCTGGCGCAGGCCAGGCGCTGGGCCGACGACGGGCTCGACCTGCGCATCGCGGTCAACGTCTCGATGGCCAACCTGCACTGTATTGGTTTCCTCGACTTCATGACCGATGCGGCGGCGAAGCACGGCATCGCCCCCCACAAGATCATCCTGGAGGTGACCGAAAGCCGCCTGATGCAGGACGTGCGGGCGCCGCTCGAGATCCTCGGCCGCCTGCGCCTGCGCCGCTTCCGCCTGTCGATCGACGATTTCGGCACCGGCCATTCGTCGTTCGCGCAACTGCGCGACATCCCGTTCGACGAACTGAAGATCGAGCGCGGCTTCGTGCGCGGCGCCGCTGGCAATCCGACCTTGCGGGCCATCTACGAGGCCAGCCTCGGCCTTGCCAGGCAGCTCGGGCTGGAAGTGGTCGCCGAGGGCATCGAAGACCAGCAGGACTGGGACTTCGTGCGCGACAGCGGCTGCGATCTGGCGCAGGGCTACTTCATCGCCTGGCCGATGCCCGCCGCCGCGTTCGCCGGCTGGGTGGTGGATTGGGACGCCAGAGCGGAACGGCGGCAATGAGCGCGCCGGCCGGCGGCACCGTTTCGCGAGAATCCGCAGAGAACAGCGACGATCCCAGCCTGCGCTTCTTGCGTGGCGGCGGTGAAATGGGCGCGCGCATCCGCGGCCAGGATTGGCAGCAGGCCGGCCTCGGGCAGCCGTCGCTGTGGCCTGCCAGCCTGAAGACGGCGGTGGGGATCATGCTGCACTCGGCGGCGCCGATCTACATCGCCTGGGGGCCCCGTTTTGTGCAACTCTACAACGACGCCTACCGCCCGATCCTCGGCGGACTCAAGCATCCGGCCGCACTCGGCGGCACCACGCCCGGCACCTGGCCGGAGATCTGGGACTTCATCGGCCCCATGTTCGAGGGCGTGGTGTCATCCGGCCATGCGGTGTCGATGGAAAACCAGCTGCTGCTGATGCTGCGCAATGGCTATCCGGAAGAGTGTTTCTTCAATTTCTCCTACAGTCCCCTCACCGATGAACTCGGCGACATCCGCGGCGTGATCGTCACCGCCCTGGAGATCACCGAAAAGGTCGTCGATGCGCGCCGCACGGCATGCATCCGGCGCCTGGTGGAGGGCCTGGCGGACGCCGCCGACAGTGCGCAGGTCGGTTCCGTGATGGCCGCGCTGGTAGCCGGCTGCGGCACCGACCTGCCGTTCGGCCTGCTGTACAGCGCGCAGCGCGACAGCGCGTGCATCGACCTCGAGGCCGCATTCGGCATCGCCGCCGGCACTGCCCTCAGTCCCGCCGTGCTCGACCCGCGCGAGGCCGGACCGTATTGCGGCTGCCTCGATCCGGCGGCCGCGACCGTCGCCGCGGTCGCGCCGGGGGACGCGACGGCCGGCGCGGCGCTGGCGCACGAGGTGTCGATCCATCCGCTCTGCTACGCCGACCATCAGCGTCCGGCAGGCTACCTGATGCTGGCGGTGAACCCGCGGCGTCCGCACGATGACGCCCAAAAAGCGTTTTTGAAGGAAATTGCCAGCCAGGTCGAACAGGCGCTGCGCCGCGTCACCCGGCGTGATCTCGAACGCCGCGAAGAACAGCACCGCTACCAGAGCATCATGGACGCCATGCCGTACCTGGTGTGGATGTCCAACGAGCGCAACGAATGCGATTTCTTCAACCAGGCGTGGCTGGTGTTTCGCGGTCGCACGCACCGGCAGGAGACCGGTGGCTGGTCCGGCGGCATCCATCCGGACGACCTCGACGGCGTCGTCCGGAATTTCGACAATGCGCTGCTCACCCACGACGCGTTCACCATCGAATACCGCCTGCTGCGCGCCGATGGCGCCTATCGGTGGATGCTCGACCGCAGCTCGCCGCGGCACAGCATCGCCGGCGTGTTCACCGGCTACATCGGTACCTGCCTCGACATCACCGAACGCAAGCAGGGCGAACTGCGGCTGCACAATCTCGCGCAGGCGCGGCTGGAAGAAACGACCCGGCAGGCGGCGGTGCTCAATGCACTGCCGGCGCACATCGCCCTGCTCGACGCCCAGGGCCGCATCATGGAGGTCAACGAAGCGTGGCGCCGCTTCGGCCACACCGCCGGTAGCGGCGATCCCCTGCATGGCGTCGGGCGCGACTATGTCGCGTTCTGCCGTGGCGAAGCGGGCGGCGCCGGCAGTTCGCTGCAGCGGGTCGCCGCCGGCGTCGGTTCGGTGCTTTCCGGCGCGGCCAGCACCTTTTCGCTGGTCTACCCGAGCGGTGCGGGGGACGCCTTGCGCTGGTTCCAGCTGACGGTGGTGCCGGTGCTGCCGCAGCGGCCGCACGGGGTGGTGGTGATGTACCTCGACGTCACCGCCGAACGGCAGGCAAGCGTGCGCCTGAGCGCCAGCGAGGCGCGCTTCCGCCAGATGGCCGAGAGCATCCGCGACGTGTTCTTCCTGCACGAGGCCGATGGCGCGCGGATGCTGTACATCAGCCCGGCCTACGAGGAAATGTGGGGTCGCAGCTGCGCCGGCCTGTACGCGCAGCCCGATTCGTGGGCCGCGGCGATCCACCCGCAGGAGCGGGCGTCGGTGCGGGAGCGGTACGCGCACGGCATGGCGCACGGCAACTTCGACCTCGAATTTCGCATCGTGCGGCCCGACGACAGCATCCGCCACATCGAAATACGCGTTTTCCCGGTGCGCGACGGCGACGGCCGGATCGTGCGCGCGGCCGGCGTTGCCAAGGACGTCACCCACCGCAAGCTGGCGATCCAGGCGCTGCTCGCCAGCGAAAAGCGTTTTCGCACGATGCTCGAAGATGTCGGCATGGCCTCGCTGATGCTCGACCGCGACGCCCGCGTCACCTTCTGCAACGGCTACCTGCTCGCGCTGACCGGGTGGACGCATGAGGAAGTGATCGGCCGCAACTGGTTCGAGATGTTCATGGTGCCCGGCGTATACCAGCTCGACGACGGCTTCGCCGCCATCCTCGACGCCCGGCCCGAAACCTGGTTTGGCGAAAACGAGGTGGTCACCCGCAGCGGCCAGCGCCGCCTGGTCCGCTGGAACAATTCGCTGCTGCGCGGCGCCGGCGGCGACGTCGTCGGCACCGCCAGCATCGGTGAAGACATTACCGACAACAAGCGCGCCGAGCAGGAAATCCTGCGGCTCAATGCCAGCCTCGAGCAGCGCGTGATCGACCGCACCGCCGACCTCGAGCAGGCGCGCAACGACGCCAACACGGCCAACCAGGCCAAGTCGAGTTTCCTGGCCTCGATGAGCCACGAGATCCGCACGCCGATGAACGGCGTGATCGGCATGATCGACGTGCTGCACCGCACCCGCCTCGACGAGCAGCAGGGCGAAATGGTCGCCCTGGTGCGCGAGTCGGCGCTGTCGCTGCTGGCGATCCTCGACGACATCCTCGATTTTTCCAAGATCGAAGCGGGCCGGATCGAGCTCGAGTGCGCGCCGCTGTCGATTGCCGACGTCGTCGAAACAGCCTGCGGCATCATGGACCACATGGCCTCCAGCAAAGCGGTGGAATTCACCCTGTTCATCGATCCGGCGATCCCGGCGACGGTGCTGGGCGACGAACAACGCCTGCGCCAGGTCTTGCTGAACCTGATCAACAACGCCATCAAATTTTCCAGCGGCGCCGGGCGCACCGGCCAGGTGGCCGTGCGTGCCACGCTGGGGCCCAGCGACGGCGCGCAGGCGATGGTGCGCATCGACGTCGCCGACAACGGCCCCGGCATCGACGAGGGCGCGCAGGCACGGCTGTTTACCGCCTTCGCCCAGGCCGATGCGTCGACCACCCGGCGCTTCGGCGGCACCGGCCTCGGCCTGGTAATCTCGCGCAACCTTGCCCAACTGATGGGCGGCGCGGTGACCTTCGACACCACGCCTGGCCACGGCTCGACTTTCACGGTCTGCCTGCCGTTCGCGCTGCCGCAGGACGCCACGCCGGCGCGCGGGCAGAGCGCGCTGGCGGGCCTCGGCTGCGTGGTGGTGGGCCCGGCGCACGCGCCGGCCGACGATGTCGCCGCTTACCTGGCCGCCGACGGCGCCCGTGTCGAGCGCGCCGCCGACCTGGCGCAGGTGCACGCGCTGATGGTCGCCTTGCCCCCGGGACAATGGATCTGGATCATCGACAGCGCCACCACGGCCAGTCCCCTGGTGCAATGGCGCGACCTGGCCGCCTGCCTGCCCGCCCATCGCATCGGCATGGTGGGGATCGGGCGCGCCGCGCGCTGGGCCTCGTACACGCTCGAAGACGGCCTGGTGCTTATCGACGGCAATGTCCTGACGCGCAAGCGCCTCGCCCGCGCGGTGGCGCTGGCCGCCGGGCGGGTAGCCGCCGATGCAGCGGCGGCGCCGGCGCGCGCGCAACCGGCGGCCCTGCAGGCGCCGTCGCGCGAGGCCGCCCGCCGCGCCGGCCGCCTGCTGCTGGTGGCGGAGGACAACGAGACCAACCAGAAGGTGATTTCGCTGCAGCTCGGCCTGCTCGGTTTCGCCGCCGATATCGCCGCCGACGGCCGCCAGGCGCTCGCACTGTGGCGCGGCGGCGGCCACGCGATGCTGCTGTGCGACCTGCACATGCCGGCGATGGACGGCTACGCCCTCACCGGCGCCATCCGGGCGGCGGAGCAGGGCACTCGCCGCTTGCCGATCGTCGCGCTCACCGCCAACACGCTGCCGGGCGAGTCGGAGCGCTGCCGCGCGGCCGGCATGGACGATTACCTGAGCAAGCCGCTGCAGCTGGCGGAACTGAGGGCGACGCTGGACAGGTGGCTGCCGCAGCTGGCCGGCGGCGACCCCGGGTCTGCCGCGGCGCCGGCGGTCGATATCGGCGTGCTCGAGCGTCTCATCGGCAACGACCGCGCCATCATCGTCGAGTTTCTCGGCGACTTTCGCGGCAGCGCGCGGCGGATCGGTGCGCTGCTGACGGCGGCCTGCCGCGACGGCGACCAGCAGCTGGCCTGCGCGCAGGCACACCAGCTCAAATCGTCGGCGTGGACGGTGGGCGCGCTCGCCCTCGGCGACCTGTGCGCACGCATCGAGGGCGCCGCCACCGCATCGTCCCAGCAGGCCTTGCTGCCGCTGTTGGAGCGCGAACTGGGCGCCGTGATGGCCTTCCTCGATGCGCCGGACAGAAGCGACGCCGGGCGCACCGGCCGATGAAGGCAGGCGCGCCCGTTTGACGTTCCTCAAACATTGTGCGATCCGACCTCCCTTACACTGGTAGGCGTGTTGCGGCGGCGCCTCGCCGCCGCGTCATTGACGAGGTAGGCAACATGACGCTCAATCATCCGGCAGCACCGGCTACCGAGCGGCCGGTCAGCATCGAAGCGGGCCAGGTGCAGCTCGAAGGCATACTCGGCGAAGTGCCCAATCCGGTCGGCATCGTCATTTTCGCCCATGGCAGCGGCAGCGGACGCATGAGTCCGCGCAATCATTATGTCGCCAGGCAGTTGCACCGGGCCGGCATCGGCACGCTGCTGATCGACCTCTTGACGCCCCACGAAGACGAAGAATTCCGCATGCGCTTCGACATTAACCTGCTGCAGCCGCGGCTGGCGGCGGCCTGCGCCTGGGTGCGCGCCCTCGACGGCTACGCCGGTCTGCCGCTGGGGCTGTTCGGCGCCAGCACCGGCGCCGCCGTCGCGCTGCGGGTGGCCGCCGCCATGCCCGAGGAGGTCGCCGCGGTGGTCTCGCGCGGCGGGCGGCCCGACCTGGCCGGCGTGCCGGCGCTCGAACTGGTGCGCGCGCCGACGCTGCTGATCGTCGGCGGCAACGATCACCAGGTCATCCCGCTCAACGAGGCTGCGCTGGCAGAACTGCGTTGCGAGGCGCGCATCGAGATCATCCCCGGCGCGACCCACCTGTTCGAGGAAAGCGGCACCCTGGAAACGGCCGCGGCGCTGACTGTGGCCTGGTTCGCGCGCCATTTCACGGGCGCGCCCGGCGGCGCATTTCAGCGCTGAGGCCAAGCACGGTTTTGCCGGCCACGACAGCGCAACCGTCAAATAATTCGCCCGCGCCCGTTGAGGTATATCAGATGCATCACGGGTCGCGCTCCTATGATGGGAGTCCACGTCAACTTTCAAGGAGTTCTTATCATGGCAAACAGTCTCACCCGCTTCGACCCCTTCTCGGAACTTGCCCGCATCGACCCGTTCCGGGGCCTGGACGAAATCTTCAATCAATCGCTGCTGGGGCCGCGCCTGCGCTCGACCGGCATGACGCCGCGCATGGACGTGTCCGAAGACGACAAATCGTACGTGGTCAAGGCCGAAATCCCCGGCGTCAAAAAAGAAGACATCAAGGTCAACGTCGACGGCAACCAGGTGTCGATCAGCGCCCAGACGGTGCAGGAAAGCGAACAAAAACAGGGCAACATGCTCGTCACCGAGCGCTCGATGGGCCAGTACTATCGCAGCTTCACGCTGCCGCAGTCGGTCGATGACGTCCAGGCCAAGGCCGAATACCACGACGGCATCCTCGAGCTGACGCTGCCGAAAAAAGCCGGCGGCACCGCCAAGACGCTGGCGATCCACTAAGCCTGGCGCCTGATTTCCGGCCGGTTGCGCGCAACCGGCCAGTTTTGCTGCTTAAGAAATTCCCCTCCGGAAACTACCCCCTGCAAGTCCCGTTCGCCGCGCCCGCCTGAATCTGGTAACATACCGCCCCTCCATCTATGAAGGGTCACATGGCCAACGCTTGCGGCGTCGATTTCGGCACCTCCAACTCCACCGTCGGGCTCGTACGGCCGGGCCAGCCGGCCCTGCTTGCGCTCGAGGACGGCAAACCGACGCTGCCGTCGGTGGTGTTCTTCAACGCCGACGACGAGGAAGTGAGCTATGGCCGCGCGGCACTGGCGGACTACCTGGCCGGCTACGAAGGGCGGCTGATGCGCTCGCTCAAGAGCCTGCTCGGCACCAGCCTGATCGACGGTCAGACCGAGGTGGGTGGTCGTGCGCTGCCGTTTCGCATGCTGCTGGCGCACTTCATCGGCGAGGTCAAGCGCCGCGGCGAGCGCGCCGCCGGCCATGCATTCACCTCCGCCGTGTTCGGCCGCCCCGTGTTCTTCATCGACGACAGCGCTGAAGCGGACAAGCTTGCCGAGGACACGCTGGCCGAGGTCGCCCGCTCGGTCGGCTTCAAGGACATCGCCTTCCAGTACGAGCCGATCGCCGCCGCGTTTGACTACGAGTCGCGCATCGAGCGCGAGGAACTGGTGCTGATCGCCGACATCGGCGGCGGCACTTCCGACTTTTCGCTGGTGCGGCTGGGGCCGGATCGCGCCGGCCGTGCCGACCGCCGCGACGACATCCTCGCCACCGGCGGCGTGCACATCGGCGGCACCGATTTCGACAAGTACCTGAGCCTGTCGTCGGTGATGCCCATGCTGGGCTACGGCAGCCGCATGAACAACAACAGCGAAATTCCATCGAGCTACTATTTCAACCTGGCGACCTGGCACACGATCAACCTGGCCTACACCAAGAAGACCTGGACCCAGCTGGCCGACGTCGTGCGCGACGCCCGCGAACCGGACAAGCTGGGCCGCCTGCAGCGGCTGATCGACGAGCGCGCCGGCCACTGGCTGGCGATGAAGGTGGAGGAGGGCAAGATCGCGCTGTCGGACACCCCCGCCGCCACCATCGAGCTCGACCGCCTGTCGCCGCCAATTGCGCTGACCCTGCAGCGACACCACTTCGACGCCGCCATCGGCCACCTGATCGACAGCGTCGACCAGACCGTGCTCAAGCTGCTGCGCGACGCCGGCGTCACTGCCGGCGCCGTCGACACCGTGTTCTTCACCGGCGGCTCGAGCGGCGTCATCGCCCTGCGCGAGCGCATCGGCGCCTTGCTGCCGTCGGCGCGCAAGGTCGAGGGCGACTTGTTCGGCAGCATCGGGTCCGGCCTGGCCATCGATGCCGCCCGCAAGTTCGGACCGGGGGGAGCATGAGCATCTTCGACCGGCCCATCGTCATGCTCGACTTCGAGACCA
Organism: Burkholderiales bacterium; assembly: GCA_038248405.1. GTDB lineage: Bacteria > Pseudomonadota > Gammaproteobacteria > Burkholderiales > Burkholderiaceae_D > JAFCUW01. The sequence goes on from JBBRXM010000023.1 coordinate 18,412, forward strand.
CCGGGCTGTCGCCGGCAATGGGCGACCGCATCACCGAGGTGGCGGCGCTGCGCATCGTCGGCGGCCGGGTGACGGAGCGTTACGTCTCGCTGATCAACTGCAATGCGCGCATCCCGTCCTTCATCACTTCGCTCACCGGCATCACCCAGCAGATGGTGGACGATGCGCCGCCCGTCAGGCAGGTGCTGCCGCAGCTGCTGGAGTTCATCGGCACCGATACCTTGTCGGCCCACAACGCCAGCTTCGACGAAAAGTTCCTCAAGGCCGAGGCGGAGCGGCTCGGCATGGCGACCGGCCACCAGGCGCTGGTGTGCTCGCTCAAGTTGTCGCGCCGGCTGTTCCCGGGCATGCCCAGCTACAAGCTGGGGGTGCTGTCCGGGCAGCTCGGCATCCATTTCCGCAGCGCCGCCCACCGGGCCGAGTCCGATGCCGAGGTGGGCGCCGAACTGCTCAACCACATCGGCCGCCACCTGGGCCAGTCGTTCGGCATGCCGCAGGTCGAGTCGGCGCTGCTGGTGTCGGTCAACAAGCTGAGCGCGGCGAAGGTGCCGGCCTACCTCGAAAAATATGCTAGCGAAAAAAGGTCGGCGCAAGCGGACTGATCGCATTACAATATTGGCACCATGACCCGCCGAGCCATCATCCGAGTAATGCTGTCGCTGCTGCTGCTGTTGTCGCAGCAGATGGCGATTTCGCACGGCATGACGCATTGGGCCGGCGCCCAGCGCGGCGCGGCCCAGCTGCAGAAAGCGCCCGGCCAGCACGATGAGCGCAGCGTTACCGCCGGTTTCGCCCAGGGCCAGACCTGCGAGCAATGCCTGGCCTTTGCCCAGATTGCCGGCGCCGTCGGCACCCCGGCGCGCGATGTTGCGGCCGACCCGGCCGCTTCCTGCGCGGTCGCGGCCAGCCCGACCCAGCCCGGCTGGGCCCGCGGCAGTTGCCCCTTCCAGCCGCGCGCGCCGCCTTCCTTCTCCTAGATCCGTCAATGTTTCCGTGTTGCCGCGCGCTCCGCCGTGCGGTGCCGCGTCATGTGCTGCTTTCAGGAAGACATCATGCTCAATATCACCCTCACGCGGTCGGCACTGCTCGCCGCCCTGGTCATCCCGCTGTCGGCGTCGGCCGCCGACGACAAGGAACTGGCAGCCATCCGCGCCCAGATCCGCGAAATGAAAGAATCGTACGAGGCGCGGCTGCAGGCGCTGGAACAGCGCCTGCAGGACGCCCAGGCGGCTGCGGCGCAGGCGCAAAACGAGGCGCGCTCGACGCCGCCGGCCGCCGCCGTTACGCCGGCGCCGGCCGCCGCCAACGCCTTCAATCCCAACATCTCGCTGGTGCTCGGCGGCACCTATGCCAACCTGCCGCAGGATCCCGCGCAATACCGCCTGCAGGGTTTCCTGCCGGCTGGCGGCGAAACCGGCCCCGGCCGGCGCGGTTTCAACCTCGGCGAATCCGAACTGACCATGGCGGCCAACATCGATCCGCTGTTTTCCGGGCAGCTGACGTTCGCCTTGTCGGGCGAAGACACGGTCGGCGTCGAGGAAGCGTTCGTGCAGACGCGGGCCCTCGCAAGCGGCCTGAACGTCAAGGCCGGCCGCTTCCTTTCTTCGGTCGGCTACCTCAACAACAAGCATGCGCACACCTGGGACTTCGTCGACGCGCCGCTTGCCTACCAGGCTTTCCTCGGTGGCCAGTACAAGCCCGATGGCATCCAGGCGACCTGGCTGGCGCCGACCGATACACTGGTCGAGATCGGTGCCGAGATCGGCAGCGGCAACAGCTTTCCCGGCAACGAGCGCAACAAGAACGGCATCGGCGCCGGCGCCCTGTACGTCCATGCCGGCGACGACATCGGCACGTCGTCGAGCTGGCGCGCCGGGCTGTCGCTGCTGCGTACCGGTGCCGCCGACCGCCAGTTCGAAGAGCTCGGCAACATCAACGGATTTTCCGGCAGCTCGCACCTGCTGATCGCCGATGCCATCTACAAGTGGGCGCCGAACGGCAACCCGACCCAGCGCAACTTCAAGCTGCAGGGCGAGTATTTCCGCCGCCATGAAAGCGGCCGGCTCGCCAGCGAGACCGACAGCGGCAGCTTCGACAGCCGCCAGTCCGGCTGGTACCTGCAGGGCGTCTACCAGTTCGTGCCGAACTGGCGCGCCGGGCTGCGCTACGACAGCCTGTCGTCCGGCACGCCGGCGATCGGCCTGGCCGGCCTGTTTCCGACGCTCGATGCCTATGCGCCGTCGCGCGCGACTGTCATGGTCGACTACAGCCCGTCCGAATTTTCGCGCCTGCGCCTGCAGCTGGCGCGCGACCGTTCCCGTCCCGGTGTCAGCGACAACCAGGTCTTCCTGCAATACATCATGAGCCTGGGCACGCACGCTGCCCACGCCTTTTAAGGAGTCCGCATGAACAACAAACACACTCTGCTGTCGTCGCTGCTGCTGGCCGCGGCCGCGCTGCTGTCGGCCTCGGCCCACGCCGAACTGAACGTGCTCGCCTGCGAGCCGGAATGGGAATCTCTGACGAAAGAAATCGGCGGCGACAAGGTCAAGGTCTCCAGCGCCACCAATGCACTGCAGGACCCGCACCGTATCGAGGCGCGCCCCGGCCTGATCGCGCGCACGCGCAACGCCGACCTGCTCGTCTGCACGGGACTGGACCTGGAAGCGGGCTGGCTGCCAGTTTTGGTGCAACAGTCGGGCAACGCGAAGATTGCCGCCGGCCGGCCCGGCTACTTCGAGGCCGGCTCCTTCGTGCCGCGGCTCGATGTCCCGAGCAAACTCGACCGCAGCGAGGGCGACGTCCACGCCGCCGGCAATCCGCACATCCAGCAGAACCCGCACAACATCGCGCTCGTCGCCGCCGCGCTCGCCAAACGGCTGGCCGAGCTCGATCCTGCCAATGCCGCCTCGTACCAGTCGCGCCACGCCGATTTCTCGGCGCGCTGGAACGCGGCCATGCTGAAGTGGGAGAAGCAGGCTGCGCCGCTGCGCAACGTCGCCGTCGTCGAGCACCACAAGAACATGGAATACCTGATGAACTGGCTGGGCATGCGCCAGGTCGGCACGCTGGAAGCGAAGCCCGGCGTCGAGCCGAGCGCCGCCCACCTGGGTCAATTGCTGGCGCAATTGCAGCGCCAGCCGGCAAAGATGGTGCTGCGCGCCGGCTACCAGGACGGCCGTGCGTCGCAGTGGCTGTCGGAGCACGCAAAGATTCCGGCGGTGCAGGTGCCGTTCACGGTGGGCGGCGACGACAAGGCGAAAGACCTGTTCAGCCTGTTCGACGTGACGCTGCAGCGCCTGCTGGAAGCGAACAAATGACGCTCGGCCCGGTCGACCTGATGATCGTGCTGCCGGCCTTCCTGGCCGGCCTGCTGGTGCTCGCCACCCACATCCCGCTCGGCGCCCAGGTGCTCAAGCGCGGCATCGTGTTCATCGACCTGGCGATCGCCCAGATTGCCGCGCTCGGCGTCATCATCGCCGGCTCGGGCGACCTCGACCCGCACGGCTGGGCGGTGCAGGTGGCCGCCGGCAGCGCCGCCTTGCTCGGCGCCTTGCTGCTGACCTGGACCGAGAAGCGCTGGCCGGAAGTGCAGGAAGCGCAGATCGGCGTCATGTTCATCCTCGCCGCCAGCGCCGGCCTGCTGCTGGTGGCCCACAACCCGCACGGCGGCGAACACCTGCAGGACCTGCTCGCCGGCCAGATCCTGTGGGTCAACTACGCGCAGCTGCTGATGCCGGCGCTGGGCGCCGCGCTGATCCTGGCCGTGCTGTATTTTTTCGGCGACCGCCTCGCCCGGCTCGGCTTCTACCTGGTGTTCGCGCTGGCGGTGACGGCGTCGGTGCAGCTGGTCGGCGTCTACCTGGTGTTCGCCAGCCTGATCGTGCCGAGCCTGGCGGTGCGCCATTACGCCGGCCGCCGCCGGCTCGCCCTGGCCTACCTGACCGGGGTCGGCGGCTACGCCAGCGGCCTGGTGCTGTCGGTGGTGCTGGACCTGCCGTCCGGCGCCCTGATCGTCTGGTGCCTGGCGCTGCTGGCGATGGCGGTCTACGCCGCCGGACCGAAACCTGCGGCCGTGTCCGCCTGATTCTTTCCGATTGAAATTGAACCCCGCCGCGAGCCATCGCCGCGGGGTTTTTTCATGCGATCCCATGCTGACAACCTGATAGCACGCTTGTGCGCAGTCAAACCCCGGCACGCGCCGCATATTAAAATTTTTACAATACTTATCAGGTCGCTTGCGTTGTGTTGCAGCCGATATCTCTGCGTTGTCACGGCCAGCGTGCCGGAGGATCAGCATGAACCGCCAGAATATTACACGCGAGAACTACCAAACCTATGTGTGGTTCCGCCAGGCTGCTGAACGCGGCGACGCCTATGCCCAGTTCAATCTCGGCCTGATGTACAAAAAAGGCGACTGCATCGAGCGCGACTATACCAGCGCCTTCAAGTGGCTGCGCCAGGCCGCGCTGCAAGGGCTCGCCTTCGCCCAGAATCACCTCGGCGCGCTCTACTACAACGGCCGCGGCGTCGAAAAAAGCGACCCCGAGGCCGCCTACTGGTTCCGCCATGCCGCCGAGCAGGGCGACGCCTCGGCCCAGCAGAACCTCGGCCAGATGTACCGCAAGGGCCGCGGCGTCGAGCAGAACTACGAAATGGCGCTGGCCTGGTTCTACCGCGCCGCCGAGCAAAGCGTCGCCAGCGCCCAGAACCTGCTGGCCGAATGCTACCTGAACGGCCATGGCGCCGCCGTCAACTATCCGCTGGCCATGGCCTGGTTCCGCAAGGCCGCGGTGCAGGGCGAGCCGCAGGCGCAGCTGAACCTGGGCCTCATGTACAAGCGCGGCCAGGGCGTCGAGGCGAGCGACGCGCAGGCGCTGTGCTGGTTCCGCCAGGCCGCCGCCCAGGGCGAGCCGATCGCCCAGCGCCAGCTCGGCATCGCCTACGCCGAAGGGCTCGGGGTGCGCGCCGATCCGCTGCGCGCGGTCGCCTGGCTGCAGCGCGCCGGCGACCAGGGCGACAAGGACGCCCAGTTTCATCTCGGCGTCATTCTCTCGGGCGGCCAGGACGTCGAACAGGACGAGGCGCGCGCGCTCGGCTGGTACCTGCGCGCCGCCGAGCAGGGCCACGTCGCCGCCCAGTACAACCTGGGCAGCATGTATGCCAACGGCCGCGGCGTCGCCCGCGACGAGCAGCGCGCCCTCGAATGGTACCGCCGCGCGGCCGACCAGGGCGCCGCCAATGCCCAGTTCAACCTCGGCGTCATTTTCGCCAACGGCCAGGGCGTGCCCAAGGACGACACCAGGGCCGCCCACTGGTACCAGCTGGCCGCCGAGCAGGGCGACGCCAGCGCCCAGAACAATCTCGGCGTGATGTTCGCCAGCGGGCAGGGCGTGCCGCGCGACGACGCCATGGCCGTCTACTGGTACGGCCAGGCGGCCGAGCAGGGCCACGCGCTGGCGCAGTACAACCTGGGCACCATGTACGACGGCGGCCGCGGGGTGGCGCGCGATACCGTGCGCTCCTACATGTGGATGCTGCTGGCGGCCGAGGGCGGCGACGAGACCGCCAGCGCCAACAAGAGCATCGTCGCGCGCCGCCTGTCGCCCTCCGAAATCGGCTGCGCGCTCGACCTGTCGCGCCAGTGGCAGGTCAGCCACGCGGTCGCGCCTCCCGGCCACGCGCGTCCCGTCTGAGCCCGGGCGCCTTGCCCCCGGCGGGAGGCGCCCGCCGCCCCGCCGCGCCAATCCGTTGTTTTTCCGCAGTAACATAAAATACCCATTAGAATTTTTGTCGCGCGCACACCCATAGCGTGGCCCGATGTCGTACCATGGATGTTACTTCTGTACATCATTTATAGCGTTCATGAAAATTGCCACCTTGGGCACCCTGTCGGTCTGCCTGTACGTGATCTTCGGTTGCGCCTCGGCCGCCGTCGTCGCCGTCCAGGTGCAAGACGCGGCCGGCAAGCCGCTGGCCGATGCCGCCGTCTATGCCGAGCCCGAAGCCGGCGTGGCCGAGCCGCGCAATCCGAAAGCGGCCCAGATCGAACAGCGCGGCCTGAAATTCCTGCCGCTGGTGAGCGTCATCCAGGCCGGCAGCCAGGTGTCCTTCCCGAACAACGACAAGGTGCGCCACCACATCTATTCGTTTTCGCCGGCCAAGAAATTCGACCAGAAGCTCTACGCCGGCGCCGCCGCCGCCACCCAGGTGTTCGACAAGGCCGGCACCGTCGTCCTGGGCTGCAACATCCACGACCGCATGATCGCCTACGTCAAGGTCGTCGACACCCCGCACTTCGCCAAGTCCGACGCCAACGGCACCGCCCGCATCGACCTGCCGGCGGCCGGCAAGTACACGCTGCGCGCCTGGCACTTCAACATGGCCGCCAATGCCGCCGCCGAGCAGCCGCTCACCGTCAAGGCCGGCGAAGCGGCCGCCGCCGCCACCTTCCGGCTGGCCATGAAACCGGCCGTCGCCGACGCCGACGCGCACGCCGCGGCCGGCCACTGACGATGGCGTTCGGCTTCCGCAGCCTGGAAGGGCGCATCGTCACCCTTTTTCTTGCCCTGATCATCGGCTTGCAGGTGTTCGGACTGGTCGTCATCCAGAATGGCATCGACAGCAACGCACGCGCCGCCATCGCCACCGAACTTGCCAACGGCGAGAAGGTCTTCCGCAAGCTGATGGAGCAGAACGCGCAGAAGCGCCGCTTTGGCGCGCAGGTGCTGGCGCGCGATACCGGCTTCGTCCAGGCTGTCGGCAACGACGGCAGCGGCGACCGCGAAACGGTCAAGTCGGCCCTTAAAAACAGCGCCGACCGCGTTCGCGCCGACCTGTCGATGCTGATCGACGGCGATCGCAAGATCAAGGTGTCGACCGGCATCGGCCAGGGCGCCGCGCTGGAAAAACTGGTGCTGCGCCTGCTCGACCAGTCGGAGCAGGGCGAGGGCGGCGCCACCGGCATCGCGCTGGTCGACAACAAGCCGTACCAGATCGTCGTCATGCCGGTCAAGGCGCCGATCACCATCGCCTGGGTGGTGATGGGCTTTGCCATCGACCGCCAGCTCGCCGCCGACATGAAGGAGTTGTCGGCGCTGGAAGTGGCGATCCTCGCGCGCGGGGCCGACGGCCGCTGGCTGCCGGTCGCCTCGACGCTCGACGCGGCCGCCGCCGCTTCGATGGCCGCGCGGCTGCCGGCCGGCGCCCCCGGCGATCACAAGGCCTTCGACGTCGACGTCGAAGGCAGCAATTACAGCGCGCGGCTGGTCGATGTCGGCGGTACTGGCGGCAGCGGTGCCGGCGTCATGCTGGCCCGTTCGATCGAGGAAGCGACCGCCGAATACGCGCGCCTCGAGCGCCGCCTCGGCCTCCTCACCATCGTCGGCATCGTCATCGCCGGCGCCGTCAGCGTGCTCACCGCCAAGCGCATCGCCCAGCCGCTTCGCCAGCTGGCCGGCATCGCCGCCCGCCTCGAGCGCGGCGACTACCGCGGCCAGACCGGCTTCAAGCGCCGCCACGATGAAATCGGCGCGCTCGCCAACGCCTTCGACAGCATGCGCGAGGGGATCGCCAAGCGCGAACAGGAAATCCGCCGGCTGGCGTACTGGGATCCGCTCACCAGCCTGCCCAACCGCGCCCAGTTCGTGCTGCTTCTGAATGATTCGCTGGCGCTGGCGAAAAAGCGCGAACAACCGGTGTTCGTGCTGATGATGGACCTCGACCGCTTCAAGCACGTCAACGACGTCATGGGCCACAGTTTCGGCGACGCGCTGCTGCGCCGCGTGGCCGGGCGCCTGCAGCTGCAGCTGGTCGACGAGCACGCCGACGCCCACGTCGCCCGCATGGGTGGCGACGAATTCGCGGTGCTGCTGGCAGGCGCCGACCTGGCCGGCGCCCGCCGCCTCGCCGCCACCATCCTCGCGGCGCTCGAGCAGCCGCTCTCGCTCGACGACCAGACCGTCGACATCGGCGCCGGCCTCGGCATCGCCGGCTATCCGCTGCATGGCGACGACGCCGAGGCGCTGCTGTCGATGGCCGAGGTGGCGATGTACAACGCCAAGCAGCGCAACGACGGCGCCGTCGTCTACGACCCGATCATCGACAAGGCCAGCGACACCAGCCTGTCGCTGCTGACCGAGCTGCGCCACGCCATCGAGCGCAACGAATTCCGCCTGCACGTGCAGCCGAAGATGAAGCTCGATACCGGCGAGGTGGTCGGCGTCGAGTCGCTGGTGCGCTGGCAGCATCCGGTGCGCGGCAACGTCTTTCCCGACGAATTCATTCCCTTCGCCGAGCAGACCGGCTTTATCCGGGTGCTCACCCACTGGGTGCTGGAGCAGTCGGCCGCGCTGTGCCGCGACATGGCCGCCAAGGGCATCCACCTCAAGGTCTCGGTCAACCTGTCCACCCGCGACCTGCTGGACCAGGACCTGCCCAACAAATTCAGCGACATCCTGCAGCGCCACCAGGTGGCGCCGTCGTCGTTCTGTCTCGAGATTACCGAGAGCGCCATCATGGACGATCCGATCCGCGCCCAACAGACGCTCGAGCGCCTGCACGCGATGGGCGTCGACCTGTCGATCGACGACTTCGGCACCGGCTACTCGTCGCTCGCCTATCTCAAGCGCCTGCCGGTCGACGAACTCAAGATCGACAAGTCCTTCGTGCTGAACATGGAAAACGATATCGGCGACACCAAGATCGTGCGCTCCACCATCGACCTTGGCCACAACATGGGACTGCGTGTCGTCGCCGAAGGCATCGAGAGCGAAGCGGTGTGGCGCCTGCTCGCCGCGCTTGGCTGCGACCAGGGCCAGGGCTATTTCATGAGCCGCCCGATCCCCGGCGACAAGCTGGTGGAATGGATCCGCAACTGGGTGCCGCCGCTGCGCTCCGAGCTTCCCTATACCCACACCGTCGCCTGAAGAAACGCGATATCATTGAGGCAGGCGTATCCGCCCCTTCCTCAAATCTTCACCGAAAGATCACAACCTATGCAAATGAGACATGCATCGCTGGTCGTCAGCCTGCTCGCCACCTTTGGCGCCAACGCGCTCGCGCAGACCTGCCCGGGCCCCGCCGCGACGCTGGCCTACCCGGTCACCAAGAAGGTCGACCAGCAGGATAACTATCACGGCACCAGCATCGCCGACCCGTACCGCTGGCTCGAAGACGCCAACAGCGCCGAGACCCACGATTGGGTCGTCGCCCAGAACAAGGTCACGCAAGCGTACCTGGGCCAGATCCCGGCGCGCGAGGCGATCAAGCAGCGCCTCACGAAGCTGTGGAACTACGAGCGCTACACGGTGCCGTACAAGGAAGGCGGGCGTTATTTCTACAGCCGTAACGACGGCCTGCAGAACCAGTCGATCCTCTACACCATGAACAAGCTGTCGGATGCGCCGCGCGTGCTGCTCGACCCGAACAAGCTGGCCGCCGACGGCACCGTGGCGCTGTCGGGCACCGCCGTCAGCCCCGACGGCAAGCTGCTCGCCTACGGCACCGCCGCATCTGGCTCCGACTGGAACGAGTGGCGCGTGCGCGACATCGCCACCGGTGCAGACCTGTCCGACCACCTCAAGTGGGTGAAGTTCTCGTCGACCTCGTGGACCCGCGACGGCAAGGGCTTCTTCTACAGCCGCTACGACGAGCCGAAGGAAGCGACCAAGCTGGCCGACGTCAACTACTTCCACAAGCTGTACTTCCACAAGGTCGGCACGCCGCAAAGCGCGGACACGCTGGTCTACGACCGCGCCGACCAGAAGGAGTGGGGCTTTGGCGCCCACGTCACCGATGATGGCCACTACCTGCTGATCAACGCCACCCAGGGCACCGCGCACAAGAACCGCGTGTTCTACAAGGACCTGACCAAGCCTGACGCCAAGGTGCTGCCGCTGATCGATGCCTTCGAATCGGCCTACGAGTTCGTCGACAACGACGGGCCGGTGTTCTACTTCGTCACCGACAGCGGCGCGCCGCGCCAGCGCCTGATCGCCATCGACACGCGCAAGCCGCAGCAAGCGAACTGGAAGGTCATCGTTCCTGAAAGCGGGCAGACGCTGGTGTCGGCAAGCCGCGTCAACAACCAGTTCCTGGCCGAGTACCTGGCCGACGCCCGCAGCATGGTCAAGGCCTTCGACCGCAACGGCCGCGCGGTTCGCGAGGTCACGCTGCCCGGCATCGGTTCGGCGGCCGGCTTCGGCGGCAAGCGCGGCGACGCCGAGACGTTCTACTCGTTCACCGGCTTCACCACCCCGACCACCATCTACCGGCTCGACCTGAAGACCGGCGCCAGCACCGTGCTGCGCCAGCCGAAGGTCGACTTCGACCCGTCGCAATACGAGACGCGCCAGCAGTTCTTCACCAGCCGCGATGGCACCAAGGTGCCGATGTTCATCGTCTCCAAAAAGGGCCTCAAGCTCGATGGCCAGAACCCGACCTACCTGTACGGCTACGGCGGTTTCAACATCTCGATGACGCCCGGCTTTTCGCCGGCCAACCTGGCATGGATGGAGATGGGCGGCGTCTACGTGATGGCCAACCTGCGCGGCGGCGGCGAATACGGCCAGGCCTGGCATGAAGCGGGCACCAAGCTGCAGAAGCAGAACGTGTTCGACGACTTCATCGGCGCTGCCGAATGGCTGATCGCTAACAAGGTAACGTCGCCGGCGAAACTGGCGATCGGCGGCGGCAGCAACGGCGGCCTGCTGGTCGGCGCGGCGATGACGCAGCGCCCCCAGTTGTTCGCCGCGGCGATCCCGATGGTGGGCGTGATGGACATGCTGCGCTTCCATAAATTCACCATCGGCTGGGCCTGGGCCTCGGACTACGGCTCGTCCGACGACGCCGAGCAGTTCAAGGCGCTGGTGAAGTATTCGCCGCTGCACAACCTGAAAGCGGGTGGCTGCTATCCGGCCACGATGATCACCACCGCCGACCATGACGACCGCGTGGTGCCGGCGCACAGCTTCAAATTTGCCGCCGCGGCGCAGGCTGCGCAGGCGGGCGGGGCGCCGATCCTGATCCGCATCGACACCAAGGCCGGCCATGGCGCCGGCAAGCCGACTACCAAGCAGATCGAGGAAGTGGCAGACCGCTGGGGCTTCCTCAGCCGCGCGCTGCAGATGGATGCGCCGGCCAAGGTGGCCGCGCAGTAAATTTTGTCGCTTCGATCAAGGCGCCGGCGGAGCAATCTGCCGGCGCTTTTTTTCTTTGTGGGGATGAACTTTGGGCTCAATGGATGAGTCAAATGGACGCTCACCGCCTTGACGCCCCAATTTGTCGATCCTACACTGCCTATGTTGATTGAGTTCGACCAGCTTAAACGTGATTGGACCTTGGCCTCACGCGGACGGGATTTTTCGGACGCGGTCAAGGTTTTCGACGCTCCGCGAATCGATTTGGAGGATACTCGTTTCGATTGCGGCGAATCGCGGACGGTTACTTTCGGCGCACTTCGGGGCCGATGGGTGATGGTCGTCTGGACTGCACGCGGTGACGTGCGCCGAATAATCTCCATGAGGTACGCAAATGAACGGGAAATCACACAGTATGCCCCCCCGAGTGGGTTGATCCGGATGACGCGCCTGAATTGACGGCAGAGTTTTTCGAAAAGGGTACGCCAATGATTGGCGGGCGGCAAGTCACCTTCGAGGAATACGCGCGTGCAGCCCGGGCAGCGGTACCCATCGACAAAATACCAATCACTATCCACTTCGATGCAGATTTACTCGCCGCCTTCCGTGCCACCGGCGAGGGATGGGAAGACCGTATGAATAATGCATTACGAGACTGGATGAAGTCCAACCATCTTTGACCGATGCAGCATCCACCAGGGAACGCCAATGGCCTAAAAACTTGAAGGAGGTTGCTACTGCGGCGCTGTCCGCTACGAAGTCGATGGCGACGTCTTCCACCGCACGCTGTGCCACTGTGAGGACTGCCGGCGCGTGAGCGCAGCGCCGGCGATGGCCTGGTTTCAGCGTGTTTTCCGAAGCGTTGACATTCACGCGCGGTGCGCCCAGGCAATTCCATTCCAGCAAGTCGGTCACCCGCAGCTTCTGCGCCGAATGTGGTACCGCGCTAACTAACCGCAACGCGGGCTACCCGCGCGAAATCGACGTCACCACCTGCAGCCTCGACCACCCCGACGCGGCGTCCCCGCAAGACCACGCGTTCGCCGCCAGCCGCCTGAGCTGGATGCACACGGCGGACACGCTGCCTGCGTACCCGCGTCTTCGCAACGACGGTGCGCAAAGCGAGGATCCGCAATAGCCTACCGGTGCACCACCACCAGCAGCGCCTTCGCCTCGGTCTTGCCGACATTGCGGATTAGGTGACTCTGGTCGGCCGCATAGCGCGCCGTCGCCCCCATCTTGATCTTCTTCTTGACCGCGCCCACTTCCACTTCCAGCGCCCCGTGCAGCACCGTCAGGTGTTCGCCGGTGCCCGGATCGTGCGCCTGCGACGTCAGTTCGCCCCCGGGCGCCAGCGTCAGCTCATACCACTCGTATTTGCCGGCCAGGTCCATCGGACCGAGGATGCGCAGCACATAGCCCGCGTGGGCGCCGGGCAGGGTAGGGGTTTCGTGCGCCTCCAGCACCCGGATCGGCTCGACTTCGCGCGTTTCGGCCGCCAGCAATTCGCCGATCGCCACCCCCAGCGCATTGGCCAGCCGCCAGGTGATCGCAATGGTCGGGTTGGCCTTTTCGCGTTCGATTTGCGATAACATCGACTTCGACACCCCGGCGATGCGCGACAGGTCCTCCAGCGTCAGGCCGCGCGCCAGCCGCAGGCGCTGCAAGGTGGCGCCGACTTCGGGCGGCGAATTGGTGGCGACAGGTGTGTTCATCGATGCTCAGTGACGGTTATATTCTGAAAAGCCGGAATGGAAGCTTGCCAAGTTCAACAGCCTTGGGTAGTATCCATTATATTGAATTTGCGTTCGACATAACGGATTTTTACAGATCCGGTTAAACCGTGCAAGATACGCAACATACGTTACAGCATACCCCGACAGCCGGTCAAGCCGGCAATCACCCCACGAGGATAAAGATGAGCGACCAAGCGAAGGCCACGTTTTTCAGCGCCCTGCAAACCAACCTCGATACGCTGCGCGAGCAGGGCCTCTACAAGCCGGAACGCGTGCTCGCCTCGCGCCAGGGCGCCGAAGTGGTCGGCGCCGACGGCCGCCACCTGATCAATATGTGCGCCAACAACTACCTCGGCCTGTCCGGCGATGTCCGCACCCAGGAAGCGGCCATCGCCGCCACCGAAAAATACGGCTACGGCCTGTCGTCGGTACGTTTCATCTGCGGCACCCAGACCGTGCACAAGGAGCTCGAGCAGGCGATCTCGAAGTTCCTCGGCATGGAAGACACCATCCTCTACGCCGCCGCCTTCGACGCCAACGGCGGCCTGTTCGAGCCGCTGTTCGACGAGAACGACGCCATCATCTCGGACGCCCTGAACCACGCCTCCATCATCGACGGCATCCGCCTGTGCAAGGCCGCGCGCTACCGCTACCAGAACAACGACATGGCCGACCTCGAAGCGCAGCTGCAGGCGGCGCAAGCTGCCGGCAAGCGCCACAAGGTGATCTGCACCGACGGCGTGTTCTCGATGGACGGCACCATCGCCAGACTGGACGAGATCTGCGACCTGGCCGACAAGTACGGCGCGCTGGTGATGATCGACGAGTCGCACGCTTCCGGCTTCATGGGCGCCACCGGCCGCGGCACCCACGAGCACCACAACGTCATGGGCCGCATCGACATCATCACCGGCACGCTCGGCAAGGCCCTTGGCGGCGCCATGGGCGGCTTCACCGCCGCCCGCAAGGAAGTGATCGACACGCTGCGCCAGAAGTCGCGCCCCTACCTGTTCTCCAACACGCTCGCGCCGATGATCGCCGGCGCCTCGCTGTCGGTCCTCGAGCGCATCACCGCCTCGACCGAACTGCGCGACCGCCTGCACGAGAACACCGCTTACTTCCGCAAGGAGATCGAGCGCATCGGCTTCACCATCAAGCCGGGCACCCACCCGGTGGTGCCGGTGATGCTGTTCGAGGCGCCGATCGCGCAGAAATTCGCCGCCCGCATGTACGAACTGGGCGTGCTGCTGTCCGGCTTCTTCTACCCGGTGGTGCCGATGGGGCAGGCGCGCGTGCGCGTGCAGCTCTCCGCCGCCCACACCCGCGAACAGTTGGACACCGTTCTCAAGGCCTTCGAGCAGGCCGGCCGCGAACTGGGCATCCTCAAGAATTGATTCACACTCTTCAGCAATAAGAACAAGGTATCTCATGGAACGCATCCTCATCATCGGCGCCAACGGGCAGATCGGCAGTGAACTGGTCGGCGCGCTGGCGGCCCAGCACGGCGCGGCCAACGTCATCGCCTCCGACATCGGCGCCGCCAACGTCTACCACGCCGCCCGCTACATGCAGCTCGACGTGCTCGACAAGCCGCGCCTCGGCCAGCTCGTCGCCGACGAAGGCATCACCCAGGTCTACCAGCTCGCCGCGCTGCTGTCGGCCACCGGCGAACAGGCGCCGCTGAAGGCCTGGACGCTGAACATGGATGGTCTGCTGAACATCCTCGAAGTGGCGCGCGAGCGCGGCGAAGCGGGCAAACCCCTGCGCGTGTTCTGGCCGTCCTCGATCGCCGCCTTCGGCCCCAACACCCCGCCGGTCAACACGCCGCAGTACACGGTGATGGACCCGACCTCGATCTACGGCATCAGCAAACTGGCCGGCGAGCGCCTGTGCGAGTACTACTTCAGCAAGTACGGCGTCGACGTGCGCAGCATCCGCTACCCCGGCATCATCAGCTTCAAGTCGCCACCGGGCGGCGGCACCACCGATTACGCCATCGCCATCTTCCACTCCGCGCTGCGCGGCGAAGCCTACGAATGCTTCCTCGACGAGGGCACCACGCTGCCGATGATCTACATGCCCGACGCCATCCGCGCCACCATCGAACTGATGGACGCGCCGGCCGGCAAGGTCGCGATCCGCTCGTCCTACAACGTCGCCGGCGTGTCGTTCAACCCGCGCGAACTGGCCGCCGCCATCAAGCGCTCGCTGCCCGCCTTCGAGATCACCTATAACCCGGACAGCCGCCAGGCAATCGCCGCAACGTGGCCGCAGAGCCTCGACGACAGCGCCGCCACCGCCGACTGGGGCTGGAAAGCGCGCGTCGGCATCGAGCAGATGGTCGCCGACATGCTCGCCAACGTCGACGTCGGCCTCGGCAAGGCCGCCTGATTCGTCCCCACATATAAAAATAACGGAGACCAGCATGGACATGAGCGTATTCGACCTGTTCAAGATAGGCATCGGGCCGTCGAGCTCCCACACGGTGGGGCCGATGGTGGCGGCGCGCCGCTTCCTGGTCGAGTGCGGGCCGCTCGACGATGCTGCCGGCATCGAGGTCGGCCTGTATGGCTCGCTCGCGCTGACCGGCATCGGCCATGCCACCGACAAGGCCATCATCCTCGGCCTGATGGGCGAGACGCCCCAGGGCGTCAACCCTGAATCGGTCGACGACATGCTGGCCGAAGTCGAACTCGATGGCGTCATCCGCCTGCTGGGGACGAAGGAAGTACCGTTCAGCGCCAGGACCGGACTGCTGTGGCACCGCGCCGAATCGCTGCCCGAGCACCCGAACGGCATGCGCTTCCGGCTCGCCAGGCTTGATGGCAGCGTCGTCGAGCGCGTCTTCTATTCGGTCGGTGGCGGCTTCATCCACGCCGCCGGCGAATCCCACGCGCGCCAGAGCGCCGGCGGCGGCGCCGCGTCGATACCTTACCCTTTCGACACGATGGACCAGCTGCTCGCGCACGGCAAGGCGAGCGGCCTGTCGATCCCGGCCATGTTGCGCGCCAACGAGTGTGCCCACATGAGCGGCGAAGCGCTCGACGCCGGCATCGACAATATCTGGCAGGTGATGCGCGACTGTATCGCCCATGGCCTCGTGACCGCCGGCCAGCTGCCCGGCGGCCTCAATGTCAAGCGCCGCGCCGCCAACCTGTGGCGCCAGGCGCTCGATGCCAAGAACGGCGACAACCGCGCCAACGACCTGCCGCACGACGCGCTGCACCAGGTCAGCCTGTACGCGATGGCCGTCAACGAAGAAAATGCCGCCGGCGGGCGCGTAGTGACGGCGCCCACCAACGGCGCGGCCGGCATCATCCCGGCGGTGCTGCGCTACTACGCCGAGGATTGTCGCCCGAGCGATCCGGTCAGGGGGATCCGCGAATTCATGCTGACCTCGGCGGCGATCGGCATGCTGTGCAAAAAGAACGCTTCCATCTCCGGCGCCGAAATCGGCTGCCAGGGCGAAGTCGGGGTGGCCTGCGCGATGGCCGCGGCGGGCCTGGTCGCAGCGCTCGGCGGCAGCAACGAGCAGATCGAAAATGCCGCCGAAATCGGCATCGAGCACCATCTCGGCATGACCTGCGACCCGATCGGCGGCCTGGTGCAGATTCCGTGTATCGAGCGCAATGGGATGGGGGCGATCAAGGCAATTACGGCCGCCTCGCTGGCCCTGAAGGGGGACGGCACCCACTTCGTCAGCCTCGACGAAGTGATCGAGACGATGCGCCAGACCGGCGCCGACATGCAGGACAAGTACAAGGAAACGTCGCTGGGCGGGCTGGCGATCCATGTCATCACCGTCAACCACGCTGCCTGCTAGATGATGAATGCGGGTCTGACCTAGGTCAGACCCGCGAGAGGCCCATAAAGTTCACTTATCCAGCGTGACGGTCGGCGCCGCCGGCCTGCTACCCAAGAAAACCCGGTCCGAACTATAATAAACGCTCGATTCGCAGAAAACCGGACCTTTCTCACTGTATGCAATACGTCTCCACCCGCGCCACGCCGGCGTCCGCACCCCAGCAATTTTCCGACATCCTGCTCGGCGGCCTCGCGCCCGACGGCGGCCTGTACCTGCCGGCGGAGTATCCGCAAGTGACCGGCGCCGAACTCGATGCGTGGCGCAAGCTGCCGTATGCCGACCTGGCCTACGAAATCCTGAAAAAATTCGCGACCGACATCCCGGACGCCGACCTGAAGGCGCTGACGGCTAAGACGTACACGCCGCAGGTGTATCGCAACGTCCGTGCCGGCGAGTCGGCAGCCGACATCACGCCGCTGCGCGTGCTCGAGCAGGACGGCGACAAGACGCTGATCCTGCAAGCGCTGTCGAACGGGCCGACGCTGGCGTTCAAGGACATGGCGATGCAGCTGCTCGGCAACCTGTTCGAGTACACGCTGGCCAAGGACGGCGCCGAACTCAATATATTCGGCGCCACCTCCGGCGACACCGGCAGCGCCGCCGAATACGCCATGCGCGGCAAAAAGGGCATCCGCGTGTTCATGCTCTCGCCGCACAAGAAAATGAGCGCCTTCCAGAGCGCGCAGATGTTCAGCCTGCAGGACCCGAACATCTTCAACATCGCCGTCGAAGGCGTGTTCGACGACTGCCAGGACCTGGTCAAGGCGGTGTCGAACGACCTGCCGTTCAAGGGCCGCCAGAAGATCGGCACGGTCAACTCGATCAACTGGGCGCGCGTGGTGGCGCAAGTGGTCTACTACTTCCGCGGCTACCTGGCGGCGACGACCGACAACACCCAGAAGGTGTCGTTCACGGTGCCGTCGGGGAACTTCGGCAATATCTGCGCCGGCCACATCGCCCGCATGATGGGCCTGCCGATCGACAAGCTGGTTGCCGCCACCAACGAAAACGACGTGCTCGACGAGTTTTTCCGCACCGGCGTCTACCGCGTGCGCAAGTCGGCCGAGACCTATCACACCAGCAGCCCGTCGATGGACATCTCGAAGGCGTCCAACTTCGAGCGCTTCGTGTACGACCTGGTCGGGCGCGACCCGGCGCGCGTGCGCGCGCTGTTCCACAAGGTCGAGACCGCGGGCGGTTTCGACTTGTCCGGCAAGCCGGGCAGCGACGGCGACGAGTGGGCGCAGGTGGCCAACTATGGCTTCCTGTCGGGCCGCTCCACCCACAAGGACCGCGTCGCGACCATCCGCGACGTGCAGGACGATTACGGCATCACCATCGATACGCACACCGCCGACGGCGTCAAGGTCGCGCGCGAGAACATGCAGCCGGGCGTACCGATGATCGTGCTGGAGACGGCGCTGGCGGCCAAGTTCAACGAAACCATCCTCGAAGCGCTGGGCCTGGACGCCGAGCGCCCGGCCGGCTTCGAGGACATCGAATCGCTGCCGCAGAAATTCGTGGTGATGGCCGCTGACGTGACGATCATGAAGGCCTACATCGCGGCCAACACGGGGCTCTGAGATGAGCGCGCCCGCCCACAAGCCGATGCTGCCGGTACGCGAAGCGCTCGACTTCCTGCTGGCGGCCGCGCGGCCGGTGGCCGAATCCGAGATCGTGCCGACCTTGTGCGCCAACGGCCGTGTGCTGGCCGAGGCGCAGGCGTCGACCATCGACGTGCCGTCGGCCGACAACACGCAGATGGATGGCTACGCCGTGCGCGCGGCCGACTGCGCCGGCGGCGCTGCCAGGCTGACCGTTACCGACCGCATCCCGGCCGGCCAGGTCGGCAAGTACCTCGATGCCGGCTGCGCCGCGCGCATCTTCACCGGCGCCATGATTCCCGAGGGTGCCGACGCGGTGGTGATGCAGGAGCAGTGCCACCTCAACGACGACGACACCGTCACCATCGAGCACGCGCCGCAAGCAGGCGAATGGATCCGCCGCGCCGGCGAAGACATCACCAGCGGCGCCGTGATCCTCGCGGCCGGCACGCGGCTGCGCAGCCAGGAGCTCGGGTTGGCGGCATCGGTCGGCCTGGCGACGCTGCCGGTGCGGCGCAAGCTGCGCGTGGCGGTGTTCTTCACCGGCGACGAGCTGACGATGCCGGGCGAAGCGCCTGGCGGGCAGCTCGCGCCGGGGGCGATCTACAATTCGAACCGCTTCACCCTGCGCGCGCTGCTCGAAAACCTCGGCTGCACGATCACCGATTTCGGCATCGTGCCCGATACGCTGGACGCCACGCGCGACACCTTGCGCAGCGCCGCGCGCGAGAACGACCTGATCATCACCTCCGGCGGCGTATCGGTCGGCGAGGAAGACCACATCAAGCCGGCGGTGGAGGCGGAAGGGCGCCTGAACATGTGGCAGATCGCCGTCAAGCCGGGTAAGCCGCTGGCATTCGGCGAGGTGCGGCGCGATGGCGGCGAGGCGTTTTTCCTCGGCCTGCCGGGCAATCCGGTTTCCAGCTTCATCACCTTTTTGCTGTTCGTGCGGCCGTTCATCCTGCGCCTGCAGGGGGCGGCAGCGGCGCCGGCGCCGCGTGGCTACGCCATGCGCGCCGATTTCGACTGGCCGAAGGCCGATCGCCGCAACGAGTTCCTGCGCGCGCGCATCAACGACGACGGTGGGCTCGACCTGTTCCCGAACCAGGGTTCGGGCGTGCTGACGTCGACGGTGTGGGGCGATGGGCTGATCGACAATCCGCCAGGCCATCCGATCGCACGCGGCGAAACCGTGCGCTTCATCCCGTTCAGCGAACTACTGCATTAGGCCATCCATGGACATCAACCTGCGTTTTTTTGCCAGCATCCGCGAGGCGGTCGGCACGTCGCAAGAGGCGGCCAGCGTGCCGGTCGGCGTCACCACGGTCGGCGCGGTGCGCGAGTACCTGATCGCGCGCGGCGGCGCCTGGGCCGGGGCGCTGGCGCCCGAACGCACGCTGCGCATGGCCTGCAATCAGGTGATGTGCGACGCCGCGACGCCCATCACCGACGGCTGCGAAGTGGCCTTTTTCCCGCCGGTGACCGGCGGTTAAGGCTTGCGCTCGCGCAGGTACCTGGCCCCGATGAAGATGGCCGATGCCGCCAGCGCGAACGCGAGCGACATCCACACCCCGCCGGCGACCGGCTTGCCGCCGACGAAGTCGACCACCAGCAGCAGCGCGAACATCGAGCCAGCGGCCAGCAGGTACTGCAAAATCCAATAGCGAATGCCGTGCATGGGGTCTCCCGTGTTGTTGTGAACCGATCTTAACCGACCCGGCGCTGTCACGCCACTGGTGTCAAGCGACTTGGCGGCCGATCCAGGCGGCGATGCCGTCCAGGCTGCGGAAGTCCGCCACCGAGCGGCAGGCGATCTGCGGATGGCGCGACTGCAGCATGCGCGCGAGCGCCGCGCCGGGCCCCAGTTCCAGCGCGACCGTGATGCCGGCTTCGGCGGCGGCGTCCATGCAGTCGCTCCACAGAATCGTCTGGATCAACTGGCGCGACAGCGTGTCGACCGCGCGCGCCTTATCCGTCACCGCTTCGGCGCCGATCCCCGACAGTACCGGGCACGCGGGTTCGTGAAACGCGGCCGCCATCAGCGCTTGTGCGAACGGCGCCACCGCCGGTGCCATCAAGGATGTGTGCGACGCGATGCCGACCGGCAGCCGCTGCAGGCGGCCGCCGGCCGCGGCGACGGCATGTTCGAGTTGACCGAGCCTGGACTCGAGTCCGCCCGCAATGCAGGTGTCGGCGCCCGTGACGATGGCGATCTGGAAGCCGGCGGCGGCGGCCAGGACGCGGGCGGCGCCCGGCGCGATAGCGCCGATCGCGGCGAGCGCCTGCGGCTGCGCCACGGCCGCCGTCATCAGCTTTGCGCGGGTCGCCGCCAGCGCCACTGCGTCGACGGCATCGATCGCACCGGCGACGCCCCAGGCCGACAATTCGCCGACGCTGTAGCCGGCCACCAGGCTTGGCGGCGGCAGGCGGCCGCGCAGCGCCTGCCACATCGCCAGCGTGGCGCCGACGATGGCCGGCTGCGCCACGCGGTTGTCGAACATCGTTTCCGGATCCGCGCCGGCGAGGCCGCATGCGTCCAGCAGCGCTGCCGCGCCGGCGTCCGTGCGGGCGAGATCGAACATTGCCGCATGCTGGCCGCCCTGGCCGGGACAGAGCAGCAGCAGGCGGCTGCTCACGACAGCGAACCGGAATCGACCGCGTGCACCAGGCAGGTGGCGGCGAGCAGGTCGGCGGCGCCGCCCGGCGAGAGCTTCTGGCCGATCAGGACGCGGTGGCAGTCGAGCGCGTACGCGAGCCATTGCGGATGCGCGGTGCCGCCTTGCGCGATGAAGCCGGCCGCTTCGCGCCTGACGGTCGCCGCGCCTTGCGCGCCGCCGCGGTAGAACACATTGGTATCGCTGACATGGGCCATCAGCGCGAACAATGCATCGATGCGCGCATGGCGCATGGTGCGCCCGGCAGCGAGCGCCTGCCGCAGTGCCGGCAGGCCTACTTCGAAGACCGACGGCAGGCCCTGTGCGCCTTCCTCGCGCGCGCCGCTGGCGGCATGCTGGTGGGCTACCTGCAGGCCGTGCGATTGCGTGCCGGTCGGCCGCGAGTGCGCGGCCAGCTCGTCGCCCCAGCGGATCAGCATGGTGGCGCGCAGCGCCTCGGCCGACAGCGCCACGCCCTGCGCGCGGGCGCGGCCGATGGTCGCGCACAGCATGCCGAGGCAGAAGATGGCGCCGCGGTGGGTATTGATGCCGCCGGTCGCGGCCAGCATGCGCGTCTCCGCCTCGATGCCGAGCTGCCTGAGGACGGCGAACGGGGCATCGGCCGCGCCGGCGGCGCAGATGCGCGCGAAGTAGTGGCGCAGGGCGAACATGCTGCGCATGAAGGTCGCGGCGGTCATGTCGGTGTGGCTGCCATTGTCGACGAGCGATACCAGGCCCGGCTTGGGGTAGAGCACCAGTTCGGTGTACAGGCAGCCGACGGTGATGCGCGCGGTCTCGCTGCAGAAGCGGCGCAGCAGGCGCCGGTCGGGCAGCGTGCGCGCTCTGGGCGCAATGGCCGGCTGGGCGACGCCGATCATGCCGGCTCCAGTGTCGCCAGCAGGTCGGCCATCGGCGCCAGCCGCACCGCGCCGGCGTCCTTGACCAGCACGCGCGCCGGGTGCCTGCCGGCGTGAATCCACTCCTTCCAGGCGACGGCCTCGCCGGACGGGAACATGATCTCGCCGTCGAGCGGCAGGCCAGCGGCGTGCTGCTCGAGCAGCGCCAGCCCGGCGTCGAGCGCATCGCGGTCGGCGGGCAGGAACAGCAGGTCGATGTCGGACTCCGGCGTCACGTAGGACTGGCCGGTGAGGGCCTGCATGGCGAGCGATCCGTAGGCGTGCAGCGGCATGCAGGCAGCGAGCGCCGCGAGGGCCGCACGCCAGTGGCCGGGTGCTGCCCGGGCGGCGTCGGCCAGGCCGATCGGGCGCGTGCGGCGGACGACGTCATCGCCCGATGCGCCCAGCGCGATGCGGCCCTTGCTGCCGTCGGCGGCCGGCGGCAGCGGGATGCCCAGGCTGACGTGGCCCGGGGCGAGGCCGGCATCGGCGCGCCGCACCACCGCCGGCCAGCCGGCGCGGCGCCACTGTTCGATCGCGGCGTGCTGGCCGGGCAGGGCGGCGCCGAGCGCGGCATCCCAGCCGCGGCCGGCGAGCCAGACCAGGTCATGGCGGCAGAACATCGCTGTCGGTCAGGATGGCATCGATCACGCGCTGCGCCAGCTTGCGCCCGCCGCGCGCCTGGCCGAGCACGCTGCGCAAGTCGCCGCCGGAGGAGACGGCCAGCGCCTGCTCCAGCTGGGCGGCGAGGTCGCCGTCCCAGATTTCCTGCACTCCGCCCATGCGCAGGTAGTTGACCGGGCCCGGCGCGAACACCGGGTTGGTGGCCGAGAGCTCCAGCAGCCGCTCTTCCGGCACCTTGGTGATGCGCGCCATCGCCGGCAGCCCCATCACGCGGATGGTGGCGTTGGGCAGGGCGTAGCAGGCGTCGGCCATCAGGCCGCTGGTGATGAAGCCGCCCGACAGCGCCTGGTCGTACACCAGCGCGACGATCCTGTGGCCCTGGCGGCGCGCCAGTTCGACGCACTTGCCCAGGTGGGCCATGTAGCTGTTGATGCCCAACATCTCGTCGCGGTGACGCAGGCGCTGGCCCTGGGTGTCGACCAGCATCAGGATCGGCCGGCCAGGGTGCTCGCGCACAGTGGCCAGCACGAACTGCGCCTGCGCCAGCGCGATTTCGACGCCGATTGGCGCGTGCCCGGTGGTGCCGACGACGGCGATGGTGTGCTCGCCGGCCTGTGCGCTGCCGCAGATGAAGTTGTCGGCCTCCGTGATTGCGTGCCCGCGCGGGAACAGCTGCGCGGCCAGTGTCTGCCATTCCATCAGCGGCCTCCCAGTCGGTGCGGGCCAGCGGCGGCGGCGAACTGCGCGGCGTCGAGCATGGGGATCGCCTCGGGCTGTTCGAGGCCGAGGGCGGCCCAGATTTCGAGCGGATCGCGCATGGCGCCGAAGCGCGCGATGCGCTCGCCGAGCATCGCCTGCTCCTGCTCCAGGTCCTGCATGCTGATGGCGGTGGGGCCGGCGCGGCAGGCGCCAATGGCGTCGACGGCGGCCTGCCGGAACGCGGCGGTGGAATCGGCGACGATGGTCTGGCAGTCACCGAGCAGGAAGCGGTGCTTGCCGCCGCTGGTGCGCCACACAAGGGCGCGGTCCTGCGAGTCGAATTCCTCGACCCCGCTGGCGGTCTCGATCACTTCCGGGCCGGACATGGCAAGGCGTCCTTCTTCCGACATCACGACGGCATTGGTGCAGCGTGCGACGATGCCCATGCCGCCGAAGACGCCGTTGGCGCCGCCGGCGAGCCCAATGACGGCGATGCCGGCCGCGCGCGCGTCGAGCACGGCGCGCATGACTTCCGATACGGCGATCAGGCCGGCGTTCGCTTCGTGCAGGCGCACGCCGCCGCTCTCTAACAGCAGCACCACGGCGCCCACCCGTTCGGCGATGGCGCGGCGCAGCAGGCCAACCAGCTTGGCGCCATGGACTTCGCCGACCGCGCCGCCCATGAAGCCGCCTTCCTGGGCGGCGGCGAATACTTTTTCGCCGGCCAGCAGCGCGCGGCCGACGACGACGCCGTCGTCGAAGGCCACCGGCGTATCGAGTTCGGCCAGGTGGGGACTGATGACGCGCGCCGACGGCGGCAGGAATTCGACGAAGCTGCCGGCGTCGAACAGGCGGGCGATGCGTTCGCGCGCGGTCAGTTCGAGGTAGCTGCTCATGGCGCCTCTCCCAGCATGGTCTCGACCGCCTGGTCCAGGCGCAGGCTGACCACTGCCGGCGTGGCGCCCATGTCGTTGATGGCGATGCGGGTGTCGGCCAGCTGCCAGCGCTGGTGGAAGTCCTGCATCACCGCCTGCCAGGTGGCGCCGAAGCCGACGGCGGCGGTCTTGATCTCGATGGTGCAGGCGCCGCCAAGCGGGCTTGACTCGATCAGCACTTCGAGGTTGCCCGAGCCGACCACGCCGACCACCTGCGGCGCCGCCGGCAGCGCGCGGCTGCCGTTTTCAAAGCGATATACCAGCGTTTCCATAATGTCCTCTTACCAGTTGCGGAAGCGGCGCGGCGGCGTGTACAGGCCGCCCGATGCGCGCACCAGGTCCTTCATGTTCTTGGCCGCGAGCAGGTCGCGCTTGGCGAGGCGCTTGTCGACGCCGATGTCCTCGGCGCGCACGATGATGCCGCGGTCGCGCAGGTTTTCGACCATGCGCTTGTCGCGCGCCATGCCCACCGGCGTATAGCCGGCGACGCCGCGGATGGCCTGCTCGCGCTCTTCGTCGGTGCGGCACAGCAGCAGGTTGGCGATGCCTTCCTCGGTGAGGACGTGGGTGACGTCGTCGCCGTAGATCATCACCGGCGGGATCTCGAAGCCGGCCTGCTCTGCCAGTTCCCAGGCGTCGAGGCGATCGACGAAGGCCGGCTGCATGTGCTCGCGGAAGGTCTCGACGATCTGCACGACCAGCTTCTGGCCGCGCGGGATGGTGTTGCGGCCGGCGCGCGCCTGCTGGCCCGCTTTCAGCCACGCCGGGCTGGCGTGGCGCCGGCCGCGCGCGTCGGCGCCCATGTTGGGGGCGCCGCCAAAGCCGGCGATGCGCCCGACCGTGGCGGTGGAGGAATTGCCCTGCAAGTCGATCTGCAGCGTGGAGCCGATGAACATGTCGCAGGCATAGTGGCCGGCCGCCTGGCACATGGCGCGGTTGCTGCGCATGCTGCCGTCGGGCCCCACGGCGAAGACGTCGGGACGGGCGCGGATGTAGTCTTCCATGCCCAGCTCGGAACCGAAGGAGTGGATCGATTCGACGAAGCCGGCCTCGATGGCGGGGATCAGCGCGGGATGTGGATTCAAGGCCCAGTGGCGCCCGATCTTGCCCTTCAGGCCGAGCGACTCCGCGTAGGTGGGCAGCAGCAGTTCGATGGCGGCGGTGTCGAAGCCGATGCCGTGGTTGAGGCGCTGGACGCCGTATTCGGCGTAGATGCCCTTGATGGCCATCATCGCCATGAGCACCTGGATCTCGGAGATCAGGGCCGGGTCGCGCGTGAACAGCGGCTCGATGTAATAGGGGTCGGGCGAGCGCACCACGAAGTCGACCCAGTCGCCCGGGATGTCGACGCGCGGCAGCACGTCCATGATGCGGTTGACCTGGACGATGACGATGCCGTTCTTGAAGGCGGTCGCTTCGACGATGGCGGGCGTGTCCTCGGTGTTCGGGCCGGTGTAGAGGTTGCCGTGGCGGTCGGCCGCTTCGGCGGCGACCAGGCACACGCGCGGCGCCAGGTCGATGAAGTAGCGGGCGAACAGTTCGAGGTAGGTGTGGATGGCGCCGATATCGAGCTGGCCGGACGCCACCAGCTTGGCGACGCGGCCGGCCTGCGGCCCGGAGAACGAGAAGTCCAGCCGCGAGGCGACGCCGCGCTCGAAGACGTCGAGGTGCTCGGGCAGCGCCAGCACCGACTGCAGCATGTGCAGGCCGTTGATGCGCGCCGGGTCGAGATGGGCCAGCGCCTTGGCCAGGAAGTCGGCCTGTTTCTGGTTGTTCCCCTCGAGGCAGACGCGGTCGCCGCATTCGAGCACGCTGTGCAGCAGGTCGGCGATGCGTGCCGCCGGCACCGACTTGCCGTCCAGCGCCGCGCCGACGACGGCACGCGCGCGCGCCAGCCGGCCGGCGCGGTTGGACTGCAGCGTGTTCCAGGCCTTCGGCGGCGCGCTCACTATTTCGCTCCCATCAGCATGTTCGGCAGCGTGGTGGCGATCCCCGGGAACACGCACAGCAGGAACACGGCGACGAACATCAGGCCGACGAAGGGCATCACGCCCCAGATGACGTCCTTGAGCGGGATATCGGGCGCGATGTTCTTGATGACGAAGATGTTGAGCCCCACCGGCGGGTGGATCAGGCCCATTTCCATCACCACCGTCATGACGATGCCGAACCAGATCAGGTCGAAGCCGGCCGCTTTCAGCGGCGGCAGGATGATGGGAGCGGTCATCAGGATGATCGACACCGGCGGCAGGAAGAAGCCGAAGCCGATCACCATCACCAGGATCACCGTCACCAGCAGCCAGCGCGACAGGTGCATGTCGACCACCCACTGGGCAGCGGACTGGCTGATGTGCAGGTAGCTCATCACATACGAATAGAACAGCGACATGCCGATGATCAGCAGCAGCATCGTCGATTCCTTGATGGTCGAGGTGAGGATGGGCGCCAGGTCTTTTGGCCGCCATACCTGATAGACCACGGCGATGAGCACAAGTGCCAGCAGCGCGCCCAAACCGGCCGTTTCCGACGGCGTGGCGTAGCCGCCGTACAGGGCCACCATCACGCCGATCAGCAGGATGATAAAGGGCAGCACGCGCGGCAGCATTTCGACTTTTTCGCGCAGCGTGAAGTGCTCGGTGTCGAGGTAGGCCGACTTGGCGCCGCCGCCTTCGTAGATGTCGCGCGCCATGCGGTATTCCTTGCGGGCGCGGTAGACGGCGTAGCCGGCGAACAGGAACACGAGCAGCAGGCCGGGTCCGATGCCGGCGAGGAACAGGCGCCCCAGCGACTGCTCGGCGGCGACCGCGTACAGGATCATGGTGATCGACGGCGGCAGCAGGATGCCGAGGGTGCCGCCGGCGGCGATGATGCCGGCCGCGAAACCGGGCGAATAGCCACGCTTGCGCATTTCGGGAATGCCGGCCGAGCCGATCGCCGAGCAAGTGGCAGGCGACGAGCCGGCCATCGCCGCGAACAGGGCGCAGGCGAAGACGTTGGCGATGCCCAGCCCTCCGGGCACCTTGTGCAGCCAGGTGTGGATGGCCGAATAGAGGTCCTTGCCGGCGGGTGACTTGCCGATCGCGGCGCCCTTGAGGATGAACAGCGGGATCGACAGCAGCGTGATCGAGGCCATCTCTTCGTAGACGTTCTGGGTGACGGTGTCGAGCGAGGACGCCGGCATGAAGAAGTACATGAAGCCGGTGGCGACGACGCCCAGCGCGAAGGCGATCGGCATCCCGGAGAACATCACGATCAGGGTCACAACGCCGTACAGGGCGCCCAAAGTAAGGTCGCTCATGAAACGCTCCGGCGGTTGGTGATGTGGGCCAGTACCTGCACCAGGATCTGCAGCGTGAGCAGCGTCATGCCGAACGCCATGATCGAATACGGGATCCACAGGGGCGGGGCCAAGGTGGACGAGGTGGTCATGCCGTCGACCCAGGCTTCATGGCACATGGCCCACGATTTCCAGGAAAAGAAGGCGCAGAACGCGAACGAGAAGATGTCGACGATGAGCAGCCTGACCGCATTGACGCGCGGCGAGAGCAGCGAGGACAGCGCCTCGATGCCGATGTGGCCGCGGTAGGACTGGACATAGGCGCAGCAGAAGAAGGTGACGCCGACCAGCATGAACACCGACGCTTCGTCCTGCCAGTCGGTGGGCACCTTGAAGAAATAGCGGCTCACCACCGAGTACGTCAGCACCAGCGCGGTGACGATCATCGCCACCATCGACAGCTTCAGCAAAAGGTGGTTGAAGCGGTCGAGCAGCAGCGAAAAGACCGCCAGAGCCGGCTGGTCGGGAACTGCCGGCCCTTTGGCCGGCTCCAGCTCGAAACCATGACTCACAACGTCTTCTCCGCCAATGCCAGCAGCTTGGCGCAGTTGGCGTTCTTGTCGGCGTAGTCCTTCCAGGCGGTGGTGCGGGCGATCGCCTGCCACTTCTTGACGACGGCCGCATTCATGTCGACGACCTTGGCGCCGGCCTTCTGGTAGACGGTGGCGACCAGGTTGTCGTCGTCCATGGCCGACTTGCGCCCGAACGCTTCCATGTCGGCGCCGACGGCCATGATGATGGCCTGCTGTTCTTTGGTCAGGCGGTCGAACACCGCTTTCGACATCATCAGCGGCTCGAACATGAACCAGTAGGAGCCGCCGCGCGCGGTGGTGAGCGCCTTGCCGACTTCTTCGAGGCGGAACGAGATCAGCGACGACGACGAGGTGAGGGCGGCGTCGATGGCGCCGGTCTGCATGGCGGCGTAGATTTCGTTGGACGGCAGCGACACCACGGCGGCGCCAGCGGCCTTGAGCATCAGGTCCATCTCGCGCGAGCCGCCGCGGATCTTCACGCCGCGCGCGTCTTCCGGATCGACGATCGCCTTGGTGCGCGAGGCCACGCCACCGGCCTGCCATACCCAGCTGACAACGACGATGCCTTTTTCGAGCAGGATGCGGGTCAGTTCCTTGCCCACTTCGGCGTTCTTCCAGGCGTAGGCCTGGTCGTAGGAGGTGACCAGGCCAGGCATCAGGCCGATGTTGACCTCGGGGACTTCGCCGCCGGCGTACGAGAGCGGCACCAGCGACATGTCGAGCGCGCCCTTGCGCATGGCGGAGAACTGCGAATTGGTCTTCATCAGCGAGGCGCCCGGATAAATCTCGAACTTGAGGCTGCCTTTGCTGCGCTTCTGGGCTTCGGCCGCGAACATCCGGCACAGCCGATCGCGGAAATCGCCTTCGGTGAGGGTGCCCCCGGGGAACTGGTGCGCGATCTTCAGCGTGCTGGTCTGGGCAAACGCGGTGTTGAGCCACAGCGGGCTGGTGGCGATTGCGCCAAGAATTGTTCTACGGGTCATTACCGACATGTCATCCTCCAAGATGGTTGAAACGGACTACGAGTGAATCGCCGTCACACGCTTGCCAGAGCAGCCGTATGCGAAGTTCAGTTTTATGTATACAAGAATAGACTGAAAAAATACATTGTCAAGTCCATCTGTGGTTTTATAATGACTAACTATATACAAAACATTAGACAAATCAACATGAAAAGCCGTTCCGAAAGCCTGCGGGAGAAGATCGAGGAAATGATCGCCGTTGGCGCATTCAAACCCGGCCAGCATCTCGACGAGACCGAGCTGGCGGCCATGTTCGGCGTGTCGCGCACGCCGATCCGTGAAGCGCTGATCCAGCTGGCGTCGATGGGGCTGGTGGTGATCCGGCCGCGGCGCGGTGCGGTGGTGGCCGAGCTGGGGGCGCGGCAGCTGGTCGAGATGTTCGAGGTGATGTCGGAGATGGAGGCGACCTGCGCGCGGCTGGGAGCGCGGCGGATGACGAGCGCCGAGCAGGCCGCGCTGCAGGCGGCGCACTCGGCATGCAAGGATGCCAGCGCGGCGAACGACCCGGACGACTACTACTACAAGAACGAAGAGTTCCATTACGCGATCTACGCGGGCAGCCACAACCAGTTCCTGATCGAGCAGGCACGCGCGCTGTCGCGCCGGCTGCGGCCCTACCGGCGCCTGCAGCTGCGGGTGCGCGACCGGCTCGGCGCCTCGTTCGCCGAACACGACGCACTGGTGCGCGCAATCGTCAGCGGCGACGGCGAGCTGGCGGCCCAACTGGCGCGCGAACACGTGATGATCCAGGGCGAGCGCTTCGCCGACCTGATGGCGTCGCTGCCGCAGCTCAGCGCCCACGCCGGCTGAGATCAGTCGTCGACGGTGTCCTTGCACAGCGCGCAGGCGATGCCCTTCTTCGCCCGGGTGTAGCGCGAGCCGGTGAAGATGGCCGACGCGATCATCGCCCAGGTGAACGATTCGGTCAGCGCCTTCCCGACCGGCCGACCGCGCAGCAGGCTGGCGGCCAGCAGAACCATGAAGGCGAGGGCGACGATCAGGAAGAAGCGCCCGATCCAGAAACGTGTACTTTTCATTTGCGGCTCCTTACATTGATTTGAGGAAGGTGCGCAGCGCGTCCGAGAGCATCTGCGGCTGATCGAACATGACGAAGTGGCGCGCCGGCGCGATCGACACCACCTGCAGTGTCGGGGTGCCGGCCATCAGTGCGGTGTAGTACGCCACCTTCGCTTCGCGCGTCATGCCGAACTGGGAAGAATCGGGCTCGAAGTAGGGCACTACCAAGAGCACTGGCACCTTAATGCCCGGCAGCGAAGCACGCAGATCCTGTTCCAGTACGTCGGCCATGGCGTCGACGGCGGCGCCGGGGTCGCTCTTCGCCGACAGCTTCGCCAGTTCGTCGGCGCGCGCCATGTCGGTGACGCCGATGCCGCGCATGTATTGCTGCTGCTGAAGGGCGAATGCCTCCCTGGTCGATCCGGCCATGCGCGCCTTGACCGAGGCGGCCATCGCCTGGCGCTGGCCGGCCGGGATGGTTTCGGTGCCGGGCATGACGGGCAGGCCATCGATGGCGACGACGCCGCCAACGAGCGTGGGGTTGGCAGCGGCCATGGCGAGCGCCAGCGTCGCGCCCAGGCTGTGGCCGACGATAACCGGGCGATCGAGCTTGCGCGCGGCGATCAGCTGGCGCAGCGACTGCTGCGTCGACTCGAGCAGCTTGCCGGGCGCCGGCGGGCGGCCGTCGAAGCCGGCCAGCGTCACCACGTACAGCACGTGTTCGCCGCTGAACTGGCGCACCGTGTCCTGCCAGGCCCAGGCGCCGCTGGCCAGGCCCGGGACCAGGATCATCGGCGTGCCCTGCCTGCCATGGCGCTCCACCAACAGGCTGCCCACTTCGAAGCGCTCGGCGGGGACGATCGAGGCGGCGTAACGGTTTTCCGACGGCGCTTCGGCGAACGAAGGCGCGCACGCGCCGAGGGCAAGTGCCAGTAACAGTGCTGCTTTCATGCTCACTCCTGGTCAGGGTTGAAAATCGATTCGATCGGTCTGGCGAACAGTCTCGAAATGGCAAAGGCGAGCGGCAGGCTGGGATCGTAGCGGCCCGTCTCGAGCGCGTTGACGGTCTGGCGCGACACTTCCAGCAGGTCGGCCAGGTGGGCCTGGCTCCAGCCTTGTTCGGCGCGCAGCTGGCGGATGATATTGTTCATCGCTTCAGCAGCAGTCTGACAAAGACCACCAGCATCCACGATCCGCCCATCAGCGGCCAGACCGTGAACATCGACAGGCGCGGAAAGCCGGCCGTTTCGAGGAAGCCGTAGCTGAAGGTGGCCGCGGCGGTGATGGCGGCGGCGATCGCGAAGGTCTCGAGCAGGTTCTGGCGGCGATATTCGTCGATGCGGCGCACGTGGCGCGCAATGGTCCAGATCATCAGGCCGAAGCCGATCATGGGCAGAAGCAGCACCACCGTGCGCAGCGCGCCGGCGGCCATCGGGCGGCCGAACGAGATGGCGCTAAACAGCAAGACGGCGTACACCGCGAATGCGAAGAACAGCTCGCGATGGTAGGCGCGCATGACCTTTTTTTCGTGCTGCATTCGATGACCCCGTGTAGTAAAGTATGCTTTACATATTAGGTCGGCATATTGAGCATGTCAAGCGACCTTTACATCTATTGATGACCGCTGTTCTCGGGGAGAAGAGGGAAAACGGAAAAAAATAGCACGCTAAGCCTACGGCGCAACTTCGAAGGGTGTTCCAACCCGAATAACAGGTCATTTTCGCCCCGAAGCAGCCCTTCGAGAGTGCATCCCGTCTGGGGGGGAACCCTCCGTTCAATGACCGCGCTTCAAGCGGCTGCTGTGATAGCACGCGCCAGCACTTCCGGGTCATACCCTGGCAACATGCCATCGAGGATGAGCTGCGACAGGCCATGCACCATGCACCATAGTTTCAGGCTAGTGACAGGGGCGTCTGGCGCCGAGGGCGAGCGGGACATCAGCGCCGCACGCAGCGCTTCGGAGGCCGCCATCGAGGCCGCTTGCAACTCCGGATAGCGGCCGCGCTCGGCTATGACTGGACCATACATCAGCCGGAAACGACCGGGCCGCGCCACGGCGAAACGTACGTAGGCCTGCCCCATTGCTGCAAGCGGATCGTCGGCCCCGGCCACTGCCTCGCTCAGCGCGCGGCTAAAGTCATCGAACCCCTTCCCAGCCACGGCCGCCAGCAACGCTTCCTTATCGCGGAAATGGCGATACGTGGCCGGCGCCGATACCCCGGCACGGCGCGCAACTTCGCGCAGGCTGAAGGCGCCCGCGTCGCCTTCATCGATCAATTGATCAGCCACCTCGAGCAGCGTACTCCGCAGGTCGCCATGGTGGTAGGGTTTACTTGATGTTGACATTGTTTACATAGGGGTGTAGTTTACGGCGTTAACATAGCTTACTTCAAATTGAGGACATTGTGAGAATACTGATCATGGCGCTCGGCAGCCTGGGCGACAACTTGCCATTCATGGCACTGGGCGCCGCGCTGGCCCGGCGCGGACACGAGGTTCGTCTGTACGGCAACGGCTATTTCCGGCGTCATGCCGAGGAGCGCGGCCTGCATTTCACCGCCACCAGCGAGGCGGCCGAGTACGAGGCCTTCCTCAATTCGCCTGCCGCCACCGACCCAAAGGAAGGCATGCGGATGATTTCCGCCAGCGTCATGGCGCGCGTGGAAGCGTCGTACCAAATCATGGCGCAGGATGTGTTGCCGGGCGAGACAATCGCGATCGCTTCGACCTTCGCCTTCGCGCCCCGTTTGCTGGGAGAAACGCACGCCATCCCGGTCGCCGTGATCCACCTGTCGCCGTCGGTGCTGCGCTCCGAATTTTGCGCGCCGCGCTTTTCGCCGCTGGGCCACATGACCGCCCTGCCGCGCTTCGTCAAACGTTTCATCTGGCGCACCATGGATAGCAAGTTTATGGATCCGCTATACACGGTCCCGTTCAACCAGATCCGCCAGCGCCTCGGCTTGTCGCCCGTGAACAGAATGTTCCACCAGTGGCTGCACCAGGCCGACGCTGCGCTATGCATGGCACCGGAGTGGTTTTCCGCGCGCCAGCCCGACTGGCCGGCGCAGCTTGAGATGACGGGCTTCCCATTGGCCGAGCACGGCGAAAGCGAGCCCCTGCCTGCCGGGCTTACCAACTTTATCGACGCAGGCGCAGCGCCCGTGGTGATCACTGCCGGCACGGCCAACGCGGTCTCACACGCATTTTTCAGCGCCGCCCTCGCCGCATGCCGCTTGCTGGGAATGCGCGCCATCGTCGTCACGGCAGAGCGGAAACAACTACCGCCCAACCTGCCCGACGGCGTGATCCACGCGGTCTACGCGCCGTTCGCCACTTTGCTGCCGCGCGCGTCGGCGTTCATCCACCATGGCGGCATCGGATCGGTCAGCCAGGCACTGCGCGCTGGCGTACCTCAGCTGATTCAGCCGATGGCCTTCGACCAGTTCGACAATGCGAGCCACGTTGCGCAGCTGGGCGTTGGAAGCGAAATTTTGCCGCGCCATTTTGCACCGGAGCGTGTGGCGCGCACATTGGAAACGCTGCTGGCCGATGCGTCGGTAGCCGCAAGCTGCAAGCGCTGCAAGGACGAGCTCAACGGCGTGGACGGCATCATGCGCACGTGCGACTTGCTGCTGCAATTGCCACTTGCGTAGTTCAGGCGACCGCGCGCCGCAAGGTAGTTGTGCAGTTGCGTCAGGCAGCACGGTCGAGTGGTGCCGCACTAGTCCGACGGGTTCCGCCCACGCGGCGAAGTTGGCCACCTCTCGAACATGACGCCTTGTAGCGACACGCCGGTCGCTGTAGCGGCTCGCGTTTCAAACCGACCGTTTTCTCGCGTGCTACTTTCTCCGTTTTCCCTGTTCTGCCCTTCTCGACTACAATTCGGCTCCCCGCAACGCTTCCCACGACCCCATGGCGCCCAGCACCTTCAGTACTTCCCGCGTCGCCGTCATCGGCGGCGGACCAGCCGGCCTGATGGCTGCCGAGGTGCTGAGCCAGGCCGGCGCCGGCGTCGACCTGTACGACGCGATGCCGTCGGTCGGCCGCAAATTCCTGCTGGCGGGGAAAGGAGGCATGAACATCACGCACTCCGAAGCGGCGGGCGAGTTCGTGCGGCGCTACGGCGCGCGCGAGACGCAGGTAGCGCGCTGGCTGGAGCAGTTCGACGCCGACGCCGTGCGCGAGTGGATCCACGGCCTGGGCGTCGACACCTTTGTCGGCACCTCCGGCCGCGTGTTCCCGGCCGATATGAAGGCGGCGCCGCTGCTGCGCGCGTGGCTGCACCGCCTGCGCGCGGGCGGCGTGCAGTTCCACATGCGCCACCGGTGGCTGGGCTGGCGCGACGGTCGGCTGGTGTTCGCCAGTCCCGACGGCGAGCAGGTGGTGGCGGCCGACGCGGTCATCCTGGCGCTGGGCGGCGGCAGCTGGGCTCGGCTGGGATCGGACGGCGCCTGGGTGGGCCTCCTTGAACAGGCAGGCGTCGCGGTGGCGCCGCTGATGCCTTCGAACTGCGGCTTCGACGTCGACTGGAGCGAGCATTTCAGTGCGCGCCATGCCGGTTCGCCGCTGACCACCGTCGCCATCGAGTGGACCGGCGCCGACGGCCAGCAGGTGCGGCGCCAGGGGCAGTTCGTGGTGACGGCCACCGGCGTCGAGGGCAGCCTGGTATATGCGCTGTCGGCGCCGGTGCGCGACCAGATCGCGGCGAACGGCAGCGCGACGATCCATCTCGACCTGGCGCCGGACTTCAGCGCGCAGCGGGTGGAGGCGGAGGTGACGCATCCGCGCGGGGCGCGGTCGATGTCGAGCCACCTGCAAAGCCGGCTGGGCATCAAGGGCGTCAAGTCAGGGCTGCTGCACGAATGCCTGTCGAAGGAGCAGTATGCCGATCCGGCGCAGCTGGCTGCCGGCATTAAGCGCCTGCCGCTGGTGCTGCGGCGCGCGCGGCCCATCGATGAAGCGATCAGCAGCGCCGGCGGCCTGCTGTTCGACGCCATCGATGCCGACACGCAGATGCTGCGCGCCTTGCCGGGCGTGTTCGCCGCCGGCGAGATGGTGGACTGGGAAGCGCCGACCGGCGGCTACCTGCTGACGGCGTGCTTTGCCAGCGGTCGCGCGGCGGGGCGCGGCGCGCTGGCCTGGCTGGCGGCGACTACTTGAAGACGACGTCGCCGGAACCGTGGCGGTCGACCACGCGCTCGGCCGGTTCGCCATAGACGACGACGTCGCCGGCGCCGCGCAGCACCACGTGGGCCGCCTTGTGCGCGGTGACGGCGGCGTCGCCGGTGCCGGCCATCCTGAGCGTGACGTCGTCGGCGGCGAGGTGGCGGGCGTAGATGTCGCCGGTGCCGGCCTGCTCGGCCTTGAACTCACGGGTGGAGCCGACCACGGTCATGTTGCCGGTGCCGGCGAGCTTGACTTCGACCTTGTCGCTGCTGCCGCCGTTCATTTCGAGCTCGCCACTGCCGTGGATCTCGGCGCGCACCTCGCGGAAGCGGCCGTTGAACTTGAGGTTGCCCGAGCCGGTCAGGCGCACGTCGATGCGCTCGCCGCTGAAGCCGTTGATGGTGCTCTCGCCGCTGCCGCGCACCGAGACGTCCTCGATCGAGGGCAGCACCAGCGTCACCTGCAGCGGCTGGCGGTGAAACAGCACCATGCCGGTCGGACGGATGTGCAGCACGCCGTCGGCGCCGGTGACCGTTTCGATATTTCCGAGCAGGCGCTGCTCGCCGCGCACCACCAGCGACGGCACCGCGCCCTGGCGCAGCGTCATGTCGATCGGGCCGGAGAGGTCGATGGCGCGGATGTTTTTGCCGAGGCCGCGGGTGTCGCTTTCGATGGCGCGCCCGGCCAGGTTGGCGGCGCCGCTGACGCCCTGCGCGCGCAGCATGCTGTAGGACAGGCCGATCAGCAGAAAGGCCAGCACCAGCAGGGAAAATCCAACTTTCATTAATGCGCGCATCGTGTCATCCCGAGGTGGTTCAGTGTCCCTTGAGGAGGGAATAGTTCATTTCGACGTAGCGCCTGATGCCGACGACGGTGTACTTGGTCACCACGAGGCTGAGCAGGAACAGGCAGATCGCGCCCAGCACCATCGACAGCCCGAAGAAGGTCTGGGTGGCGCGCGAGCCGGCGTCGAGCGAGGTGGAAATGTGGATGCCGCGGCCGGCGACCGCTTCGGCGCGGCGGATCGCCGGCTCGCGCGCATCTGCGTCGGCGTCGGCGGAAGGGGAGGCAGCCGGGGCCGGATGCTGCTCCGGGATCTTCTCCTGGAAGACGCGCACGCCGTCCTCGCCGATGGTGACCCGCGTTTGGGTGTCCGACTCGTCGGCATCCTGGTCGCTCATGAGGGCGTGCCGCAGCGGGCCGTCGAGCACCAGTTCGTTGGCTCCGGCCAGGCCGCTGGCGGTGATGGCGATGCCGCCGACGTAGAAGGCGAGGGCGCAGGCGTACATGCTGGCCAGCAGCGAGGCGTAGACGATCGCCGGCACCACCATGAAGAGGTTGAAGATGGCAAGCCCAAATCCGGATACGAGCAGGCGCAGCAGGTTGGCGGGGTTGCGTTTCTGCTCGAACGCCGACAGGTGGGTGCTGGCGCGCAGCGTCATGGCGATCTTTTTCGGGTCGTCCAGTTCGGCGGCGATGTCAGCTTCGCTGCGGCCGACGGCAACGCCGTCGACGAAGCGCTGTTCGTAGTAGGCGAGCGTCTTGGCCTGCAGCGCCGGCGCCAGGCCGGTCATTGCACGCTTGAGCGCGTCGAGAAATTCTGTTTTGCCCATGATGGAACTCCAGTTGAGGCGCGGCTACGGGTGGCCGACGATCAACATGTTGTTGAGGGTGGGCGACTGCGGGGCCGCGGCGGCGCCGATCAGTTCAGGCTTGACGATCACAGCCGTGCTCGCGGCAACGAATGCCAGCAGGGCGAGGGTGCGAAGTCCAAGTTGAAGTTTCATGCTCAGTCCGTTTAAGCGGGAAAGTGTCGATGGTGACAATGTAACGGTGCGCGGCCGGCGCGGCCATCGGCGTGCGATGAACTGCACGATTGGCGGGGCAGGCGGCGCTATGCGGGGATAGCCGCGCCGCTGTCATGACGCCGCTGGCGCGAAAATTGCCTTCGCCGCGGCCACACCGCTGCGGACAGCAGACTCGAGCGTTGCCGGATAGTCATCGACCGTGTAGTCGCCGGCCAGCACCAGGCCGGCCAGGCCGGTGGCGTTGGCCACGCGCGCTAGACCCGGCGTGCAGGCGAAGGTGGCGCGTTTTTCGGTGATGACCTGGTGCCAAAGCGGCTGGCGCAGTTCCGGGCGGGCGAGTGCGGTGGCGAGCTGGGCCGCAATGGCCGCGGCCAGTTCGGCCTGGCCGAGCGCGGCGGCATCGGCCGAGGCGCTGATGACGACCGAGCACAAGCCGGCCTGGCCGGCGTCGAGCTGGCCGCGGTCGAAGACGAACTGGCCCCAGTGGCCCGCTGCCGGCGTGTCGATCAGGGCGTAGAAGGGCAGGTCGAGGCGCACCGCGGCGCCGTACTGCAAATAGCAGGTGGTGATCGGCTCGTAGGCGAAGGCCGCCAGCTTGTCGCCGATGCCGTCCAGC
The DNA here is from genome assembly GCA_038248405.1 of Burkholderiales bacterium. Classification (GTDB taxonomy): domain Bacteria; phylum Pseudomonadota; class Gammaproteobacteria; order Burkholderiales; family Burkholderiaceae_D; genus JAFCUW01. Next base: position 56,062 of record JBBRXM010000023.1, read on the forward strand.
GGCAGGCCGGCGAGCAGGGATGCGGCGGCCGGCGGCGGCACGGCCAGCACCACGGCGTCGAACAGCTCGCTGCTGGCGCCGCCGACTGCCTGGCCGCTGGCATCAACGCGCCACTGTCCGCTTTCGGCTGCGATCGCCGTCGCCTTGGCGCCGCAGCGGACTATGCCGCCGCGCTGCCCAATGAAGGCGGCGGCGGCGTGCGGGAACAGGGCGCCGAGCTGGAGGCGCGGCAGCAGCATGTTGGAGGCACCGCTGGCGGCGCCCAGGCTGTCGCGCAGCACGGCCAGGAACACCTGCGCGGAGGCGCGCTCGGGCGGCGTGTTGAGCGCGGCCAGGCACAGCGGGCGCCACATCAGCTGCACCAGGCGCGCGGTCTGGTCGAAGCGCTCGAGCAATTCGCTGACGCTGCAGTCGGTATTGAGCTGCCAGCCCATCCAGCGCGCGGTGGTATTGAAGCGCGCCAGCGACAGTTTGTCGGCCGTCGCCAGTCCCTTCGCGCGCAGCAGGGCGACGGCGAGGTGAAGGGGCGAGGGCAGGCGGGGAGCGACGAAATCCATGCCGCCGGCTGCCGGCGGGTAGCGCATCTGCAGCGGCAGGTTCAGCAGGGCAGCCTTGGGGTCGACGCCGACCTGGCGCAGCAGGCGCATGGTGTCGGTGTAGGCGCCGAGCAGGATGTGCTGTCCGTTGTCGAGCATCTTGCCGTTCAGTTCGACGCCGCGGGCGCGGCCGCCGAGGGTGCGGGCCGCTTCGAACAGGGTGACGGCGCAGCCGGCGCTGGCCAGTTCCACCGCCGCCGCGCAGCCGGCCCAGCCGCCGCCGACGACGGCGACGCGTTGTGCGGAATCAGAACGTTGAGGCATTATTTCCCTGTTAAGCACTGGTGTCAGGTCTGACAATCGGACAAAAATCTGGTGTCAGGTCTGACATTCGGACACAATGTCCGAATGTCAGACCTGACACCAGCGTTGGGGGTCAGCCGCGAACGTAGGTTTTCCATGCGAGCCACAGCTTGCGCAGCGGGGTCAGCGAAATGCGCTGGGTCAGCACCTTGAAGTGATCGCGCTCGATCTCGTCGAGCACGGCGCGGTAGATCGCCGCCATCATCAGGCCGGGACGCTGCGCACGCCGGTCCTGCTGAGGCAGCAGCGCAAAGGCCTCGTCGTAGGCCTGCTGCGCGCGGTCGGTCTGGAACTTCATCAGATGCTCGAACTTGTCGCTGTGGCGCGCGTTCAGCAGGTCCGCCGCGGTCACGCCAAATTGCTGCAGCTCGCTGATCGGCAGGTAGATGCGGCCCTTGCGCGCATCTTCGCCGACGTCGCGGATGATGTTGGTGAGCTGGAAGGCGAGGCCGAGCCTCTCGGCGTATTCGAGCGTGCGCGGATCGGTGACGCCGAAAATGCTGGCCGATAAAATGCCGACCACGCTGGCCACGTGCCAGCAGTAGGTCTTCAGCGCCGGATAGTCGAGGTAGCGCGACTGGTTCAGGTCCATTTCCATGCCGTCGATGATGGCCTGCATGTGCTTCTCCTGCAGGTCATACACGGCCAGGTGCGGCTGCAGCGCCTGCATCACGGGATGGGTGCCGGCGCCCTTGTACATGGCCGACACCTCGGTGCGCCACCAGGCCAGCTTGATGCGGGCGATCGATTCGTCGGTGCACTCGTCGACCGTGTCGTCCACTTCGCGGCAGAACGCGTACAGCGCGGTGATCGCGCGACGCCGTTCGGGCGGCAGGAACAGGAAACTGTAGTAGAAACTGGAGCCGCTCTGGACGGTTTTTTGTTGGCAGTATTCGTCGGGGGACATGGTCAGAAGTGCAATGGATTGCGGATCGAAGCCGCTATTCTATAGGGATGCAGCAAGGCATGGGGTTTCGCCGCATCCACATGGCGCGCCACGCCAGCACCATCCAGTCGAGCGTCCCCAGCTTGGGCCGGCGCGTAAAGACATCGTAATCGACGCGCTCGATCGCCTCGAGAATGCGCAGGCCGCCTTGCACCACCAGCCGCAGTTCCCAGCCGATGCGCCCGGGCAGGCGCAGGGCGAGCGGGGCGCCCGAGCACATCAGCGCGCGCGCCCGGCCGACTTCGAAGGCCATCAGCGCGCGCCAGCGCTCGTCCGCGTGCCAGCCGGCCAGCCCGGCAGGATCGACGCCGAAGCGGACCAGGTCGTCGAGCGGGATGTAGACGCGGCCTTTTTCGCGGTCGACGGCGACGTCCTGGAGAAAGTTGATGAGCTGTAGGGCAGAGCAGATGGCGTCGGCATCGCGCACATTGGCCTCGCCGGCCGTGCCGTACAGCGAGAGCATCAGCAAGCCGACCGGGTTGGCGGAGCGGCGGCAATAGTCGAGCAGGGTGTCGAAGTCCGGGTAGCACTTGACGGCGACATCCTGCTTGAAGGCCGACAGCAGGTCGTGGAAAGGCTGCAGCGGCAGCTTGTGCTGGGCAATGACTGCCGCCAGCCGCTGGAACAGGGGATCGGACGGCGCGGCTAGCTGCTGTTGATAGTGCTGCAAGGCCGCCAGCCTTTCGGCGGGGGTGGCGTCGCCCTCGTCGGCGATGTCGTCGGCGCTGCGGGCGAAGGCATAAATGGCCTCGACGGCCGGCACCAGCCGTTTTGGCAGCAGGAATGAGGCGACGGGGAAGTTTTCGTAGTGGTCGACGGGCATGGGCGCGGTTGGCAAAATAGCAGTGCGAATAATAAATGAAATTATCGCGACGTCACGATTAATCGCCTTGGCCCGGCATGCATTCAAACCGGGGTCTGACCCGCGGGGTCAGGCCTAAACGAAAAAAGCCCTGTCGTGTCAGAAAATCCAGTAAAATAGCGGGTTGAAGTTAAGCCTCTCACCGAGGCAAAGGCAGTGCGGGGCGGCCGGTTTCATCGTCGGGCGCCCTTTGTTGTTTCCGGCGGCCGGCGCCGGCCGGCCGACCAGGTGCATCCGACAACAGTCGGCTGCGATCCCGCGAGGATGGCGAAATTGGTAGACGCACCAGGTTTAGGTCCTGACGCCAGCAATGGTGTGGGGGTTCGAGTCCCCCTCCTCGCACCACGAATATAGACACTTTTTTTGGACGATTTTTACAATGGCAACTGCAGTCGAAACCCTGGGTAAACTCGAGCGTCGCATGACGATCTCTTTTCCGCTGGCTGAAGTCCGGACGGAAGTTGAAAAGCGCTTGAAACAGCAGGCCAAAACGGCCAAGGCGCCTGGCTTCCGCCCAGGCAAGGTTCCTATGAAGATGGTCGCAGCCCAGTACGGCTACCAGATCGAGTCGGACGTCCTCAACGACAAAGTCGGCCGCGCCTTCAATGACGCCGCCAATCAGGCCGAGCTGCGCGTTGCCGGCTTTCCGAAAATCGAGCCGAAAGAAGACAGCCCTGAAGGCGTGCTCAGCTTCGACGCCACCTTCGAAGTCTATCCGGAAGTCAAAGTAGGCGACCTGGCAAGCGTGGAAATCGAAACCGTCAAGGCCGACGTCTCCGACGCCGAAATCGACAAGACCATCGAGATCCTGCGCAAGCAGCGCGTGCACTTCCACACCAAGGGCGAAGCAGGCGAGCACGGCGACGGCGGTGCGCCGATCGCAGCAGCGGGCGACCGCGTGACGGTCGACTTCACCGGCGTCATCGACGGCGTTGAATTCCCGGGCGGCAAAGCAGAAGACTACGCATTCGTGCTCGGCGAAGGCCGCATGCTGCCGGAATTCGAAGCGGCCACGACGGGCCTGAAAATGGGCGAATCGAAGACCTTCGACCTGGCTTTCCCAGAGGACTATCATGGCAAGGACGTGGCCGGCAAGACCGCCCAGTTCACCATCACCCTGAAAGCGCTCGAGTGGGCGCACCTGCCGGCAGTCGACGCTGAATTTGCCAAGTCGCTGGGCATCGAAGACGGCGACGCCGAAAAGATGCGCGCCGACATCAAGGTCAACCTCGAGCGCGAAGTCGCCGGCCGCGTCAAGGCGCGCAACAAGGAAGCCGTGATGGATGCGCTGGTCAAGATCACCGACATGGAAGTGCCGAAGGTCATGATCGAACAGGACTCCGAGCGCCTGGCCGAGATGACCCGCCAGGACATGGCCCAGCGCGGCATGGATGTCAAGAACATGCCGTTCCCGCAAGAACTGTTCGCCGCCAAGGCCGAGCGCCGCGTGCGCCTCGGACTGATCCTGTCGCAACTGGTTGGCGACAACAAGCTGCAGGCAACGCAAGAGCAGGTCAAGGCCCAGATCGAAGATTTCGCGCAGAGCTACGAAGATCCGAAGGAAGTGCTGAAGTACTACTACAGCGACCGCCGGCGCCTGGCTGAAGTCGAAGCCCTTGTATTGGAAGAAAACGTCGTCAACTATGTGCTCGGTAAGGCGAAAGTAACCGCGAAAGCAGTTGCCTTCGACGAATTGATGGGAAGCAACGCACAGGCTTAAGAACGTTTTAAGCTATTGTCAGACAACGACGAGGAAAGAGAATTCCATGAACCATAATCCGGCATTGGACACACAAGCACTCGGCCTCGTGCCGATGGTGGTCGAGCAGAGCGGGCGCGGCGAGCGTGCCTACGACATTTACTCGCGCCTGCTCAAGGAGCGCGTGATCTTCCTGGTCGGTCCTGTCAACGACCACATGGCCAACCTGATCGTGGCCCAGCTGCTGTTCCTGGAGAGCGAAAATCCTGACAAGGATATCTCGCTCTACATCAACTCGCCCGGCGGTTCGGTCTCGGCCGGCCTGGCGATCTTCGATACCATGAACTTCATCAAGCCTGACGTGTCGACGCTGTGCACCGGCATGGCCGCCTCGATGGGTGCCTTCCTGCTGGCAGCCGGCGCCAAGGGCAAGCGCTTCTCGTTGCCGAACTCGCGCATCATGATTCACCAGCCGTCGGGCGGCTCGCAAGGGCAGGCCTCGGACATCGAAATCCAGGCCAAGGAAATCCTGTACCTGCGCGAGCGGCTGGCCAAGATCATGGCCGACAACACCGGCAAGACGGTTGAACAGATCCACAAGGATACCGACCGCGACCGCTTCATGTCCGGCGACGAAGCTGCCGACTACGGCCTGATCGACAAAGTGCTGACCAGCCGCGGTTAATACAGCTGCAACGGTGTTGCTCAAAAACGCCCGGGCGCTACAACGTTCGGGCGTTTCGTTTTTATTTCGGGTAGCATGGCAGTGAGCGCGCACCTTGTTGCGCACTTGTATTAGCGTTATATTCACAGCAATCCAACAGAAACCTGCCCCATGTCAGACAAAAAATCCTCCAGCGGCGAAAAACTCCTGTACTGCTCGTTCTGCGGCAAGAGCCAGCACGAGGTGAAGAAACTCATCGCGGGACCGTCCGTGTTCATCTGCGACGAGTGCATCGACCTGTGCAACGACATCATCCGCGACGAGACCTCCAACGTCGAAACAGTTGCCGGCGCCAAGTCCGACCTGCCGACGCCGCACGAAATCGCGGAGTTGCTCGACCAATACGTGATCGGCCAGCAGACTGCCAAGCGCATCCTGTCGGTGGCCGTCTACAACCACTACAAGCGCCTCAAGCACCTGGGCAAGAAAGACGACGTCGAACTGGCCAAGAGTAATATCTTGCTGGTCGGCCCGACCGGTTCGGGCAAGACGCTGCTGGCGCAAACGCTGGC
>JBBRXM010000024.1:0-60800 GCA_038248405.1 Burkholderiales bacterium
GGCGTGCCGAAATGAAAACTCGCCAGCTGGTAGCTGCCGCCGCTTTCGAAGGTGGAAATCTGGTGTCGTTGTGCTTGCATTGCGGTGCCTGGCGGTAAGCGGATCAGGCGCACAGTGTGGCATAACAATAGGCTATGTGCCCGATCGACAAGTCTGCCGTGCGCGTGGCCAGCGCCGCCGATGATGCCCGCACTTTTGATAGCGGGACGCGAAGACAGGTTTGCGCGGTGGCAAATAGCGCCCCGGAGCGGCGAGTAATCTAGACAGGAGCCATACGTGTGTCAGGCGTGCTCAAGCTTGCGACATCGTTCCGGTTCGAAGTGTATATTTCCAGGCAGGCTATGACCCAATTAACACGGACAAACGTGGCCGGCGCATCAGCGCCCGCGTGCACTTGCTGCACCGGCGCGACGCGGTCATGTGATGCCAAGGGGGCGAGCGAAGGCTCGCTCTTTTTTTGAAGGAAGCATCATGTTCACCATCGTTTGCCGCGTCGCGCTGGTCCTGTCCCTGGCGGCTGCGCCATGCGTGCAGGCCGCCGCGCCGGCCGCGCCGATCAAGGGTTCCCTGGTGATCGTCGGCGGCGCGCTGCGGGCCGACAACGCCGCCGTGTGGGAGCGCATCGTGCAGCAGGCCGGCGGCAAGGGCGCCCGCATCGCCGTGTTCGCGTCGGCGTCGGCCAATCCCGAAGGCGCCGCCAAATTCAATATGGGCCTTCTCAACAAGTACGGCGCCAACGCCTTCTTCATCCCGGTCGCGGTCAAGCTGGCCGGCACCGACTACCTGGCCGCGGCGGACGACCCGAAACTGGCCGAGGCGGTGCGTGGCGCCGGCGGTGCCTATTTCGCCGGCGGCGACCAGGGCCGCATCACGCGTGCACTGCGCCGTGCCGACGGCAGCAACTCGCTGGTGCTCGACGCGCTGTGGGACATGTACCGCCGCGGCGGCGTGATCGCCGGCTCCAGCGCCGGCGCCGCCATCATGAGCAGCACCATGTTCGACGAGCCGAAGACGGTGCTCACCACGCTCAAGCAGGGCGTGGCCGAGGGCCACGAGATCGCGCCGGGCCTCGGTTTCATCGGCGACGACGTCTTCATCGACCAGCACCTGCTGGTGCGCGGGCGCTTTGCGCGCATGCTGCCGGCCATGCTCAAGAAAGGCTACAAGCTGGGGCTGGGCATCGACGAGAACACCGCGATGGTGGTCGGCCCCACCCGCGAGGTCGAGGTGATCGGCTACAAGGGCGCGCTGCTGATCGACCTGGCCGCCGCCAGCACCGAGCCGGGCGCGTTCAACCTCTCCAACGCCAAGGTCAGCTACCTGGACAGCGGCGACCGCTTCAACATCGCCACCGGCGTGTTCACCCCGTCGGCCGAGAAAGCCGACGGCAAGCTCGATCCGGCCAAGCCGTATTACCGCGAGCCGCTGTTCAATGCCGACATCCTCGGCAACACCACCGTGGTCGATTTGATGGGCAAGCTGATCGACAGCGACCAGCCGGAAGCGATCGGCCTCACGCTGGGCAGCCCGCGCAGCGTGCAGCCGGATCTCGGCTTCGAGTTCCGCTTCAGCCGCGCGCGCGACAGCATCGGCTACATGTCGGCGTCGTCGGAGGCTTATTCGGTCTACAACGTCCGGCTCGACATCCGCCCGATCCAGATCCGGCTGCCGCTGTACGAGTACAAGCAGGAGGGCAGCCGGCTGGTGCAGCAGGGACGCGATTGATCGATGAGGTGTCGCCAGGCGGTCGTTTGGGCTGCCGGCTGCGCCGGGATTACAATGCTGCACGATTGTCATCCCGCGAGGAGTCCCCATGGCCGTGTCCCCGTTCCGTTCCTTCGCCGCCGCGCTGGCGCTTGCCGCCGCCGGCCTTGCCCACGCCGAGGCGCCGGCCACCATCCGCGTCGACTATCTCCATACCGGCAATGCGCTGTCGGACAGCTACGCCATCGAGCGCGTGCTGGTCGAACCGCTGCCGTGGCCGGGCGACCTGGCGCAGAACCTTGATAACACCAACCGCGGCCAGAACCGGCTCGAAGTGGTCGACGCCAAGACGGGCGACCTGCTGTACTCGCGCGGCTTTTCCACCATCTTCGGCGAGTGGCGCACCACCGACGAAGCGAGCAAGATCAGCCGCGGCTTCCACGAGTCGGTGCGCTTTCCCCGCCAGGACAAGCCGGTGCGGGTACGCATCCTCAAGCGCGATGAGCGCAACGAGTTCTCGGTGGTGTGGAGCGTCGACGTCGATGCTGCCGCGCCGGAGGTAATCCGCAAGCAGGGTCCGGCGCCGGCGCAGCCGATCCCGATCCGGGTCAGCGGACCGTCGCCGCAGAAAGTCGACCTGCTGGTGCTCGGCGACGGCTACACGGCCGCCGACATGAAAAAATTCGAAGCCGACGCGCGCCGCCTCACCGACCACCTGTTCAAGGTGTCGCCGTTTCGCGAGCGCGCGAACGACTTCAATGTCTGGGCGCTGGCGGTGCCGACCCAGGAATCGGGCATCTCGCGCCCTTCGACCGGCGTGCACCATGCGTCGGCGCTGGGCAGCCGCTACGACATCTTCGGCAGCGAACGCTACGTGCTCACGCTCGACAACCGCGCGCTGCGCGACATCGCCCAGTATGCGTCCTACGAGTTCATCGAAATCCTGGTCAACAACGACACCTACGGCGGCGGCGGCATTTTCGGCCAGTTCAGCACCGCGGCGGCCAGCAACGACTGGGCCAACTACCTGTTCGTGCACGAGTTCGGCCACCACTTCGCCGGCCTGGCCGACGAGTACTACACCTCGCCGGTGGCCTACCAGTCGACCGGCGCGCGTATTGAGCCGTGGGAACCGAACGTGACGGCGCTGCGCGACCCGGCAAAGCTGAAGTGGAAGCAGCACGTCAAGACCGCCACCGCGCTGCCGACGCCGTGGCCGAAGGCCGAGTACGAGAAATATTCGCGTGCCTACCAGGCGCGCCGGGTGGCACTGCGGGCGGCCAATCGCCCGGAGGCGGAGATGAGCGCGCTGTTCCAGGAGGACCTGGCGCACACCAGCGCCTTGTTCCGGACAGCGCCGAACCGGGCAGCGGTCGGCGCCTTCGAGGGCGCCAACTACGAGGCCAGCGGCTACTTCCGGCCGCAGATGCAGTGCATCATGTTCGACCGAAGTGAAACTTTTTGTAACGTATGCCAGGACGCGATTGTCACCATTATCGACCTCTACGCCCGTGCGGAGCGCCGACAATAGTCCTTTTGGCGACCTCGGCCGTTATAGTCGAGTGTCAACCGAGTTGTGCCCTGCCACGTTTAGGGAGGGAACAGCGAGGTCTAGTGTGTACGCTAGCGTACCGACCACGTTGTTAAGACGTCATATTCTCTGCCTCGTTCCCTTACGCAAGTTTCGGACGAGAAATGAAAGAAGACGATCGGACTGTCGCCTGTCCAGGCCCGGCCCACAACGTCCAGAACCTACTCACACTTAAAGGAAACACCATGAATAAAGTACTCGCTGCCCTGATCGCTGGTCTGTTCGCTACTTCGGTGTACGCACAAGCTCCTGCTCCAGCCGCCACTCCAGCCACCCCGGCTGTGACCAAAGCGGTTGTGAAGGCCGAAAAGACCGTTGTGAAAGCCGAAGCTGCTGAAGCCAAAGACGTCGCCAAAGCTGACGAAAAAGCAGCCAAAGCTGCTGCCAAGGCAGAAGCGAAAAAAGCAAAAGCAGCAGCCAAGGCCGAGAAAGCCCACGCTGCCGCAGCCGCCAAAGTCGGCGCTGCCGATGCTGAAGACAAGATGAAAGCAGAAGCCAAGGGCGAGACCAAGTCCGCCAAGGCCGACCTGAAGGCCGAGAAGACCATGGCCAAAGCCGATGCTAAAGCTGAAAAAGCCGCTGTCGAAGCGAAGTCCGACAAGACCATCGCTCACGCCAAGACCACGGAAAAGAAAGCTGAAGCAGCTGCCGACGTGAAGAAAGCCGCTGCCAAGTAATTCGGGCCGGTTTCAAAGAAAAGGACAGCTTCGGCTGTCCTTTTTTTCGTCCGTTCAGACGAACATGCCGCCCGACGCTTCGATGCGCTGGGCGTTGATCCAGCCGCTGTTCTGGCACAGCAGGCTGGCGATGGCGCCGCCGATGTCGTCCGGCAGGCCGACGCGCCCGAGCGCGGTCTGCGAGGCGATGAAGCCGTTGACCTGGGCATTGTCGCGCACCACGCCGCCGCCGAAATCGGTTTCGATCGCTCCCGGTGCGATCACGTTGACGGCGATGCCGCGCGGGCCCAGCTCCTTGGCCAGGTATTTGGTCAGCACTTCCACCGCGCCCTTCATCGACGCATACGCGGCGTAACCGGGCAGCGCGAAGCGCGTCAGGCCGGACGACACGTTGACGATGCGGCCGCCGTCGGCGATCAGCGGCAGTAGCCGCTGGGTGAGGAAGAAGACGCCCTTCAGGTGTATGTTGAACAGCATGTCGAACTGCGCCTCGGTGGTGTCGGCGATCGCCGCATGCACGCCGACGCCGGCATTATTGACGAGGAAGTCGAAGCGCTCGCGCTGCCATGTGGCGGCCAGCAGCTGCGTGAGCTGCTGCGCGAAGGCGCCGAACGAGCCAGCGTTGCCGGTATCGAGCCGCAGCGCCGCCGCGCGCGCGCCGCCGGCCTCGATCGCGGCGACGACCGCGTGCGCCGCCGCCTCGTCGCTGTGGTAGGTGAGGATCACGTCGACGCCCTGCTGCGCCAGCTTCAGCGCCGCGCTTTTGCCGAGTCCGCGGCTGCCGCCGGTAATGAGTGCGAGTTTGTTTGCCATGGCCGTTCCCTTGAGGTTGAATTCGATGAACCCAGTGTATTGGGAACGCGGGTTGAAACAAAGACGCGATTCGCGATTACACTGTTCCTCTCAGGTGAACAATATTGCGAGGTGGCGATGAATCGGCTCGACACGATGCAGGTGTTTGTGCGGGTGGCCGAACTGGCCAGCTTTACGCAGGCGGCGGACAGCCTCGGCATGTCGAAAGCGGCGGTATCGACGGCGATTCGCCAGCTCGAGGCGGCACTTGGCACGCGCTTGCTGCAGCGGACCACGCGGCGGGTGCACATGACGCCGGACGGCCTGACCTTTTACGAGCGCAGCAAACACATGCTCGATGAGATGGAAGAGCTGCAGACGCTGTTCCGCCATGGCGCGGCCCAGCTGAGCGGGCGCTTGCGGGTCGACATGCCGGTGGCGGTGGCGCGCAACATCGTCATTCCCCAGCTGCCGGCGTTCCTGCTTGCCCATCCGCGCTTGCGGGTCGAGCTGTCGAGCACCGACCGGCGGGTGGACGTGGTGAAGGAGGGGTTCGACTGCATCATCCGCGTCGGCCGCCTCGACGATTCATCCTTGATCGCGCGCCCGCTGGGCCACTTCAGTCTGATCAACTGCGCCAGTCCCGACTACCTGGCCCGCTTCGGCATGCCGCGCAGCCTGGCCGACCTGGCGTCGCACCGGCTGGTCGATTACGCGCCGGCGCTGGCCGGGCGGCCGGCCAGGTTCGATTATGTCGATGGCGCCGAGGAGCGTGGCGTCGAAGTGGCGGCCGCCATCGCCGTCAACAACAGCGATGCCTACCAGGCAGCGTGCCTGGCGGGCCTGGGCATCATCCAGGCGCCAAGGACCGGGCTGGACGAGCTGCTGGCGCAAGGCCGCTTGGTATCGGTGCTGGAGCGCTACCGCGCGGCGCCGATGCCGGTGACGCTGCTCTATCCGAACCGGCGCCACGTCGCGCTACGGGCGCAGCGCTTCATGGACTGGATTGCCGGGGTGATGGCGCCGCATGTCGACGCGGCGTCCGAGGGGCCGGAACCTGAGGCGCGCCCGGCTCAGTAGGGATCCCCGCATGTGAGGCTGTCGCAAAACGCCTGTACGGCACTTTTGCCGACTGAAATCGCAACGCTACGGAAGCTCGAAAACCAGAACACGACGTTGATTTTGTTTGATTATTTCTGATTTCCTCGGCTTCGGCGACTTCGCCAGCGCATGTGATATGCCACGCTTGGGGATGAAGATTGTTCGAGGCACGATGGGGAATTGCAAAGCCGGATTGAGGATAATTTCCCCTTTCGCGACAACCTCATGCGCGAGGATGAGGTGTCAGGGGCGGCCGCCAACGCGAGCGGAACGCAGCTATTCGCCGTCGTCCCTGCGGAGGAGGGGGCCGATGCTGAGCGTCGTCCAGCACGTGGGTCAGCTCAGCATCGGCTTCAGGCGGCTGCGTCCGACTCCGTCGTGCGCATCGCCAGCGACACCGCCTTCACCTTCTGCACCAGCGCCTTGCCTTTGAGCGCGCGCTTGCCGAAGTGCGGCTCCAGGCCCGACGCAAACAGCTCCACCACGCGCGGCTTGGCGCCGGCCCAGGTGCCGATGACGTTGACGCCCTTCTGCGTGATCGGCTGCACCGCCAGCAGCTTCTCCTTCGGCTCCAGGTGCATCAGGATGACGCCGCGCCCGCCGTTGGTGAGCACCTTCATCTCGTTCATGCCGAAGACGAGCACGCGGCCCTTCTCGGACAGGCAGGCCACCGCGCTTGTCTTGTCGCCGACCACGCGCGGCGGCAGCAGCGCCTCGCCGGCGTCGAGCGTGATGAACGATTTGCCGCCCTTCAGACGGCTGACCATGTCGCCCGCTTTGGAAACGAAGCCGTAGCCGCCCGATGAAGCGAGCACCAGCTGCGTCTGCGCATTGCCGGCGAAGTAGTGCAGGATGCGCGCGCCGCCGGTCAGGTCGATGAGGGTGGTGACCGGCACGCCGTCGCCGCGCGCGCCAGGCAGCGCCGCCACCGGCACCGAATAGACCTTGCCGTTGTCGCCGAAGGCGAGCAGGGTGTCGACGGTGCGGCATTCGAAGGCCCCGTACATGGCGTCGCCCGCCTTGAAGGTGAACTGGGCGGCGTCGTGGCCGACGCCGGTGCGCGCGCGTACCCAGCCTTTTTCCGACACGATCACCGTCACCGGTTCGTCGACGATCTTCTGTTCGGACACCGCCCGCTGCGCTTCCTCGATGACGGTGCGGCGCACGTCGCCGAAGGCCTTGGCGTCGGCCTCGATTTCGCGGATGATCAGGCGCTTCATCGTCGACGGATTGTCGAGGATGTCCTGCAGCGTCGCTTTTTCCTTGCGCAGTTCGGCCAGCTCCTGCTGGATCTTGATGGTCTCGAGCCTGGCCAGCTGGCGCAGGCGGATCTCGAGGATGTCCTCGGCCTGGCGGTCCGACAAGCGGAATTCGGCGATCAGGGCCGCCTTCGGCTCGTCCGAATTGCGGATGATCTGGATCACCTTGTCGATATTGAGCAGGATCGCTTCGCGGCCCTCGAGGATGTGGATGCGGTCGTCGACCTTGCCCATCCTGAATTCGGTCCGGCGCCGCACTGTCACGAAGCGGAACTCGATCCACTCGCGCAGGATGTCGGACAGGCCCTTCTGGCGCGGGCGGCCGTCGCCGCCGATCATCACCAGGTTGATCGAATTGGACGACTCGAGCGAGGTATGCGCGAGCAGCATCAGCATGAACTCGCCCTGGTCCTGGTTCTTCGACTTCGGCTCGAACACCAGCCGCACGGGCGCCGCGCGGCCCGATTCGTCGCGGATGGTGTCGAGCGAACCGAGGATGGTCTGCTTCATCGCCAGCTGTTCCGGCGAGAGCGCCTTCTTGCCCATCCTGATTTTCGGATTGGTCAGCTCCTCGATCTCTTCCAGCACCTTCTGCGACGAGGTCCCCGGCGGCAGTTCGGTGACCACCGCCTGCCACTGGCCGCGCGCCAGCTCTTCGATCTTCCAGCGCGCGCGCACCTTCATGCTGCCGCGGCCGGTGGCGTACATCTCGGCGATCTGCGCGGCCGGCGTGATGATCTGGCCGCCGCCCGGGAAGTCCGGGCCGGGAATGATCGCCATCAGTTCGGCGTGGGTGATCTTCGGATCGCGGATCATCGCCACCGCCGCCTTGGCCACTTCGGCCAGGTTGTGCGACGGGATCTCGGTGGCCAGACCCACGGCGATGCCGGAGGCGCCGTTGAGCAGCACCATCGGCAGGCGCGCCGGCAGCGTTTTCGGCTCGATCGTGGAGCCGTCGTAGTTCGGCTGGAAGTCGACGGTGCCCTGGTCGATTTCGTCCATCAGCAAGCGCGCGATCGGCGTCAGGCGCGCCTCGGTGTAGCGCATCGCCGCGGCGCCGTCGCCGTCGCGCGAGCCGAAGTTGCCCTGGCCGTCGATCAGCGGATAGCGCAGCGAGAAGTCCTGCGCCATGCGCACCAGCGCATCGTAGACCGACTGGTCGCCGTGCGGGTGCAGCTTGCCGAGGACGTCGCCGACCACCGCCGCCGACTTGCGCGGCTTGGCGGTGGGGCCGAGCCCCAGTTCATTCATCGCGTACAGGATGCGGCGCTGGACCGGCTTCTGGCCGTCGCACACGTCGGGCAGCGCGCGGCCCTTGACGACCGAGACGGCGTAGTCGAGGTAGGCGCGTTCGGCGAAGGTCGACAGGGTCAGCGATTCGCCGTCGTCGCCGGGCGGTGGTGGTGGCGGTGGCGCGACGTCATGCGGCGGCGGCGGCGGCGGCGGTGCATCGGCGCTTGGCGGCGCCGGCGGCGTCGCATCGAATAAGTTTGCTTGTGAGGCCATAGTTAGTTCAGTTCTGTTCGGTGTTTCGTGGAGCAGCCAGCGGTCAAACCGGGGTCTGACGGGGACGCCGAGTCCCCGCGGGGTCAGACCCCGGACCCGGCTCTTAGATATCGGCTTCGGTCTCGTTGCCGTGCTCTTCGATCCAGGCGCGGCGGGCGGCGGCTTCGCCTTTGCCCATCAGCATGTTGAAGCGCGCGGAGGAATCGACGTGATCGAAGCTGCCCAGCGTCACCGGCAGCAGCCGCCGCGTGTCGGGGTTCATCGTCGTTTCCCACAGCTGCTCGGCATTCATCTCGCCCAGGCCCTTGAAGCGCGAAATTCCCCACGCGCCTTCCTTGACGCCATCTTTTCGCAGCTTGTCTTCGATCGCCACCAGTTCGCCCGCGTCGAGGGCGTACAGCTTCTGGATCGGCTTCTTGCCGCGCGCCGGCGCATCGACCCGGAACAGCGGCGGACGCGCGATGCAGATGTTGCCATTGGTGAAGAGCGCCGGGAAGTGCTTGAAGAACAGCGTCAGCAGCAGCACCTGGATGTGCGAGCCGTCGACGTCCGCATCGGACAGGATGCAGATCTTGCCGTAGCGTAGGCCCGACAGGTCCGGGCTGTCGCCGTGGCTGTGCGGGTCGACCCCGATCGCCACCGCGATGTCGTGGATCTCGTTGTTGGCAAACAGGCGATCGCGGTCGGTCTCCCACGAATTGAGCACCTTGCCGCGCAGCGGCAGGATGGCCTGGAATTCCTTGTCGCGCCCCATCTTCGCCGAGCCTCCCGCCGAGTCGCCCTCGACCAGGAATATCTCGTTGCGGGCGATGTCGGACGATTCGCAATCGGTGAGTTTGCCGGGCAGCACGGCCACGCCGGAGGACTTCTTCTTTTCCACTTTCTGCAGCGAACGCAGGCGCGACTGGGCCTGCTTGATGACCAGTTCGGCGAGCTTCTTGCCGTATTCGACGTGGTGATTGAGCCACACTTCCAGCGGCGGCTTGGTGAAGGTCGATACCAGCCGCACCGCGTCGCGCGAGTTGAGCCGTTCCTTGATCTGGCCCTGGAACTGCGGGTCGAGCACTTTTGCCGACAGCACGAACGAGACGCGCGCGAACACGTCTTCCGGCAGCAGCTTGACGCCCTTCGGCAGCAGCGAGTGCATCTCGACGAAGTTCTTCACCGCGCCGTACAGGCCGTCGCGCAGGCCGGACTCGTGGGTGCCGCCGTTGGAGGTAGGAATCAGGTTGACGTAGGATTCGCGCACCACCGCGCCGTCTTCGGTCCACGCCACCACCCACGCCGCGCCTTCGCCCTCGGCAAAGCCTTCCGAGTCGGCGCCGGCGTACTGGGCGCCTTCGAACAGCGGGATCACGGTCTCGCCGCCGCCGGAGGTCTGCGCCAGCATCTCGTTGAGGTAGCCGCGCAGGCCTTCGTCGTATTTCCAGGTCTGCACGTCGCCGGTCTTGGCGTGGGTCAATGTGACCGTGACGCCCGGCAGCAGCACCGCTTTCGAGCGCAGCAGGCGCGCCAACTCGACCGCCGAGATGGTCGGCGAATCGAAATACTTCGGATTCGGCCAGGCCGTCACGCGCGTGCCCGACTTCTTGCCGTCGCGCGGCGCCGGGCGCGAGGTGAGCGGCTCGATGACGTCGCCGTCGGCGAACACCAGGTGGTGCAGGCCGTTGCCGTTCTCTTCCTTGCGCCAGACGGTGATCTCCAGGCGCGACGACAGCGCGTTGGTGACCGACACGCCGACCCCGTGCAGGCCGCCGGAAAAGGCATAGGCGCCGCCCGAGCCCTTGTCGAACTTGCCGCCGGCGTGCAGCCGGGTGAAGACGATTTCAACGGTCGGCACGTTTTCTTCCGGGTGCAGTCCAACCGGGATGCCGCGGCCATCGTCTTCCACCGTGATCGAGCCGTCAACGTTGATCGTCACCCCGATGTTGTGGCAGTGCCCGCCAAGCGCCTCGTCGGAGGCGTTGTCGATCACTTCCTGGATGATGTGCAGCGGATTCTCGGTGCGGGTGTACATGCCCGGACGCTGTTTGACGGGTTCCAGGCCCTTGAGGACGCGGATCGATGATTCGCTGTAGTCGGATGCAGGTTTTTTAGTGGCCATACTGGGTTTTCATTTATGCGGATGCCTGCGCATTCTATCTTGTCGGGCGGAAAAGGAAGAGCTTTGCGCCAGAATGATTCTGCTTGCCAGCGTGCGCGATTGTGGTTAGATTCGTACGGCGGGACGCCTGCTAGCCCTCGTTGGCGTCCGAAGGCCGTTTTGCGATGTAAAAAATGCATTCTCCCAAATATCCCTTTGCCGTGCGCCTGATCGGTTTCGGCGCTGCCGAGTCCGCCCAGGTCCGCGATGCGCTGGCCCAGGCGCCGGCGGCCGGCCCGTCGTATTTTTGCCTGCTCGACGACAGTTTGCAAGAGCCCGACCTGTACATCGTCAACGGCGACGATCTGCAGTCGCTGGCCACGCTGTCCGGCGCCAATCCCACCGAGTTGACGCCGGCCCTGCTGGTGGGCCAGGCCGCCCCCGCCTTTCCGTTCCCGCAGCTGGCGCGCCCGCTCGAGCCGGCCCGCATGCACCAGCTGCTGGCCGGCCTGATCGCGCGGCGCGCGCAGGCGCTGGCCCAGCTGACCGCGCGCGGCCAGCTGCCGGTGGTGATCGAGCGGCGCCGCCGGCCGCGCCTGGACATCGACGTCACCGACCCGCAGCTGCTGGAGCAGCAGCGCAAGGAGCCGCCCAGCGGCGCCATCCTCATCGTCGACAAGGGCGGCGCCTTCCGCGACCACGTTGCCCGCGTGCTCGGCGCACGCCGGCTGCCGGTCGAATGGACCGACAGCGCCGGCACCGCCGTGCGGCTGTGCGACGAAACGGCGGTGTCGCTGCTGATGATCAACACCTCGACGCCGCAGGTCGACCCTTACCGGCTGTGCGCCGACGTCAAGGGGCTGCCCGGCGCCGAGCGCACCGCGGTGCTGTTCCTGGTCGGCCGCAACTTCAGCTACGACGCCCCGCGCGCGCGCGCGGTGGGCGTGCGCGGCATGCTCGACAAGCCGGTCGCCGACCGCCACCTGTGCTCGGCGATCAAGAAGCTGATGTCGCTGCCGTAGGCGGGCGATTAGTTACAATAATCAAATCGTGCGGCCGGGCAGCGGCGCTATAGTTCAGGCATGGCAGATAACGATAAGCCCGAAACGCCCGGCAGCGAGCGGCGCGTCAACCCGGAAACAGAGGGGCACGCCGCCCGCGTTCCCGACCGCCGCGCGCACGAACACGTGTTCGCGCGCGGCGAGCGCACCCCGCCCTACCAGCGCAGCAACGACACCCCGCTGGCGTTGGCCGGGCGCGTGCTGTCGTCGCGCTGGCGCGCGGTGCGCGACCGCTTCAGCCGCGACTTCATGCGGCGCACGCTCAACATCGGCGTGTCGGCGCGCATCTTCCATCCCGAACCGGGATCGACCGGGCTGCGCTCGAAGAACCTGCAATACCTCGAGGAGTCGATCGCCCAGTGGGTCATGTCGCGCGACGTGCTGGTGTTCATGATCCCGACGGTAAACACCAACGGTCTTCTGCACCCCAGCAACATCACCCTGCGCCACTACGCCCGCCACCTGGACGGCCTGGTACTGCAGGGCGGCGCCGACGTCTCGCCGCAGACCTATTCGGAGGCGGCCACGCGCCCGGAGTGGGGCGGCGACCGCGCGCGCGACCTGTACGAGCTCGAACTGCTGCACGAGTTCGTCGAAGCGGGCAAGCCGGTGCTGGGCATCTGCCGCGGCTGCCAGCTGATCAACGTGGCGTTCGGCGGCAGCCTGTACCAGGACGTCGCCACCAACGTGCCCGACGCCATGGCGCACGTGCATTCCGACTACGATGCCCACCGCCACGCGATCGTGTTCCCGCAGGGCTCCTCGCTGGGCAAGATGTTCCCCACGCAAACGCGGCCGGTGGTCAATTCGATCCACCACCAGGCCGTCAAGGACCTCGGGCGCGACATCACCATCGAAGCGATGTCCGATCCGGACGGCATCGTCGAGGCGATTCGCTACCAGCGCGCCGATTTCGTCATGGGGCTGCAGTGGCACCCCGAGTTCCACCGCGCCGGCGGCCAGGAGCTGCTCGACTGCACACCCATCCTCGACGAGTTCCTGCGCGCCGCCCGCGAGACGCGGTTTTAACAGGGGTCAGACCCCGGTTTTGCTTCTAAAGGGTCTGACCCCGGTGTCGTTGGCGTCGGCAAATCCGGGGTCTGACCCTAAAAGGAAAAACCGGGTCAGACCCCTCCTGTTCGCCCCCCAACGGAACAACCGGGGTCAACCCCCCCTGAAACGCCGGATCGCCGCGTCGACCATGCCTTCGCAGCTTCCCTGCGCCGCGTATTGCTGGCGCAGGTAATTGGCGTCGCTGGCGCTCTCGGCGGCCGCGCGCAGATGCCGCAGCGCCATCGTGCTGCCGAGCGCCTCGGCATGCGGCTCCATCGCCGCCAGCGTCTTCAGGATGTCCTCGCGCAGCGATACGGTCTGGTAGGTCTTGGGATGGGTGATGGCGCCGTCGAGCCCGAAGCGGCAGGCCTGGAAGCGGTTGTAGTTGTAGACCAGGTAGTCGTCCTCGAGCGGCGGCGGCTCGGTGCGCTCGAGCAGGTGGCGGCACAGCGCCTGCAGATAGCCGGCCAGCGCGGCGGCGCGCTCGACGGTGAGCGGCGTGTCGCACACGCGCAGCTCGATGGTGCCGTACTCCGGTTTCGGCCGGATGTCCCAGTAAAAATCCTTCATGCTCTTGATGATGCCGGTCGCCTCCATCTTGGCGTAGTAGACGTTGGCGAAATCGTCCCAGCGCAGGCAGAACGGCGCCCGCCCGCTCATCGGGAAGGCGAACACGGAATTGAGCCGCGCCGAGTCGAACAGCGTATCGCGCCCCTGCACGAAGGGCGAGGAGGCCGACAGCGCGATGAAGTGCGGCACGTAGCGCGACAGCGAATGCAGCAGGAACATGGCGTCGTCGCCGGAGCTGCAGCCGATGTGGACGTGCTGGCCGAAGATGGTGAACTGCTTGGCCAGGTAGCCGTACAGCGACGACAGTTCCTGGAAGCGCGGCTTGGGAAAGATCTTCTGCTCCGACCAGTGCTGGAACGGGTGGGTGCCGCCGCCGCAGATGCCGATGTTGAGCGTGTCGGCGGCCGCCACCAGCGTGTTGCGGATGTGGTGCAGCTCGGCCAGCATCTGCAGGTGGCCCTTTTGCACGCTCGAGTTAATCTCGATCATGCTCTCGGTAATTTCCGGCGTGACGTTGCCGGGAAAGGGCTTGCGCGACAGCAGGTGCAGCAGGTCGGGGCTGGCGGCAGTCAGGTCGAAGTCCGACAGGCTCACCAGCTGCAGTTCGAGTTCGACGCCGAAGGTCAGCGCCTCCGACTTGGCAAACGGTTCAAGCGCCATGTTGCTGCTCCGCGGTTTCGCGCGCCCACACCAGGGAACGCTGCACGATGATGGGGGCGAACAGTTCCAGCAGCAGGATGACGGCGGCCAGCGCGCGCACCGCCTCGGCCATCAGCATGCCGGCCTGGCGGGCGTGTTCGAGCAGCAGCACCACGAAGATCGCCAGCGGCGCCAGGCCCAGGCCGGTGAGGGCGCCCTTGCGCCACGAAATGCCCGACAGGTGCGAGAACAGGGCGACGCCGGCGGTCTTGGTCACCAGCCGCACGGCAATGATCGCCAGCGCCAGCGCGCCGCCGGCGAGCACCTCGCGCCAGTCCAGCGTGGAGGCGGCGAACACGAACAGCAGCACCGTGAGCAGTTCGCCGAGGGCGCCGAAGTTGCGCTGGGCCTGGCCGAAGGCGACGCGGCGGTGGCGCGCGGTGAGGCCGAAGGCCAGCGTGGCCACTACCGGCGAGAGCTGGAAGGTATAGGTCACCGCCACCAGCAGGATCACCGACAGCGCGAAGGCGACGGTGGCGTCCTGGGCCAGGTTGCCGAGCGCGCGCAGCAGGCCCGGCACCACCACCCCGGCGGCGGCGCCGGCCAAGGCGGAGAGCGCCAGCACCACCAGGCTGTTGAGGGTGGCGTCGCCCAGGTCCTCGGACGAGCGGAACAGCCAGAAACCGACCACGATGTTGAAGGCGAACACCGACAGCACGCAGTTCAGGGCCGACAGGTGCATCACCCGTTCGGTGACCTGGCCGGAACTGCGCTGCTCGTTGATGACGCGCACCAGGGTGGCGGGCGAGGTCGCCATCGACAGCGAGGCGAGCATCAGCGCGGTCAGCTGGGCGCTGCCGAAGGTGGTGGCGACGTAGTAGACGGCGATGAAGGTGGCGCCGGCCTCGACCAGGCCGGCGATGCCGATCCAGGGATTGGTGCGCAGCCAGCGCAGGTTGATGCGGTAGCCCAGTTCGAACAGCATCAAGGCGAAGCCGATGTCGGCCAGCAGCAGCGCGGCGCCGCCGTCGGGCCGCGGCAGCACGCCAACCTGGCTGCTGGCGAGGATGAAGCCGACCAGGCCGTAGAAGGACACGCGCGGCAGGCCTGTCCAGCGCTGTCCGAACTCACCGGCGAGCCAGGCGACGGCAACAGCGAACGGCCAGGCCAGGCTGGTGAGGATCGACAGCAGGTCGGTCATGCGAGTCCTTTGCGTGGAGGGCAATGTGACGATTCTACAAGACGAGACCGGCGCGCACGGTTGATGGGGGAGGGGTCAGACCCGGTTTTGCTTCTGAAGGGTCTGACCCCGATGTTGTTGGCGCATGTAACTCCGGGGTCTGACCCTAAAAGAAAAACCGGGTCAGACCCCTGCGGCCGGGTCAGACCCCTGCGGCTACTTGCTCAGCAGCCGCATGCCCCGCTCCAACCCCTCGATGGTCAGCGGGAACATGCGATTGTTCATGATCTGCTTGATGACCGAGATGGACTGCCGGTATTGCCACGAAGCTTCCGGCTCCGGGTTGAGCCAGACGAACTTCGGGAAGGCGTTGCAGAAGCGCGCCAGCCACTCGGCGCCGGCTTCCTCGTTGTTGTACTCGACCGAGCCGCCCGGCTGCAGCACCTCGTACGGGCTCATGGTGGCGTCGCCGACGAAAATGAGCTTGGTGTCGGCCGGATACTTGCGCAGGATGTCCCAGGTCGGGAAGCGCTCGGCATTCCTGCGGCGGTTGTTCTTCCACAGGTAGTCGTACACGCAGTTGTGGAAGTAGAAGAACTCCATGTTCTTGAACTCGGTCTTGGCCGCCGAAAACAGCTCCTCGGTGCGCTCGATATGGTCGTCCATGCTGCCGCCGACATCGAGCAGCATCAGCACCTTGATCTTGTTCTTGCGCTCGGGCTGCATCTTGATGTCGAGCCAGCCGGCGTTGCTGGCGGTGGCGCGGATGGTGGCATCTAACGCCAGTTCGTCCTCGGCGCCTTCGCGCGCGAATTTGCGCAGTCGTCGCAGCGCGATCTTGATGTTGCGCGTGCCCAGCTCGCGCTCGGCGTCGTAATCCTTGTACGAACGCTGCTCCCACACCTTCACCGCGGTGCGGTTGCGCCCGGCGCCGCCGATGCGGATGCCTTCCGGATTGGTGCCGCCGTTGCCGAACGGCGAGGTGCCGCCGGTGCCGATCCACTTGCCGCCGCCCTCGTGACGTTCCTTCTGTTCCTTCAGCAGCTCGTTAAGGCGGTCCATCAGCTTGTCGTAGCCGAATTTTTCCAGCGCGGCCCGCTGCTCGGGCGTGAGCTCGCGCTCCATGCGCTTGAGCAGCCAGTCGAGCGGAATGGCGCTGTTGGTCTCGAAAGCGCCGTTGATGCCCTTGAAATACTGGCCGAATGCGCGGTCGAACTTGTCGAAGTGCGCCTCGTCCTTGACCATCATCAGCCGCGACAGGTAATAGAAGTCGTCCATCGACTGGCCGATCAGGTTCTTTTCCATCGCCTCGAGCAAGGTCAGGAATTCCTTGATCGTCACCGGAATCTTGGCGTCCTTGAGGGTAAAGAAGAAGTCGATCAGCATGCCAGGCCCCCCGCGTGCAGTTGCAGGCGGTCGTGCAGGGCCGATTCGATGCCGTGCCACTCGCCGCGCAAGATGCTGTAGATGACGGTGTCGCGCACCGTGCCGTCGCGGCGCGCGGCGTGGTGGCGGATGACGCCGTCCTTGCGCGCGCCGAGGCGCTCGATGGCCGCCTGCGACGCGTGGTTCAGGTTGTCCGTGCGCAGCCCCACCACCTCGCAGCCGAGGGTGTTGAAGGCATGCGCCAGCAGCATCAGCTTACAGCTGGTGTTGACGCCGCTGCGCTGGCGGCTCTTGGCGTACCAGGTGTGGCCGATCTCGACGCGGTCGATGTCAAGCATGATGTCGTGGTAACTGGTGGTGCCCATGACGGCGCCGCTGTCGGCGTCCACCACCGCAAAGGCCAGCCGGTTCGGCGTGGCCAGCGCGGTGGCGATGTATTCGTCGACCTGGTCCGGGCCGGGCACCCAGGTCACGCGCAGTTTCCAGATCTGGCCGTCTTCGGCCGCCGCGCGCAGGCCCGGCGCATGCGCAAGCGCCAGCGGCTCGAGGCGCACGCCGTTCAGTTCCAGGGTGACCGGTTCTACGTGGATCATGGCGCCGCTCAGCGGTTGGTGCGCGACATGTACACCAGGCGCTCGAACAGGTGCACGTCCTGCTCGTTTTTCAGCAGCGCGCCGTGCAGCGGCGGCACCACCGACTTGGTGTCCTTGCTGCGCAGCGCTTCCGGGCCGATGTCTTCGGCCAGCAGGAGCTTGAGCCAGTCGAGGAACTCGGAAGTGGACGGCTTTTTCTTCAGGCCCGGCACGTCGCGCACCTCGTAGAAGCTCTGCAGCGCCTGCGCCAGCAAATCCTGCTTCAGGGTCGGGTAGTGCACCCTGACGATCGCCTCCATCGTGTCCTTGTCGGGGAACTTGATGTAGTGGAAGAAGCAGCGGCGCAGGAAGGCGTCCGGCAGCTCTTTCTCGTTGTTGGAGGTGATGATCACCAGCGGTCGGTGCTTCGCCACCACCATCTCGCGCGTCTCGTAGACGTAGAACTCCATCCGGTCCAGTTCGCGCAGCAGGTCGTTGGGGAACTCGATGTCGGCCTTGTCGATCTCGTCGATCAGCAGCACCACCGGCTCCGGCGCCGTAAACGCCTGCCACAGCACGCCCTTGACGATGTAGTTGTGGATGTCGCGCACGCGCTCGTCGCCCAGCTGCGAATCGCGCAGGCGCGACACGGCGTCGTATTCGTACAGGCCCTGCTGCGCCTTGGTGGTCGACTTGATGTGCCATTGCATCAGCGGCATGCCGAGCGCGGCCGCCACTTCCTCGGCCAGCATGGTCTTGCCGGTGCCGGGCTCGCCCTTGATCAGCAGCGGGCGCTGCAGCGTCAGGGCGGCATTCACGGCAAGCTTGAGGTCGGCAGTGGCGACATAACTGTCGGAACCCTCGAAGCGGGATGGCGGTTGTTTGTGTGCGGGCATGGTAGGGAGCCGGAAAATGGAAATTGGGTCGAGTATAAGGCAAGTGCGCGGGGCCGGCCGGGCGCCACTTTGAATCTGGACTGCAATGCGGTCTTGGGTTAAAATCGCAGGTTAAGAGTGCAAGTTGCAATTTTTGCACGGTCGGACTCGATTTCAACCTTACATCGCAACCATGAAAAAAATCTTCGCACTTCTCGTGCTCGCCGGCGGTTTCAATGTCGCCATGGCGGCGGACATCGTTGGCAACCCGAAGGCCGCTGCGGCCAAGGTTGAAATGTGTATCGGCTGCCACGGCATCCAGGGCTACAAGGCGTCGTTCCCGGAAGTGTTCCGCGTGCCGATGATCGGCGGCCAGTCGGCCAAGTACATCGAGAGCGCGCTGCAAGCGTACAAGAAGGGCGATCGCCGTCATCCGTCGATGCGCGGCATTGCCATGAGCCTGTCCGACCAGGACATCGCCGATGTTGCGGCGTACTACGCGCAGCAGCCAACCAGCGTCGCGCAGAAATAAGGACAGTCCCATGAAAAAACTGATAATTGCGCTGTTCGCCGGCGTCGTCTCCCTCAACGCTTTCGCAGGCGGCAACGTTGCCAGCGGTGAAGCGCTGGTCACGAAGTACAGCTGCGCGGCCTGCCACGGCGCCGATTTCAGCAAGCCGATCGACCCCACCTATCCGAAGCTGGCAGGCCAGCACGCCGACTACCTGGCGCATGCGCTGGTCGCCTACAAGCGCGCGGACGGCCCGAACGGGCGCAACAACCCGATCATGGTCGGCCAGGTCAAGCCGCTGTCGGACAAGGACATCGCTGATATCGCCGCCTACCTGGCGAGCCTGCCGACGACGCTGGTCACGCACCGTTAATCGGTCAGGCCGTCCGCGGACGGTTCGAAAAAATCCCTTCAGGCCCGAAGGGATTTTTTTTGCCTGCTCGAATTCAACGCTGGTGTCAGGTCTGACATTCGAACACGGGCTCTGCAGTCACAGTCGCTAATGGATGGGGCCGTGTCCGAATGTCAGACCTGACACCGGGGTTAGCGCCGGCGCACGCACTCGACGTAGGCATCGGCGTCCGGCGGCACGCCGTCGCGCTGCGAATTCCAGATCATCTCGCCCAGGCACTCCATGATGTGGTGGTGGGCGTCGTGCTGGCCGACGCGGTTGGTCAGCGCATTGATGGCGTCGCGGATGCCGCGCGGCTGGTCGACCGAGACCTGCTCGGATATCGACAGGTGCATCGACAGGTGCAAGAAGGGATTGGTCTTTCCGCCTTCGACCGAATAGTCGCGCGCCAGGGCGGCGTCGACGTCGGCCAGTTCATCGGCATATTCGGGATGGCCGGCGATCCAGTCGCCGGCAATGGCCTCCATCGGGCTGAGGATCTCGCCGGCGCGCTGCTTGCGGAACACTTCGCAGAAGAAGCGGCGGACGTCGTTGGAGGACGGGTTGAACATGGTGGCGGCTGGCTTGGGAAAGAAGGCGATATTGTAGCGCGCACCGTCGCCTGGCGCCGACAACGGCGTTTAATCCGCGCCCTCACCACGTCGTCCTCGCGAACGCGGGGACCCCATTTCGCTGAGCTGCCGGACAGCCGCCAACAATGTCCAGGCAAATGGGGTCCCCGCGTGCGCGAGGACGACGTCAATGCTGGCAGATGGAATATCTTGCTGCGATTTCAGCGTGGCCGGCGGAACACTTCGCCGCCCAGGTAGGACACATACACCCGCCGCTGGCTCATCGAAATGAGCACCCGGTGCTTGCGCAGGAAATCGGCGCCGATCAGCATGTCGGGCATGCCCACCGTGACGCCCTGCGGCGGGTTGTCGACGATCCCCAGGCTGGCATTCTTGATCGTTTCGCTGCCGATGGTGAAATCGGCTTCCGCTTTCCAGGTCTCCATGCGCTTGTCACCGACGCCGGTGGCGCTGCCATACTTGCGCACGCCGGGCTCGCCCACGCGCAGGCCGGCGCGCTCGGCCGCCGCGCGCGTCATGGTGGTCTCGGTGGCGCCGGTGTCGATCATCGCTTCCATCCTGGTGCCATTCACCTCGACGATGAAGCGCGGGTTGCGGTGGCCCGTCTCGGTGCCGCCGAACGGGATCTCCATCGCTTCACGATCCCAGTAGGCCAGGAAAGTGTCGTCGCAACCGGTGGCCCGGAAAAACTTGACCTGGCGCTCGGCCAGCGAAATCTCGAGGTCCATCTGCAGCGCAAAATCGGCCCCGAGGATGGCGTCGAACGGTGGCGTCTTGCCCATGCTGCCGAGCACGCTCATGCGCGTTTTGCCGCTGTGGGCCTCGCCGACCGAAAAATCGCTGATAAGGGCGCTGTAATTGGCGGAAGTGCCGCCGATGCCGCTCGAGTACCCGCGGCTCTGCTGCAACGAAATGCCGAGCTTCTCAGCGGAGTCTTTTACTATCCTGCTCGCGTGCGCCCCGGTATCGAACAGCATCACTGCCGGCTTGCCGTTGATGCCGCCTTCGACCGTCGGCTGCCAGACGTCGCCGGTGCCCCGCAACGCCAGCGTGGCAACCGGCACGTAGCGGCAGGCTGCGGCGTCCGCCACCGCAGGCGCCAGCAAACACATCAATATCGGGGCGAGGATCAGCGAGCGAACGGACATGGAAGGCGCCTGAAAAATTGAACAGATGCAATTCTATCGCGTTAACTGCTGCAACAATGTGAAAAATGCACGACCCGGCAAGGGCCGGGTCATCGGCCCGCCGGCGCCGGCGGCGCGCACTCGCTGCGCCTTGCCGCCAGCATGGCCATGGCCTGCTCGCGGTCGCCGCGCGCGCCGGCCAGTTCGGCGATGAACAGCCTGGCCTCGCAGCCACGATCGCGCGCCAGCGCCGGCTCCTTGCCGGCCTGCGCCAGCAGCCCCGCGGCGTCGATGCGGCCGAGATAGAACTCGGCGACCGGCAGCGGCCAGCGGCGTTCGCCGTCGCCGGCGAAGCGCAGCGCAAGCGCGCGCGCGGCGAGCGCCTGGTCGCCGGCCTGCAGGCGCGCCAGGTACAGGAACAAGGGAATGCGCGCATCACCGGGCCGTTTTTCCGCGGCCATGCCGAGCCGCCTGGCCGCTTCGCTGGACTGGCCGCTGTGCAGCAGGAACAGTCCGGCGTCCAGGTTCGCTTGCGGGTGCCCCTGCTCGGCCGCCTTGGCCAGCCACTGGCGCGCGCGTGCCGGGTCGGCCGCCACGCCGGCGCCGCGGGCAAACTGGCTGGCGACGGCGAACTGGGCGTCGGCGTTGCCGGCCTCGGCTTCGCGCTGCAACCACGGAGCGATGCCCGGCGCGTCGCGCAGGAAGACGTCGCCGCCGAGGTAGGAGATGTACAGCTTGTTCTGGCTGTTGGCGAACAGCACCCGGTGGGTGCGCAGGAAGTCGGCGCCGAGCAGGATATCGGCCGGCAAGCGGCCCTCCTCCGGCTTGGCCGAGATGCCCAGTTCGGCATCGTGGATGGTTTCGCCGCCGATCTTGAAGGTGGAAAATACGGCGCGCCAGTGCGCCGCCCGTGCGCTGCCGACGCCGACCGAGTCCTGCGTCCTGCGCGTGCCGGGCGAGTCGGTGCCGACGCCGGCCTTTTTCGCGGCGCTGTCGAACACGAAACTGCTGGCGGCGCCGCTATCGATGATGGCGTCGAGCTTGACGCCGTTCAGTTCGACCGTGAAGGTGGGGTTGCGGCTGGCGCCGTCGCCGGCGCTGGTCGGCACGGCATAGGTGTCGTCGCTCCAGTAGCCCAGGTGGCTGCCGGCGCAGTTGACGCCGCGGAAAAAGCGCAAGGCCTTTTCGGACAGCGACAGCTCGAAGTCGGCCTGAAACAGGAAGTCGGCGCCGGCGATGGCGTCGAAGGGCTGCGGCGCACCGGTTTCGCCGATCACGTACAGGTAGCGGTTGCGGATGGCGGTCGGGCCGACGACGAACTCCTTGACGCGCGCGCGGTACACGCGGCTGGCGCCGCCCATGCCGGTGACGTATTCGCCCGTCATGCCCAGCGGCAGGTCGAGGCGTTTCACCGCGCGCTGCGTCAGGTAGCTGCGCCCGGAGCCGGTATCGATCAGCATCGGCGCCGGCGTGCCGTCGATGACGCCGTCCGCCGCGGGATGGAAGTCGTGGCCCAGGTAGCGCAGCGGCACGGTGGCGACGTTGACGTACTGGCAGGTGGCCGGCGCGTCGGCGGCGTGGACGGCGGCGGCGCCGAGCAGGAATGCCAGCGGCAGGGCGCGGCGCAGGGAGAGGGTAGGCATGCGCGATTCTAGCGCGCCGGATTGAGTGAATACTAATATTGCTGAAAAAAAAGACCGGCGCTGGAGGCCGGTCTTCGTTGTGCGCTATTCCTTCGCCGGCGACAGCAGCAGCTGGGGCGCCGGCGCGCAGTCCGGCGCGGCGCTGACGGCGTCCGGTTCGGCCGCCGCCTGCCGCGGCGCATGCGGCTGGCGCAGGTAGCGCGCGGTGTGGCGCCGCTCGTGCGTGTGCCCGCCGGCAGCCGGCCAGGTCAGGAAACGCGACAGTTCCTGCAGCGCGCGCTGGTAGACGTCGCGCTTGAACTCGATCACGCAGTCCAGCGGCACCCAGTATTCGTGCCAGCGCCAGGCGTCGAACTCGGGGTGGTCGGTCAGGCGCAGGTTGACGTCGTTGTCGCGCGCGACCATGCGCAGCAGGAACCAGATTTGCTTTTGCCCACGGTAATGCCCGCGAATTTCACGCTTGATGAAATGGTCGGGCACCTCATAGCGCAGCCAGTCGCGGGTGCGGCCCACGATCTTGACGTGTTCCTGCCGCAAGCCGATTTCCTCTTCCAGCTCGCGGTACATGGCCTGCTCGGGCGTCTCCCCGTACTTGATTCCCCCTTGCGGGAACTGCCACGAGTGCTCGCGCACCCGCTTGCCCCACCACACCTCGTTCTGGGCGTTCAGCAGGATGATGCCGACGTTGGGCCGAAACCCTTCACGGTCGAGCATAGTGCACCTCTCGAAACTTTCTGCCAGCGCGTGCCTCTTATTTTTTTACCCACAAATCCCCGCACCCACCAGGTTTTCGACGCGCGAAAACGGCGGGGACGGCTTAATCGGACCCATTTGTATAAAGATTGGACGCATCGGCCAGCTAATCCTTTAAAATTAGGTTGATTATAACTCTCTCTTTTTAAAAAGAATTCATCGATATGCGTGCCTCCCGATTTTTTATTTCAACTCAAAAAGAAGCGCCGTCCGACGCCGAGATCGTCAGCCACCAGCTGATGATGCGCGCGGGGATGATCAAGCGCCTCGGTTCCGGCATTTATACCTACATGCCGACCGGCCTGCGGGTGATCCGCAAGGTCGAGGCGATCATTCGCGACGAGATGAATAAGGCGGGCGGCATCGAACTGCTGATGCCGCTGGTCCAGCCGGCCGAGCTGTGGCAGGAAACCGGCCGCTGGGACAAGATGGGCCCCGAACTGATGCGCGTCAAGGACCGCCACGGCCGCGAATACGCGATCCAGCCGACGTCCGAGGAAGTCATCACCGACGTCGTGCGCACCGAGATCAAGTCCTACCGCCAGCTGCCGCTGAACTTCTACCATATCCAGACCAAGTTCCGCGACGAGCGCCGGCCCCGCTTCGGCCTGATGCGCGGGCGCGAGTTCACCATGAAGGACGCCTACTCGTTCGACCGCGACCTGGCCGGCATGCAGGCGTCCTACAAGGTCATGTTCGACGCCTACACCGCCATCTTCACCCGCTTCGGCCTCAAGTTCCGCGCGGTGGCGGCCGACAACGGCGCCATCGGCGGCACCGGCTCGCACGAGTTCCACGTCATCGCCAGCACCGGCGAGGACGCGCTGGTGTACTGCCCGACGTCGGACTTCGCCGCCAACATGGAAGCGGCCGAGGCGATGCCGCTGGCCGACAGCCGTCCGGCGCCAGGCCAGCCGCTGACCAAGACCTCCACCCCCGGCACCACCAAGTGCGAGCAGGTCGCCGCCTTGCTGAATATCCCGCTGTCGCAGACGGTCAAGACGATCGCGCTGACGGTCGAAAAGGAAGAGGGCGGCAAGAAAGTGACCGAAAACTGGATGCTGCTGCTGCGCGGCGACCATGAACTGAACGACGTCAAGGTGGCCAAGGTGCCTGGCCTGGCGGGGCACCGCTTCGCCACCGAAGCCGAAATCCTGCTGTGCTACGGCACGCTGCCCGGCTACCTGGGCCCGATCGGCACCAAGGAAAAAGTCAACGTCGTTGCCGACCGCACGGTGGCCAACATGGCCGACTTCGTCTGCGGCGCCAACGAGAAGGATTTCCACTTCACGGGCGCCAACTGGGGCCGTGACGTCGCCGAGCCGATGCTCGTTGCCGACCTGCGCAACGTGGTCGAGGGCGACGCCTCGCCGGACGGCAAGGGCGTGCTGGCGATCGAGCGCGGCATCGAAGTGGGCCACGTGTTCCAGCTTGGCACTGCCTATTCGGAAAGCATGAAGGCGACGTTCCTGGACGAAAACGGCAAGCCGGCGCCGCTGCAGATGGGCTGCTACGGCATCGGCGTGACCCGCATCCTGGGCGCGGCGATCGAGCAGAACTTCGACGACAAGGGCATCGTCTGGCCGACGTCGATCGCGCCGTTCGAAGTGGTGCTGTGCCCGATGGGCATGGACCGCAGCGAGATGGTCAAGGCCGAAGTGGAGAAGCTGTACGCCGATCTGCTGGCGGCAGGCGTGGACGTCATCGTCGACGACCGCGGCCTGCGTCCGGGCGCCATGTTCGCCGACTGGGAGCTGATCGGCGTGCCGCACCGCGTGGTGATCGGCGAGCGCGGCCTCAAGGAAGGCAACCTCGAGTACCAGGGCCGGCGCGACGCCGAGGCCACCGCCGTGCCGGTTGCCGGCATGGTCGAGTTCATCAAGGGCAAGCTGAGCCAGTGAGCCCGGTGACGCGGCTGGTCGCGAGGGTGCTGGCGGCCGTGCTGGCGGCCGGGCTGGCTGCCGGCGCCGCCCACGCCGGCAACCAGAAGGAGGAAGCACTGGCCGACTCGGTGCGCCTGGCGCTGGCCAACGCCATCAAGGACGCGCGCTCGCCGCAGCCGGTGTTTCGCGACGAGGCGGCGCGGCTGCGCTACCAGCAATGGCTGGCGCTGATGTCCGAGCGCCTCAAGCGCAAGCTGCCGGACGCGCAGGTGCGCACCGAATTCCTCGAGACCGCCTGGTACGAGGCTACCCGCGCCGGGCTCGATCCGGGGCTGGTGCTGGGGCTGATCCAGGTCGAGTCGGCCTACCGCAAGTACGCCGTGTCGATGGTGGGCGCGCGCGGCTACATGCAGGTGATGCCGTTCTGGACCAAGGTGATCGGCGACAGCGACCGCAGCAAGCTGTTCCACATGCAAACGAACCTGCGCTACGGCTGCGCCATCTTGCGCATGTACGTCGAGATGGAGGCCGGCAACCTGTACCTGGCGCTGGGCCGCTACAACGGCAGCCGCGGGCGGCCGGAGTATCCGAACGCAGTGCTGGCGGCGTGGAAGAAGTGGGAGATGGGGCCGGAGGCTGCGCGCTGAAATGGGGTTCCCGCCTGCGCGGGAAGTCGGGTTCGCCAATGGCGAGCACGACGTTTCAAAGATTGTTGGCTGTAATACCGTCATTCCCGCGCACGCGGGAATCCCATTTCGCGGCACACCACAGTTTTCAACTTATTAATTAACCCCGAATCAACGCATTAAAACAAAAGGCCCCGGTTTTGCAACCGGGGCCTTTTTCAATTCGGTCATCACAACCTGAGTCGAATTTATTTCAGATGATCGGAAATGAGTTTCGTCATTTCGAACATGGATACCTGAGCTTTGCCGCCGAAGACTGCTTTGAGCTTGTCGTCGGCATTGATCATGCGACGGTTTGCAGCGTCTTGCAGATCGAGCTTTTTAATATAGTCCCACACTTTTTTGGTGACTTCGGTGCGTGGCAGCGGCGTCGCGCCGACCACTGCGGCCAGGGTGCTGGACGGAGTCATCGCCTTCATGAAGGCGGCGTTAGGCTTGCGTGGTGCGGCTGGTGCTTTTTTCGCTGCGGCTGCTTTTGGGGCCGCCGCCTTTGCTGGAGCTGCTTTCTTAGCTGCTGGCTTTGCTGCCGCTGCTGGCTTGGCTGCCGCTTTTTTTGCTGGAGCTGCTGCTGGGGTTTTTTTGGCTGTTGCCATCTTCGAGCCTCCTTAACGAACACATGGGAAATTGCGCAATTGATCGCACGGCTTATATTGGTGGGGTTTTACTGTTGTTGCAAGTCTTTTTCAACATTTTTCACTCTTATAGAAGCGAAATAGACGCTTCCGCGGCCCCTAGCCGCCCGCCGGGCTTGCCATGGGAGGGAATTGAATAAAAAAAGCCGGCCGCGAAGTTCCGCGCGCCGGCTTTTTATTGCGATGCAATTGCAGCGTTTTAGCGCATGCCAGGCATCATGCCTTTCATTCCGCGCATCATCTTCATCATGCCGCCGCCCTTGAGCTTTTTCATCATGCTCTGCATCTGGTCGAATTGCGCCAGCATGCGGTTGACTTCCTGCACCTGGACGCCGGCGCCGGCAGCGATGCGGCGCTTGCGGGTGGCCTTGATCAGTTCCGGCTTGGCGCGCTCTTGCGGGGTCATCGAATCGATGATGCCGCACATGCGCCGCACCTGCTTGTCGGCCTGGTCCATGTTGGCGCCGCCGGCGGCCTGCTGGAACTGGGCCGGCAGCTTGTCGACCAGGCTGGCCATGCCGCCCATCTTCTTCATCTGGCCCAGTTGCGACTTGAAGTCGTTCATGTCGAACTTGCCGCCGACCTTGATCTTGTTGGCCAGGTCCGCCGCCGCCTTGACGTCGACGCCCTTGCGCGCTTCTTCCACCAGCGCCAGGATGTCGCCCATGCCGAGGATGCGGTTGGCCATGCGCTGGGCGTCGAACGCTTCGAGGCCGTCGAGCTTTTCGGACACGCCGGCGAACTTGATCGGCTTGCCGGTGATGTGGCGTACCGACAGCGCGGCGCCGCCGCGCGAGTCGCCGTCGAGCTTGGTGAGCACGATGCCGGTCAGCGGCAGCGCATCGTTGAAGGCCTTGGCGGTGTTGATGGCATCCTGGCCGAGCATGGCGTCGACCACGAACAGCGTCTCGATCGGCTTGACGGCGGCGTGCACCGCCGAAATTTCCTGCATCATCGCTTCGTCGATGCCGAGGCGGCCGGCGGTGTCGATGATGAGCACGTCGTGGTAATGCTTCTTGGCCCAGTCGAGCGCGGCGAGGGCGATGTCGACCGGCTTGTCGGTGGACGAGCTGGGGAAGAAGTCGGCGCCGACCTGTTTGGTCACCGCTTCGAGCTGGGCGATCGCGGCGGGACGGTAGACGTCGGCCGAGACGGTCAGCACTTTCTTTTTCTTCTCTTCGCGCAGGTACTTGGCGAGCTTGCCGACGGTGGTGGTCTTGCCGACGCCCTGCAGGCCGGCCATCAGGATGATCGCCGGCGGCTGCTGCGCGAAGCTCAGCTGCGACGCTTCGGGGCCGAGGTCGGCGCCCATCAGCGCGGCCAGCTCCTTCTGCACCACGCCGACCAGGGCCTGGCCGGGACTGAGCGAACCGATGACTTCTTCGCCGAGCGCCTTTTCCTTGACGCGGCCGATGAATTCGCGCACCGCCGGCAGGGCGACGTCGGCCTCGAGCAGCGCCAGGCGCACTTCGCGCAGCATGTCGGCGGTATTGGCTTCGGTCAGACGCGCCTCACCGCGCATCGTCTTGACGACCTTGGCAAGGCGTTGGGTTAAGTTATCTAGCATGGCGGACCTGGAGGAAGACTTGGACGAGCCCGGCGTGGCGCCAGGCGGTGACCAGCATTTTACCTCATCGTGGCGCGCCGGTATGGCAGATGCTGTTACCATCGCCCCGCGGCTATTGCCGTAGCGCAATGCCGGCGTTGGCGGCAACAGAATGCGGATCCAAATGTTCGTTCGACTTTTACTGCTGTTGGTCACACTGCCGCTGCCGGCCGCCGCCGAAACGGTGCGCATGGCGTTCGGCGACAACCTGCCGCCTTATATATTAGCCGACAGCGCCGCCGGCATCGAGGTGGACATCGTGCGCGAGGCGCTGGCCTACCGCGGCCACGTGCTGCAGCCGCTGTTCATGCCGATGGGGCGCATCCCCGTCACCTTCACCGGCGGCAAGGCCGACGTCCATCATGATGGACGTCGGCCAGGACATGGGGCCTGCCGGCGGCCGCTACGGCGACCCGCCTGTCCTCTACGACAACGTCCTGTTTACGCTGGCGAGCCGCCGTCTCTCGCTCAGGCGCCCGGCCGACCTCGGCAAGCTGTGGGTGATGTCCTTCGTCGGCGCGGCCCGGCGCTAT
Source organism: Burkholderiales bacterium (assembly GCA_038248405.1). GTDB lineage: Bacteria > Pseudomonadota > Gammaproteobacteria > Burkholderiales > Burkholderiaceae_D > JAFCUW01. Next base: position 28,408 of record JBBRXM010000024.1, read on the forward strand.
CCCGTCTGGCTGGGCCAGCTGGACCACAAGCGACGTTACGTCGAACACAACAACCAGGCGGTGCAGCCGCTGCTGCTGACGCTGGGGCGCTACGATGTGGTGGTGTCGGACCGCACTATCTTCACCTATCATGCGCGCCAGCAGCAGAAGGCCGATCCGGACTTTCGCATGCCGCCGGTCGATGTCCACCCCTTGCCGGCGGCCGACCCGCGCGCCTACCGGCCGGTGTTTCGCAGCGCCGCGGTGCGTGACGACTTCAATGCCGGCCTTGCCCACCTGCGCAAGAGCGGCCGCTACGCGGCGATCTTCAAACGCTACCTGGACGGCTGACGCCGGGTTTGACACAGTCGCGGCGCCGGGTTAGCCTTTCCATTCAATAATCTTGTAATTCCTTCAAGCGGCCCGGGAAGGCCGCCATGCTCTTTGCGGTTCGAAAAGCAATAGAAAAACGTGTTTTGAATGCATAATGCAGCAGCGGCAACAATCTAACTAAAAACCACAGGGAGACAGCATGACAAACAACATGATCTGCAAGACCATCGCCATCGCCGCGATGCTGGTAGCCGGCGGCGCGCAGGCGCAGGAAGTGGTCCGCCTTGGCAACCTCAAGTTCGCCCACTACGGCGCCGTCTCGTATATCAAGGAAATCGCACCGAAATGCGGCATCAAGGTCGAAGAGAAGATCTTTGCCAAGGGCCTCGATGCGATGCAGGCAGTCATCGCCGGTGAGCTCGACGTCGCCACCACCGCCTCCGAGGCCGCCATTTCCGGCCGCGCCAGCGGGGCGCCGATCTTCGTCGTGGCCGGCTTCGCCAAGGGCGGCGCGCGCCTGGTGGCCCGCCCGGAACTGGGCATCAAGACCGTCAAGGACCTCAAGGGCAAGAAAGTGGGCGTCACCCGCGGCGCCATCCAGGAAGTACTCCTGATGGCCGAGCTGCAGAAATTCGGCCTGTCCGCCGACAGCGCGCCCGGCAAGGACGTGCAGCTGATCTACCTGTCCTATCCCGACCTCAACGCCGCCTTGCTGGGCAAGAACATCGACGCCATGATGCAGTCCGAGCCGCAGTCCTCGCAGGCGATCAACAAGAACTTCGGCGTCGAAGTGATCAAGCCCTACGACACCCCGATCGGCGAGCCGGTACGGACCATGGTGATGACCGAGAAGTTCTACAAGGAAAAACGCGGCCTGGCCGAGAAGTTCATGAAGTGCTTCGTCGAAGCGACCAAGACCTTCATCGACAACAAGCCGCTGGCCGAGAAATACGTGCGTGAAACGGTGTTCAAGGGCCAGATCACGACCGACGACTTCAACGACGCGATGGGCAACTCGGCCTACACGTACGACGTCACGCCCGAGCACATCCAGATCACCACCGACATCATGGCCAAGACCGGCGTCGGCAAGATGAGCAAGCCGCCCGTTGCCAAGGATTGGGTCAAGACCGACCTGCTCGACGCTGCCAAGAAGAGCCTGAATGTCAAATAAGGCCAGTAGCAAGGCCAGCGCGCGCTGGCGTGAAATCGGCATCGGCCTGATCGTGCCGGCGGTAATCATCGCGCTGTGGCAGGCGGTGGCCCAGCTCGGCTGGGTCAATCCGCAGGTGCTGCCCTCGCCGGTGGCGGTGGTGGAAAAGTGGATCGCCTACCTGCTGCCGATGCAGCCCTACGCCGGCGGCAGCAAGCTGGCGTGGTTCTTCTCCGGCGAGCTGCTGATCGATTCGCTCGGCAGCATGTACCGGGTGATCGTCGGCTTTCTGATCGGCGCCGGGCTTGCCTTGCCGATCGGGCTGGCGATGGGCGCCAGCGCGCGCGTCTACGCCTGGTTCAATCCGCTGTTCCAGCTGCTGCGGCCGATTCCGCCGATCGCCTACATCCCGCTGTCGATCCTGTGGTTCGGGCTGGGCAATCCGCCGGCCGTGTTCCTGATCGCGCTGGGCGCGTTCTTCCCGGTTCTGATGAACACCATCGCCGGCGTGCGCCAGGTCGACAGCATCTACCTGCGCGCCGCCCGCAACCTCGGCGCCAGCCAGCGCACCCTGTTCGTGCGGGTGATCCTGCCGGCGTCGGTGCCCTACATCCTGGCCGGCGTGCGGATCGGCATCGGCACCGCTTTCATCGTGGTGATCGTCTCCGAGATGATCGCCGTGAACAACGGGCTGGGCTTTCGCATCCTGGAAGCGCGCGAATACTTCTGGTCCGATAAAATTATCGCCGGCATGATCACGATCGGCCTGTGGGGCCTGGCGATCGACGTCGGCATGAACCGCCTGAACAACCATTTGCTGCGCTGGCACCGCGGCCTGGAAAGCTGACATGAACGACACCCACATTGTGATATCGAACGTGAGCAAGGTGTTCCAGACCGCCGACCGCGAGCTCGTCGCGCTCAAGGACATCAACCTCGAGATCCCGCGCGGCCAGTTCACCTGCTTGCTGGGCCCGTCCGGCTGCGGCAAGTCGACGCTGCTCAACGCGGTGGCCGGCTTTTCGCCGCCGACGGCCGGCCTCATCACCGCCGACGGCAAGCCCGTCAGCGGGCCGGGGCCGGACCGCGGCATGGTGTTCCAGGAATACGCGCTGTTTCCCTGGATGACGGTGGAAGACAACATCGGCTTCGGGCTGCAGATCAAGGGCATGGCCAAGGCCGAGATCCGGCAGCGTGTCGACGGCTTGCTGGCGATGCTGTCGCTGTCGGACTTCCGCCAGCGCTTCCCGAAGGACCTGTCGGGCGGCATGCGCCAGCGGGTGGCCATTGCCCGGGTGCTGGCGCTGGACTCGCCGATCATGCTGATGGACGAGCCGTTCGGCGCGCTCGACGCGCTGACGCGCCGCAACCTGCAGGACGAGCTGCTGCGCATCTGGGCCGAACTGAAAAAGACCATCATTTTCGTCACCCACAGCATCGAGGAAGCGATCTACCTGGCCGACCGCATCGTCGTGATGACCTACCGGCCGGGCACGGTCAAGCGCGACATCCTGGTCGATTTGCCGCGCGAGCGCGACCCTGCCTCGCCCGAGTTCAACGCCCTCAAGCGTGAACTGGGCCAGCTGGTGATGGAAGAGCAGCAGCGCCACCACCACGACGAGCTGCGCATGGCCGCGGTCGACTGAGCAATCTTGCCAACTTAAAACGCTGGTGTCAGGTCTGACATTAAGACATTCACGCGCGAATGTCTTAATGTCAGACCTGACACCGGGTACTTCCGCTGCGCCGATGGTGTAAACTTCAGTGATGCAAACCTACTTCTTTCTGGCCGCCACGCTGCTGTACGCCGTGTGCGCCTTCCTTCCGGTCCGCCAGGGCGCGCTCATCTCGAGCGTCACGGCGCTCGCCTGGCTGCTGCACGGCGCCGCGCTGTTCTCCGACATGCGCGCCCCGGGCGGGCTGCGCGTCGGCTTCGCCGTCATGCTGTCGGCCGCGCTGTGGGTGTCGGTGGCCGCCTACTGGGTCGAAAACCGCAACTTCGCCCTCGACAGCCTGCGCCGCCTGGTGATGCCGTGCGCCGCCGCCGCTTGCGCCCTGCCGACGCTGTTTCCCGGCAGCGTGCTGCCGCTGCAGGGCCAGGCGCCGGCCTTCGGCTGGCACATCGCCGTCGCCATCCTCGCCTACAGCACCCTGACGATCGCCGCCTTCCACGCCGTGCTGATGGCGCTGCAGGAGTCGCGCCTGCACACGCGCAGCCCGGCGCCCGGCTGGCTTGGCGGCGCGCTCGACCAGCTGCCGGCCCTGCTGACGATGGAAAAACTGCTGTTTCGCCTGATCGGCATCGGCTTCGTGCTGCTCAGCCTCACTGTATTGTCGGGCATCGTGTTCTCCGAGCAGCTGTTCGGCGCCGCCCTCAAGTGGGACCACAAGACCGTCTTCGCGCTGCTGTCGTGGATCCTGTTCGCCGCCCTGCTGACGGGACGCAAGTGGCGCGGCTGGCGCGGCAAGACGGCGCTGCGCTTCACGCTGGCCGGCTTCGCCACGCTGGTGCTGGCCTATGTCGGCAGCCGCTTCGTGCTCGAAGTGGTGCTGCACCGGGGCCTGGCATGAGCCGCCTGCTGTTCTGGCTGGCGCTGGCGGTGCTGGTGGTGTGGGCCATCCGCAGCAAGCTGCGCGGCTCCGGCATGATGCCGCCTGGCCGCGCCAGCCGGCCCGAGGCGCCGCCGGCGGTCGAGTCGATGACCAGCTGCGCCCATTGCGGCGTCTACTTCCCGGCGTCCGAAGCGGTGCGCGCCGACGGCCTCGACTACTGCAGCCCGGCGCACGTGCGCCTGCCGCCGAAGTAGCCGATGGCCCGCTGGCAGGCGCTATCGGCCCAATCGCGCGATACCTTCTGGCGCTCGCTGCAAACGCTCAACGCCACGCGCGTCGTCATCGCGCTGGTGCTGCTGGTGTACCTGAGCTTCGACAGCAAGGGCGTCAGCGCCGCCAGCCAGCACCTGTACGCCGAAACGTGCATCGCCTACGTCTGCGCGGCGATCCTGTTCAGCATCCTCACCGTCTACTGGCGGCGCCGCTTCATGCTGCAGCTGGGCGCCCAGATCGCGCTCGACCTCGGCGTCATCTCGCTCTTGTACGTCAGCGGCGGCGGCGTGCGCAGCGGCCTGGCGATCCTCTACCTGTTCCCGCTGGCCGGCGCGGCGATCCTCGCGCCGCTGGTGATGGCGCTGTTTTCGGCCTCGCTGGTGACCCTGTTCCTGATCGGCGAGAGCGCCTGGAACACCTACGTCAAGGACGGCGACACGCCGCTGCTGCAGTCGGGCGTGTTCGGCGCCTCGTTCTTCGCGCTGGTGCTCTTGGTGAGCCGGCTGGCGCAAAAGCTGATCGGCCAGGAAGACCTGGCCGCGCGCCGCGGCGCCGACCTCAAGATCCAGCAGGCGATCAACCGCATCGTCATGGCCGACGTCGGCGACGGCATCCTGGTGGTCGGCCACGACGGCCAGGTATTTACCAGTAACCCGGCGGCGCAGCGCATGCTGGCGCTGGCCGGCGAAGGCTGCGACTTCAGGCTGGCCGACGCCGCCCCGCTCGAGCCGATCGCCCAGGCCTTCACTTCCTGGCTGGCGTTGCCGATCGAGAGCGCCGGCGGCGAGGCCGGCGGCGCCTTCGTCACCGTCAAGCCGGAGCAGGACGGCGGCGGCGAACCGGGCCCGGTGCTGCGCAGCCAGCGCGCCGACCTGGCCGCACACCTGAAGCTGCGCTTCGCCCGCGTCGATACCCCCGACCAGGCCACCGAGCGCTGCGTCATCTTCCTGCAGGACGTCACCGCCATCGAAAACCAGGCGCAGCAGCTGAAACTGGCGTCGATGGGCCGGCTCACCGCCAGCATCGCCCACGAGGTGAGGAACCCCTTGTCGGCCATTGGCCACGCCACCTCGCTGCTGGCCGAGGACCTGGCCGAGCCCTCGCACGCGCGCCTGCTCAAGATCGTCGGCGACAACGTCGCCCGCGTCAACCGCATGGTCGAAGACATCCTGCAGCTCTCGCGCAAGGTGCAGCCGCACTCCGAGCCGCTGCACCTGGCCGCCTTCCTCGCCGAGATCCGCACCGAGTTCCAGGAAACCCACGCGCTGCCCGACGATATGATCTGGGTCGGCGCCACCGGCAAGTCGGCGGTGCGCTTCGACGCGCTGCACCTGCGCGAGGTGGTGGTCAACCTGCTCACCAACGCCATCCGCTACGCCAGCGCCACGCCCGGTTCGATCCGGCTGTTCGGGGTGGGCGAGGGCCCCGGGCGGATGGAACTGCACGTGCAGGACGACGGCCCCGGCATCACGCCGGAAGTACGCGCCCACCTGTTCGAGCCGTTCTACACCACTTCCAGCAAGGGCACGGGCCTGGGCCTGTATCTCGCGCGCGAGCTTTGCCTGAACAACGACGCCATGCTCGATTACGAATACCGCATCGACCCCGGCGCCTTTGGCCTGCGCAAGGCCAGCGGCCGCTTCGTCGTCACCTTCGCGCAGCCGTGGGCTCTCTGATGCGCACTATGAAAGGCACGCCATGACTTCACCCCGCATCCTGGTCGTCGACGACGAGGCGGACCTGCGCGAACTGCTCGACATCACGCTGGTGAGGATGGGCCTGGACGTCGACTGCGCCGAAACGCTGGGCGAGGCGCGCGCGCTGTGGGCCGCCAACGACTACGCGCTGGTGCTCACCGACATGCGCTTGCCCGACGGCCTGGGCCTGGAGCTGGTGCGCGAGGTGGCCGCCAGCGGCAAGGGCACGCCGATCGCCGTCGTCACCGCCTACGGCAGCGCCGACAACGCGGTGGTGGCGCTCAAGGCGGGCGCCTTCGACTACGTCTCCAAGCCGGTGGTGCTGGACGACCTGCGCGTGATGGTGCGCTCGGCGCTGCGCGTCACCGGCACCGGCGCGGGTGCGGGCGCAGGCGAGCCGGCCGCCGTGCCGGCCGCCCCCAGCCGGCTGATCGGCGACTCGTCCGCGATGCAGGACCTGCGCGCGCAGATCGCCCGGCTGGCGCGCTCGATGGCGCCGATCGCCATCACGGGCGAATCGGGCAGCGGCAAGGAGCTGGCCGCGCGCGAGATCCATGCCCAGAGCTCGCGCGCGGCGCGCCCCTTCATCGCCGTCAACTGCGGCGCCATTCCCGAAGCGCTGATGGAAGCGGAGTTCTTCGGCTACCGCAAGGGCGCCTTCACCGGTGCCGCCGACGAGCGCGACGGCTTTTTCCAGGCCGCCAACGGCGGCACCCTGATGCTCGACGAAGTGGCCGACCTGCCGCTGGCGATGCAGGTCAAGCTGCTGCGCGCGATCCAGGAGCGGCGCGTGCGCAAGATCGGCGCCACCGCCGAGGAGCCGGTCGACGTGCGCATCATCAGCGCCACCCACCAGGACCTGGCGCACTGCGTCGAGACGGGCAGATTCAGGCAGGACCTGTTCTATCGCCTCAACGTCATCGAGCTGGCGCTGCCGCCCTTGCGCGAGCGGCTCGGCGACCTGGGCGTGCTGACCGGGGCGATCCTGACCCGGCTGGCCGGTCCCGGCCAGAAGGCGGTGCTCGGCGCGCAGGTGCTCGATACCCTGCGCGCCTATTCATTCCCCGGCAACGTGCGCGAGCTGGAAAACGTGCTCGAGCGCGCGCTGGCGTTTGCCAACGACGGCGTCATCGAAGTGGGCGACCTGTCGCTCAAGAGCGCGCGGCTGGCCGACCCCGCCATGCCGGCCGAAGTGCCGCCGCAGCCGATGGCGCCGGCGGCAGCGCCGGCGCCGGCCCCCGCGCTCGTCCCCGACGCGCTGCCCAACAGCCTGCCCGACTACCTGATCCAGGTCGAGCGCGACATCATCCTGCGCGCGCTGGCCCAGACCCAGTTCAACCGGACCCAGGCCGCCCAGCTGCTCGGCATCAGCTTTCGCCAGCTGCGCTACCAGATGCAGAAGCTCGGCATCCAGGAACCGGAGCAGTAACGCTTCGTCATTGTTGTGTTTTCGCCAGCGCAATACGGATGCGACCGCCGCGGCGCCCGCTTTGCGGGCCGGGCGGGGCCTTGCCGCGGCCCCGGATCTGCCTACAAAAGATGCAAGGTTAGTGCTCACTTACCGGCTGGTCGGCGTCGTTTCCGCACCGAAAAATGTCAAGCCTCCAGACCGAAAAAAATATCAAATATTTAGTATCCGATGGTGTCGGAAATGTATTGCGTGTGTATCGGTCAGGCACTACAATTAGTCTCACTTTAACGCTTATGACTAGATGTAGTGGTGGCGAGGGATCTCCCCGACACAGTTTTGTACTCCCTCCAGCTGTGCGGAGCGGTTTCGAACCAGCGTATTCAACCCATGTTTAACGTCGTTTGCCAACAGGCTTCAACGGTTGGCAGGGTATTTTTTTGCTTTTTTATTTATTGACGGATCAGCCGCGACGCCGGTCCACTTGATAACAATGGCTGCAGCACGACTGCACGCCGTCCCCGGGAGCCTCAATGCAAACATCACAAGACATTTCCACCAATCCACTGCACGTCACCCCAGGTTCGACGGCTCCCGCAGCGGACAGCAATGCCGCGTCGATCGCGTCGCAGGGCGACTACCGCATCATCCGCCGCAACGGCGCCGTCGTCGCGTTCGAACCATCGAAGATCGCCATCGCCGTCACCAAGGCCTTCCTCGCCGTCACCGGCGGCCAGGGCGCAGCTTCGGCGCGCGTGCGCGATCTGGTCGAGCAGCTCACCGCCAGCGTGGTCGCCGCGCTGGTGCGCCGCCATCCGGGCGGCGGCACCTTCCACATCGAAGACGTGCAGGACCAGGTCGAACTGTCGCTGATGCGCTCGGGCGAGCACGATGTCGCCCGCGCCTACGTGCTGTACCGCGCCAAGCACATGGAAGAGCGCCGCCTGGCCAAGGAGGCGCAAGGCGCCTCGGCCCAGGTGTCGGCGCCGCAGATCCATGTGCTTGAAAACGGCGAGCGCCGCGCGCTGGACATGAACCAGATCCGCGACCTGATCGCCGCCGCCTGCGTCGGCCTGGAAAAGCACGTCGATGCCGACGCCATCCTGGCCGAGACGGTGCGCAACCTGTACGACGGCGTGCCGGTCGAAGAGCTGCACAAGTCCGCCATCCTGGCTGCGCGCGCGCTGATGGAAAAAGACCCGGCCTACTCGCAGGTCACCGCCCGCATCCTGCTGCACACGATCCGCAAGGAAGTGTTCGGCCAGGAAGTGCCGCAGGCAAAAGCGGCTGCACACTATATAGAGTACTTCCCGCAGTACATCGCCAAGGGCATCGCCAACGAACTGCTCGACCCGGAACTGGCTACCTATGACCTGGCCAAGCTGGCCCGCGCGCTCGTCGCCGACCGCGACCTGCAGTTCGGCTACATCGGCCTGCAGACCCTGTACGACCGCTACTTCCTGCACGTGCGCGACGTGCGCATCGAAATGCCGCAGGCGTTCTACATGCGCGTGGCCATGGGCCTGTCACTGCGCGAGGAAAACCGCGAAGCGCGCGCCATCGAGTTCTACAACCTGCTGTCGTCGTTCGACTTCATGAGCTCGACGCCGACCCTGTTCAACTCGGGCACGCTGCGCTCGCAGCTGTCGTCGTGCTACCTGACGACCGTCTCCGACGACCTTGAAGGCATCTTCGACGCCATCAAGGAAAACGCGCTGCTGGCCAAGTTCGCCGGCGGCCTGGGCAACGACTGGACCCCGGTGCGCGCGCTCGGCGCCCACATCAAGGGCACCAACGGCAAGTCGCAAGGCGTGGTGCCGTTCCTGAAAGTGGTCAACGACACCGCCGTCGCCGTCAACCAGGGCGGCAAGCGCAAGGGCGCCGTCTGCGCCTACCTGGAAACGTGGCACATGGACATCGAGGAATTCCTCGACCTGCGCAAGAACACCGGCGACGACCGCCGCCGCACCCACGACATGAACACCGCCAACTGGATTCCGGACATGTTCATGAAGCGCGTGATGGAAAAGGGCGACTGGACGCTGTTCTCGCCGTCCGAGGCGCCTGACCTGCACGACAAGGTCGGCAAGGCCTTCGAAGCGGCTTACCTCGGCTACGAAGCGAAAGCTGCCGCCGGCGAAATGCGCGTCTTCAAGAAGATCGCCGCGCTCGACCTGTGGCGCAAGATGCTGTCGATGCTGTTCGAAACGGGCCACCCATGGATCACTTTCAAGGATCCGTGCAACATCCGTTCGCCGCAGTCGCACGTCGGCGTCGTCCACAGCTCCAACCTGTGCACCGAGATCACGCTCAACACCAACGAGTCGGAAATTGCCGTATGCAACCTGGGTTCGGTGAACATGCCGGCCCACATGAAAGAGGGCAAGCTCGACAAGGTCAAGCTGCAGAAGACCGTGCGCACCGCGATGCGCATGCTCGACAACGTCATCGACATCAACTACTACGCCGTCGAGAAGGCGCGCAACTCGAACATGCGCCATCGCCCGGTCGGCATGGGTATCATGGGCTTCCAGGATTGCCTGCACATGATGCGCATTCCGTTCGCCTCCAACGACGCCGTCGCGTTTGCCGATACCTCGATGGAAGCGGTCTGCTACTACGCCTACCTGGCCTCGACCGAGCTGGCCGAAGAGCGCGGCCGCTATGAGTCGTATCCCGGTTCGCTGTGGGACCGCGGCATCCTGCCGCAGGACTCGGTCAAGCTGCTGGCCGAAGAGCGCGGCGGCTACCTGGAAGTGGACGGTTCGTCGGCAATGGACTGGACGCCGGTGCGCGAGCGCATCAAGCAGTTCGGCATGCGCAATTCGAACTGCGTGGCGATCGCCCCGACCGCGACCATTTCGAACATCATCGGCGTGTCGGCCTGCATCGAGCCGACCTTCCAGAACCTGTATGTGAAATCGAACCTGTCGGGCGAATTCACCGAAATCAACGCCTACCTGGTGCGCGACCTCAAGGCACGCGACCTGTGGGATGAAGTGATGATCGCCGACCTGAAGTATTTCGACGGTTCGCTGGCCAAGATCGACCGCATCCCGCAAGACCTGCGCGAGATCTACGCCACCGCCTTCGAAGTGTCGCCGAGCTGGCTGGTGGAAGCTGCATCGCGCCGCCAGAAGTGGATCGACCAGGCGCAGTCGCTCAACATCTACATGGCCGGCGCGTCGGGCAAGAAGCTGGATGAGACCTACAAGCTGGCATGGTTGCGCGGCCTCAAGACCACCTACTACCTGCGCACCATGGCGGCGACGCACATGGAGAAGTCGACCTCCAAGACCGGCGCGCTGAACGCGGTGGCGGTGGACGGCGGCATGTCGGCCAGCGCCCAGGGCGCAGTGGCGGCGGCCGAAGCGGCTGCGGCGGCATCGGCAGCGGCGGCCACGGCCGAAGCCGACGGCGCCGCCTGCTACCTGCGTCCGGGCGACGACGGTTTCGAGGAATGCGAAGCCTGCCAGTAATCGTCGTTAGGGTCTGACCCCGCGGGGTCAGACCCGGGTGTAGCTGCCGGCAGCACCAACAAATTCAAAGCGCACGTGTCTAACGCGTGCAAGACACACCATCAAGAAGGAACATCATCATGTTGTCATGGGACGAAGACACCACCAGCACCCCAGCTGGCCAACTGCCGCAAACGGCGGAAGCGCCGGCCGATGCGGAGCTGGTCGCCAAGCGCGTGAACGCGGACGACAAGCGCATCATCAACGGCAAGACCGACGTCAACCAGCTGGTCCCATTCAAGTACAAATGGGCGTGGGACAAATACCTGGCCGGCTGCGCGAACCACTGGATGCCGCAAGAGGTCAACATGCAGCGCGACATCGAATTGTGGAAAAATCCCAACGGTTTGACCGATGACGAGCGTCGTCTCGTGAAAAGAAATCTGGGCTTCTTCGTCACCGCCGATTCGCTCGCCGCCAACAACATCGTGCTCGGTACCTATCGCCACATCACGGCGCCGGAATGCCGCCAATACCTGCTGCGCCAGGCCTTCGAAGAGGCGATCCACACCCACGCTTACCAGTACATCGTGGAGTCGCTGGGGCTGGACGAAGCGGAGATTTTCAACGCCTACAACGAGGTCAAATCGATCCGCGACAAGGACGAATTCCTGATTCCTTTCATCAATACGCTGACCGATCCGGCCTTCACCACCGGCACCGTCGAGAACGACCAGACGCTGCTCAAGTCGCTCATCGTGTTCGCCTGCCTGATGGAAGGACTGTTCTTTTACGTCGGCTTCACGCAGATTCTCGCGCTCGGCCGGCAGAACAAAATGATGGGTGCGGCGGAACAGTACCAGTACATTTTGCGTGACGAATCAATGCATTGCAATTTCGGGATCGACCTGATCAACACGATCAAGATGGAAAATCCGCTGCTGTGGACGCCCGCTTTCCGCGAAGAGATCAAGGTGCTTTTCCTCAAGGCCGTCGACCTCGAATACGCGTACGCGGAAGACACCATGCCGCGCGGCGTGCTCGGTTTGAACGCCTCGATGTTCAAGGGATATTTGCGTTTCATCGCCAACCGCCGCTCGGTGCAGATCGGCCTCGATCCGCTGTTCCCGCAAGAAGAAAATCCGTTCCCGTGGATGAGCGAAATGATCGACATGAAGAAGGAGCGTAACTTCTTCGAGACGCGCGTGACCGAGTACCAAACTGGTGGCGCGCTGAACTGGGAATAGATCGGGGCGCGGTCGCGACGCTCGATGAATTAAAGCTGCGCGCGGAGTGCGGCAAAGGCCCAACTTGGGCCTTTCTTTTTGGACATCCATCGAAAAGGTAGCACACCTCCACGACGTGCGCCAAGAATCAGTTACATCAGAATCTCTACCTTGCTACATATGATACCCTGCCTTAAATCGTATTTAATCAGAAGTGGAATGTTGCAAAACAAAAAACATTACTTATTTTTCAACGAACTAATTTTACGTAGCCGTGAAAAATTGATGTATGAAAATTGACGGTGACCATAATCTGCAAGATGTATCGCAAGTAATTTTAGACCGTGTTCGAAGTCTTGGCGCTTACTACACTCCTGACCTTACAGCTTTAGCAATTGCGCGCTGGGCGATACGCACTGGCGACGAAAACTTTCTTGAACCCAGCGCCGGCGCGGGCGCTTTGGTTTGTGCCGCATTCTCAAGAGCGATTGCTGTCTCCTCAAAGCCATTGTGTCGTGCCACCGCATTCGATGTCGATCCGACGGCCATTCAACGTCTCAATGAATTGCCTATCGATCAGTTAGATGTTCGATTTGCGGACTTCCTCATTGAAGACGCTAAAAATCACCAGCAGTTCGATCTGATCTTAGCAAATCCGCCCTTTAACAGGAACCATTCCCTTCCTGTTTCTCTGAGAGATAGTCTTCGCGAACGATTCAAGACGAAGGGAGCGGTTGGGTTGTGGGTTCCATTCTTGCTACACTCATTATCTTTCCTCAAATCCGGCGGTCGAATTGCTTCCATCGTTCCGAGATCTGCACTTTTTACGTTGCACGGTGATTCGCTTTTAACCCGACTTTGCAGTAGCTTCAACTCGGTAGGGATATACGAACTCACTAGTAAACCGGATTGGAGCAGTTTCGCAGAAGAGGCGGGAGCGGTGATCTTAGCTGAAGGTTACCTTACGGGTACTGCTGAATCTTACGATCGAGGAATATTGCACGATGACGGATCGATAGAGAAAATAATCGCCTCGAATTCTCAGCCATACGCCACGTTATTGTCTCATAGCAAGCCGCTCGGGATGCTTGCCCAGCTGTCAATAGGAGCGGTAACCGGGCGGAACAATGTTTTTCTTCTCTCTGAGGCAGAGCGACTCGATGCTGGAATCGCTATATCGGACCTACGTCCGGTTGTTTCACGGCGCAAGCATATCGCAGGTATTATGTTATCTGCTCAAGATTTACTTCATCTAGCTAGGGACGGGCAAAAGACTTGGCTTCTGTCGCCTGAAGAGTTGACTGTACCTGTATCGAAATATTTGGAAAGCGTGTCGAAGGCCGAACAGCTGTCAGTGGTGTGGTTTAAAAAGCGGAATCCTTGGTGGAAAGTGCAATTGGCTGCGCAATATGACGCTGTTTTTACTTATATGAACGATCTCGGCCCCCGCGTCGTGAAGCTGGCACCAAAGCTCGTATGCACTAACACTCTTCACAGGGTGGAATTTCATCCCACGACCTCGGAACCCGTTCGAACAGCCACGCTCCTTTCTCCGATTTCTACATTCGGGCAACTGGCTGCGGAAAAAATCGGACGAGCTTACAGTGGCGGAGTTCTAAAATTTGAGATTGCGGAGGCAAGAAGTCTGCCCATTGTTGTTTCCCATTTATTCCACCCCGAGTTAGCAATCCATGTGGACACCTTGTTGCGTCGAAATGAGTTGGATTGCGCCACTGACGCCGTTGATCAGGTGCTAATGCCCGCGTTATTTGGCAGCGCTTGGCGGGATGCGTTGAGCGAATTGCAGCTGGAGCTTCGCCTCCTACGCGAAGCGCGTAGAGGGAATAAGAAAGGAAAGGCATCATGACGATTACCGAACATTTCTTTGCGACTGACGCTGCCATCATTGCTCGACTGGGTCGTGAACTTGTAGCAAAACAGGAGACGGCACTTATTGAGCTGATCAAGAATGCATTCGACGCTGACGCGACAGAAGTTGTTGTCCGGTTCCTCACGGAACAACCAATACCGACTATGGAAATAATTGATAACGGTTCCGGGATGACAAAGAAGGACCTAGTTGAAGGGTTTCTTAGACTTGCTAGTGATAAAAAGGTATCGGAGCCAGTCTCGCCGCTGTTTGGCAGACGTCGCGCGGGGCGCAAGGGAATTGGCCGATTTTCGACTCATAGGCTAGGCGACCGCTTGATTCTAACGACACGCCATCGTGACGAGCTTAGGGGGTGGAAGCTTGATGTAGATTGGGCCGATTTCGCTCAGGGTAGCGAGCTTTCAGCAATCCCTGTCAAAATTACAGAGGTTTCAGTTGCGGAACATGGAACTTCCATTCGCATCGAACATCTCTTTGACGAGTGGTCCGATTCGACGATCAAGCGCTGTTGGCGCAATGTTTTACGTTTGCAGCAACCGTTTCCCGTAGCGCCGGTCGAGAAAAGGCCTGCCAATGATCCCGGATTTCTCGTTCGTTTCGTCCGGGAAAATACTCTGTTGAAGGATGAAACGGTCGTCGCTGACTTGCAGACTGAGATACTTGATCATATGCATGCGGTTGTGGATTTCCGCGTAGACGATCATGGATTTGCAAGTTGGCGCATTTCAAAGAACCGTTTTGCGCCTATTATGGATTGGCGTGCAATTAATAGTTATGAACCTGATGCACTGCAGCCTGGGCCGTACAAGCACCTTCGTAACGCTTGGATGAGGACATATTACGTTATTCTCCTACCCGAATTGTTACCCACTATGGTTTTCACGCGTATCCGCGATGAATTATCGCAATACGGTGGGCTGCGATTGTATCGCAACGGCTTTCGAGTGGTGCCTTACGGAGATCCAGACGATGATTGGCTGAACCTAGATCAAATCTATTCGAAGCGGACATTTTTGGCCCCAATTAGCAATCGGAATTTCTTCGGTGTTGTAGAGGTCCGCGATCCTGAAGGGGTAATGTTTGAGGAACACACTTCCAGAGAAGGATTGCTTGAAACCCCTGCGTTCACCGAACTAAAACACTTAGCCTCAGCAATCCTGGTTACCGCAGCAGGGTCTATTTCGGACGCTCGCGGCAAAAAGACGTTTGCCGGAAACAGACCAGTCGCAAAACGTGACCCCATAAAACAGCTAAAGTCTGCGGTTGACTCATTCGTCTTGTCGACCGCCGAACTCGGCAAGAAGTTTAGTGTGACCGATGGCGCCGCTGAACCAGTGAGCGAAGCTGAAAAAGTTCTGGCGATTGCCGAGGAAATTCAGCAAGAGGCGGAGGTAGCAAAGGCGGCATTAGCTGACGAAGTAGCGATGCTTAGACTGCTTGCGACGCTCGGAATGACGACGGCGGAATTTAGCCATGAAACAGGCATGACGTTTGATGCCTTTCGATTTGACTTTCAACGTGTGTTCGAGGTCGCTACTAATAGCAGGCCCGATGACGATGAGTTCCTCCAAAACGCTGAGCGTGCACGATCAATGCTTGCTAGACTTGACGCCCTTACGTCATATTTAAATACCTTAGCTAGTTCACGCGCTTCGCGGGACGTCCGTCCTGTTAGCTTAAGCAAAGTTGTTGAACAATTTGAGCACGGAATTCGACGGCAAGCAGGCAGCCAAGCAATAGATCTGGAAATTAGGGTTCCCGACTACGATCCGTTATATACCCGACCAATGCATGAAGCAGAAATCGCGTCAGTCTTGTTGAACCTGTACACGAATGCAGTGAAGGCTGTGAAGCGCGCCGGCGGCGATCGGAAGATCCTCGTTATTGCTGACAGGTCCGACGACGAATCGGTTCGTTTATCGTTTTCCGACACTGGCGATGGTGTTTCGGAAGTGAATCGGGAGCGAATATTTGACGCGTTTTTCACGACGCGCATCGGTACCCCTGCCGGGGGCGATGATGCTGAACACGCAAAAGGTACCGGTCTAGGATTATGGATAGTTCATCAAATTGTCGCTAACGCTGGCGGCGAAATTTCTGTGATTGAGCCAAAAGGTGGTTTTGCCACCACTTTTGAATTGCTAATCCCGCGGGAGAATGAAAATGGCGACTGATGGTATTTGGATCTTTGTTGATGACAAGAAAGATGAGGCCTCTGCATTCGCCGCGGAATTGGCGAGAAGCGGCCTCATCAAAGTTGAAGTGTTATGGCCGGCGGAAGCGCGCGAACAGTTACTTCAAAAAATGCGGAATCCTGAAGGCGTACTGATGGATGTTGACCTTTCCGCGATCGCAGGCGAGTTCGGCACTGGTCCAGGACTGGCCCAAGACGTTCGTACAAAGCAAAAAGCCAAAGGTGCATGCGAATTCCCGATTGTGCGATTTTCCGCCGCCGAGCCCTTGTCTAAGAATGTTTTTGGAGATCCATCGAGCGAAGATTTGTTTGAATTGAAAATTCTAAAAGATGATGTAAAGAATTGCCGGGATGAAGTCATATCCCAGTTGGTCGGTTTGAGCGAAGTTTATGCTGCTCTGATAGAATTATCAGCGACCCCCGTGAGCGCTGAGCTGGCATTGCAAGAATTGTTCGGCGTTGATCAAGAGGTGTTTTCTAGGTGGGGACATGACGGTCTTTCGGCAAAAATCTTGACCGGTGCTCGTCACGCGGCACATGTAGCAGCGGGAGCATTTTGCCGGTTATTTCTAGCTCCGTATGGACTTCTTATCGACATTCGCTTACTTGCGATTCGACTCGGGGTAGATTTGAACGCGAGCGGGAAATCTTGGGATGGTCTCCTGCCGTTGCTTGAGCAGGCGAAATATCGGGGAGTTGCTCATTCTCACTTCCCGCGCTGGTGGGCGCGCGGTGTTGAAGAGTGGTGGTACAAATCCATCGACAAGTCAGGCCCGTTAGCGGGCAAAACGGCGGCCCAGCGTGTTGAACTGCTCACCAAGTCGACGGGTATTGAAGGGCTAGCTGCACTGCAGGGTCCCGCAGGTGAGCCGACGTTCAGACCTTGGCGCTTTTGTCGTCTTGGGCTCGAGGAATCACCTGTTACTTACCTTCCTGTGGATCCCGCCAATTCGGTCCGCCTTACGACACAGTCGGACTTTCCTAGTTGGATAGAGCCGAATTGCGCATCCCTGAAACTTGCACTTCGTGCCCGAGACGATCATCGCCTTAATCAAAAAGACATTGAACGGCTCCGCCAGAAACATAAGGTGTGAGCGTGTGGGACGCCTTCCCGGATGAGCTCGCCGAGTTTGCGGACGCGCTTAACAAGTTGGAATCGACGGCCAGTACGGCGGATTCGTTGCGCGTCGTCGCCGCATTCGCGCAGTATTCATGGCGTGAAGAGTTGCGCGTACTAAGTGGCGACGCCGGGGTGCGCATTCCTCCACCTAGAAACAAAGCGCTGCATCCGCGTCTGTGCAAGGCGGAGGAAGCGATAATCCATTTCAATTTTGCTTTAGGTGATAGCTTCGAGAAGGACGCCTTTCCTAAACAGGCTGATTTCCAAGTCACAGTGAAAGGGTCCCTCGAGGGTAAGCACGGTTTTGTTGAACTCGAAGACCATTGGCGCATAGACAGTCATCTCGCAGGGGATCCGAAAGATGCCAACGAAACCCATCCTTATTTTCACTTTCAACGAGGTGGCCACGCCTTAGATGCGTTTTCGGAGAGTCATCTTTATGTTCCAAACGATGAGATGCCCGAGCCTGAAAAAGGAGTGTGGCGAGCATCGATGTTGTCACCCGGGCCGAGGATCCCGATGGCGCCTTACTGCCCGATCCTCGCAATCGATTTCACTATAGGGCAGCATGATGGGGGTATCTGGCATAACCTTCGGGCGGATGCCGACTACTTAAATATCATTCGACGTGCACAAGATCGCTTGTGGATGCCCTTTTTTGCCGCGCTTGCCCGCGCTGAATTTAGGGCACTATGGATGGGGCCGGTTTTCGCATAGTCGCAATTTTTTCGGAGCAGAGCGGGGGTTCGTCGAAGAGCCTCTCTTTGGTCGATGATGTCACGAGCCCCTTCCAGTCGGGCTCCTTTCCCGTTTGCATGGGAGGCGTGCGGCGCCGCGCTGCGTGCACGCGCATTGTTGCGCTGTCCTCTGCCGCCGCGACGGGGCGCGAAGATATCGTCTCCTTACTGCAACGGAAATGTCTCCGGCTCTTCGCTCGCGTCGCGTTCTGAAAGAGGACCTCAGCTTTCTCGAGCATGCTCGGTCGAGTCGAAAAAAAGCGAAGCCCCTCGCCTGCTGGCTCAATGATTCGGTGAAACTTGCGCCGAATGCGTCTTGCGATGTGTCGCCTTTAGGTACGGGGTCTCTGGGTGGCCGCCACACTCTGCGCGATGAGGGCTTGACCCGCTTTGATGCACGGCCTGAAGTCGATGCCGGTGTGGTTTGCCTAGTCAAGCGGTTACATATTCGGCGCAGTTCACGCATTTCGAACACGCTTGATCGCCGCGTCGCATCGCAGTCGGTGACAATGCAGGGCTCCCATCTAAAAAAAGGATGCGAAAAACAAGTGTGGCAGTTGCGCACTGACAAGGTTTTCGTGTACTTTACGTGATTGAATTTGTCAAAACGTGAATGCGCCGATTTTTAGCGCGCTCGTCGGCAAAACAAACGATCAAAATGGGACGCTGATTCAACAGATATGCACTTGACCTTACCGCAAAAACTGAGCCGCCCTGCCTGATTCTGTTCAGGCATGGCGGCTTTTTCTTTTCGCGGTTGGGTGCAACCTGGGATGTGAACAGCGCACTGGTAACACCGATTTTGTCGTCGCGCGGTATCCGACGACTATGGCTGCAGTGCTGCAATCGTGAGGAGATGCAGCAGTTCAGCCGGTGCCGAATTCATTAGCATAAACATGGAACGCCGTTTGTGCCGATGAATAATTCGCCTGGCCACCTATACGGGCCGGACGGGTTTTAACCTTGTAGCGTATTTTTCCCATCGCAGATGAAGGAGAACTCAAATGGCAACAGCCGCAAAGAAACCAGCAGCAAAAAAACCGGCCGCGAAAGCAGCCGCCAAGCCAGCAGCGAAAGCAGCAGCAGCGAAACCGGTAGCTAAAAAAGCGACCGCAGCAGCCAAGCCAGCAGCAAAGCCGGCAGTGAAGAAGGCCGCCGCCAAGCCAGCAGCAAAGCCAGCCGCTAAAAAAGCAGCAGCCAAGCCAGCAGCTAAAAAAGCCGCGCCAAAGGCAGCAGCCAAGCCAGTAGCGAAAAAAGCAGCAGCCAAGAGCGCCGCGCCAAAAGCAGCCGCCAAGAAAGCCGCTCCAAAAGCAGCCGCCAAGAAAGCCGCTCCAAAAG
Organism: Burkholderiales bacterium; assembly: GCA_038248405.1. Classification (GTDB taxonomy): domain Bacteria; phylum Pseudomonadota; class Gammaproteobacteria; order Burkholderiales; family Burkholderiaceae_D; genus JAFCUW01. Next base: position 47,768 of record JBBRXM010000024.1, read on the forward strand.
CAGCAGCGAAGCCAGTAGCGAAAAAAGCCGCAGCCAAGCCAGCAGCCAAGAAAGCCGCTCCAAAAGCAGCCGCCAAGAAAGCAGCTCCAAAAGCAGCCGCCAAGAAAGCCGCTCCAAAAGCAGCCGCCAAGAAAGCAGCTCCAAAAGCAGCAGCGAAGCCAGTAGCGAAAAAAGCCGCCGCCAAGCCAGCAGCCAAGAAAGCCGCTCCAAAAGCAGCAGTGAAAAAAGCAGCAGCGAAACCGGCAGCAAGCAAGTCGGCAGCAAAGCCGGCAGCGAAAAAAGCAGCAACGAAGGCAGTCACCAAGGCAGTAACTAAAGCAGCAGCAAAGCCAGCAGCGAAAGCAGCAGCAAAGCCAGCAGCAAAAAAGGTGGCGGCTAAGCCAGCAGTAAAAAAGTCCGTTAAGGCTGCGCCAGCAGCCAAGCCAATGGCAGCGCCGGCAGCTCCAGCAGCTGCCGCCAAGCCAGCGGTGAAAAAAGCGGCGGCCCCTAAAAAGGCGGCAGCACCGAAGGCAGCAGCAACGCCGAAGCCGGCAGCAGCACCAGCGCCAGCTCCAGCTCCAGCAGCTGCGCCGGCGGCAGCAGCGCCAGCGGCAGCGCCAGCGCCTGCCAAAACCGTGGTGGCTCCTGCAGCAGCATGGCCTTTCCCGACCAGCAGCCGTCCGTAATAGCCAGCTGCGCCTGGATCAGGCAAAATACCGCTGTGTGACATGTTTCACACAGCGGTTTTTTTTTAAGGAGTCGTCGTGCTCAGTATTCTCCAGTTGATCGTCGATGCCATTGCCACCGTGTTGGGCGGCGTCTTGTTGCTTCGTTTCTGGATGCAGGCGATTCGTGTCCGGCCACCGGCTTCGGTGGCACAATTTACTTTTACCCTGTCGGACTGGCTCGTGCGTCCCCTGCGCCGGCTGGTGCCGGGCGTCGGCGGTTACGACTGGGCCAGCCTGATCGGCGCCTTCCTGGTGGTGTTCCTGGCCACCTCTGTGCTGTTCCTGTCCGGTTTGCCGGCGCAGACCGTGTTGCTGATGGCGCTCTACCGTTTTCTGAACTGGATCCTGTACGGCTTCATGGCGCTCCTGATCGTCGAGGCGATCTTCAGCTGGGTCAACCCGCATGCGCCGCTGGCGCCGCTGGTAAGGGCCCTCAACGACCCGCTGCTGCGTCCGCTGCGCCGGGTGGTGCCGCTGCTCGGCGGGCTCGACCTGTCGCTGCTGGTGGCGCTGATCCTGCTGCAGATCGCGCAACTGGTGCTGGGCATGGTGTTCGGCTTCCGGTGAGCCGTGCCTGGTGCTCGGCGCTGCCGGGCGGCGTGCGGCTGGCGGTGCAGATCACGCCGAACGCGAAGAAGACGGAAGTGATCGGCGTGCTGGACGACGCCATCAAGCTCAAGCTGCAGGCGCAGCCGATCGAGGGCAGGGCCAACGAGGCCCTGGTCAAATTCCTGGCGGCGGCGCTGTCGGTGCCCAGGAGTGCGGTGACGATCACGCACGGGCTGACCAATAAACGCAAATTGATTGAAGTGAAGTCCGCCGTGCTGACGGTGGAGGATGTAGTGCGGCTGCTGGCGCCGCAATAAACCGTCATCCTCGCTTTCGCGAGGACGACGGTTTATTGGATCGCGGTTCCTGCTCAGAACCGGTAGCCGAATTCCTTCTCGAAGCGGTCAGCCACTTCGGCGGCGGTGAAGCTGTGGTTCTGGCCGCCCTGGTGGGCGATCTTGATGGCGCCCATCAGGCTGGCCAGGCGGCCGGTGGTTTCCCACTCGAAGTCATTGGCGATGCCGAACAGCAGGCCGGCGCGGTAGGCGTCGCCGCAACCGGTCGGGTCGACCACCGCCGCTGCCTTCACGCACGGAATGTCGAAGCGCTTGCCGTCGGCGTAAATCTCGGAGCCATGCTCGCCGCGCGTGACGATCAGCGCTTCCAGCCGCGAGGCGATGTCCGCCAGCGTCAGGCCGGTGCGGTCCATCAGCATCTCGAATTCGTAGTCGTTGGCCGCCACGTAGCTGGCCTTGTTGATGAAGTCGATCAGCTCCTCGCCGCTGAACATCGGCAACTGCTGGCCCGGGTCGAACATGAACGGCAGGTTCTGCTTCGCGCAGTCGGTGGCGTGCTTGAGCATGCCGTCGCGGCCGTCCGGGGCGATGATCGCCACCCGCAGCTCGCCGCAGTCGGCCACGTTGTTCTCGTGCGCGAACTGCATCGCGCCCGGGTGGAAGGCGTTGATCTGGTTGTTGTCCAGGTCGGCCGTGACGAAGCACTGCGCCGTGTAGGCATGGCCGATCTTGCGGATCGCGCGGGTGGAGATGCCCAGCTGCTCGAAGCGCTCGAGGTATTCGCCGCCGTCCTGGCCGATGGTGGCCATGATCAAGGGATCGCCGCCCAGCATCTGCAGGTTGTAGGCGATGTTGGCCGAGCAGCCGCCGTATTCGGTACGCAGGGTCGGCACCAGGAACGACACGTTCACCTTGTGCAGCTGGTCGGCGAGCAAGGCTTCGGAAAAGCGGCCGTGGTACTGCATGATCTTGTCGAAAGCGAGCGATCCGCAGATCAGGGTGGTCTTGTTCATGTGTGCCTTATGGGTAGAAGATCGCGATGTGGTAGCCGGAGGCCTTGACCTGGTTCAGCTCGAAATACAGTTTCACCGGCTGCTCGGTGCGCGGGCCGATGCCCTTGGCCACGGCCACGCCCGGCGGCAGGTATTGCGCCGGCGTGAACACGCGCCGCACCAGCGGCTTGTCGTTGGCGTCGGTCAGCGCGAGCTCGATGTGCGGCCACGCCTGCGCCAGCGTGCCGGGATTGCGCAGCAGGGTGCTGTAGCTGAAGGCGTTGGCGCCGAGCGACTGCAGCTCGCCCGTCTCGACGCTCAGGGTGTCGATCTGCGCCGGCAGTTCGACCTTGCAGCCGAACACGGCGCAGGTGGCCGCCAGCGCCGGTTTGGCGGCCGGATAGCGCGCCGCCAGCACGTTGCGGAAGGTCGACATCGCCTGGACGGCAAGCAGCACCAGCAGCAGCGCGCAGGCGGCGCCCAGCACCAGGCGGCGGGTGCGGCCGGTCTGCTCCTTGAGCCGCACGCGCCGGACGAACTCGGGCTCGTCGCTGGCAGGCACGGTGTCGGCGTCGAACGGATCGGGCGCGGCGGGCGGTGCCGGTTTGGCGGCCGCCTGCTGGCGCCTGGCCGCATTGCGGCGCGCCGGTTTCGAGACGGCCGCCACCGGCGCCGGCGCCACCCACGGTTCGGCCGCGGCCGACGCGCGCGTCAGGAACGGCGCCAGCGAGTCGGGGCCGGCGTCGTAGACAGGGGGCTGGGGCGGTGCTTCTCCCGGTGCTTCGTCGACCTCGTCCTCGTCGGGCGGCGGCAGGGCGACGATCTCTTCGTCGATGACCGGCTCCGGCTCGGCTTCATCGCCGCGGCGCGGTTCGAATGCTGCCGGCGCGGGAAGTTCTGGCTCGGTCGCCGGTTCCTCGTTCGGCAGCGGCATCAGCGTGGTGTCGAAGTCGAGCACATACTCGGGCTCCGATTCGGTTTCTGCCACTTCCGCGGCGTCGATCGATGCCACTTCGGCGTCGAAGGCGTCGCTGGCCGATTCCGCGGGAGCGTCGGGCTGTTCGGGAGGGGGAGGGGGCGCTTCCGCCGGCGCCGGCTCGGCCGCCTGGCGGGCGGCGGCGTCGACCAGCGCGGCGTTGCCGTCGAAGACTTCGTTGCAGGCGCCGCAGCGCACTATGCCCCCACGTAGCTTCAACTGGTCCGAGGCGACCCGGAACCTGGTGTGGCAGTGAGGGCAGATAGTGGCGAGCGCCATGCCTTTATTGCGCGCTTGCTGAGCGCGCTGGTGGAACGCTGTCGCTGCCGAGCACGCCGTGCAGCGCGACCCAGCCGTCCTGCTCGGCCCACACGCCCAGCTTGATGAAGGGCGCATACGCGGCCGCCACTTCCTCCGCCTGGCGCGCCAGCACGCCCGACAGGATCAGCGCGCCGCCGGGCGCGACGCGGCCCGACAGCATCGGCGCCATCAGCTTGAGCGGGCTCGACAAAATGTTGGCGACCACGATGTCGAACTTGCCGGTGGCGTGCTGCGGCTTGGCGGAGACCGCAAAATTGTCCGGCAGGTAGTAATCGATCTCGCAATTGTTGCGCGCGGCATTGTCGCGTGCCGACTCGATCGCCTGCGGGTCGATGTCGACCCCGGCGACGTCGCCGGCGCCCATCTTCTTGGCCACCATCGCCAGGATGCCGGAGCCGCAACCGTAGTCGAGCACCGACTTGCCCGGCGCCGGATGCGCTTCCAGCCACTCCATGCACAGGCGCGTGGTCGGATGGCTGCCGGTGCCGAACGCCAGGCCCGGGTCCAGTTCGAGGATCAGGCCGGCCGGATCGGGCGCTTCGTGCCAGCTCGGCACCACCCAGATGTTCTTGCCGATGTGGATGGGCGCGAACTGCGACTGCGTCAGCCGCACCCAGTCCTCGTCGGCCACCGCGCGCGTGGTGAAGGCCGGCGCCGCCGCCATGCCGATCGCTGCTGCCGCTTCCGCCACGATGGCGGCCTGGTCGGCGTCGACGTCGGTCAGCGCCACCACGCGGCTGTGTTCCCACGCCGCTTCGGTGGGCTCCATGCCAGGCTCGCCGAACAGCGGCTTTTCCTGCTCGGTGCCTTCATCGGCGTCTTCCACCGACACCGACAGCGCGCCCGCTTCCATCAAGGCGTCCGACAGGGCCTCGGCGTTGTCGCGCGCGATTTCGATGACTACTTCGGTCCAGCTCATTGTTCCGCCTTGGCTTCGGACTTGCTGCCCAGCGCCTTTTCCTTCGGCAGGTCCGGCTTGTTGGCCAGCTTTTGCTCGAGGTAATGGATGTTGGTGCCGCCTTCGATGAAGCGGGCGTCGACCATCAGCTCGCGGTGCAGCGGGATATTGGTGAGGATACCTTCAACCACCATTTCCGACAGCGCGATCTGCATGCGGCGGATTGCCTGGTCGCGCGTGGCGCCATAGGCGATGACCTTGCCGATCATCGAATCGTAATGTGGCGGCACGTAATAGCCGGCGTAGGCATGCGAATCGACGCGGATGCCCGGGCCGCCCGGGGTGTGCCAGCTGACGATGCGCCCTGGCGACGGGGTGAACTTGAACGGGTCTTCGGCATTGATGCGGCACTCGATGGCGTGGCCCGACAGCATGATGTCGCGCTGGCGGAAGCGCAGCTTTTCGCCGCAGGCGATGCGGATCTGTTCCTGCACGATGTCGATGCCGGTGATCATCTCGGTCACCGGATGCTCGACCTGCACGCGCGTGTTCATCTCGATGAAATAGAACTCGCCGTTTTCATACAGGAACTCGAAGGTGCCGGCGCCGCGGTAGCCGATCTTGCGGCAGGCTTCGGCGCAGCGGTCGCCGATCTTTTCGATCAGCTTGCGTGGAATGCCAGGCGCCGGCGCTTCCTCGATCACCTTCTGGTGGCGGCGCTGCATCGAGCAGTCGCGCTCGCCCAGCCAGACCGCGTTCTTGTGCTCGTCGGCGAGGATCTGGATCTCCACGTGGCGCGGATTTTCCAGGTACTTCTCCATATACACTTCCGGATTGCCGAACGCGGTGCCCGCTTCGGTTTTCGTCATCGCCACGGCGTTGAGCAGCGCCGCTTCGGTATGCACCACGCGCATGCCGCGCCCGCCGCCGCCGCCGGCCGCCTTGATGATGACCGGATAGCCGACCTTGCGCCCGGTCTGGATGATCTCTTTCGGATCGTCCGTCAACGCGCCTTCGGAACCCGGCACGCACGGCACGCCGGCGCGGATCATGGCCTGCTTGGCCGACACCTTGTCGCCCATCAGGCGGATCGAATCGGAGCGCGGGCCGATGAAGACGAAGCCCGATTTTTCCACCCGCTCGGCAAAATCGGCGTTCTCCGACAAAAAGCCGTAGCCGGGGTGAATCGCTTCGGCGTCGGTCACTTCGGCGGCGCTGATGATGGCCGGCATGTTCAGGTAGCTGAGGCTTGAGGCGGCCGGGCCGATGCAGACCGACTCGTCGGCCAGCTTGACGTACTTGGCGTCCTTGTCCGCTTCGGAGTGCACGACGACCGTCTTGATGCCCATTTCGCGGCAGGCGCGCTGGATGCGCAGCGCAATTTCACCACGGTTGGCGATGAGAATTTTTTCAAACATGGTAGGTTCGGTGTTTCTGTGAAGTCCGGCGCGAGCCGGGAACAGCATATAAGAGCAGGGATCGCCGCCGCCGTTGGCTGTGCGGCTCAGTCGCGACGGTGCTTAGCCGATCACGAACAATGGTTGACCGAATTCGACCGGCTGGCCGTTTTCCACCAGGATCTTGGTGACGACGCCCGACACTTCCGAGTCGATTTCGTTGAGCAGCTTCATCGCTTCGATGATGCAGAGGGTGTCGCCTTCCTTGATGGTGGAGCCGACTTCGACGAACGCGGGCGAGCCTGGCGCCGACGAGCGGTAGAAGGTGCCGACCATCGGCGACTTGACGACGTGGCCGGTCGGCTCGGCGACGACGGCGACCGGCGCGGCGGCCGGGGCCGGCGCGTGGTTCGGCGCCGAGTACTGCTGCTGCATGCCTTGCGGCTGCATCATGACCATCTGGCCTTGGGGCATTGCGGAGGATTTGACGATGCGTACCTTGCTTTCGCCTTCGGTCACTTCGAGTTCAGCGATGTCCGATTCGGCGACCAGGTCGATTAAAGTCTTGAGCTTTCGTAGATCCATGTGAAACCCCTTGGAATTATTGTGGTTTTAAAGGTAAGCAGCGCGCCCGGATGATGGCGAACCGCGCAAATGCATGAAGTTGACTTACATTAACGCTTTTTGAGCGCGAAGTCGATGGCAAAGCGATATCCATCCGTCCCCAGCCCGCAGATGGTGCCGACGGCGATCGCGGACAGGTAGGAATGGTGGCGAAACTCTTCACGCTGGTAGATATTGGAAATGTGTACTTCGACGAACGGGATCGCCACGCCGGCCAGCGCGTCGCGCAGGCCCACGCTGGTGTGGGTCAGGGCGCCGGGATTGATGACGATCGCCTCGACGCCTTCCAGTCTGGCGGCATGGATGCGGTCGATCAGCGCGCCCTCATGGTTGCTCTGGAAGCAGGCCAGCGATGCACCGGCCGCGCCGGCCTGGGCCGTCGCCGCGAGTTCGACGTCGGCAAGGGTCTCCGAGCCGTACACGGCAGGCTCGCGGGTACCCAGCAGATTCAGATTCGGGCCATTGAGCAGCAGGAGCTTTTTTACCATGGTTGACGGTAGAGAATGACGCGAAAGTCAGGCATTTTGCCGCCAACATCGGGTATTGGCAAGGGAAAAAATTGCACGTGCTCGCACGGTGAACATAATAGAACGACCGTTCGCAGCCCTACAGCTTGGCCAGGTCGGCCCGCAACTGGTCGAATTTGAGCTGGCCGAGGTAGGTTTTGCGCACTTGGCCGTCGGCGCCGATCAGCACCGTGTAGGGCAGGCCGCCGGCGGTGTTGCCGAACTGGCGCGACAGGTCGGTGCCGCTCATGCCGGCCACGTACAGCGGATAGGAAATCTTGATTTTGCCGGCGAACTGCGCGATGTTGGACGGCGAATCGATGCCGATTCCGATCACCGCGACGTCCTTCTTGGCCAGTTCGGCTGCCAGGGCATCCAGTTCCGGCATTTCTTTCACGCACGGCGCGCACCACGGCGCCCAGAAGTTGACGATCATCGCCTTGCCTTTCCATTGCGACAAGGCCTGCGGCGTGCCGGCGGCGTCGTTCATGGTCTGTGCGTACAGCGCGGCGACGGCGCCGTGCGGCGCGCCGTCGGCTGTCGGCGTGGCGACCTGGGTCAGCGGCGCCGGCTGCTTGTGGCGGACGCCGACCACCGCGCCGATCACGCCGAAAGCGAGCGCGACGGCGCCTATCAATAGGACATTGTTCTTGTTCATGCGGTTCAGGTCTCGGTTGGTTCGCCGGCGCCGGCCAGCATGGCGCGCACGGCGTTGATGTCGGCGCGTTGCGGCCGGCCATCGGGACGCGGCTTCAGTGCGCCGCGCAGGTCGTTCATTTCGTACAACTCCGCATGCACCTGCTGCTTGCGCCAGTGGAAGCTCACCGTTTCCACCGGATCATGGCGGCCGCCCTTGAAATGCGGCGTTTCCGAGATCTCTATGTTGACGTCGCGGTCGAGCAGGAAAATGATGACGTCCTTGGCGCTGTCGGCAAACAGCTGCAGGTGCACCTCGTCGTGCTCGCCGGCGGTGCCGCTGAGGGCGGCGCCGGTCAGGTAGGGACGGAACTGTTCCAGCTGTTCCATCACCTGCAGCGCCAGCGCGCGCAGGCGCGCAAGCTGGGCCGGCTGGGTGTCGCCCTGGAACAGCGCCTGGTACTTGCGTACTTCTTCCTCGACTTCGGCGTTATCGGGCAGCAGGTTGGCGCGCGCCTGCTCGTCGCCGAGCACCAGCCTGGCCGCCTTGCGCTTGGCGGTGCCGTAGTCGGCGCCGTCCTCGGCGATGAGGCGCGCGGCGCGCACGGCGATTTCCGCGCGCAACAGCGCGAGGTCGTGGTCGTGATTGGGGATGGCCGTCATGAGCGAGATGATACTCTGGAACGGAAAACGCGGGCGGGTCAGGTAAAATCGCGTATTCGACTTCTATAGAAAGCGCGCGCGGGCCATCCCGACGCCGGCCACCCAGACATGCATATTCATATTCTCGGCATTTGCGGCACCTTCATGGGCGGCCTCGCGGTCCTCGCCAAGGAAGCGGGTCACCGTGTGACCGGCTGCGACACCAACGTCTATCCGCCGATGAGCACCCAGCTCGAATCCCAGGGCATCGAGCTGATCCAGGGCTTCGGGCCGGAGCAGGTGGCGCTCGAGCCGGACCTGTACGTGATCGGCAACGTCGTCTCGCGCGGCAATCCGCTGGTCGAGGAAATCCTCAACCGCAGCCTGCCGTACATGTCGGGTCCGCAATGGATCGGCGAACACATATTGCGCAACAAGTGGGTGCTGGCGGTGGCCGGCACGCACGGCAAGACCACCACCTCGGCGATGCTGGCCTGGATATTGGAAGACGCCGGCTATTCGCCGGGTTTTCTGATCGGCGGCGTGCCGCTCAACTTCGGCGTCTCGGCGCGCCTGTCCGGCGCGACCGACTCGGACTTCTTCGTCATCGAGGCCGACGAATACGACACCGCGTTCTTCGACAAACGCAGCAAGTTCGTCCATTACCACGCCAAGACGGCGGTGATGAACAACCTCGAATATGATCACGCCGACATCTTTCCCGACATCGGCGCCATCGAGACCCAGTTCCACCACCTGGTGCGCACCGTGCCCGGCGTCGGCCGGCTGGTCGTCAACGGCGACGAAGCCTCGCTCAAGCGCGTGATGAAGCGCGGCTGCTGGAGCGAGCACGAAAGTTTCGGCACGGGCGAACACGTCGACTGGAGCATGATCGAGCAGCCCAACGGCAATTTCGACGTCGTCTTCAAGGGCGAACAGGTCGGCACCGTGCAGTGGGGCCTGACCGGACGCCACAACCGCTCCAACGCGCTGGCGGCGATCGCCGCTGCGCGCCACGTCGGCGTGCCGGTGGCGCAGGCGGCCGAATCGCTGTCGCGCTTCGAGAGCGTCAAGCGGCGCATGGAAGTGCGCGGCGTGGTGGGCGGCATCACCGTCTACGACGACTTCGCCCACCACCCGACGGCGATCGCCACCACCGTCGGCGGGCTGCGCCAGAAGATCGGCGACGAAGGCCGCATCCTGGCCGTGCTCGAGCCGCGCTCGAACACGATGAAGCTGGGCGCGATGAAGGACGCCTTGCCGGGCAGCCTGAAGGACGCCGACCTGGTGTTCGGCTTCGGCAGCCAGCAGGACCTCGGCTGGAGCCTGGCCGACGCCCTGCGTCCGCTCGGCGCCATTGCCCACAGCTTCGACCAGCTCGATTTCCTCGTCGGCGCCATCGTCGGCGCCGCCCAGCCGGGCGACCATATCCTGGTGATGAGCAACGGCGGCTTCGGCGGCGTGCACCAGCGCCTGCTCGAAGCGTTGGCAAAATGATTCTGTACCTGCACGGCTTCCGGTCGTCGCCGCGCTCCTGCAAGGCGCGCGTGGTGGCGGCGCGGATGGCCGAACTGGGCCGCGCCGCCGAGCTGGTGTGCCCGCAGTTGCCGGCCTCGCCGGACCAGGCGATGGCGCTGGCGCTGTCGCTGGTGGACGGCGTGCCGGCGGCCGAGCTGGCCATCGTCGGCTCCTCGCTGGGCGGCTATTACGCCACCTGGCTGGCCGAGCGGCTCGGCTGCCGCGCGGTGCTGCTCAATCCGGCGGTGGTGCCGCTGGCCGACCTCGACAAGCACGTCGGCGTCACCACCGCCTGGCATTCGGACGAGCCGTTCGAGTTCAGGCGCGAATACATCGACGAACTGCGCGCGCTCAAAGTCGATGCGATCACCCGTCCCGAGCGCTACTTCCTGATCGCCGCCACCGGCGACGAGGTGCTCGACTACCGCGACATGCTGGCCCACTACGCCGGCGCGCGCCAGCTCGTGATCGAGGGCAGCGACCATGCGATTACGGAATTTCCCGACTACGTCGACGACGTGCTCGCCTTCTGCACGCCGGAAGCGGCGCGGTGAGGGCAGCGTCGCTGCGCCAGGCGCTGTGGCGCCCGCATGCCAATGCAGCGGCGCCGATGCGCGCCTGGCTGAGCGCCGGCGGCTCGCTGACGGCGCGGCTCGTTGCGCACAGCACTGCGTTTCGCGTGCAGCGGCTGCACCAGCGCGTGGCGCTGTGCCTGGCCGACGAGGCGCGCGCGGTCGGCCTGGTGCGCCCGGGGCGCGTGTGGGAGCGCGAAGTGCTGCTGCGCTGCGATGGCGAAGCGGTGGTGTTCGCCCACACCGTGGTGCCGATGACGGCAACCGCCGCCGACTGGCCGCTGTTCGGCGCGCTGGGCGAGCGTTCGCTCGGCAGCACCCTGTTTTCCGACCCGCTGGTGCGCCGCGGTCAACTCGAATTTGCGCGCCTGCGCGCCGGCCATCCTTTGGCGCGGCGCGCGCGCGCCGCGCTCGGCGAGACTGCCGGCGACGCTGTTTACCATGCGCGCCGCTGCCTGTACCGGCGCCATCAAGGCACCCTGCTGGTCACCGAGGTATTCTTGCCTGCGGTAATTGACCTGATTGCAGCTCCATCAATAACGAACCTGAACTGACTAATGAATCTATTTTTTGAAGAATCCGGCGATTTCAAGGTCGGAACCGTGTTGTCGCAAGCGGGCGAGGCCTACCAGGTCGAAATGCCGAGCGGCAAACGCACCAAGGTCAAGGTCAAGGACGTGCTGCTGCAGTATGAAAAGCCGGCCCCGGCCGACTTGCTGGAAGAAGCCAAGGCGATCGCCGCCGACGTCGACTTCGAATTCCTGTGGGAAGTGGCCGGCCAGGACGAATTCGGCTTCGCCGAGCTGGGCGCCGAATATTTCGGCCATACGCCGTTGCCGGCCGAAGCGGCCGGCCTGGTGCTGGCGCTGCATGGCGCGCCTATCTATTTCTACAAGAAGGGACGCGGGCGCTACAAGGCCGCGCCCGAGCAGTCGCTGCGCGCCGCCCAGGCCGGCATCGAAAAGAAGAAGCAGCAGGGCCTGATCCAGGCTGCTTACGTCGACGAGATGAAGGCCGGGCGCCTGCCCGCCGCGTTGCAGGCGATGGTGCAGCAACTGCTGTTCAAGCCAGACAAGAACACCATCGAATACAAGGCGCTGGAAGCGGCCTGCGACGAGCTGCACAGCACGCCGCAGAGGCTGATGCTGGCCACCGGCGGCGTCAGTTCGCCCAAGGAGCTGCACATGAGCCGCTTCCTGTTCGAAAACTTCCCGCGCGGCGCCGGCTTCCCCAGCGTGCCGGTGCCGGCCACGCCGGGCGGCCTGCCGGCGGCCGATGTTGCCGCCTTCTCCATCGACGACGTCACCACCACCGAGATCGACGACGCCTTCTCGGTCACCCTGCAGGACGACGGCATGGTGCGGGTCGGCATCCACATCGCCGCGCCGGGCCTGGGCATCCGTCCGGACGACGCCGTCGACAAGATGGCGCGCGCCCGCATGTCGACCGTCTATATGCCGGGTGACAAGATCACCATGCTGCCGGACGAAGTGGTGGCCGCCTTCACGCTGGCCGAAGGCAAGACCTGCCCGGCGCTGTCGCTGTACGCCACGCTTGATCCTGCCGACTGGAGCGTGGTGTCGACGGTGACGCGCGCCGAGATGGTGCCGATCAAGAGCAACCTGCGCCACAACGACCTCGACGACCTGGTCAACGAGGAAACGCTGGCCAGCGGCGAGGGCGACTACCCGCACAAGGCCGAGCTGGCGCTGCTGTGGAAGTGGGCGCTGCAGCTGGAAACGGGGCGCATGAAAAAGCGCGAAGAGTTCGGCTTGAAGCCCGAGCAGAACAACCGCGTCGACTTCAATTTCTATGTCGACGACGACGTCGTCTCGGTGGTGCGCCGCAAGCGCGGTGCGCCGCTCGACAAGATCGTCGCCGAGCTGATGATCTTCGCCAACAGCACCTGGGGCAAGCTGATGCACGACAGCGGCGTGCCCGGCATCTACCGTTCGCAGGGCACGGGCGGCGGCGCCGGCTGGGCGGCCAAGCTGCAGGTGCGCATGGTCACGCACGCCGCGCCACACCAGGGCCTGGGCGTCGACCAGTACGCGTGGAGCACCTCGCCGCTGCGCCGCTACACCGACCTGGTCAACCAGTGGCAGATCCTCGCCTGCGCCGAGCATGGCGTCACCGCGCCGCTGGTGGCGCCGTTCAAACCGCGCGACGCCAACCTGTTCGCCATCGTTTCCGCCTTCGACGCCGCGTATGCCGCTTACAACGAGCATCAGCAGAACATGGAGCGTTACTGGTGCCTGCGCTGGCTCGGCCAGGAAGACGCGCGCCAGGTCGACGCGGTGGTGCTCAAGGACGAGGTCTTGCGCCTGGTCGACATTCCGCTGATCGTGCGGCTGCCGGGCATGCCGTCGGTGGCGCGCGGCGCCCAGGTCAAGCTCGAC
>JBBRXM010000025.1:0-60053 GCA_038248405.1 Burkholderiales bacterium
CGACTGGCGCTCGACCAGGCGGTGCGCGTAGTGGATGGCGGCCGGCATCAGCTCGGCCGTCTCGTCGCAGGCGTAGCCGAACATCAGGCCCTGGTCGCCGGCGCCCTGGTCGAGGTCGAGGCCGGCGCCTTCGTCAACGCCCTGGGCGATGTCGGGCGACTGCTTGTCGTAGCACACCATCACGGCGCAGCCCTTGTAGTCGATGCCGTAGTCGGTGTTGTCGTAGCCGATGCGCTTGATGGTTTCGCGCGCCACCTGGATGTAGTCGACGTTGGCGTGCGTGGTGATCTCACCTGCCAGCACCACCAGACCGGTATTGCACAAGGTTTCGGCGGCCACGCGCGCGGTCGGATCCTGCTCGAGGATGGCGTCGAGGATGGCGTCGGAGATCTGGTCGGCGACCTTGTCCGGATGACCTTCGGACACGGATTCGGAGGTGAAGAGGTATTCGTTGGACATTCTGGCTCCCGTTACTGTTTAACAAAGTTGTTTGTTGTCGCAGCAAGGGCTCTCGCCTGCGACGCTTTAGCGACATTTATATTCCGCTTCGCAAGTTGTCTATTAACTCGGCGGATCCTTCAACGTGGTATTTTACGCTCCTTTATGAAATTCTGGCTGGGTAACAGCCTTTCCTTGTACATCCCTCAAGCCATGCTCGTTTTTCTTTTCCGAATCCTGTCCGCCCTGCCCCTGTCGATCCTGCACCTGCTGGGAGCCGTGCTCGGCTGGGTGGTGTATCTGGCCTCGCCGTCGTACCGGCGGCGCCTGCGCGCCAACCTCGAAGGGGCCGGCTTCGGCGGCGAACTGGCGCGGGCGGTGGCCGAATCGGGCAAGGCGATCGTCGAACTGCCGTTCGTCTGGTGCGCCCGCCCCGAACGGGTGGCGCGCCACGCCGTCGAGGAAAACTGGGAACTGGTGCAGGCCGCGCTCGACGCCGGCCGCGGCATCGTCTTCCTGACGCCGCACCTGGGCTGCTTCGAGATCACCGCGCAGCGCATCGCCCTGCGCACCTCGCTCACGGTGATGTACCGCCCGCCCAAGCAGGCAGCGCTCAAACCGCTGATCGAAGGCGCCCGCGCCCGCCACAACCTGCACCTGGCGCCGGCCAATTTGTCGGGCGTGCGCATCCTCGCCAAGTGCCTCAAGAAGGGCGAGCCGATTGGCATCCTGCCCGACCAGGTGCCGCAGCAGGGCGAAGGCGTGTGGGCGCCGTTTTTCGGGCGCCCCGCCTACACCATGACCTTGCCGGCCAAGCTGGCGCACATCGGCCAGCCGGCCGTGATCCTGGTGTACGCCGAGCGCCGCGCGGGCGGGCGCGGGTACATCGTGCGCTTCGTGCCGTTCGACGGCGCGCTGGCCGGCAGCGCGGCCGAGCAGGCCGCCGCCATCAACGGCGCGATGGAGCAGCTGATCGCACGCTGCCCGTCGCAGTATTTCTGGAGCTACAACCGCTACAAGCTGCCCGACGGCGTGGCCGCGCCCGACGCGCAGGTGGCGGCATGAGGTTCATGCTTGCACTGATGTGGCTGCTGCACTGGCTGCCGCTGCCGCTGCTGGGCCGCTTCGGCGAAGCGATCGGCAGCCTGCTGTTCATGGTGCTGGGCACGCGCCGCCACATCGCGCTGACCAACCTGCGCCTGGCGATGCCGGAGTTGTCGGAACAAGAGCGGGTGACGCTGGCGCGGCGCCACTTCCAGGCCTATTCGCGCAGCGTGTGGGAGCGCGCGATCCTGTGGTGGGCGCCGCAGGCGAGGCTGCGGCGGCTGATCGCGGTCGAGCCGGCGGTGCCGCTGGCGGCGATCGAGGCCGGCCCGGTGATCCTGCTGTGCCCGCATTTCGTCAGCCTCGACGTCGCCGGCGTCGCCGTGATGCTGGAGACGAACCTGTGCTCGATCTACGTGCAGCAGAAAAACCGCGCGTTCGACGACGTGCTGCGGCGCGGCCGCTCGCGCTTTCAGCCGGTGCAGCTGTTTTCGCGCAAGGAAGGCATCAAGCCGATCCTGCGCGCGATGCGCCAGGGCCTGCCCTACTTCATGTTGCCGGACATGGATTTTGGCGACAAGGATGCGCCGTTCGTGCCGTTTTTCGGCATCCCGGCGGCGACGCTGACGGCACCGGGGCGCATCGCCGCCGCCGCCGGCGCCACCGTGATCCCGGTGGTGGCGACCTTCCTGCCCGACTACCGCGGCTGGAAGGTGAAGTTCTATCCGGCCTGGGAGAATTATCCCGGCGACGACATGGTCGCAGCGGCGCGCCGCATGAACGCATTCATCGAGGAGCGGGTGCGCGAGGCGCCGGCCGAATACTTCTGGACCCACAAGCGCTTCAAGACCCGGCCAGAGGGCGAGCCTTCGCCGTACGCCAAATAGAAGCACGCTATACTCGCCCTCATGAAACTCAAATTCACCAAGATGCACGGCGCCGGCAACGACTTCATCGTCGTCGACGCCGTCAACCAGCAGGTCGACCTGAGCGCGCAGCAGTGGGCGCGGCTGGCCGACCGCCGTTTCGGCATCGGCGCCGACCAGATCCTGATCGTGCAAAAAAGCGAGACCGAGGGCTGCGACTTCCGTTACCGCATCTTCAATAACGACGGCAGCGAAGTCGAACAGTGCGGCAACGGTGCGCGCGCCTTCGTCAAGTTCGTCACCGAAAAGGGTCTGACGGCCAAGCGCGCGATCCGGGTGCAGACCATGAACGGCATCATTGCGCCGCGCCTGGAAGAGGACGGCAGCATCACCGTCGACATGGGCGCGCCGCGGCTCGATGCGGCGGCGGCGCCGTTCGATGTCGCCGGCCTGGCCGGCGTGGCCGAGGGCGGCGACACCCTGTGGCCGCTGTCGATCGGGCCGGCGGGCGGCGGCCAGGCGCTGCTGTTCTCGGTGCTGTCGATGGGCAATCCGCATGCGGTGCAGGTGGTGGACGACGTCGACACGGCGCCGGTGGCCGAGACCGGCCCGCTGATCGAGCACCACGCGCGCTTTCCGCAGCGGGTCAACGCCGGCTTCATGCAGGTGGTGGACCGCCGCCACATCAGGCTGCGGGTGTACGAGCGCGGCGCCGGCGAGACGCTCGCCTGCGGCACCGGCGCCTGCGCGGCGGTGGTGGCGGGGATCCGGCGCGGCCTGCTCGACTCGCCGGTGCACGTGTCGGCGCGCGGCGGCGAACTGAGCATTGCGTGGGCCGGCGGCGATGCCCCGGTCTACCTGACCGGGCCGGCGGTGACGGTGTTCGAAGGCGAAGTGACGGTTTAGCAGAACCAGACGGCCCTTGTCGAAGGCCGTCACTTTGGCCTGCACGACGTCAGGTAAAAAGTACCGCGCACGTGAAACCGTCATCCTGGCGAACGCAGGATCCAATTTGCACGAGCAGCCAAGGCAACAGCTGCCTTCGCTAAAAGCCAACCAGAACGGTGCGAAATGGGATCCCCGCGTTCGCGACGATGCCAGCCTTGAGGGCGCGGGAGAATGCGCGCGGCGCCCGGAGTGCTACGCGGCCAGGTCGTAGCGCTCGCCGTCGGCGGCGGCCGTCGACAGCGTCCTGAGGCGGTACAGCCGCTGGCGGTAATTGCCTTCCGGCCCGCCCGGGCCACCGTCGACATCGTCGAACAGGCGCACGATACGGTCGAGCGCGTGGCGCTGCGCCACCGTATCGACCAGCACCAGGCGGCGCTTGCTGCGCCCGTAGCTGGCGCGGATGTCGATTGCCAGGCAGTGACCGTGGTCGGCCAGCCGGACGTCGAGCAGCAGCGCTTCGGCCCGGCTCAGGTTGAACAGTGCCGCCAGCTCCAGCCGCGCCGCCAGCAACGGATGTCCGGCCTGGCCGGCGCGCACGGCCAGCGCCGCCGCATCGGCGAAACCGCCGGCGCGCCCGCGCGGGGCGATCTTGTGCAGCGCCGCTTGCGCCTGCTGGCAGCCGCCGGCCGCCGCCTGCTGCAGCCAGTACGCCGCCCGCACATCGTTGCTTTCGTTCTCGCGGCGCGCCCGCCAGGCGCTGTTGCCGCACTCGAGCTGGGCGTCGCGATAGCCCATCTCGGCGGCGCGTTCGAGGTAGCGGCGGGCGTCGACCACGTTACGCTGCGAGAATTCCGGCTTTATATATATGCGCGACAACGCGTACCACGCCTCGGCCAGGCCTTGCTCGCCGGCCAGCGTCAGCCAGCGGATCGCCTTCTTGAAACTGGCCGAACTGGCGCCGGCGGCAGTGCGCTCGCCGTCGGCGCGCATGCGGGCGCACCACAGGCCCAGCGCCATCTGGGCGTGGCGGTCGTGGCCGGCCGCGGCCAGTTCGCGCATGGCGTGCAGTTCCTCGGCGTCGGCCTCGTGGGCGCCGGCAGCTTCCAGCGCGCGCGCGCAGCGCGACAGCAGCCTGACCTGGGCCGGCGCCAGCCGCGCCGCGCCGCTGCCATCGGCGCCTTGCAGCAGCGCGCGTGCCAGCGGCAGCGCGCGCTGCAGGTAGGCGTCGCGCTGGCCGGCTTCCCAGGCGGCGTCGAGCAAGGCGAACTCGGCCTGTGGCAAGGACGCGCCGGCGCCGGCGCCGCCCTGGCCGGCGGCCGGCTGGCCCTGCGCGGCGACGGCCGCGCCGGGCTGGCGCGCCAGCAGCGCCTGCGCCTCGGCCAGGCCTGCCTGCGCCGCCACGGCGAGCGCCGCCATGGCCTCGGCACGGCTGGCCGCGCCGGCGCCGGCGTCGGCCAGCACCAGCTGGGCGAACACCAGGCCGGCGCGCGCCAGCCCGCCCTCGAACGCGCGCGCATACCAGCGCGCCAGCGGCCGCTCGCTGCGGCGCGCCAGTTCGAACGGAATATGGGCGCCGATCAGTTCGCACGCTTCGGCGCTGCCCTGCTGGGCGGCGCGCTCCAGCCAGTGCAGCGCAGTCGGCAGGCTCAGCGGCAGCCCGGCGCTGCCAACCAGGTACAGCTTGCCAAGCGCCAGCTGGGCCGCCGCCTGGCCGGCGCGCGCCGCGCGGATAATGCCTAGTTCTTCACGATTTGCCATCGTCGGTGCAATCCAAATAGTCCTTGTGAGGCCTTCATTATGGGCGCTGCGGCCACGACTACCCGCAAGCCGCGCGCCAGGCGCCCAGTCTAAGCGAGGCGCGCCCGCCGCCACCATGCAAAAACGGCAATGCTTGAGCTTGCGCAAAGCGGCCGGATGACCGCAAGCAAGCTTTCATTTCGCCTCCGCCGGCCGCCGGCCGGAGTTGCCGCGTTTCAAAAATACAACAGCCCAGCTCGATTTATTGGCTTTCCACCAAGCAGACCCCCCATAATTGACCAATCCGGCATTCTTGAGGCAACAAGCAATTAAGGTTCACCACATTGAGTGTTCAGCAAATCAGCAGTCTCAATACTCAACGGATCCTCCGATTTACTTTTTAAGGACTAATAAATGAAAAAATCACTTTTGGCTGTGGCGTTTCTGGGCGCATTCGCCGGCGTTGCACAAGCACAAACAGCGGTTCAGATCTACGGCACCGTCGACGCTGGCCTGATCAAGCGTACCGACCAGACCCTCGCTATCGGCAAGCGCGCCAACAACACCCTTGGCTTCAAGGGTACTGAAGAGCTGGGCAATGGCCTGAAGGCTCTGTTCCAACTGGAAATCCGCTACGAGCCGGACACCGGCACCATCGAAAGCGTCACCCGTCCGCTGTTCCAGGGCCAGAGCCGCATCGGCCTGCAAGGTGACTTCGGTATGGTTCGCCTGGGCCGTGGCCTGACCGCGTTCCAAGAGACCGCCACCGCGTTCGAGCCGTTCCACGGCGTGCCTTCGCCAGCTGGCTTCCAGACCGACCTGACCGTCGCCGGCTACACCTCGGACCCACTGGGCACCGCCGGTAACTCGACCAACCGCTTCAACAACGCGTTGTTCTACAACTCGCCAGAATTCAGCGGCTTCCAGATCAACACCACGATCGCCACCAAAGAAGCGGCCCCTAGCGGCGCGCCACTGGTTGGCCGCGGCAGCGTCGCGTTCCCACAGTACCCAGCGAACTTCGAAGGTTCGGTCAACCCGTTCTCGGTGTCGACCACCTACAAGAACGGCCCGGTTGCCGCCATGCTGGCCTACGAGCGCAATGCAGTCGAGAGCAAGCTGATCTCCGGCGCCGTGTCGATGTTCGCCACGCCTGAGCTCAAGCTGATGGCGTCGTACACCCGCCAGGACCGCGGCCACACCACGTTCACCAACCCGAAGACCAAAGCATGGGTCCTGGGCGCGAACTACACGATGGGCCCAGGCAAGATCCTCGCCGGTTACGGCCAGAAGAACCCGGACGGCATCGCCAAGACCAAGCAGTTCTCGCTCGGTTACGAGTACAGCCTGTCGAAGCGTACCTACCTGTACGTCGACGCATCGCGCAAGAACACCGGCGTGACTGCTAACACGACCACCAAGGTCAACCACTTCGACCTCGGCGTCAACCACGCGTTCTAAGCCGGCGCAGGGGTTTCCCCTGCCCAGCTAGCAACCTGCCGGGGGCGGGGATGGGCAACCATCCTCGCCCTTGTTGCATCCGCCGCCACATTGTGTGTCTTTTACGCAACCCGATGTTGCTTGCGCGGCGGCCTTTCTGTACAAGCAACACGAACGATGGCATATTGGTTAAAGGCGAATTAGTACGTGCGTTCGTTTTTTCTACAAAAAATCAAATATCTTGGAGATGTAATGAAAACAAAATTCCTCGCAGCTGTTGTTGCCACCTGTTTTGCAGCGCCAGCGATGGCGCAGTCGAGCGTGACGATCTATGGTATCGCCGACGCCGGCATCATGAAGCAAAGCGGCCAGACGACGCGGCTGGTGAGCGGCATCGCCGACGGCTCGCGCCTGGGCTTTCGCGGCACCGAGGACATCGGCGGCGGCTTCAAGGCCATCTTCAACCTGGAAGCGCGCGTCGAACTCGACACCGGCACCCAGCAGCCACGACTGCTGTCGGACGAGCAGGGCCTGTACCTGACGCGCGGCATGGGCGCCGGCTTCAACAGCGTGCTGGCGCCACTGGGCGCGAACGGCGCGGCGCTGTCGGCCGGCATCCTTCAGCAGATCCGCAGCGGCTTCCAGGTCAAGAACTCGGCCGCCGTCAATCCTGAAGGCGCCCTGTTCGACCGCACCGCGATGGTCGGCCTGGTGACCCCGGTCGGCGCCATCCTGCTCGGCCGCATGTACACGCCAGGCTACGAAGTGTTCGCCGCCGCCGATGCCTTCGAGTCCGGCACCGCCGGCACCTGGGGCGGCATCACCGGCGGCACCGCCGGCTTCACCAACCTGGGCGCGGACATCCGCTCGCAGAAGTCGATCCAGTACCGCATCGTCACCCCGCAGGGCATCGGCGGTTCGCTGATGTACGGCGGCAAGCAGTCCGGCTACCTCGGCCGCTACAACAAGTTCCTCGGCGCCGCCCTGACCTACAAGGCCAACGGCATCGACGTCGGCATCGCGCACAACCGCGGCTACGACCAGGGCGACCGCGTCAGCCTGGTCACCAGCACCATCGGCGGCTCCTACACGATGGGCGACTTCAAGCTGTTCGCCGGCTACCACGACCAGCGCAACCGCAACTCGGTGCTGATCGCCGACTACACCAACGGCTACAACGGCCTGATCGCGCCGGGCATCGCCGCGCAACTGGCGCCAACCGGCCCGGCCACCGCCGCCGCCCTCGGCGCCGGCATCCGCTCGGTGTTCTTCAACAACATCAACTTCAACAGCCGGGTCGATGCCGCCAGCTACCAGCTGGGCCTGCATTACCGCATGGGCGCCGGCCGCATCATGGCCTCGGTCGCTCACCAGAACGACCGCACCGTCTCCGACAGCGACGCCAACCTGTTCGCCATCGGCTACGACCACAACCTGTCGAAGCGCACCGACATCTACACCGTTGTCGCGCAGATCAACAACAACAACGAAGGCCAGTACATCCCTGGTTCGGCTGGTTCGCCAGGCGGCTTCGCCAAGACCCCGGGCACCAACAACCGTGCTGTCCAGGTCGGCATCCGCCATCGTTTCTGATCGCTGCAGTTCGCTCTGAAAGGCGCCCGCGGGCGCCTTTTTTTACGCCCATTTGCCGGGCGAAAATGCCGCAGTCGGTTAGAATTGCAGACACCCGAATCCCCTTGCAAAGAAATCAATGACCGACACCCTGGATCCCGCCGCCGTCGCCCAATTCCTGGTCGACAATCCACAGTTTTTCCAGCAGAACGCCACGCTGCTGGGCCAGGTAAAGCTGTCGAGCCCGCTGACCGGCAAGGCCGTCTCGCTGCAGGAACGCCAGATGGAAGTCATGCGCGACAAGTACAAGGCGCTGGAACTGCAGATGAGCGAACTGATCCGCCTGGCCAAGGACAACGCCGCCATCGCCAACAAGTTCCACGCCTGGACCCAGTCGCTGCTGCAGGCGCGCCACGGCGCCGACCTGCCGCGCGCGCTGGTCGACGGCCTGTGCACCCAGTTCGCGGTGCCGCAGGCCACCTTGCGCCTGTGGGACCTGGCGCCGGCGCACGCCGAGCTGTGGTTCGCCCAGGACGTCTCGGACGACGCCCGCATCTTCGCCGGCAGCCTGCTGACGCCCTACTGCGGCAGCAACAACGACTTCGAGGCGGTGCGCTGGCTGGACGACGCCGGCGCGGTGCAGTCGACCGTGATCCTGCCGCTACGCAGCGGCGGCAGCGCCTTCGGCCTGCTGATCCTCGGCTCGCCCGACCCGCGCCGCTTCGGCGCCGAGATGGCGACCGACTTCCTGATCCACATCGGCGAGACCGCCAGCGCCGCGCTGGCCGCCCTGCGGGCTTGACCATGAGCGCGCGCGCCGCGCAGCACGAATGGCTGGCGCGCTACCTGGCCGAGCTGGCCACCCAGCGCCAGCTCTCGCCGCACACCATCGCCGCCTACCGCCGCGACCTGCTCGAGCTCGATGCGCTGGCCGGCGCGCCGTCGTGGCAAGCGATTGTCCATGCCGACATCCGCCGCTTCGCCTCGATGCTGCACGCGCGCGGCCAGAGCGCGCGCTCGATCGCGCGCAAGCTGTCGAGCTGGCGCGGCTTCTTCGACTGGCTTTCTCAGCAACAGCCGCTGGCGGCCAACCCGGTCGACGGCGTGCGCGCGCCACGCCGCGCCAAGAGCCTGCCCAAGGCGCTTTCGGTCGACGACGCCGTGCAACTCGTTGCCAGCGGCGCCGCCCTGCGCGAGCATCCCGAGCCGTTCGAGCTGTGCAACCGCGCCATGTTCGAGCTGATGTATTCGAGCGGGCTGCGGGTGTCCGAACTGGCCGGCCTCGACACCGCCTGGAGCCGGCCGGCACCGGGCCAGGCCGCCCCGCTCGGCTGGCTCGACCGCGATGCCGGCGAAGTGGTCGTCACCGGCAAGGGCAACAAGATGCGCCGGGTGCCGGTCGGCAGCCACGCCCACGCCGCCATCGACGCCTGGCTGGCGGTGCGCCCGCCGGCCGCCGACGGCGGCAACGCGCTGTTCCTGAGCCAGCGCGCGACCCGGGTGTCGCCGCGCGTGGTGCAGCTGCGGCTGGCGGCCCACGCGGCCAGGGCCGGCAGCACCGTCAAGGTCCATCCGCACGTGCTGCGCCATTCGTTCGCCTCGCACGTGCTGCAGTCGTCGGGCGACCTGCGCGCGGTGCAGGAAATGCTCGGCCACGCCAGCATCGCCTCGACCCAGGTGTACACTGCGCTCGACTTCCAGCACCTGGCCGCCGTCTACGACCAGGCCCATCCGCGCGCGAAAGTAAAATGAGGCAGCAGAGGAACTTGATCGGTATCAAGCCTTAGTCTGCTAGATGGAAGCAACTTGGGAAATCCGGCATAATCGCTCGATTATTTTCCGCCGCACGGCGGCATCACGGCACCTGACAACATGGCATTGATTCCAAGCACCATCCTGACCGGCTTTCTCGGCGCCGGCAAAACCACGCTGCTCAACCGCATCCTGCGGGAGGATCACGGGCTGCGCATTGCCGTCATCGAGAACGAGTTCGGCGAGGAAAACATCGACAACGAGATCCTGCTGCAAGAGAGCAACGAAAACATCGTCGAGATGAACAATGGCTGCATCTGCTGCACCGTGCGCGGCGACCTGATCGTGGCGCTGTCGAGCCTGGCGCGCAAGCGCGACGCCGGCGAGATCGCCTTCGACCGCGTGGTCATCGAAACGACCGGGCTGGCCAATCCGGGCCCGGTGGCGCAAACCTTTTTTGTCGACGAGGAAGTCGGCGCCCACTACCTGCTCGACGCGGTGGTAACGGTGGTCGACGCCCGCCACGCGATGGCCCAGCTCGACGAGCACGAGGAAGCCCAGCGCCAGGTCGGTTTCGCCGACAAGATCCTGATCTCGAAGGCCGACCTGGTCGATTGCGCCCAGCTGGCCGCGCTGACGGCGCGCATCAAGCGCATCAACCCGCGCGCGCCGATCAGCCAGTCCGACTTCGGCCGCGCGCCGCTGGCCGAGGTGCTCGACCTGCGCGGCTTCAACCTCAACGACAAGCTCGACATCGACCCGGCCTTCCTCACCGCCGACGAGGCGCAGGGCGACGGCGCGCACGAGCATGTGCACACCGATGCGTGCGACCACAGTCATGAGCACGACCACCACCACAGCCACCACAGCGACGACATCGCCGCCTTCGTCTTCAAGAGCGCACGTCCCTTCGATACCGCCCGCCTCGATCAGTTCCTCGGCGGCCTGGTCAACGTGTTCGGACCGCGCATGCTGCGCTACAAGGGCGTGCTGCTGATGGAAGGGGCCGACCGCAAGGTGGTGTTCCAGGGCGTACACCAGATCATGGGCAGCGACCTTGGCGCGAAATGGGGCGAAAACGAGGAACGTGGCAGTAAAATGGTTTTTATTGGCAAAAATTTACCAAAAGACGTCTTTATCCGAGGTCTGGAGCAATGTTTGGTATAAACTATTCGGGTTTCACGGCGCACGCCTGTCCTTGCGTGCGGCGCTTTGTGTAGCAATGAAATGCCAATCGCCCTGGCGGCGACGGGACAACATCGGGATGGCAAGATGAAGGATAGCGTCACCAAGCCAGCTGCCAAGGCGGCAAAGCCCGGCACCGCAGCGGCGTCAGGCAGCAAGAAGACGGCTGCGCAGGCCGCCAAGGAAGTGAACTCGCCCGCCGGGTCCCTCGCAGAACCGGGCGACGCGGCCGAGTTAGCTGATAAAATGAAAACCTCTGTCGTATCGAAGGTAAGTGAAGTCATGACCAAAACAACTAAATCCACCCCCGCCGCGACCGCAGAAATCCGTGTCTTGTCCGAAGATGAAATCCGGGCGATGGGCGAGAAAGACTACATGAACGCGGCGCAGCTGGCCTTCTTCAAGGCGCGCCTGCAGCAGCTCGAAAAAGACCTGCTGAAAAACGCCGGCGAAACCACCGAGCACCTGCGCGAAACCGTGCTGGTGCCCGATCCGGCCGACCGCGCCACCATCGAGGAAGAGCATGCGCTGGAACTGCGCACGCGCGACCGCGAGCGCAAGCTGCTCAAGAAGGTGCAGCAGTCGATCGCCGCCATCGATGCCGGCGACTACGGCTGGTGCGAGGAAACGGGCGAGCCGATCGGCATCCCGCGCCTGATCGCGCGGCCGACCGCCACGCTGTCGCTGGAAGCGCAGCAGCGCCGCGAACTGAAGCAAAAGCTGTACGGCGACTGACGCACCGCCGCTGCTCCACCTGAAAAGCATGCGCCGCTGTCGCATGCTTTTTTGCTTTCCGGGAGCCGCCGTGCGCGCGCAGGACTTGCCCATGGGATACACTATGGCGACACCGCGCAGCGTTTGACGCGCCGGTCGACGCCACGGCGATGCGCCGGCGTGCTAACGTCACGGGATGGGCCGTCGTTGGCGACACAGCGCACATTGGGCAGACAGGAACGACGTGGGACTTTTCTCCTTCCTCAGAAAGAAAGAAGCGCAGCCTGACCCGGGGCCGGCCACGCGGCTGCGCAGCGGCGAACCGTCGCGCCTGGGCGTTGACGCCGACGCCGAGCGCGCGCGCCAGCGCGAGATCGCGCGCGCCACCACCGCCAAGATCGACGCCATCGAGTCGGCGATGGCGTTCGACATCTTCAACGAACCGGAGCCGGCCTGGGGCAGCGTGCCGCGCCGCCCGGCCCGCACCGAGGCGCAGATCGCCGCCGCCGCCGCCGACAGGGTGCAGGCGGCCAATGCCGACACGCTGGCCATGCTGGAACTGGCCACCACCGAACTGCTGGCCGACGACCCGCCGGCCGGCGCCGCGCTGGCCCCGGCCGGCGACCCCGCCACCGCCCCGGTTGTCGAGGAAATCGCCATTTTGTACGCCAACGGCCAGAGCGAGGTCGCCCGGCAGATGCTGCAGGAGAGCCTGGCCGGCGCCGGCCGCGGCGAGCGCGCGCTGTGGTGGATGCTGTTCGACCTCTACCAGGCCAGCGGCCAGCAAGACGCGTTCGACGACATCGCCATCGACTACGCCAGCCACTTCGAAACCTCGCCGCCGGCCTGGAACCCGCTGCCGCAGGGCGGCCCTGAGCATGCCGTTGCCGGCGTCACCCCCACCGAGTCGTTCGGCCCGCTGCTTGACGCCACCATCGCGCCGCAACTGGCGCGCCTGCTCGACCTGGCCACCCGCAGCCCCGCCACCCGGCTCGAGTTCGGCGGCGTGCAGGCGGTCACGCCGGACGGCTGCGCGCGCCTGCTGGCGGCCCTGAGCCTGCTGCGCGGCGGCGGGCGCGAGCTGATCGTCGCCGGCGCCGCCGAGCTGGCCGAGACCGTGCGCGCCACCATCGCCATCGGCCGGCGCGACGCCAGCGAGGCGCCGTGGCTGCTGCTGCTCGAACTGCTGCAGCTGATGAACCGCGAAAAGGACTTCGAAGAGACGGCGATGGATTACTGCGTCACCTACGAGCTGTCGCCGCCGTCGTTCGAGGCGCCCGCCAACGTCGCCAATGCGGCCGCCGCGCGCGCGCCGTCGCGCTCGGACCGCTTCCTGCTGCCGGCCGTGATCGGCGCCGCGGCCGAGCCGCTGCTGGCCGCGATCGACGCCTACGCCGAGCAATACCAGCCGGTGGTGCTGGACTGTTCGCGGCTGGCCCGCATCGACTACGCCGCCGCCGGCGCCCTCCACAAGCGATTGCGCCTGCTCGCCGCCGCCGGCAAGACAATCGAACTGCGCGACGTGAACCATTTGGTGGCCGCGCTGTTCAAACTGATGGGATTTGCGGAAGTGGCGCGGCTGTTTCCGCACAAGTACTGACGGCCGCGGCCGCCGGCACCTTCCCGCTGCGCCCGGTGTCTTGCAATTTCGTCCTGCACCCCCAATGTTTGGTAGTTAGTACACTACGAGGCAGAACATGGAACAATTTCACGGCACCACCATCTTGTGCGTGCGGCGCGGCAGGCAGGTCGCGCTCGGCGGCGACGGCCAGGTAACGCTGGGCAACATCGTCATGAAAGGCACCGCCCGCAAGGTGCGCAAGCTGTACCAGGGCAAGGTGCTGTGCGGCTTCGCCGGCGGCACCGCCGACGCCTTCACCCTGCTCGACCGCTTCGAAGGCAAGCTCGAAAAGCACCAGGGCAACCTGATGCGCGCCTCGGTGGAACTGGCCAAGGACTGGCGCACCGACCGCATGCTGCGCCGGCTCGAAGCGATGCTGCTGGTGGCCGACCACGAGTCGACGCTGGTCATCACCGGCAACGGCGACGTGCTGGAACCGGAAGACGGCATCGGCGCGATCGGCTCGGGCGGCATCTACGCGCAGTCGGCCGCCAAGGCGCTGCAGGAAAACACCGAGCTCTCGCCCGCCGAGGTGGTGAAGAAGTCGCTGACCATCGCCGGCCAGCTGTGCATCTATACCAACCTTTCCCACATCATCGAAACGCTGGACTAACGCCCACCCACCATGAACATGACACCCCTGGAAATCGTTTCCGAGCTGGACAAGCACGTGGTCGGCCAAGGCAAGGCCAAGCGCGCCGTCGCCATCGCCCTGCGCAACCGCTGGCGCCGCCAGCAGGTGGCCGAGCCGCTGCGCCACGAAATCACGCCGAAGAACATCCTGATGATCGGCCCGACCGGGGTCGGCAAGACCGAGATCGCGCGCCGCCTGGCGCGCCTGGCCGACGCCCCCTTCATCAAGATCGAAGCGACCAAGTTTACCGAGGTGGGCTATGTCGGCCGCGACGTCGACACCATCATCCGCGACCTGATCGACATCGGCGTCAAGCAGACCCGCGCCAGCGAGATGCGCAAGGTGCGCCAGAAGGCCGAGGACGCCGCCGAAGACCGCGTCATCGACATCCTGGTGCCGCCGGCGCGCGACTTCGGCTTTAACGTCACGCCGGCCGCCGCCGACGCCAAGGAAGGCGACAACACCCGCCAGACTTTCCGCAAGCGCCTGCGCGAAGGCGCGCTGGACGATCGCGAGATCGAAATCGAGGTGGCCGAGGCTGGGCCGCAGATGGAAATCATGGCGCCGCCCGGCATGGAAGAGATGACCGAGCAGATCAAGTCCATGTTTTCCGGCATCGGCGGCGCCCGCAAGAAGCCGCGCAAGATGAAGATCCGTGACGCCATCAAGCTGCTGGCCGAGGAAGAAGCGGGCAAGCTGATCAACGAGGACGAGATGAAGCAGAAGGCGATCGCCAACGTCGAGCAGAACGGCATCGTTTTCCTCGACGAGATCGACAAGATCGCGTCGCGCTCGGAAGTGGGCGGCGCCGACGTCTCGCGCGCCGGCGTGCAGCGCGACCTGCTGCCGCTGGTCGAAGGCACCACCGTCAACACCAAGTACGGCATGATCCGCACCGACCACATCTTGTTCATCGCGTCCGGCGCCTTCCACCTGGCCAAGCCGTCCGACCTGATTCCCGAGCTGCAGGGGCGCTTCCCGATCCGCGTGGAGCTCGAGTCGCTGTCGATCGCCGACTTCGAATGCATCCTCACCTCCACCGACGCCTGCCTCACCACGCAGTACGAGGCGCTGCTGGCGACCGAGGACGTCAAGATTGCCTTCACGCCGGAGGGCATCACGCGGCTGGCCGAAATCGCTTTCTCGGTCAACGAGCGCACCGAAAACATCGGCGCGCGCCGGCTCTACACGGTGATGGAAAAGCTGCTCGAGGAAGTGTCGTTTACCGCCAGCGAATCGGGCGGCCAGGTGGTGTCGATCGACGCCGCCTACGTCAACGAGCGGCTCGACAAGCTGGCCGAGAACGAAGACCTGTCACGCTACGTGCTGTAAAGGAGACGCCGATGGCGAACAAGGCGCTGGCGACACGCCAGAAGATGCAGATCCGGCTCGAGCCGTCTCAGCGTGCCGGCAAGGTGCGCAACCCGGTGGCGGTGGCGGCCAAGCTGCGCGCGGCCGGCCCGCACACCAAGGGCGCCACGGCGCAGCGCCAGGCCGAGAAGCGGGCGCTGGCCAAGGCCAAGCTGGTATCGGAAGACTAGGCGCTTATTTGCGTACCCAGCCGGCGTTGGCCGGCGGGCAGGTCACTTCGCGGGCCTTACTGCTGTCGTGCAGGATGCCGGGGACGTAGTTGACGGTGCTGCTGGTGACGCAGTAGCTCTTGCCGCCGTAGGTGATGCGCTCGATGACGACGCCGTCGGCCGAGCGGTACTGGTCGATGATGCGGGTGTTGGAGCGGTCGATGAAGGCGCCCTCGGCTGCCTTGTCGAAGCGCTGCGAGGCCGTTTCGCCGCCGCTGAGGGCCGGCGTTTTCGGCGCCGGCTTCTGTTCTTTCTCGGGCTGCTGCGGTTCGGCGGCGCGAATGTCGCGGTCCGCCTCTACCGCCGCGCGCTTGGCCTGTTCGAGGTCGGCGACGCCCTTGGCGGTGATCTTCTCCTGCGCGCCGGCATGGGTGGCCAGCAAGCTGGCGGCAAGGAACAATATTCTGGTCAGGTAAGTAGTCATGGCTTCATCGTAACAGATGACATGGCGGAAAGGCGCGCCCGCGCCTATTGCCGCGTCCAGCCTTCGCCCTTTGGGCAGCTGACCGTCTTCGGCACGCTGCTATCGCTGAGGATGCCGGGCCGGAAGTTGACGGTGCCGCTCATGTAGCAGGTGCTCTTGCCGCGGCGCGCGACCCGCTCGATGACGACGCCGTCGCCGGACTGGTAGCGGTCCACCGTCATCGTGTTGGAGCGGTCGATGAAGGCGCTTGCCATCAGGCTTTCGAAGCGCGCCCGCGGCGAATCGGCGGCGAGGCCCACAGCAACCGGCTTACCACCGCGCAACTCCAGGTCGATCTTGCCGACATCGCGCCTGGCGCGCTCGAGCAGGCTACCGACGAACGGCGCGGCGGTGGGTTGGTCGACGGCGCTGGCCTGGGGTGGCGCAGGCGTTCGCAGCGCCGTTGGCGCCGGCCGCGCAGGTGGCCTGGCGCGCGAAGCGCCGCGTTCTTTTGAGGGCGCAGCCTGGGCACGGACAGGGGGCGGTACGGCGGGCCGCACCAGCATCAACAGGTAACTGTGAGGGCCGGCAGGAACCGGCGGCGGCGGGCGCCGCGCCAGCAACAGGGCCGCAATGAGCAGGTGGACCGCAATCGTCAGCGCCAGCGGCAGGCCGCGGCGCAGCGTCGGCATCGAGGTCCTGGGAGGTGGGAATCGGGGGGCCGCCAGCGGGCGCCCAGGAAGGGCACCCGCGATCAGGCCATGTGCGAAGTCTCCGCCCTTCCCGCCCGCACCGCCATTCTCTTGTGTAAAGAAGCGTTAGCCTGTACATTCGGTACCGTATTTCGATACATTCCGATTATTCCGAGGACTCCCATGAGCTCACCCGAGCTGGTACTGCAAGTGCTGCGCGCCGAATTGCGCGCCGCATCGATCACCTACAAGGCGCTGGCCGAGCGCATCGGCATGAGCGAATCGAGCGTCAAGCGCATGTTCGGCCAGAAGGACATGGCGCTGTCGCGCCTGGCGCAGATCTGCAGCGCCAGCGGCATCCCGATGGAAGACGTGCTGCGCCGCGCCGCCGACGTCCAGCCGCACGCCGACACCCTCACCGGGGCGCAGGAAAAGGCGCTGATCGCCAAGCCGAAGCTGCTGCTGGTGGCGATCTGCTGCCTGGGACACTGGACGCTGGA
Source organism: Burkholderiales bacterium (assembly GCA_038248405.1). Classification (GTDB taxonomy): domain Bacteria; phylum Pseudomonadota; class Gammaproteobacteria; order Burkholderiales; family Burkholderiaceae_D; genus JAFCUW01. Next base: position 17,067 of record JBBRXM010000025.1, read on the forward strand.
GCAAGTGGTGGAGACCTACTCCATCAGCGAGCCGGAGTGCATCGGCTTCCTCGCCGAGCTCGACCGGCTGGGCGTGATCGAACTCAAGCCCCTGAACCGCTACAGCCTGCGCGTCTCGAACGCCTTCCACTGGCTGGCCGACGGCCCGGTGCAGCAGTACGTGCGCGAACACGTGGTGGGCGACTTTTTCAGCGGCCACTTCGACGGCGCCGGCGAGACGCTCATGTGCCTGCCGGCGCGGCTGTCGCTGCCGAGCGCGCGCGAGCTGGTGCACAAGATCCAGCAGCTGGCCGGCGAACTGGCGCGCCTGCATCAGGGAGACCGCCGCCTGCCGAGCAGCGAGCGCGATGGCTTTACCTTGCTGCTGGGATTGCGCTCGTGGGAGTTTGCCGCCTTCACCGAGATGCGCCGCCAGGGGTAAGCCCTGCCGCTCCCGTCAGCGGTTCAACGATCTTCGCCGTTCACGTGACGTGAACCATCGTAAAACTTGAACGTAACTAAGCGGTAAGTTCGGCAATGTCGCTGGGGACGACTTGCTCGTGATGCCGTGCTTCCTTTGCAAAATTAATCAGCATGGCAGTCTTCGCCACCTCGAGAATCGACTTCTCGACTCCGTAGGTCCCCTTCGAATCGAGCCACGACAAGATATCGGCAAGATGCCAGAGTACCGTGCTGCCCGCGTGAACAGGACTCGGAAAGCCGTCGGAATTCACCATCAGCTTGCGCATATTCTGGCGGCTTACTCCGACGATTTCTGCCACATCGGAAAGACCGACGAGATCAGGCGACGCCTCCGTCAGCACGGCGGAGGGAATCGCGCCCTTGATGTCGCGGAGGGCGCTCACCATCGCCTCTCTTGCCGTGCCCGCCTCACGGATAAAATCGAGACCGATCCTACCAGGTTGCCCCACGCCGACCAAGGCGTCGTCACAACCGGCCGCGCCGAGTCGCTCGACGAGCCGATCAACGTCATCGCCGTCTGCCGGCAGACGGTATGTCAGGGTGAACGAATACTCCATGATCAATTACTCCGGGTTCGCCTTCGCGTTTTTCCGACGCGCAGTGCAATTGTCGACCACCCGCCTTAAGAGCTTAGCGTGGTTGGCCGCGTTTTTGGGGGTACTCCAGATGCTGGCTATGCAAAACTGACCGCAACGACATTCTTGATCGTTGTAAGGGCAATAAAGTTTTCCCCAAGCATGCGATCCGCCGATCACTACACGCCAGCCCTTCTCTTCCGCGTATTTCAGGGCTGCCTCGACTTCTTTCTTTGGATGAGCGGGACGCACCACGATGCCTCCAATGTAAGCACGGCCTCATTGGTTGTCAAGTGACAACCGGATATCACCTGGCAGACCTCTACCAGATCGGCCCGAGGAACAGATACATCGTGCGGTTGCCGTCGCGCGTGGCGCCGGCGCCCAGGTAGGCCGGGCCGAAGCGGGTGTCGACCGCGAGGAAGGCGCTGGCGGCCTGCTTGCGCGAGCTGCTGTGGATCGACAGGCTCTGGTCGAAGCCGCCGCCGGTTTCCAGCGAGAAGCCGGCCCGCACCGTGCCGCCCAGGGTCACCGGCAAGGCGCCCACGCGGCGCGCCAGCACCAGCCGGCCGAAGGCGATGGTGCGCCCCTGCACCGAGTCGGCCGCGGTGCCCGACAGGCGCAGGAAGCCGCCCAGGCTCAGCGGCGCCGAGCCCTGCTGCGCGTGCGCCCACTCGCCGTACACGTGGCCGGCCCAGTTGACCGTATGGACGGCGAACATGCCCACCACCGACGAGCGCGCCAGCGAACTGCTCTTGTCGACGTCGGGCGAGCGCTCCAGCGAGGCGTCGAGCAGGTAGCCGCGGCTGGGGAAACCGAGCGAATCGAGCGTGTCGACCCGGTAGCGCAGGAACTGGGTGGTGTCGTAGGAGCGCTCGCTGGAGGTGTCGGGCTGCTCCGGCACCACCACCCGCACGCCGGCGCTCCTGCGGGTCACGCCGGCCTGGACGTCGCCCCAGTTGCCCAGCTGGTGCCCCAGCGTGAAACTGGCGGCGCGCACGTTGTAGCCCAGCCGCGCGAGCCGGCGGCCATCATTGAAGACGTCGCCCGAGGATGAGCCGTACTGCAGCGACGGCGCCACGTACCAGGTCGAGCCCGCGCCCAGCGGCTGCCAGAACTGCAGGCCGACGTCGCGCTTGTCGCCGATGCCCATCAGCGCGCGCACTTCCGCGCCCCAGCGGTTCAACGAGGTGCGCACGTACATCAGTTTCAGGGCAAAACTGTTGGCGTCGTCGAAGTCGCTGGCCAGTTCCAGCCCGACGCGCAGGCGGTCGCTGGCCCAGTCGGCCTCGGTGGCGCGGATCAGCACGCTGCGCTTGTCGCCGGCGTCGCTGATGTCGGTCTCGACCCGCGCCAGGTCGCCGCGCCCGTACAGCGAGTCGGCGGCGCGCCGCACCTGCGCCTGGGTCGCCGGCTTGCCTTCGACCAGGCCCGACTGCACCACCAGCGCCTGCGGATTGATGCGGCCGGAACTGGTCGCTTCCACCTTCGCCAGCGGCAGCGCGGCGTCCTGCAGCGCCGGCGGCGCCAGCCGGCCATTTTCGAACAGCGCGTACTGGTTGGCGTCCATCGCCAGCGGCGCCAGCCGCGCCGCCAGCGCCCGCGCGGCGCGCGCGCCGGCGTCGATCGCGCGCGCCGACTGCTCGAAGTCGAGGAAGCCGACGCCGCCCAGCTCGGGCGAGACGAGGATGTCCTGCGGCTGCAGTTCCTTGATCGAGCGCTGCACGTTCTGTTCGGTGAGGATATTGAGCATCTGCTGGGCCACGCCGAGCGCGCTGCCCAATTCCTTCTCGGGCGCCAGCGCGGTGCCGACGTTGACGGCGATGACGATGTCGGCGCCCATCGCGCGCGCCAGGTTGACCGGCAGGTTGCGCACCAGGCCGCCGTCGACGACCAGCCGGCCGTCGACCCGCACCGGCGCGAACACGCCCGGCACCGCCAGCGAGGCGCGCATGGCCAGAAACAGCGGGGTGTCGACCAGTTCGACCGGTTCGCCCGTCAGCAGGTCGGACGCGACCGAACGGAACGGCAGCGCCAGCTGGCTGACGGCGAGGTCGCGGGTGCCGGCCGGCAGCAGGCGGGCCAGCGACTGCTCCAGCGCGGCGTTGCCGGCGGCCGAAGGCGGCAGCGACAGGCCGTGCGAGGAGACGCCGAATTCGATGCGCGAAGGCAGCAGCACGTCCTCCTCGCGGCGCCGGAACGCCAGCTCGTCGCGCGCGGGGCGGTCGGCAATGACCTGCTCCCAGTTGGTCTGGCGGGCCATGCGCTCGAGGTCGGCCACCGAGGCGCCGGCCGCGTAGGCGCCGCCGACCACGCTGCCCATGCTGGTGCCGACCACCAGGTCGACCGGCACGCGCAGTTCGCGCAGCACGCGCAGGACGCCGATGTGGGCGAAACCGCGCGCGCCGCCGCCCGACAGCACCAGCGCGATGCGCGGCCGCGCGACCGGCGCCGCCGCAGGGGCCGGCGGCGGCTCGGCGCGCACCGCCCCGGCGAACAGCAGCAGCGAGCAGGCGCAGGCGCGCAATAATGGCGCCAGGGCGCCGCGGCTAACTTGCGGGTGGCTCGGCACGCGCGCTTACTGGATCTGCGCCGGCATGCCGCCCGGACTGACGCCGCGCGTCGGCGGCGCTATCTGCACCGGCGCGGGTGGCGGCGGCACAGCCGGCTGCGGCTGCGGCAGCTGCGCGGGCTGGCCCTGCGCCGGCGCCAGCGGCGCCATCTGGAGCTGTTGCTGCGGCGGTGGTTGCGGCTGGAACTGCTGCTGCTGGCCCGGCAATGGCGAAGCGGGCACGCCGCTGGCCGCCTTGTTTTCCTGCGCCATCTCGATGCGCTTGAGCACGCCGCCGTCGGACAGCATCACGTAGCGCGGGTGCACTTCGCGCACGGTGACGCCGGCCGACACTTCCTTGCCCAGCCTGAGCGCCTTCGGCGGCGCGCCGTCGGCGACGATGATGGCCACGCTGTCGCGCCCGGCGGCAACGACGCCGGTCAGCTGGTAGTTGGTGGCCACCGCGGCGGCGGCCTGGCCGCCGAACAGCGTGGCGGCGGCGTCGATGCCCGGCTCGGGCATGGCCGCCGGCGGCGCGCTGGCCAGCGGGCGCTGCGCCGGCTGGTACAGCTGCAGCACCCAGTACACCAGCGAGGCCGACAGCACGACCAGTGCCAGCAGGCTTAACAACACAGGCAAACGCTTTTTCAACATTATTTCTTTACCTTCTTTAGCGCACCAGCTGGTTAATTTCGATAATCGGCATCAGCACCGCCAGCACGATCAGCAGCACCACCACGCCCATCACCAGGATCAGCACCGGCTCGAGCAGGCCGGCGATGGTCAGCGCGCGCCGCTCGAGGTCGGCCTGCTGGGCGCTGGCGGCGCGCTCGAGCATGGCCGGCAGCTCGCCGGTGATTTCGCCGGCGCGGATCATGTGGATCAGCATGGGCGGGAAATACTTCTGCGTCGACAGCGCGCGCGCCAGGCTGACGCCCTCGCGCACGCTGGCGCTGGCCTGCTCGACCAGCTCCTTCATCGCCACGTTCGACAAGGTGTCGCGGCTGGTGTCGAGGGCGCGCAGGATCGGCACGCCCGAGCCGGTGGTGATCGCCAGGGTGCTGGCAAAGCGCGCGGTGTTCATGCTGCGCTCGAACTTGCCGTACACCGGCGCGTCCAGCAGCCACGAATGAAAGCGGCGCTTGAGGTCGGGATTTTTCAGCGCGCGCCGCCACGCCATGAAGGCGCCGATGACGATGATGGCCACATAAATGCCGTAGGCGCGCACGAAATTGGACACCGCCAGCATCATCACCGTCAACAGCGGCAGCTTCTGCTTGGTGTTGGCAAACACCGAGACGATCTGCGGCACCACGTAGGTGAGCAGGAAAATGACGATGGCGAACGCCACCACCGTGACGATGGCCGGGTAGATGAAGGCCAGCCGCACCTTGGCGATCAGCGCGTTGCTGCGCTCGATGTAGTCGGCCAGGCGCGAGAGCACGCGCTCGAGCTGGCCGATCTGCTCGCCCGAGGCGACCAGCGCGCGGTAGATGTCGGCAAAGTCGCGCGGGTGGCGCGACAGCGCGTCCGAGAACGAGGCGCCGCCCATCACTTCGGAGCGGATCGAGGCGACCAGGTCGCGCACGTACGGGCGCTCGGCCTGTTCGAGCAGGGCCGTGAAGGCCTGCTCGAGCGGCAGGCCCGCTTCGAGCAGACTGGCCAGCTGGCGGGTAAACAGCGCCAGTTCGACCTGCGACAGCCGCTCGCCGAAGCCGCGGCTCTTGGCGACGCCGGCAGCGTCCAGCTGCGCGGCGATGGCGTCGACGGCGAGCGGCGTGAGCCCCTGGCTGCGCAGGTCGGCGCGTGCCGAGCGGGGATTGTCGGCATTGACGACGCCCTTGCGGGTGGCGCCGCCGGCGTCGACGGCTTCGTAGCGGAAGGCGGGCATCGTGCGCTAGTCCTTGGTCACGCGCAGCAGTTCGGCCTGGGTGGTGGTGCCGTCGAGCAGCCACCTCTCGCCGTCTTCGCGCATGGTCTTCATGCCGTGCCCCTGGGCGGCGACGCGGATGTCCGCTTCCGAGGCGCGGTTGTGGATCTGGGCGCGGATGTCGTCGGTGGTCTCGAGCAGCTCGTAGACGCCGACCCGGCCGTGGTAGCCGGTGTGGCCGCACTTGTCGCAGCCGACCGCCTGCCAGTACTGGCCGTCCGGCTTCTTGCAGTGCTCGCACAGCTTCCTCACCAGCCGCTGCGCCATCACGCCCAGCAGTGACGACGACAGCAGGAACGGCTCGATCCCCATGTCGAGCAGCCGCGTCACCGCCGCGGCGGCGTCGTTGGTGTGCAGGGTCGCCAGCACCAGGTGGCCGGTCAGCGAGGCCTGCACCGCGATCTGCGCGGTCTCCAGGTCGCGGATCTCGCCGATCATGATCACGTCCGGGTCCTGGCGCAGGATCGCGCGCAGCGCCTTGGCAAAGGTCATGTCGATGCGGGCGTTGACCTGGGTCTGGCCGACGCCGATCAGGTCGTACTCGATCGGGTCTTCGACGGTGAGGATGTTGGTGGTCGAGGCGTTCAGGCGCGACAGCGCCGCGTACAGCGTGGTGGTCTTGCCCGAACCGGTCGGGCCGGTCACCAGCACGATGCCGTGCGGCTGGGCGATCATGCGGTCGAACTGCGGCAGCAGCGACGGGCTCATGCCCAGCTTCGACAGGTCGAGTTTCCCCGCTTCCTTATCCAGCAGGCGCAGCACCGCGCGCTCGCCGTGGCCGGTCGGCAGCGTCGACACGCGCACGTCGACCGGCTTGCCGCCGATCCGCAGGGTGATGCGGCCGTCCTGCGGCAGGCGCTTTTCGGCGATGTCGAGCTGCGACATGATCTTGATGCGGGAAATCAGCGAGGCGTGGATCGCCTTGCGCGGGCGCACCACGTCGCGCAGCGCGCCGTCGATGCGAAAGCGCACCACCGAGGTCTGTTCAAACGGCTCGATGTGGATGTCGGAGGCGCCTTCGCGCAGCGACTGCGTCAGCAGCGCATTGATCATGCGGATCACCGGCGCGTCGTCGGACGACTCGAGCAGGTCTTCGATGGCCGGCACGTCCTGCAGCAGCTTGGTCAGGTCGAGGTCGGCGTCGAATTCGTCGACCACCTGCGAGGCGTCGCCGCCGGCGCCGGCGTAGGCGGTGGCGATCGCCGCTTCCAGGTCGGCGCGCTCCATGCGGCGCAGCGCGACGCGGCCGAACCGGCGCGACACTTCGGCAATGGCGGCCGGCGCGGTGGCGCCGGACACCCACACTTCGACGGCATCGGCGCCGCCGTCGACGCTTTTTGCCAGCACCCCGTAGTCGCGGGCGAATGCATAAGGCAACAAATTGCTCATACTGCTAGGACCTCTCTATTTTTGCACCGGGCGGTATAGCGGCGCGGGCTGCTGTTGCTGCTGCTGCTGCTGTTGCTGCGGTTGCTGCTGCGGGACCGCCATGCCGGGACGCGCCGGCACCGGTGCCGGCCGCTTCGGCGGCAGCGGCGCCATCGACTCGCCCGGCGGCGGCTGGCCGTTGTTCAGCGCCGGCAGCACCGGCTCGCCGAGCTCCCTGACCAGCACCGTCTTGTCGCGCGGCAGCGCGTCGATGCCCGACGAGCGCATGTAATCGTAGCGGCTCAGCGAGATGTCGTTGCTGTCTTCCTTGCTGCGCACGATTACCGGCCGCAGGAACACCATCAGGTTGGTCTTGGTGCGCTTGCGGCTCTGGTACTTGAACAGGTTGCCCAGCACCGGGATGTTGCCAAGGCCCGGCACCTTTTCCTCGGTGGCGCTGGCGTCGTCCTTGATCAGGCCGCCGAGCACGATGATCTGGCCGTCGTCGGCCAGCACGTTGTTTTCGATGATGCGGATATCGGTGGTGACGCCGGCCGGATCGCCGCGGCTGGCCTGCACCACGCTCGAACTTTCGTTGTAGATCGCCAGCTTGATGGTGCCGCCCTCGGAAATCTGCGGGCGCACCTTCAGCGTGAGGCCGACGTCGCGGCGGTCGATGGTCTGGAACGGGTTGGCGTTGGCGCCGCCGGTCGGGGTGGTGAACTGACCGCTGATGATCGGCACGTTCTGGCCGACCTTGATGGTCGACAACTCGTTGTCGAGCGTGAGCATGTTCGGCGTCGACAGGATGTTGCCGTTGTTATTGTTTTCGAGGGCGTGGGCGACCGCGCCCAGGCTGAGCATCCCATTGACCTGCTTGAACAGGCCGACCGAGAAACCGGGGCCGGGCGCGGCCGCCTTGGTGGCGAGCGAGATCAGGCCATTGCCCGGCGCAATGGCCGAGGCGTTGAAGTTCTGCACGCCGCCGACGCGGTAGCGGCTGCTGTCGTCGCCGCTGGCGGCGAGCCACTGCACGCCGAATTCGGCGGCCTTGTCGGAATTGACCTCGACCACCAGCGCCTCGATGTAGACCTGGGCGCGGCGCACGTCGAGCTGGTCGATGACGGCGCGCAGGTTGCGGTAGACCGGTTCGCTGGCGGTGATGATGAGCGTGTTGGTCGACGCGTCGGCCTGGATGAAGCCGGCGCTGGTGGCGCCGCCGCCGCCGCCGATCGTCTGGCCGGGACTGAGCGGGTTCATGCTGCTGCCGCCGGTGCCGCCAAGGGCGCCGCCGGACTGCTGCGGCTGGCCCCCTGCGCCGCCCGGCCCCTGGGTGCCCGGCTGCACCGAGCCGCCGGCGGTGCCCTGCGCCTGCTGCGGCAGCGAGGTGTCGGACGACACCACAGCGCGCAGCGTCTGCGCCAGCTTGGTGGCGTCGGCGTTCTTCAGGTAGACGACGTGGACGTTGCCCGCTTCCGCGGTCGGCTGGTCGAGCCTGGCGATGAGCGACTTGGCCAGGTTCGAGCGCGCCGCCGACGGTGCGCGCACGATCACCGAGTTGGTGCGCGGATCGGCCAGCACCGACACGCGGCCGGAGTCGCCGCCGGGCGCCGGTTCGAGCAGGCGGCTGACCATGGTGGCGATGTCGCTGGCGATCGCGTAGCGCACCGGCACCACGTCGAGCCCGCCGGAAACCGGCGCGTCGAGCGCGGCGATGATCCTGGCCAGGCGGCGCAGGTTGTCGGCGTAGTCGGTGATCACCAGGCTGTTGTTGCCCGGGTTGGCCATGATCGAGTTGTTCGGCGAAATGAGCGGCCGCAACACCGCCGTCAGGTTGGCCGCCGACTCGTAATTGAGGCGGAACACCTGGGTGGCGATCTGGTCGCCCTTGACGCGCGGCGCGCCCACCCCCACCAGCGTGGGCGAGGATTGCAGCTTCGCTTCCGCTTCCGGCACCACCTTGGCGTAGCCGTCGCCGGTCACCACCGCGTAGCCCTGCAGCCGCAGCGCCGAGGTCAGCAGGCCGAACGCCTGCGACTTCGACAGCGTCTTTTCCGACACCAGCGTCAAGGGCACCCTGACGCGCGGATCGATGATGAAGGTCATGCCGGTGTAGTGGCCGACCGCCTTGATCACCGACTCCATGTCGGCGTTGACGAAGTTGAGCGCGGCGCCGGACCCGGTGACGGAGCCCGGCTCCTGCGCCAGCGACGGCAAGGCGCAAGCGCAGCTGACCATGACGGCGGCGGCAAGCCGGCGCAGCGCCGGGACCTGGAAAGTGCTGTGTGCTGGTTTTTTCATTATTTGAACTCTAACGCGATAATATTCTTGCCGCCCACCATTCGGCGCTGGCCCAGTAAATTCAGGAGATTGCCCAGCGTTTCTTCATATCCATTCGCGGCCGATGCCTGGCCGGAAAACTGCAGCCGGCCCCGGTTCAGCGACCCGCTGCCCGACAGCAGCAGCGCACCGCGCACCGTCTTCAGGTTCAGTTGCGCCTGCTGGCCCTGCCAGTCCATCGCCAGCTCGTAGCTGCCCAGCGGGCGCACCGGCGACATGCGCGAGCCCATGTCGTTCATCACCAGCACCGTGCGGCCGTTGACGGCCACCGCCTGCTGCTGGCGAACCAGCTCCAGTGTAGACCACGACAGCCGCATCACCCCGCTCGGCGCCAAGGTATTGAGCGGTGCGCCCAGGCCGGCCAGCCCTTCGGCCGGCAGGATCAGCTCGGCGGGGCTGACCTGCCACTGCGACCAGCTGCCTTCGATGCGGATCGGCTGCGACAGCGCCAGCGGATTTTCCAGCGTCAGCGCGACGTTGCCAAACAGCACCAGCGGCGACAGGCGCCAGGCGAAGCGGCCCGGCAGCAGCGGCGTTACCGCGCCGCCGGCGCCGGGAGCGCCGCCGATAAAGGCCGAACCGCGCCACAGCGTACCCTGCGCGTCCCCGAGAGTCAAACGCCCGCCCGTCTGCCGCTCGACCATCGGCCCCAGCCAGGCGGCAGGGAAAAACACCAGCACCGTCAGCGCGCCGGCCAGCACCATCGCCAGGCCCCACAGCAAGGCGCGTTTCACTGCGCCCCCGCGCCGGTATCCTGGCGCAAGGTCAGGGTGGCGTCGACCTGGCCGGCCACCGTCTGCGCGCCGATCACCGCTTCCTGCACGGCGATGCGGTTCTCGCGCCGCTGGGCATCGAGCCAGGCGACCAGGTTGGCGAACGACACGCCCGTCAGCTGCAGGCGGGCGCTCTCGGCCGACACCGTCAGCGACTGCGGCGTCATGCTCATGGCCGCCAGGCTGGCCGCCACGCTCTCGCGCGTCATCGGCGCCACCTGCGTGGCCGGCTGGCGCGCCAGCTCGGCCGCCTCGCGCGCCATCGCCGACAGCTGCGCGCTTTCCTGGCGCAGCCGCGGCAAGTCTTTCTGCAGCTGGGCGCGCCCGGCCAGCGCCGGCGCGATCAACAGCGCATACACCAGCGCGGCGGCGGCGACGGCAAAACCGATGGTGAGCATCTTGCGCTCCTGCTCGGTGCGCGCGCGCCAGGCTACGCCGAGCTGCTCCCTGAGGGCGGCGATGCGGCTGACCGCGCTCATGGCTTGCCTCCCGCACTGCGCACCTGCCAGGTGGCCGGCGCCGCTTCGCTCAGGGCCAGGCCGCGCGCGGCCAGCGCGCTCTTGAGCTGGCTGGTGACCCCGGGGTCGGCCGACTCAGGTTTGACCTTGACGCTGAGCGCGCGTTCCCGGTAATCGAGGGAAATGAGCGCGAGCGGGCGCGGCAGCGCGCGCGCGGCCTCGCCGAACGCCGCCGCCAGGTAGGTGAATTCATCGGGCGAGAGCTGGCCGCTGGCGGCCTTGGCGCGGGCGATGTTCATGCGCATCTGCACGAGCGGATCCTGGATCACGGTGTCTTTCGGGTAAGTTGCCTTGTAGGTTTGCAGCATCGCCGCGCGGGTGGCGTCCGCTTCGCGCTTCATGCGCAGCCACTGGATGTTCAGCCCGGCCAGGTTGACCGCCAGCGCCAGCAGCGCGAAGCGCAGCGGCCAGCGCCAGCGCTGCCAGTCGGTGGCGCGGGCGCCGGCCGAACCGAGCCCGGGCACCAGGTCGAGGCCGGTACTGCCGGCACCGGCGATCCAGTGCTGCCACAAGTCTGCCTCGATGCTGGTGGCGGGGTCGGCTTCGGCCGCCAGCGCCTGGTACTGGCCCAGTTCGTCGGCGGCGACGTACAGCGTCAGCGGGGCGTCGCCGGCCAGCGCGCGCACCGTCTGCAGCGCCATTGCCGGCGTGCTGGCCATGGCCAGGCCCATGCCGTGGTACAGGCCGTCGCGCAGCGTGACCGAGGCATGGTCGACGGCGCCGCTGACGTGGCCCGGCTGCAGCGGCAGGCACAGCTGCGCCGGCAGCGCCGCCACGCTTTTCGCGCCCATCGCCAGCACCATGCGCACCAGCAGCTCGAGGTAGGAGCGCTGCACCACGGCAACGCTGCGCATGCCGTCGGCCGACTGCGCCGGCGCGGCCGTCAGCACCGCTTCGGCCGGGTCGCCCAGCACCTGTTCTTCCACCAGGCTCGGCAGCGCGGCCTTCAGGCGCGCGCCAGACAGCGGCGGCGCCTTCACGTGCAGCATGGTGACGTCGACGGCGGCGACCATCAGCAGCACCCGGCGGTTCGCCGCCAGGTCCCCCAGGCCGCGCAGCGCGCCCTCGCCCTGCTGCTCGATGGCGCCGCTGTCGGCCACCAGCGCGAAGCGCGACAGGGCCGCTTCGCCGTCGGCGCGCGCCGGCAGCCGGATATATAAAGTACTCAAACGGTCTCGCTTTCTTCTAGTTTTGCCGTACCCACTCCAGCGTGGTCAGCTTGCGCGCATCGCTGCCGCGGCTGATCAGGGCTTCCGCGTCGAGCGCCGCGCGGTCGAGCCGCACCCGGCTGCGCACCAGGAAATAGTTACTCTTCACATCGATTGCATCCGCCGACACTGGCAGCTTGCCGCCCAGTTCGGTGCCGAACTGGCCGATGTCGCGCCAGGGCGCGCTCTTGCGGCGCGCCACCAGCGAATTCGCTTCGGCCAGCGAAAAATCCTTGATCACCGCGCCCAGCACTTCCGGCGCGGCAGTGTTGATGTTGACCGCGGTCGGCCCCGGCAGCACGATGACGAACTCGCGCAGCTTTTCCACCACCTCCACCGTATAACCCGGAATCGTCAGCAGGTCGTCCAACTGCGTCAAGCGAACTGGTGCGTTGCTGGTCGACGCCTGCTGCCCCGTCGCCGGCGGCTCCGCGCTCGGATCGATCGCCTGCGCCGCCGCCACCGCCTTGGCGGTGCGCTCGGCCAGCGCCGGATCCAGCCGCAGGTTGGTCAGGATGGTCTTGTAAATGCCGACTTGCGCCTCGACCACTTGGCGCTGCGCGGCAAGATTGCTCAGATTGTACCGCGAGGTGGCGTCGACGATGCTTCCTGCCAACGTTGCATCAAATACTTCGCCCTGCACCCGTTCGCGCTCGATGTACTGGTCGAGCCGGGTTTCGGCCAGCGGCGTCGCCCATACCTGGTTGAGGTTGGTGGTCTGGTTGTCGCGCGCGTCCTGGCGCAGCACCAGGCCGGCCCAGTCGAGGGCGCCGCGCAGGATCCACTTGGTCTGCAGGTGCAGGCGCTGGTTCTCCATCGAGCGCACCTGCACCTGCTGGGCCCAGAACAGGCTGGCCACGATCGTCACCGCCAGCGTGGTCAGCAGCAAGGCGGTGATGACGGCGACGCCGCGCTGGCGCTGCGGGCTTGGCTTTTTCATATGCCTCCCAGCAGGAAGGCCTTGCGCATCGGCATCTCCAGGCCCGTGACCTGCAGCGCCACCTGCAGCCCGCTCGGGCCGGCGGACGGCATCACCTGCTGGTCTGGCGCCGGCGGCGGGCCCTGGTGCCACTGGTTGTTTTCCCAGGTCTCGATCTGCATGCCGGTCACCCCCGATTGCAGCGTGACGGGCGGCGTGGTGTCGACGTCGCTGATGGCCGCCTTCCACAGCACGTCGAGCTGCAACAGGTCGCGCGTGCCGGCCGATTCGCGCCGCGTGAGCATGCCGTCGCGGATGCGGTAGGCCACCACCTGCAGGCGCATCGGCTCGTTTTCGACGAAAACGGTGCGCACCAGCGTCAGGCGGTCAACGCCTGCCAGCAGGAAGGCGCGCTTGTCGAGCAGCGAACTGTCGGCCATGTGCTCGGCGTCGCTCTGCATCTGCGCGAAGGCGAGCTGCATGCCGCGCGTCACTTCCATCTGGGCGGTCAGGGCCACGCGCGCGCGCACGATGCCGTCCAGGCCGCGCCAGCCGAGCACGGCGACCATCGCCAGGATGCTGATCGCCACCAGCAGCTCGACCAGGGTGAAGCCGCGCCGGCGATTCAGTTGCGGGCTCATTGGGGCCTCATCACGAGTTGCACGAGCTTGAGGATACGCCGCTCGGGGTTCTGCATGTCGTAGACGCCCACTTCGACGCGGCGCAGCAGCGGATTCGGGCTGGCGATCACTTCTTCCTCGCAGACGAGCTTGAGGTCGCCCTGCGGGCACTCGAAGCTGCGCTTGCCCACGCCCGGAAATTCCTTCGACAGGCGGATCTGCACCAGCCGGTTTTCGGCCGACCAGGTGGCCATCATGGCGCTGCGCAGGCCGGCGCTGTTGGAGGCCAGGCTGCCGACGGCGCGCATGGAGGCGCCCAGCGCGGTGCCGACGATGACCAGCGCCACCAGCACTTCGAGCAAAGTGAATCCAGATTGATGCGCGGCTTGTCTGTGCAGGCGCATCGTCATTCGACCACGAAATGGCCGACGCCGTCGGCGCGGATGCCGACGTGGGCGTCGCCGCTGGCGAGCGTCAGCAGGAAGGGTTTATCGACCGGCTCGCGGCCGAAGGTGATGCGCAGCGGATTGCCGCTGCCGCTGCCGGGCGGGTCGAGCAGCAAGGTCACCGGCGCGTTCTTGAATTCGCGCTCGCGCAGCAGGTCGTCGCCGGTCACCGGGTCCCAGCGCGTTTCGTTGCGCACCAGGAAGCGGTAGCGCTCGCCGTCGGCTTCGAAGGCGACCAGCCGGTTGCGCACGATCGCCTCGTCGCGGGCGAGCTGCAGCAGCAAGGCGAGGCGCTGGGCCTCGTTCTGCAAATGCTGTTGCGGGCTGGGGATCGCATTGAGCGACACCAGGCCCAGCGAGATGCCGATGATCACCATCACGACCATCAGCTCCACCAGCGTGAAGCCGCGGGCCGCGCGGCGGCTGTCGAAGACGGGCAAGGCCACCCCCTGTTGTGCGCGCGTGTTCAGTTATCCCACGAACCGATGTCGGCATCGTCGCCGGCGCCGCCCGGCTGGCCGTCGGCGCCCAGCGAGAACAGGTCGACTTCGCTGCCGTGCACCCCCGGGAACATGTATTGATAAGCATTGCCCCAAGGATCTTTCGGCAGCTTGTCGATGTAGCCGCCGGCCTTCCAGCCGTTGGCGGCCGGGCCGCCGGTCGGCTTGGCGATCAGCGCCTGCAAGCCCTGCTCGGTGGTCGGGTAGCGCTGGTTGTCGAGTTTATACAGCTTGAGCGCCTGCATCAGCGTCGAGATGTCGACCTTGGCGGCGGTGACGCGCGATTCGCCGGTACGGCCCATCAGCTTGGGCACCACCAGCGCGCCGAGGATGCCGATGATGACGACTACCACCATGATCTCGACGAGGGTGAAGCCGCGTTGCAGGCGGCGGGCGATGCGGGTGCGCGCGGGGGCGCGGGATTCGATATGCATAGTCATGTTCAGTCGGAGTGATTGCAGAGTATAAGGCGGTTTTGCCGCGGTGGCCGATATTCGGGCCGACATTGAACCGCGGTCATTCATTGGCAGTCTATTGTAAGGCAGCAGGCCCGGGCGCGCCCGTAATTGCCTGTGTGCCTAGAGCGCGGCGCAGACGGCGCAGGCCTTGCTGCGGGCCACGCCGATGCTGGTCCACTCCATCGCCCGGCCGTCGAGCAGCAGCAGGCGCCCGGCCAGCGACTTGCCGATGCCCAGCAGCAGCTTGAGGGCCTCGGCCGCCTGCATCGCGCCGATCACGCCCACCAGCGGCGCGAACACGCCCATGCTGCTGCAGGCGGCCTCCGCGAAGCCAGCGGTTTCGGGAAACAGGCAGGCGTAGCAGGGCGAGCCGGCCTGGCGCGGGTCGAACACGCTCAGCTGGCCGTCGAAGCGGATCGCCGCGCCCGACACCAGCGGCACCTTCGCCGCCACGCAGGCGCGGTTGACGGCGTGGCGGGTGGCGAAGTTGTCGCTGCAGTCGAGCACCACCGAGGCGGCACCGACCAGCTCGGCCAGGCGCTCGCCGGCGGCGCGCTCGCGCAAGGCCACCACTTCGACGCCGGGATTGATCTGCATCAGCGCCGCGCGGCCCGATTCCACCTTCGGCTGGCCGACCCGCTCGGTCGCGTGCATCACCTGGCGCTGCAAATTGGTCAGGTCGACGTCGTCGTCGTCGACCAGCACGATGCGCCCCACGCCGCTGGCGGCCAGGTACATCGCCGCCGGCGAACCCAAGCCGCCGGCGCCGATCACCAGCGCGCTGGCGGCCAGCAGCGCCTGCTGGCCCTCGATGCCGATCTCGTCCAACAGGATGTGGCGCGAGTAGCGCAGCAGCTGGTCGTCGGTCATCGCCGCATCACTTCTTGACGGGCGCACCCTTGAGCTCGGGCGGCTTGGCGGCGGCGGCGGCGGCGCCGGCAACCACGGCCGGCTGCTCGATGGCCAGGTCGGCCTTGGCCAGCCTGACCGGCAAGCCCTTGAAGTGGTTCAGCGCCTGCGCCAGCTGGAAGTCGTCCTTGCCGCCGAACTCGAGCGGCTTGCGGTTCTTCAGCGCGGCGGCCACGCGCTCTTCCTCGAGCTCGTCGCGCTTGACCTTGGAGGCCTGCATCTGCCCCATGGTCGGCGCCTTGTCGGCCTTGTCGCCCTCGTTGCCGAGGTGCTTGACGAGGTCGGCCTCGCGCACCCGCAGGCCGTTGAGGACGTCGCCATCGGCGCTCTCGTCGACCAGCATGTCGGGCACGATGCCGCGCGCCTGGATCGAGCGCCCGGTCGGCGTGTAGTAGCGCGCCGTGGTGAGCTTGACGGCGGTGTCGGGCGAGAGCTGGCGCAAGGTCTGCACCGAGCCCTTGCCGAAGGTCTGGCTGCCCATGATGATGGCGCGCTTGTAATCCTGCAGCGCGCCGGCGACGATTTCGGAGGCCGAGGCCGAGCCCGTATTGACCAGCACGATCATCGGCACCGTTTTCAGTCCGGCCGGCAGCTTGGCCAGCGGATCGACGACGTTGCGGGAATAAAACTCGCGGCGGCCGTAAAAGGTCTGGTTGGAGTCCGGCAGCTGGCCGATGGTGGAGACGATGGCTTTGTCTTTTGGCAAGAACGCCGACGACACGCCGATCGCGCCCGGCAGCAAGCCGCCCGGATCGTTGCGCAGGTCGAGCACCAGGCCCTTCAGGTTCGGATCCTGGGCGTACAGCGCGGTGGCCTTCTGCGCCAGTTCCTCGAGCGTGAGTTCCTGGAACTGGCTGATGCGCAGCCAGCCATAGCCGGGCTCGACGATCTTGGCCTTGACACTGTGCACCTTGATTTCCTCGCGCACCAAGGTCACGATGATCGGCCGCTCCTCGCCCTTGCGGGCAATCGTCAGCACCACCTTGCTGCCGGGGGCGCCGCGCATCTTCTTGATCGCCTCTTCCAGCGCCAGGCCCTTGATCGGGGTGCTGTCGATGCGGGTGATCAGGTCGCCCGGCTTGATGCCGGCGCGGTAGGCCGGCGAATCCTCGATCGGCGAGACGATCTTGACGTAGCCGTCCTCGGTGGAGACTTCGATGCCGAGGCCGACGAAGCGCCCCTGCATGCTTTCGCGCATTTCCTTGTAGGCCTTCTTGTCGAGGTAGACCGAATGCGGGTCGAGCGAGGACACCATGCCGCTGATCGCTTCGGACAGCAGTTTCTTGTCTTCCACCGGCTCGACGTAGTCCGACTTGATGAGGCCGTAGACGTCGGCCAGCTGGCGCAACTCCTCCAGCGGCAGCGGCACGCCGGCGGCCTTCTGGGCGAGGGCGGGAAACTGCAGCGACAGGGCGACGCCGGCGACGAGGCCGATGCCGACCAGGCCGGCGGTACGGGCGCGTCCGTGCGACTTGCCAGAAATATATTGCTTCATGTTGGGAACCTTAGAATTTGATCCAGCCAGCCGGGTCGAGCGGCTTGGCCATGTGCCTGATTTCAAAGTATAGACCCGATTCCTCGCTGCCGCCTGTGTTACCGACAGTAGCGATCTGATCGCCGGCCTTGACAATGGCGCCGGCCTGCTTGAGCAGCGTCTCGTTGTTGGCGTAGACGGCCAGGTAGTTGGTGCCGTGGGCAACGACGATCAGGTTGCCGAAGCCGCGCGCCCAGCCGGCGTGGACGACGCGGCCATCGGCCAGCGCGCGCACTTCGGCGCCGGCGGCGGCCTTGATGAAGACGCCCTTCCAGGTCACGCCTTCGCGCTTGCTGCCGAATTTGGCGGTGACGCGGCCGGCGACGGGCGGATGCAGCTGGCCGCGCAGGCTGGCGAAAGCGCTGTCGCTGTTGACGGGCGCCAGCGCAATGTCGGCCGGGCGCGCCGCCGCCGGGTCGGGCTTGGCCGGCTCGGCCGGGGTGGGCCTGGCGGCCACTTTCGGCTCGTCGTCGTCGATCGGATCGGGCTTGAAGGCCGGCTTCGGTTCGGGTTTCTGGCCCGGTTTCGGCGCCGGCTTTGGTTTGGCCGCCTCGCGCGCCAGGCGCTCGCGTTCGGCCTTCTTGCGGGCGGCGGCCAGCGCCAGCGCCTGCGCCTGCGCTTCGGCCTCGGCCCTGGCGCGGGCGGCGGCCACTGCCGCCAGCCGGCGCTGCTCGGCGGCGGCGGCGGCGGCCTGCTCCTGGATCAGCTTGGTCAACTTGTCGACCAGGCCGGCCATGCGCTGCTCGTCGCGCTCGAGGCTGCCCGCTTCCTTGCGCTGCGACGCCAGCCGGCTCGACAGCGTGCCCAGCAGGGCGGCGCGGCGCGCTTTCTCCTTTTCCAGCACGGCCTTCTGCTGCTGTTGTTCGCCGGCGATCTCTTCGAGCTCGTCCTTGGCGTTTTCGGTCTGGGCGCGGTTGGTCTCGACGGCGGCGAGGTTGCCGCGCAGCGAAGCGAGCAGGCGCGCCTGCGCCTGCGACACGTAGGCCATCATCTGCAGGTCGCGGTTGATGCGGTTCGGGTTGTCGCCCGACAGCAGCAGCTTGATGCGGTCCTCGTTGCCGGCGACGTAGTGCTGGCGCAGCAGGCTGGCCAGCTGCTTTTTCTGCGCGGCGATGGTGGCGCCCAGCTTGTCCTGCTCGGCCGCCAGCTCGCGCAGCTTGGCGTTGGTGCCGCCCTGCTCGTCGGCCAGCTCGCGCAGCGCGCGGTTGGCGTCGGAAATGGCTTCCTCCGACTCGGCCAGCGTGTCGGCGGCGTCTTCCTTTTCGCTTTCGGTGCGGCTGATGTCGCGCTTCAGGCTCGACAGCTTCTGCCGGATGCCGGCGCGGCTCGCTTCGGCGGCCGCCTTCTGCTTGCTGCGTTCGGTGGGTTTGGCGGCGCCGAACGCCACGCCCGCGGCCAGTACCAGGGCGATGCACAACACCGCCCTGCCGGCTTGCTTCTTCATCACTTGCTGCAAACCTTACCTGGCCTTCCCTTGGGCCGCGACGGCGGCGGTGGCGGCGGCGATCGCTTCCTGGTCACCCAGGTAATAGTGGCGGATCGGCTTCAGGTCGGCGTCGAGCTCGTACACCAGCGGCTGGCCGTTGGGGATGTTGAGGCCGACGATGTCTTCGTCGCTGATGCCGTCGAGCATCTTGATCAGCGCGCGCAGGCTGTTGCCGTGCGCCGAGATCAGGATCTGGCGGCCGGCGCGGATGGCCGGGGCGATTTCCTCGTCCCAGGCCGGCATCACGCGCGCCACGGTGTCTTTCAGGCATTCGGTCAGCGGGATGGCCGACTTCGGCAGGCGCGCATAGCGCGGGTCGTGGAAGGAGGTGCGCTCGTCGCTTTCGTCGAGCGGCGGCGGCGGCGTGTCGTAGCTGCGGCGCCAGACCAGCACCTGGGCGTCGCCGTACTTGGCGGCCGTCTCGGCCTTGTCGAGGCCCTGCAGGGCGCCGTAATGGCGCTCGTTGAGGCGCCAGTCGTTGACGATCGGCAGCCACATCATGTCCATTTCGTCCATCGCCAGCCACAGCGTGCGGATCGCGCGCTTGAGCACGGAGGTATAGGCCAGGTCGAAGGTGAAGCCGGCGTCCTTGAGCACCTTGCCGGCGCTTTTTGCTTCGGCGGCGCCCTTGGCGGTGAGGTCGACGTCGGTCCAGCCGGTGAAGCGGTTGTCCAGGTTCCAGGTCGATTCGCCGTGGCGCATGAAAACGATTTTGTACATGGTCGGGGTGTTCTTAAATGAAAACGGTGAGCGGGCGCCGGGGCAAAAGCGGACCAAACGCGGCGAAACGAAAGCACTTCCAGCTTCTATTTTATAATGGCAGGATTGACTTAAACCATTGGAACCTTTGTGAAATTCATTATCGACCATATTTTTACCGTTGCCCTGGTGCTGATTTCGGGCGGCGCACTGCTGTGGCCGGTGCTGCAGCCGCGCGGCAAGCGCGCGTCGGCGCTGCAGGTGACCCAGCTCATCAACCGCGGCAAGACCACCATTCTCGACGTGCGCACCGCGGAAGAATTTGCCAAAGCACATTTGCGCGACGCGAAAAACATTCCGCTGGCAGACTTGACAGCACGGATCGGCGAACTCGACAAATCGAAGGCGCGTTCCGTGGTAGTCGTGTGCCAGAGCGGCGCGCGCGCCGACAAGGCGACCCGGCAACTTGCCGCGGCCGGATTCGACGATGTCGTCAGCCTCGATGGCGGGATGACAGCATGGCAAGCCGCTGGCTTGCCCGTCGCAAAGTAAATAACAAGGAGTTCCTCATGACAAATCATACCCATGTAGTCCTGTACCACACCGCCAGCTGCCCTTACTGCGTGCGCGCCGAGCGCCTGCTGGAAGCAAAAGGCATCACCGACATCGAGCGCATCCGCGTCGACCTCGATCCCGAGCAGCGCGCCGTGATGATGAAAAAAACCGGGCGCCGCACCGTGCCGCAGATCTACGTCGGCGAGACGCACGTGGGCGGTTTCGACGACTTGTATGCGCTCGATCAGGCCGGACGGCTCGATCCCTTGTTAAATGGCGTTTGACTTCACGCCTGAGGCGTAAAGGGTTGCGATGGCGGCAAAGCTATTGTTCAGACATTGGTTTTGATACAATTGCCGTCGCGTTTGATCACAAGCACATTTCCAGGGACGGCTGATCGCCGTCCTTTTTCTCTCTCAACGAAAGCGTTCCATGTCCGACGAAAACCTGCAACCCGTATTTCAAATCCAGCGCGTCTACCTGAAGGACATGTCCCTGGAACAGCCGAATTCGCCGTCGATCTTCCTCGAGCAGGAAGCACCGACCATCGAAGTGTCGCTCGACGTCGGCGCCGAGTCGATTGCCGACGGCATCTACGAGTCGACCGTGACGATCACCGTGACCGCCAAGGTCAAGGACAAGGTCGCTTTCCTGGTCGAAGGCAAGCAAGCCGGTATCTTCGAGGCGCGCAACATTCCTGCCGACCAGATGGATCCGCTGCTGGGCATCGGTTGCCCGAACATCGTCTACCCTTACCTGCGCGGCAACATCGCCGACATCATCACCCGTGCCGGCTTCCCGCCTGTGCACCTGGCTGAGATCAACTTCGAAGTGTTCTACCAGCAGCGCCGCCAGGCACTGGCTGAAGCCGCTGCGGGCGCACCGACCGACGGCGCGCCGAACTAAGTACCAGGTAACAAGCTGGCGGCGGTGCGGGCGCAAGTCCGCGCCACCGCCGCCGGCCGACGTCGTACCCATCTACAGCGGCCGGTTCACGGTGCGCGACCTCTGCTTCACCACCCTCTGGGGTTCCATGCAAAACACGACACAAACACCTGGCAAGATCACCGTGCTGGGCGCTGGCGCCTGGGGCACCGCCGTCGCCATCGCGCTGGCCGCGCGCCACGACGTGCTGCTGTGGGGACGCAATGCCGGCGCCATGCAGATCATGGCGACGCAGCGCGAAAACCGCGGCTACCTGCCCGGCTTTGCGCTGCCGGCCCAGCTGCGCATCAGCCACGATTTCGATGCCGCGCTGGCCCACGTGGCAGCGCCGGACGCGCCGACGCTGCTGATCGCCGCCTGCCCGGTGGCCGGCCTGCGCCCGCTGCTCGAGCAGCTGGCGGCGCAGCCGGCGCCGATCGCGCACGTGGTGTGGCTGTGCAAGGGCTTCGAATACGGTACCGGCCTCTTGCCGCACCAGGTGGTGCGCGAGGTGCTGGGCGAAGGCGTCGCCGGCGCCGCGCTGTCGGGGCCGTCGTTCGCGCAGGAAGTGGCGCGCGGGCTGCCGTGTGCGCTGACGGTGGCCTCCGAATCGGCGGCGCTGCGCGAGCGCGTCGTCGCCCTCGTCCATGGCGGCAATATCCGCGTGTATTCCAGCGAGGACGTGATCGGCGTGGAAGTGGGCGGCGCGGTCAAGAACGTGCTGGCGATCGCCACCGGCGCGGCCGACGGGCTCGGGCTTGGCCTGAATGCGCGGGCCGCGCTGATCACGCGCGGGCTGGCGGAAATCACCCGACTGGGCGTCGCGCTCGGCGGGCAGGCCGGCACCTTCATGGGGCTGACCGGCATGGGCGACCTGATCCTGACGTGCACCGGCGACCTGTCGCGCAACCGCCGCGTCGGGCTGGAACTGGCGCGCGGCAAGAAGCTCGATGCCATCGTGGCGGAGCTGGGGCACGTGGCCGAAGGCGTGCCGTGCGCGCGCGCGGTGCGCGAGCTGGCCGCGCGGCTGGGAGTGGACATGCCGATCACCAATGCGGTGGCCGGGGTGCTGTTCGACGGCGACGACCCGCAGGCGATGGTGGCGCATCTGCTGGCGCGCGATCCGCGCGGCGAAGGCGCCTAACCAAGGGGTTACTTCGCGTTCCAGCGCGCACTCTTGCACCGAAAAACCAAAGATCGTCGTCCCCGCTTTCGCGAGGACGACGGTTTTTAGGTTAACTAACTAATTCGCGGGGACGACGGTTTCAAGGATAACGACTGCCGATGAGCGACGTCAGATGCCTTGCTGGGCGAGCAGCGCGACTTCGACCGGCGCCGGCGGCGTCTGGTGCAGCAGGATCGTCAGCAGCCCCACCGAATCGACCACCGCGCGCACCGCGTGCGGCACGCCGCCGGCCAGGTACAGCATCTCGCCCGGCGCCAGGCTGACCGTGCGCTCGTGCGCGTCGACCTCGATCTCGCCTTCCAGGCATTGCAGCGTCATGTCGCCGTCGACCCGGTGCACCGGCATCGGACGCTCCTTCGGCAGCACCAGCCGGATCAGTTCCATGTGCGCGGTCTTGGCCAGCGCCACCGACGTGAAAAAAGCGATGTCGTCGTCGCCGCGCGCCAGCTTGATCTTGTCTCCCGATGCTGCGTGTTGCAATGCCATGATGGGCTTCCTTTTCTATTCCGCCTGGTCGAATGTTTCCTTAACGCCGCGCAGCCAGGTGACCAGCGCGAACGCATCCTTGAATCCCTGCGCCAGTTGCGGCACCAGCAGCTCCGGCTTGTTGAGCGTCAGGTCGACCTCCGTCCACACGAAAAAGCTCTTGAGCTTCAGGTAAGTGATGTGCTGGTGATCGGCATCGAAGCCTTTCGGCGGGCGCTGCAAGGTGTCCTCGTAGAGCAGGTCGCCGTACGTGGCGCGCAGATGTTTATTCTTCAATACTTTGGCAAATCCTGTCGCATCGTTGACCACGTGCTCGCGAATCGCCTTCAGCCGCGGCGCGGGCGGCAGGTACTCGCCGGCGCCAATGCCGAGCTTGCCGTTGCCTTCGATCTGGAAATAATAGGTCGAGCCGCCGCCGGCGCTGGGACGGCGCTTGTCGAACGGCGTGATGCCGGCCGAAAAGCGCGTCTTGTACGGCCGCTTGTCGGTGGCGAAGCGGATGTCGCGGTTGATGCGGAACATCGCCTTCTTCGGGTTGCAGCCGGCCACCTGCGGGTCGAATTTGGCCAGCTCGGCGATCAGGGCGGTGACCACTTCCAGGAATTCCTCGCGCAGGATGTCGTAGCGCGGCTTGTTCATGATGAACCAGGGGCGGTTGTTGTTGTCGGCAAGCTCGGTGAGGTACTGCGTCAGGTCGCGCAAATGCATGGATCTACTTCCGGGGAAAAAGGAAACGGGGCACTATTCTACGGCGACGCGGGGGCGCTTGCCGACGGTGACGTCGACCGTCGCTTCGCGGTTCTTGCGCATCACCTTCATCTGCGTCTTGGCGCCGGGCACCAGCTGCGCGATCAGGGTCAGCATCTCGTTGGTGTTGGTCACCGGCTTGCCGCCCACCGCCAGCAAGATGTCGCCGGGGCGGATGCCGGCGCGGTCGGCCGGGCCGTTGCGCACCACGCCGGCGATGATGGCGCCGCTGCTGCGCGCCAGGCCGAAGCTTTCCGCCAGTTCCGGCGTGATGTCCTGCGATTCGATGCCGATCCAGCCACGCACCACCTGGCCGCTCTTGATGATTTCTTCCATCACCGTCTTGGCGGTGGAGACCGGAATGGCGAAGCCGATGCCGACCGAGCCGCCGGTCTGCGAGTAGATCGCCGAATTGATGCCGATCAGGTTGCCGCTGGTGTCGATCAGCGCGCCGCCGGAATTGCCGAAGTTGATCGCCGCGTCAGTCTGGATGAAGTTCTCGAACTGGTTGATGTGCAGGTTGTTGCGCCCCACCGCCGAAATGATGCCCATGGTGACGGTCTGGCCGACGCCGAACGGGTTGCCGATCGCCAGCACGACGTCGCCGACGCGGGCCTGCTCGGCGTGGCCGAGCACGATGACGGGCAGGTTGCGCACGCCGATGCGGATCACCGCCAGGTCGGTCTCGGGATCGGTGCCGACTACCTTGGCCGGCGCCTTGCGCCCGTCCGCCAGCACCACTTCGATCTCGTCGGCCGCCTCGACGACGTGGTTGTTGGTCAGGATGTAGCCGTCGGGGCTGACGATGACGCCGGAACCGAGGCTGGACTGCTGCTCGTCGCGCGGCAGCCGGTCGCCGAAGAACTTGCGGAAGAACGGGTCGCGCAGCAGCGGGTTGTTCGGCCGCAGCGCCTTGCTGGTGAGGATGTTGACCACTGCGGGCATGGCGCGCTCGGCGGCGTCGCGGTAACTGCCGGCGGCCGGGCGCCCGGGCGATTGCAGCACCGCCACCGGACTGGTGGGACTGGACGGCTGCAGCCGCGGCGCCGGATGCAGCGCCGCCGGCAGCCACTCCGGGCGCAGCGCCTGCAG
This sequence comes from Burkholderiales bacterium, assembly GCA_038248405.1. Taxonomy (GTDB): domain Bacteria; phylum Pseudomonadota; class Gammaproteobacteria; order Burkholderiales; family Burkholderiaceae_D; genus JAFCUW01. The sequence goes on from JBBRXM010000025.1 coordinate 41,353, forward strand.
CACCATGTACAGCGCGAGCGCGATGGTGACCGCTTGCGCGAACAGCAGCCAGAAGCGTCGCATCGCGCGCCTTTCTAGACGACGCCGCTGCCGCGCACGCGCAGCGAATCGCGGATTTCGCGCAGCAGCAGCACGTCTTCCGGCGTGACGGTGGCCACCGGCACCGGCGCGTCGGTGATGCGCAGGCGGTTCATCATGCGGATCATCTGGAAGATGACGAAGGCGAGGAGGATGAAATTGATCAGCACGGTGAGGAAGTTGCCGTAGGCCAGCACGGCGCCGGCCTTCTTCGCTTCCACCAGCGGCAGTGCCCAGCCCTGGCTGTTAAGCGGAATGTAATAGCTGGCGAAATCGAGGCCGCCGAACAGCCGGCTGATCGGCGGCATGATGATGTCCTGCACCAGTGAATCGACGATCTTGCCGAAGGCGCCGCCGATGATGACGCCGACGGCGAGGTCGACCACGTTGCCCTTCATCGCGAACTGCCTGAATTCACCCATCATGCTCATTGCGGTCTCCCCTTGTTGTATGTAAATTGCATGGCAATCATACATCGAACCTATCGGAAACTAAACATCGCTGTGCTGTTCCAATGGCACAGGCGACCATTCTTTTTACCCGATTTAGGCCAGTTTATGCGCACATTAGGGCCGCAAACGACGGCGGCGGGGCCGCTGATGGGGGATTTGCAACATTTTTTCTTCAATTCGCGCACCGCTTCCCTTATAATTTAAGGTTGCTAGAAGCTCTGTAGCGCTTTCTGAAGTTTTCGCATTTTGACTGATTGGGGTTGGTATGAGTAACGAAAAACAGGTCGATCCAGGCCGCCGCGGCATGCTCGTCGCCACCGGCGTGGCTGGCGGTGTTGTTGGTTTGGCCACGGCGGGCGCCTTGGTCAGTACGTTCCAACCGTCGGAGCGGGCCAAAGCGGCAGGCGCACCGGTGGAAATCGACATCTCGGACGTCGCGCCGGGCTCGATGAAAGTGGTCGAATGGCGCGGCAAGCCGGTGTGGATCCTGCGCCGCACGCCAGAGATGATGGCGTCGCTGGCCAAGAACGACGACAAGGTCGCCGACCCCGGCTCGGAAAAGTTCTACCAACTCGAAGTGCCCGCCTACGCGAAAAATCCCACCCGTTCGCGCGCCGAGCACAAGGAACTGCTGGTCGTGGTCGGCATCTGCTCGCACCTGGGCTGCTCGCCGTCGTCGCGCTTCGCCGAAGGCGCACAGCCGAGCCTGCCGGACGACTGGACCGGCGGCTTTCTGTGCCCATGCCACGGTTCGACCTTCGACCTGGCCGCGCGCGTGTTCAAGAACAAGCCGGCGCCGACCAACCTCGACGTGCCGCCTTACATGTACCTGTCCGATACCAGGATCGTTATTGGTAAAGACGAGAAAGGCGATGCATAATCATGGCAGCTTTTAAAGAAACCAAATTCCCGGCCGACGCGCCCGTCGCCGAAAAGGCGCTGGGCTGGGTCGACGACCGCTTCCCGCTGACCAAGCTGTGGGAAGACCAGTGGGGCAAGTACTACGCTCCGAAAAACTTCAACTTCTGGTACATCTTCGGCATCCTGGCGACCTTCATCCTGGTGCTGCAGATCGTCACCGGCATCTTCCTGACGATGCACTACAAACCGGACGCCAACCTGGCCTTCGGTTCGGTCGAATACATCATGCGCGAAGTGCCGTGGGGCTGGCTGATCCGCTACATGCACTCGACGGGCGCATCGGCGTTCTTCATCGTCGTCTACCTGCACATGACGCGCGGCCTGTTGTACGGTTCCTACCGCAAGCCACGCGAACTGATCTGGCTGTTCGGCTTCGCCATCTTCCTCGCGCTGATGGCCGAGGCCTTCTTCGGCTACCTGCTGCCATGGGGCCAGATGTCGTACTGGGGCGCCCAGGTGATCGTCAACCTGTTCGGCGCCATTCCGCTGATCGGGCCAGACCTGTCGCTGTGGATCCGCGGCGACTACGTCGTCTCCGACGCCACGCTGAACCGTTTCTTCGCCTTCCACGTCATCGCCATTCCGCTGGTCATCCTCGGCCTGGTCGTGGCGCACCTGATCGCGCTGCACGAAGTGGGCTCGAACAACCCGGACGGCATCGAAGTGAAAGACACGCTGGGCCCGGACGGCCATCCGCTCGACGCGGTGCCTTCGCACCCTTACTACACCTTCCACGACCTGTTCGGCGTGTCGGTGTTCCTGCTGATCTTCTCGGCGGTGATCTTCTTCGCTCCTGAGATGGGCGGCTACTTCCTCGAGTACAACAACTTCATCCCGGCCGATTCGCTCAAGACCCCGCTGCACATTGCGCCGACCTGGTACTTCACGCCGTTCTACTCGGTGCTGCGCGCCACCACCGCCGACTTCATGTACGTGCTGATGGCAGCCGTGGCCGCCTACGTCGTGTTCATCTGGCTCAAGTCGCGCCTGTCGTTCAAGACCAAGGCGATCATCGCCGTGATCGGCATCCTGATGATCATCGGCATGCTGCCAGCGGTCCTCGACGCCAAGTTCTGGGGCGTGGTGCTGTTCGGTTCGTCGGTGGTGATCATCGCCTTCCTGCCGTGGCTGGACCACTCGCCGGTGAAGTCGATCCGCTACCGTCCGGACTGGCACAAGTATGTGTACGTCCTGTTCGGGCTGTCGTTCGTCACGCTCGGCTACCTCGGCACCCAGGCGCCGAGCCCGGTCGGCGGCATCGTCTCGCAGGTCTGCACGCTGCTGTACTTCAGTTTCTTCCTGTTGATGCCGTGGTGGAGCGCGATGGGCACCTTCAAGCCGGTGCCGAAACGTGTGACTTTCCAGCCGCACTAATCGACGACATCCACAGCGCAAAAGGACTTTTACATGAATTTTCCGAAACAACTGATCGCCATCCTGGCGTTGCTGCCGGGCCTGGCATTTGCCAGCGAAGGCGGTGTTACGCTCGACAAGGCGCCGGAGCGCGCCAGCCTGACCTCGCTGCAAAACGGCGCCAAGCTGTTCGTCAACTACTGCCTGAACTGCCACTCGGCGTCGAGCATGCGCTACAACCGCCTGCGCGACCTCGGCCTGACCGAAGACCAGATCAAGAACAACTTGCTGTTCTCGGGCGACAAGGTGGGTGACCTGATGACGACGGCGCTGCGCCCGGCCGACGCCAAGGCGTGGTTCGGCGCGGTACCGCCGGACCTGTCGGTGATCGCGCGCGCCAAGGCCTCCCCGGCCGGCAGCGGCGGCGACTACCTGTACACCTACCTGCGCACCTTCTACAAGGACGACACCCGTCCGACCGGCTGGAACAACCTGGTGCTGCCGAACGTGGCGATGCCGCACGCGATGTGGCAGCTGCAGGGCATCCGCACGGTCAAGATGGTCGAAGAACAAGATCCGCACGACCACAGCAAGACGGTGCACAAGTTCGGCGGCTTCGAGCAGGTCACGCCGGGCCTGATGAGCCAGATGGAATTCGACACCGCGACGGCCGACCTGGTTGGCTACCTCGAGTGGATGGCCGAGCCGGCGCAGGGCACGCGCAAGCGCCTGGGCGTCTGGGTGCTGCTGTTCCTGTCGCTGTTCTCGCTCCTGTGCTGGCGCCTGTCGGCCTCGTACTGGAAAGAAGTCAAGTAAGTATTCATCGCCCGCGAGGTTCGCGGGCGATCATTTTGGGGTGAGCCGCTTAGCCGTTTCACCCCCTTTGTTTCTAAGGAACTATAAAAATGATGGTTCTCTACTCCGGCACCACGTGCCCTTTCTCCCAACGCTGCCGCCTGGTCCTGTTCGAAAAGGGCATGGACTTCGAAGTGCGCGACGTCGACCTGTTCAACAAGCCTGAAGACATTTCGACGATGAACCCGTACGGCCAGGTGCCTATCCTGGTCGAGCGCGAGCTGATTCTGTACGAATCGAACATCATCAACGAGTACATCGACGAGCGCTTCCCGCATCCGCAGCTGATGCCGGCCGACCCGCTGATGCGCGCGCGCGCGCGCCTGATGCTGTTCAATTTCGAGAAAGAGCTGTTCGTCCACGTCCACGTGCTCGAGAGCGAGCGCGCCAAGGCCAACGACAAGAGCCACGACAAGGCGCGCGCGGAAATCCGCGACCGCCTGACGACGCTGGCGCCGCTGTTCCTGAAGAACAAGTACATGCTGGGCGACGAGTTCTCGATGCTCGACGTGGCCGTGGCGCCGCTGCTGTGGCGCCTGGACCATTACGGCATCGAACTGTCGAAGACGGCTGCGCCGCTGATGAAGTACGCCGAGCGCATCTTCTCGCGCCCGGCCTACATCGAAGCGCTGACGCCGTCCGAGAAGGTCATGCGTCGTTAATAGCAGGAACGTAACAGCAGGAAAAGCTTGCACGCCGGCGTGGCGACGTCATTCGGCAAATCGCAGTACACTCGCGTGCAAGCGAGCATTAGTGCCCGCATTACCGTAGTATAAATCGTAACACTCCTCACTCAGAACATGCCTGACATCTCAACGAAACCCTACATGCTGCGCGCCATTTACGAGTGGTGCACCGACAGCGGCTTCACGCCCTACCTCGCAGTGAAGGTCGACGCCGCCACGACGGTGCCGATGGAGTATGTGAAGAAGGGCGAAATCGTACTCAACATCAGCTTCGGCGCCACCTCCGGGCTGAAGATGGACAACGACGCGGTGCGCTTCAACGCGCGCTTTGGCGGCGTCTCGCGCGAGATCTACGTGCCGGTGCAAAACGTGCTGGCGATCTACGCCAACGAGAACGGCCAGGGCATGGCGTTCGAGGTCGGCAGCACCGCCGCCGAGGGCGCTTCCGCGCCGGCTGCGGAGACGCCGGCAGCACCGGCGCCAGCCTTGGCGTCCGTGCCGACCGCGGCCGCGCCCCAGCCCGCTGCGTCGCCGTCGCAGATGCCCGACGATAACGACGACGAGCCCCCCAAAAAAGGCGGGCGCCCGACGCTGACAGTCATCAAATAGCGGTATAATTCGCGCCATGCCGACTTAGCTCATTTGGTAGAGCAGTTGATTTGTAATCATCAGGTGGCCAGTTCGAAACCGGCAGTCGGCACCAATATAATCAAGCACTTAGCCCAGCCTTTCAGGTTGGGCTCTTTGCTATGGAGGAATTGGGTAGCATTCGGGGTAGCAGCGCAGCCAGATCGTTCGAGGACTAGTGCCCCGTCCGCTGGCCATACCGTAGGTCCGTAAGGGTAGCAAAGCATTCAGATGGCTATTTAGCTTGGATTGCCGTATCCTTATCGCAACTTTCTCCATTTACTCGAGCGCTTCGCTACGGCGCTACCCGCGAGCATAAGGAAGCTACTTTCATATACTCGACGAGGTGAATACCGTATGGCTTCCGTTGTAACCTACCCAAAAATCAGCCGCAACATGTGGTTGAAACTTCGTGCTAAGTTTAATAAATCTATACCGGGGGTTGTGACTCCCGCATTCGTCAGTTCGATTGTTGAAATGGCTGATGCATCGGCCGTGTCTAACGTAATTAAACCGCTTCAAGTGCTCGGGTTGCTGGACGATCAGCGGAAGCCGACTGCACTAGCATCCCAATGGCGACACGACGATGAGTATGCTGCGGCGTGTAAAACAATACGTGAACGCATCTACCCGCAGGACTTGCTTGATACCTATCCAGGTGGCGAGGTCGAAGATAAGCCAGGAATTAGTAGATGGTTTATGAAATCGGCGAGTGTGGGGGATGCCGCAGCGAGGATGTTTGCTGATACGTACTCCATACTTGCTCAAGCAGATGTGACTCAACTCGAAGAAAAGGCGCAAAGTGCGACTCCAACGAAAGCACGGACTGCCGCAAACAAAGCTGCACGGAAGTCACAGCCTGCACAAGCCAGTGCTGCAGTTTCTCCGCCGATAGAGATACCGCCGGTGGCAGCAGCGCACAGCCATCACAAGCCCTTAGGTAAATTTCCTGCCGTACATATAGACGTTCAGGTGCATATATCTCCAGAGACATCCCCGGAACAGATTGACCGAATTTTCGAGAGTATGGCAAAGCACCTCGGTAACTTCACTGGTTGACATGAAACCAAGCGATGTAATTCGAAGTTCAATGCTAGTGGCGCAGGAACTGAAGCGGACGATTGACGACAACATAAAGCCCCCTTCCGCCATCGCGACATCTCGTGACGAGCCGGTCATTTATATGGCCCTCGTAAAAGGGACCCGAGGGTACATAGAGCGGGTGGCGCATCAAGCGAACGGTTGTTACGCGCAAGGTTGGTACGACGCGAGTGCAGTTATGCTGCGAAGACTTCTAGAAACGCTCATCATTGAATGCTACGAGGCGCACGACATAGCAGACCGGATCAAGGACACCACGGGGAATTATTATTTTCTAAGGGATTTAGTAGACTGCTTGCTTTCCGAGGATAGATGGACGCTTGGAAGAAACGTGAAAAGTGTACTACCTAAACTTAAAGAGCTTGGGGATAAGAGCGCGCACAGCAGGCGTTTTAACGCTCATCGGGAAGATTTAGACAAAATTCTGGACTCTCTACGAGATACTGTACAAGAGCTCGTCAGCCTTGCGCGACTACGGCGCTAAGCGTCTAAGAGTGGAGGGCGAAAATTCCAGCTAGGTACGAGCGACGACTTGAACTGTGCGAATTTCGAACGAAGCGGACTGACCTGGCTACGTTGCACTGCCTCCGTATACATCCTGTTCTTAGCTAGTCACGAACTTGTTCCGCTGACTTATGCTTTGACTCTCTACATCGAAGCAGATCGATAGCGGCGGGCATCAGCGATACTATTAATTCTTCAATGGATTGTTCGCCGTTGAGACTGCGAAAGAGATAGATAGCTCTCTCGTCCAGCATCTGCATAGTTACCTTGTCAATCATTCTAGGAGATTGCCGCGCTACTCCATGCACGCATGAAGACAGGGAACATTAGAGTTCCCACATCTCATACGATTCTCTCCTCCGTCGATGATCTTTAATCATGTTATCCGACTCTAATGGAATACCACTTAGACCTCAGCTGTATGTTTCAGTAGTTGACTGCTGACAAATAACTTAAGTTGGTCTAGCTGCCCAATAGCGCTTGACAGTGGAATCCGATAAGCCGAATTTCTGCGCCGTTTCACTGATGCTCGCACCATTTTCGATCCGCCATCCACGAACAATGCTTGGATCGATTTCAAATGGCCTACCCAAGCTAACCTTGCCCCGGTGCGTCTTCCCAGTAGCGGCAAGCGCCGTGCGCGCAATCTCTCTCCCCGTAGCCGTACGCTCAAGGATTCGCTGACGTTCTAGGTCGGCAACTTGGGCCAGTACGGCTACGATCAACTCCCCAACGCCTCTAGCGATGGTGCCCAGCCCTCGAATCTCAACGGTTACTCCTTTGGCGATCAAGCCTCGTATGGTGGTCTGTACGTCGAGTGCATCACGGCCCAGTCGATCTACGGCATACACGTGCAAGGTATCGCCTTCACGAATGTAATCGAGCAGCGCGCTGAATCCCTGCCTCTTCGCGGCGAGTACGGCCCCAGACACACCTTCGTCAACGAACTCTTTGTCGATCCTGTGGCCTTGCGTGAGGGCCGCTCGCTGCGCTGCAACGCTTTGATCTAAAGTTGAAACACGATAGTACGCAATGTTGGTCAAAGTTTGCTCTCTGTTGGGTCGTAAGTTAGAAGGGAAATTATAAGCTAGGCTCTTATAGTTCTCAACTACCTTGTGAGCTATGGTAGAAGCGCAAAATCTGATGGGCTCGAAAGGTAGAACTTGTGATCTATGGCAAGGCCTTACTGCTTGACCTTCGACTTAGGTGGCGTCGCCAGAATCATCGCTCTAACAATGATGCATCTAGACAGATCCTCAACTTGATCTTTGTGTGATAGCAGAAATTTGCCTCCTCCGTCAGTTTCCGCCCTTGCCATCATTTCACTGATAGCTTCACCCGAAGCTCTGAACTTTGACTTGAACGAATCGAAGCCAATCTCTCCTCGGATCATCTGAGAACTGAGACTCTCTACCTCGGACAATACCAATCTAGTGTGCGGCGAAGCTTGAGGTAAATGCGAAAGCCCATAGTGAGCAAACGAAAGGATCTTGTACCCCCAAAGCTGGTCACTAGCGTTTGCCTCAGGCCTGGACACAATCTCGAAGAACTTATGAGCGGCGTTTGAGGAGATCTTCAACAAGATCAGCTCCCGTCCTTCCGTTGGAACTGATGCGAGCCACTGAGCCCTATCCTCGCACGGCATGGACTCCGCATGGGCACTCGGCACATTCAGCAAACCAAGCACCAACACTGCTGCTAAGGCCTCACTCATCTTCATTCGTCATCCTTGCAAATTGCCCCCCGGCTTCATTACGTCCTCCAAATGGGTCGTAAATGCCGTGGCCATAGAGGCATCATAACGCGACCATTGGCGCTATGCCAAGAGTTTCAGGACAAGAGGATAAGCACGAACTGTTAGCGTCGCTAGGCGCTGCTGTACGAGCGCGGCGCAAGATACTGAGCATGTCTCAAGAAGCACTCGCGGATCGTTCTGGCATTGACCGCTCGCACATGGGCAGGATTGAGCGAGGCGAGCGAAATGTCACTCTCCTCAATGTGGGGAGAATTGCCGAAGCGTTGGGGTGCAAGCCATCCGAGCTACTTTCCGAGTCGGGGCATTAGATTGCGAATACGATCATGTGCGAGTGCAGCCCGGCATAGGGGGGCAATCTGCACGCTCAATCACAGGAGAGGGCCTCGCGTGAATAATAAAAAATTTTATGACAATACAGAACGCTTGAGCATACGCGAGGATGGTTCGCACAATGTCGACGCATCGCCCATCCTGGCCTAATACCTCATGAAACCCCACTCGGATTCAAAGTCCCAGCAAACGAGCTCCTCCCCTGTTTCGCGATCATAGTCTCTGCCCGCAGGCCACGTAGCCGCCATGAGCATCGCGGTCCATTTCGTCAGTGCCTCGCGCTTTTCTTTGTCGTACCCGTACCTATCGTAGACTGAAGTAACGCTTGTATCAACGTGGTTCAAAACCTTCTGCACGATCAGTCGCGGATACCCAAGCACGGAAAGCCCCGTCGCAACGGTGCGACGACAGTCATGGGGCGTGAACTGTGCGATCTCCTTTAACGGCCCTTGGGGACGTTTTAACTCCTCGCGCAGCGCATGGTCCGGCCCGGTCAAAGAAACGTGCTGAAGCGGCTTTGCAGGGCTTGGAAAGCACCACGGCGAGGATGCCCCTGTCGCGGGGTCCGTCATTTCAATACGAACGCTGTTCAAAAGCTCAATAACGGCTGAATCGAGTGGGACCCTGTGCCGCTTTCCGTTCTTGGAATTCTCTGCCGGTATGTTCCACGTCCACTCTTCTCCGGATTGGTCTAGATGCTCCCACTTCATGCGAAGCACTTCACCCTTCCGCTGCCCAGTCAAAAGCATGACCTGCAAGGAGCGACGCGTAACTAAATGCATCCCTACATCGCGACCGCTGTCGAGCGCATGCCATAGAGGGAAAATCTCGGCGTGCTGAAGCACCCGCTCTCTAGACGTTTCCTTAGCGGGTTTTGGAACGCCATTGCACGGTGACGTATCCATGTGTCCTCGCTCAACAGCCCAGCCAAAGAGTTTGCTAAGCAAAGCTTGAAGTCGATTGGCTGCTACCGGCGAACCCGCATCCATCTTGAGATCGAGAAGGCCGTTGATGTCTTTACGGCTCACATCCTTCGCACGCAACTTACCGAGTCGAGGAACCACATCACGCTGAAGTTTGCGCTCGTCTTCTCGCCAAGAGCGCTTTCGCAGCTTTGCATACCGTTCAATGAATTCATCGCAAAGTGCTTGGACGGTGATCGCCTCACTCTCCAAACTCCTCGCGCTGGCGCGTTCGTCTGCGGGGTCGCGGCCTTCTGAGACGAGTTGAGCAGCTTTGTGGTACGCCACCCGCGCTGCATGCAAGCCGAGGGAAGGGAATTTTCCGATGGTGAATCTCCGTGACTTTCCGGAGAAGCGGTACAGATACTGAAATGAAACGTCACCCTTACTTCCAATGCGGATACCGAAACCCGGGTTGCCGTGGTCCCAAACTTCGAGACGACTTCCTGTGGTGTCTATTGAACGAAGGTATGAATCCGTGAGGATGCGCTTTTCTGCCATGTGATGAAATTCCCTGATCTGCTACCCAATGTGACAGCAGGGTAGCACAAAGAGCACGGCACTAGCTATAGCAATACAACCTAAGTTATTGATTTTAAATGACCTGCCCAAGAAAAATCAAAATCAGCAATGTTTTGTAATCATCAGGTGGCCAGTTCGAAACCGGCAGTCGGCACCACAACAAAAAAAAGCCCGGCTCGGTAGTCGGGCTTTTTTCGTTGACAAGCGAGAGCGTTTGATGCCCTGTATGATTGAGTGACGTGTGCTTAGGGATGGTGATTTGCCTCATTGCCACTTTGCAACAACGTGCTATGCTAGTGAATATTTCCCGTTCTAGGAGTCTACCTTTTGTCGCCCGTACGGCACCTCCACAACGCGCCAGTCAAAGAAGCGCTCATTGAATGCCAGTTCAGCGGCATTTGGTCCCGCGATTTTTCCGAAGTATGTTCGGAACTTGCGGGATCGCAAGGTCGCATTTCAGATTTATTCGAAACTTCGTTTTTGCTTACGGTCAATAATGACGGTGGGGAAACCAAATTTGATCCCTCGTCGAATTCTAGGGTGGGGAAAAGGATAGATTTCGACGCTGCGCGCCAAGTTCTACAGATTCAGCGGACGGGTTTCACTTTTAGTCAGCTGGAACCCTACGGATCATGGGAGAAAGTCGTTGAAGATGCGAGAAGGCTGTGGGACAAGTTGAGCATCAACGTGAGAGAGTTGCACGTATCGCGGCTCGCCATCCGTTATATTAATGTGATCGACTTGCCATTGCCGTTCTCAGACTTCAACGAATATTTTACGGCGGCGCCACACATCCCTCCAAATCTCCCACAGGGATTGAACCAGTTTCTGATCCGAACCGTTTCGCCGGTTGACACTGATCTCATAGTGGTTACGCAGTCATTGAGTCCGGGGGATATACATGCAGATAAAGCGAGGGTTGTATTTGATATCGAGGTGGTCTGTGCAGACATCGCTCAGCTCACGAATTCGACCTTAATTCCGACGCTCAATCGATTGCGGGATAGGAAAAATGCTGTATTCTTTAGTTATCTGACGGAAAAAACACTGGAGATGTATAAATGAGCCAGTTGGCGACTCTTCCAAGGGCGGTGACCGAAACCCGAGCCGTTTCCGGTGCTGCTATTGAAATCGGGAATGCTCGGGAATCTGCTTACGCTAGTCTTTTGTTCGGGTCACCGGGGACGTCCAAACCCCTGAACGAGTTGACATCGGTTGCGCATGCGCATGGCTTACTGGAAAAATGGCCTGGTCAGACTACTTACCAGAGAGCGCGGACATTTCTTGCGGCCCTTCCTTCTGGTGCGCGCAAGCCTGAGTTTTCAGTTGATCCCGATGGCGAAATCGCAATCGAATGGTATGAAGGTGAAAATGTCCTTTCCATAAGTTTGGGTCACACTGGTCGCCTCGCATACGTGTATGAGTGCGAAGGCGAGCTATCGTCAGGCACCGGCTATTTCTCTTCAGTCATATCTGATGAGTTGCTGGAGATGATTAATACGTTTCGGTAATCGTGCCCACCACTAACGATGGGTTCATCGTAGAAGAACCTTTAAGCCGATTCATTTTTGATTCGGATAAGGTTAATCAAGCTGGCCGCGTAAAGGATGGCGCATTTCTTCCTTCCTACGGCGAAAATAATCGCCTCGAGACCTCCGTCTGTCGTACCGAAGGATTGGATGCCGACACTATTTGGGCCATAGGCCGAGGTACTCGTCCCGATCGAACGCTGAAGGGGCGGGCCGATTTTCTAACCGAAACGGTCATCGAACAAAGTTTGCATGTCGTCGCCGACACTCAAGGAACTTTCGCGGAGCACGCCGTGATCCTTGGCTGGCCGAGTGACAAGCTCGCACAAAAGGTGGTAGCACGAGAGATTGCGAGAGCTAGCAAAGGCCTAATAATTCCGTAGCAGAACTTCCCCGTCCTACACACGATTGTGCAAGCATTTCCGCCTCAGCAGTGTAAGCACTACATGTTCCAACTCGTAATTTAATCGATGCGGGCTATGTAGGCTGCGCAGTGACCAAGGGCCGGCGGTACTCAGTCTTAGGGCTGTGCGGCCACGGGGTCAGCGCCGACAAACGGACACTGCTGTCACGGGGTCAGTGCCGACAAACAGACATGCTGTCACGGGGTCAGTGCCGACAAACAGACACGACCCGAGCATTAGGGGTGGGTGGAGATTCAAATGGGTGCCAAACGGCTGGGGCTGTGTCCGTTTGTCGGAGCGTGTCAAGCTAGTTGTCGCGTTTAACGACGGTTATGCGGCCCGGCGCTTGCTGTCGTTGTTGGCGGTATTGGCCGGGTTTAAATGTACAGCCTGGATAGGCGTCCAGTTGCGCGTTGGCCCGCTCCAGCGCTGCGGATGGCGTGCCTTCGCGGCCTCGTAAACCATCTTGCGGCGTCGCAGTAGCGGTTGGTCCTGACCGGCATGCCGCTGCGCTGGCGTGACGAACCGGATCGCGCTGTGCAGGTGTTCCTTGTTGCACCAGTCGACGAAGCCGGTCACCCATTTTCGCGCGTCGCTCAGATCGGCGAACGCATGGCTGGGATAGCCTGGGCGATACTTTAACGTCTTGAACAACGACTCGGAGTACGGGTTGTCGTTGCTGACCGATGGCCGGCTGAAGGACGGCATCACGCCCAGCCGCTGCAGGGTTGCCAGCATAGTCGCGCCTTTCATCGAGCTGCCGTTGTCCGAGTGAAGCACCGCTTTGTTCGGCTGCACGTTCTCTCGCCGGCAAATATCGAGCACGACCTCGGCAGCCAGGTCGGCGCTCTCCTCATCGTAGACCTGCCAGCCGACGACCTTGCGGCTGAAGATATCGACGAACAGGTACAAGTAAAAGTAGGAACCGCGCACTGTGCTGGGCAGGTAGGTGATGTCCCAGCTGTAAAGCTGATTCGGTCCGGTCGCGGTGACCGCCCGCGGCTTGCTGCGGTCACGGGGTCAGGTCACGGGGTCAGTGCCGACAAAGGTCAGGTCACGGGGTCAGTGCCGACAAACGGACACGACCCGAGCAATAGCGGTAGTTGGCAATTCAAAGGTCAGGTCACGGGGTCAGTGCCGACAAACGGACACGGTCACGGGGTCAGTGCCGACAAACGGACACGACCCGAGCAATAGCGGTAGTTGGCAATTCAAATGGGTGCCAAACGGCTGGGGCTGTGTCCGCTTGTCGGCACTTGCCCCGATACCGCGTGCGAATGTGCCGGCCGAGATTCCTCCACGTTCGGGCGGTCCTTGAATCGGCCTGAATTTCTGCTTTAATGAAGGCTATTCGCAGACTAGGATGGAGCGCAAAATGCCGTTTTCTTGCAACCCACCAGATACGAGTCACAATATTCCGTTTGGTTATTGCCGACAATCACGTGTTAACGGCGTAGCCATGGTCTTCAATACAAGTCACCTTACGTTGCAGAATTTCAGCGGCGAAAATAAACTGGTGACCGTGCGACGGACGTTGCAAACCGGGCGACAGGAGGACTTTTTGTTCAGAGTAAATGATTCGCAGGGCTGGCAGGCTTATGTGCGGGCGTTCGCCGGTACGGATACCGGAACTATCGAAATAGTCCAGGTCGTCAGCAGCCCATTGGACGGAACTTTAGATAATTTGGATCAGATTCAGAAAATACGCTATCAAGGGCAGGTGCCTGGATTGCACAATATATCGCCGCGCCCCCTCTTTATCGGCGCGACAATTTATGACGACGATGGGCGGCGCCCTAGTACGTTGATTTTCACGCTCAAACCTTATCAAGACATACCGACGGCGTCGGAAGATTTTCCGGTTCGGTATGAGTGGCACGCAGCAGAGTTACAGAAAGCTAGTCTGTACCCTCCGTATTTCGAATAGGCTCTTCTTGCATACAACTCATAAGGTTGCGCCGTGGTGAGCGACAATTATCTTGGCCGGTAGACGACAACTATTTTGGCCGGTTTATCACCTGAACCGGCCCGGTGCGGAAGCGAGGTTTACAGTTGTTTCATTCAGCATGGAGCTGGGGGAGACGACGAGTGGCCGGCAAACGCATCGGGGATCACCAAGTGGGCATCTACAAGAAACTCAGAACCAGTCACGGTCAGGAAGTGGCCGCCGCCAAGGCCGGCGTCAGCGTGCGCTCCGCGCGCCGGCTCGACGGCACAGAAGCATTGCCGTCGCAACGTGATGCACGTACGTCGCGCACCCGCGCCGATTCGTCGCGCTGAGCATCCTGCATTAAGTTGTTGATTCGTTTCAGGATTCCCTCGTCCTGATTTTTCCAGTAAAAATAACCGTTCCAGCGTCACGGGGTCAGCGTCACGGGGTCAGTGCCGACAAACGAACACGACCCGAGCATTAGGGGTGGTGAGCAAAATTTATCTTGACCGGTCAAGATAGTTGACGCGAGCCATCGCCCTTGCATTGCAGAATTCCGATGTATACATCGGAATTCTGCAATGCAAGGGGCTAGATACCACAACCCACTGGCAGCGCATACCCAGTCAGCGCCGGGTCACGGGGTCAGCGGGTCACGGGGTCAGTGCCGACAAACGGACACGACCCGAGCATTAGCAGAGGGTGGAGATTCAAAGGGTGCCAAACGGCTGGGGCTGTGTTCGTTTGTCGGCACTGACCCCGTACGCTTTGCGCTGGAATGGCAACTGCTACAAAGTGCGGGGCGAACGCAGGCCACGCGCTACTTCGTTGACCCCAGTCTGTTGCGCACTCGTAATTTTACGGGAGAAACGACACTGAAGCGCATCGAACCGCATCGTTTGGCGGCGCTCGTACTCGAAGACCTGAAACGCTATCCCAAATCTGCCATCGGTGACATTCGCCAACGCATCGGAGGCGAGATTCACCCCAAGCAAGTCAAGCGTGCGCTGGAAGAGTTGATCGAACGCGGCGCCGTGCGCTTTGAAGGCGACAACCGCTGGCGACGGTACTGGGCAATTTCATGACAGGCTATCGGACAACCCGCCTGATATCGACGATAGCCAGGCGATAAAAAGTGGGCGATAGCCTGCGCACGCCAAATGAATCAAAGGCTTCTATCGACCAAAATGACTAAACAAGGGCGATAGACAAGCCGTCCTACCCAAACGAATTCATCAGAGACCCAACCATGAACAGCAACGAACAACAATTCTTCGGTACTGGATGCGCGTTGGAAAATTGCTGCGAACAGCTGCGTACAGTGGGCGGGTCATGGTTTGCCCCCCTTGCAGGGATACTGGGAACGCAGGTACGTCAGCAGCAGCGTCGCCGCATTGCCCTGCAGCGCAGCAGGCGTCAGCGTCTTGAGGTAGTCGGCGGCATCGTAGGCCAGCTCGAATGTCTTACGCGGACGCGGCGGGCACCAAGCAATCCCGGCCGTTGCGTCTTTAGCCCCATCCAGGTAGCTGTAAGCCCTCTCCCGGTCCATGTACTGCACCGGACTTAGCTGAGCCGGGTGAGACATCATCCGGATGAACTGCTCCCCGCTGAGCGAATATGCGTAGGGCGCGGCGCCGGCGGTAACCGGCAGTGCGATACACGCTAGCGCGAGTACGCTCATGCCCGCCGCGCCGCGCCGCTTGGATGAGGTTTCGCCGGCCGTCCATCGTTTGCGCATCATCCCGCCCCCCCCAATCGACTGATGGAGCATGGTGTCAGGAGTTGGAATACGGCAACTTGGTCGGAATCAATCTGCTTTCGCCGTCAGGTCAACCCTGCACGCACTGCCGCATATGGCGGGGTCAGCGTTGACTATCACGTCGAGGTCGCTGGACATCTGGTATGCGGATATTTCCGTATTATCCGCATTTCAGCTAAATTACTTTTATAGGATATGCGGATATATTGACTTTATCCGGAATACAGATAAACTGGATTTATCTGAATAACGGATACTCATGAAAATGTCTTTCGCCCCCACCCCCCAGCTTCTCCTGACCGGCCCGCAGCTCGGCCAGCTGCTCACGTCAACCCGCAAACGGCAAAAGCTGACGCAGGCGGCCGTCGCGACCCGTGTCGGGCTGAGCCAGAATCGCATTTCGTACCTCGAAAGCCATCCCGACGAAATCAGCGTCAAGCAACTGCTCAGCTGGTGTGCGGCACTCGATCTGGAGCTGCGGATAGGCGAGCGGGATACTTCCGCTTCGAGCAGTTCGGCGGAGTGGTAAGCATGGGTCGCCGCTCGCACAGCCAGACACTCCATCTATCGGCGAATGGCGATTACGTCGGCCGTTGGACGGTCGACGCCAAGGGGGACTCCGAGCTGAAGTACGACGACGCCTGGCGAACCTCCAGGCTTGGACGCCCCATCTCGCTGTCGCTGCCGTTCAACATTCATAACGAGGCGCTCAAAGGTCCCAATGTCTCGAACTACTTCGAGGGTTTGCTGCCGGACAGCGACATCATTCGCAAACGGGTTGCGACCCGGTTCAAGACAGGCTCGCTCGAACCTTTCGACCTTCTCGCGGCCGTTGGCCGGGACTGCGTCGGGGCCTTGCAGCTGCTGCCCGAAGGCGTTAAACCGGAAGGACTTGACCAGGTCGACGGCATCTCCGTCGACGAGGAGGCCATCGAGCGGCACCTTCTCGAAGTGGTGAACCTGGAGCGGCACGGCGCCGACGATGACACCGACGACGACTTCCGCATTTCGCTGGCCGGCGCGCAAGAGAAAGATGCCTTCTTGTGGTGGGATGGCAAATGGATGAAACCGCGTGGGGCCACGCCGACGACGCACATCTTCAAACTCCCAATCGGGATGGTGGGCGGGAAACGGGCCGACTTCTCCACCTCGGTCGATAATGAGTGGCTATGCCTGCGGCTGTTCAAGGAGTACGGGCTGCCCACGGCGAATGCCGAGATTGCGACCTTCGGCACGCAACGGGTGCTCATCGTCGAGCGTTTCGACCGCATGCGGTCAGCCAACGGCAAGCAGCTGTTCCGACTTGTCCAGGAGGATTTTTGCCAGGCAACGGGAACATCACCGCTGCTGAAATACGAACATGACGGCGGGCCTGGGTTGAAACAGATGTTCACCCTGCTGCAGCAATCGCAGCAGAGCGCTGCCGACATGCACACGCTGATGGCCTCGCAACTGCTGTTTTGGATGCTGCGCGCACCGGACGGCCACGCCAAAAACTTCAGTATCCAGCTACTCGCGGGGGCTGGTCGGTTCAAGCTGACGCCCATCTACGATGTGATGTCCGGGTATCCCGTTATCGGCCCCGGACCCAACCAGTGGGCCGAACGTAAGCTCAACATGGCGATGGCGCTACTCGGGAACGACCGGCACTACCTGGCGCAAAGCATAGAGCGGCGCCACTTCAACAGCACTGCGAAAGCGGTCGGCTACGGGGCGGACGCCGAACCGCTCCTGCTCGATTTCATCGCCCGCACGCCCGCAATTGTAGAAAAGGTCCGCCGCGAGCTTCCTGCGGGATTTTCGGAAAAGGTTGCCGACAAAATTCTGGACGGCCTGCTCGCCGCGGCGGGCGCTCTTGAACGGATGCCGCCAGCCTGACCGGATACCTCGCATGTCAAGGATGTATCAGTGACGTCTGCCGTTCGCCCGCTCGTCTCAGCGCGCCGCCGGCCCCGTCGACCCACGCACGATCAGCTCGGGTTTGAGGCGGCAAACCAGGGCGTCACACAACAGTCCCGAACAGCGCGCCGATACCGGCCGCGGCGGCCATCGACAGCGCGCTCCAGAACGCCACGCGGATGACGCCCTTCCTGACGCTGGCGCCGCCTACTTTGGCGGCCAGCCCGCCCAGGAATGCGAGGAAGATAAGCGACGTCACGACCGTGAACACAATCAGATTCTCGTGCGGCGCAAACACCACGACCAGCAAGGGCAGCGCTGCGCCGATGGCGAAGCTGGACGCCGACGCGAAGGCAGCCTGCAGCGGCTTCGCGCTCATCGCATCGGTGATTCCCAGCTCGTCCTTGGAATGGGCCGCCAGCGCATCGTGCGCCATCAGGCTTTTGGCGACCTGGTCCGCAAGGGCCGGTTCGAGGCCGCGCTCGACGTAGATGTTGGCCAGCTCGTGGTGCTCGCCCTTGGGATTTTCCCTCAGCTCGGTGCGCTCTTTTTCCAGCGCCGCAGCTTCGGTGTCGGCCTGCGACTGCACCGAGACGTACTCCCCGGTTGCCATCGACATGGCGCCGGCAACCAGCCCGGCGACGCCGGCGATCAGGATATTCTGGTGCGTCGCCTGCGATGCGGCCACCCCGAGAATGAGGCTGGACGTGGAAACAATGCCGTCGTTGGCGCCGAGGACGGCCGCGCGCAGCCATCCTACGCTGTCCAATCTGTGCAATTCGCGATGTCGCTTGAGCATGGCAACTTCCTGGTGGATTCCGTGTGCGGTATGTACCCACCCCAATTATGCACCACGAATAGCGTCGAACCCGCGCGCAGCCGCGATGCAGGGCACTTGTGCACGTTTGAAGGACTGCTGTACCATCTATACCCATGCGCCCGCTCATCCGCCTATTGCTCTGGATCCTGATTGCCGCCCTGCCCCTGCAGGCGGGCGCGCTCGCGTTCATGTCGTGCGGGCCGGCAACGGCGC
>JBBRXM010000026.1:0-59926 GCA_038248405.1 Burkholderiales bacterium
GAGCGGCCGCAGTCGAGGCAGCGGTAGCGCTGCAGATCGTTTTTCTGGCCGTCGCGGTGCACGCGCCGTGAGCGGCAGCGCGGGCAGGCGTGCGGGGCGCGCTCGGCCTCGATCACCGCCACTGTCTGCTCCAGTGGCGAGACGCCATTGAGCGCCGCGGCCAGTGCGGCGCGCTGGTGCGGCGGCACCCCCATGGCTGTCTCGAGAAACTGCTTGAAGGGGTGCGCTTCCACGCTCACTCCACGGCGACCTGGTCTGGTTCAGACCTCAGCCACAGGAGCTAGTTCAAAATCCCCGACTTAACGCTCACATAGCCAATTCTAATGGCTGCGGTCACGATGGGGTGATGTTTTTCTCTTTTTTGGCGCTTTTTGGTCGTTCGGCACGCAGCGAATCGCCCGTCAGCGTGAAGCGGTGGTTGCGCTGCATGATGCGGTCCAGGATGGCGTCGGCGATGGTGACGTCGCCGATCCAGGCATGCCAGTGCTCGACCGGCAACTGGCTGGTGATGATGGTGGCCTTGTTGCCGGCCCGGTCGTCGATGATCAAGAGCAGATCCGAACGCGTCATACCATCGATGGCGCCCATGCCCAGTCGTCCAGGACCAGCACGTCGGTCTTGGCAAGTTGCAGCAGCCACTTGCCGAAGGCGCCGCTGCCGTGGCGGATGCGCAGTTCTTCCTGCAAGCGAGGTACACGCTGGTAGATCGCGCTGTAACCACGCCGACAGGCGAACTGCGCCAGCGCGCAGGCCAGCCACGACTTGCCGGCGCCCGTTGGACCGGTCACCAACACGCTGTGGCCGGCGCTGCCCCAGTCGCCAAGGGTCAGGCTCATCACCTCGCGTCGGTCGATGCCGCGACCGGCGCGTGCGTCGATGTCCTCTATCGCAGCTTGCCCATACTTCAGATGCGCGTTCTTCATGCTGTAAACAGTGCCTTGTAACCCGAGTAATCATCGACCATCAGGAGTCCGTGCCAGTCCTGCAGGAAGGCGGGCCGCTGCTCGACAAGCGCAAGACCAAGCAGATCGTCTACAACCTGCCGTCGGACGCGGTCAAGTTCAGCGCCGCCGGCACGCGCGTGGTGCTGCGCGCGCGCCAGGTGGGGCGCGCCAGCGTTGGCACGTTGCCCGGCAGCTGGCCGGTGCACAGCTTCGCGCTGGCCGACAACGGCTACGACCAGTTCCTCGAGATCTGCGTCAGCGACAGCGGGATCGGCATCGCCGCCGCCGACATGTCCAAGCTGTTCCAGGCGTTCAGCCAGATCGACAGCAGCCTGGCGCGCAAGTTCGAGGGCACCGGCCTGGGGCTGGCGATGGTCAAGCAGCTGGCTGAACTGCACGGCGGCGGCGTGGCCGGCGCCGGCGCCGAGCCGGCGCAGCCGCGCGGCGCCGTCGAAATGCCGGCGTGTGCGCCGCAGCGGGTGGCGCGGATCGTCGAGGACGACGACAAGGCAGCCGAACTGGCGCGCCTGCTCTTGGACGGCGAAGGCTTCCGGCTGCTGCGAACCGCCGCCTGGGCGGCGCCAGCGAGGCGGTGCTGCCGGGTTGCCAGACGCTGCTGCTGGTCGACGAGGACGCCGCGGTGCCGGCGGCGCTGGCGCGGCTGCTGCGCGCCGACGGTTACCGGATCCTCACCGCCACTGCCGCCGGCGAGGCCTTCGACCTGCTGGCGCAGCACGAGGTGCAGGTGGTGCTGTGCGACCAGCCGATGCCGGGCACCAGCGGCACCGAGTTTTTCGACTGCATCAAGGACATGTATCCGGACACCTTCCGCATCGCGCTGTCCGGCCACACCGACCTCGATTCGATCCTGCAGTCGATCAACCGCGGGTCGATCTACCGCTTCTAGACCAAGCCGTGGGACGACGCCAGCCTGCGCACCAATGTGCGCGATGCATTCCGCCATCACGCCCAGCTGCACGGCGCCGGCGCGGCGGCGCTGCAGGATTAGGGTTGCGCCAGCGCGCCGAGCATGTCGAGGGCGTTCGGCACCGCAGCGCCCGACGCCGTATTGTCGAAGATGATCCAGGCGTTACGGCCGGCCTGCGCCTGCAGCGCGACGTCGTGCGCCAGGTGGGTGATGTAGCCGGTGTCGTACGAGGAATAATAGACGCGCGGCGAGCCGTGCAGCCGCACGTAGAGGTCGGCGGTGGTGGCGACGTGCGGCCCCGGCTGGCCCTTGGCCGGATCGGCGATCACCCGGGTGACGCCGGCGCCGCTCAGCAGCGCCGTCGCCTCGTCGCCGAACCAGCTCGGGTGGCGCGCCTCGCAGGCGAGCATGCAGCCGAACGAGGCTTTGAGCAGCGTGAAGAAGGCGGCGGCGATAGCGGCGTCGAACTCCAGCTTCGGCGGCAGCTGCGCCAGCACGCAGCCGAGCTTGTCGCCGAGCGCGCCGGCTTCGTCGGCGAAGCGCAGCACCAGCTCGTCGACGCCGACCAGGCGGGCCTCGTGGGTGATCGAGCGCGGCACCTTGACCGAGAAGCGAAAGCCGTCCGGCACGCTGTCGGCCCAGCGCGCATAGGTCTTCCTCTGGTGCGGCCGGTGAAAGCAGGAGTTGATCTCGACGGCCGAGAAGGTGCCGGCATAGCGTTCGAGGTGGCTGCCCTCGGCCGCGAACGACGGCGCCGCCTCGCGCGGGATGGTCCAGCCGGCGCAGCCGACCAGCGTGGCGCCGCCTTGCGTGGGGTTGTTTGTCATCAGTAAATTCTACGACAGAATTTTGCGCGCGCGCGACACGCTTGAGCCGCCCGCGGGCGAACCGAACATGCGCCTCCCGCGCCCTCGTCATAAAATAGAGGCATATCTACATGATGGAGAATTCCGATGAGCGACCCAGTACACGTGGTGTGCCCGCACTGCGACGCGGTCAACCGCCTGAGCGCGGAGCGCCTGGCCGACCAGCCGGTGTGCGGCAAATGCGCCAAGAGCCTGTTCGTGGCCAAGCCGCTGGACGTGGGCAGCGCGCGCTTCGCCAAGCACATCGAGCGCAACGACATCCCGGTGCTGGTCGACTTCTGGGCGCCCTGGTGCGGCCCGTGCAAGATGATGGCGCCGGCCTACCACCAGGCGGCGCAGACGCTCGAGCCCAACATCCGCGTGATGAAGGTCGATACCGAGCAGGCCCAGGACCTGGGCGCGCGCTACAACATCCGCAGCATTCCGACCATGATGATGTTTCGCGGCGGGCGCGAAGTGGCGCGCCAGGCCGGCGCAATGGACGCCGCCAGCATCGTGGCGTGGGCGAAGGCGAATGCCGGCAAATAAAGTGTCACGCCGAAATGTCGAATTGCCAACACTACTGTTACAATTGCCTGTAGCCATTTAAGGAGCCACCATGTCCCAGCAACTGGTATTAGACAGCAATATCGAAGACGCAAAACAATTTGCCCGCCTGATGTACATCGCCCACGCGCTGACATTCTTTTTCTCGCTCGGCATGCTGTCGATCATTCCGGTGATCGTCAACTACGTCAAGCGGCCCTATACCGAGGGCACGCTGGTCTACAGCCACCACACCTGGATGATCCGCTCGTTCTGGTTCTACGGGCTGTGGATGATCGTCGGCGGCGCGCTGTTCGTCACCATCATCGGCATCCCGCTGGCCTGGCTGGTGTGGGCCGGCGCCTGGCTGTGGAAGGCGTATCGCCTGATCAAGGGCTTCGTCGACCTGAACAACAACCGGCCAATGCCGGTGTAAGATCACGCCCTCCTCGCTTCGTGATGATTTTCAGCAAGGCGAACGTTGCCTTGCTGAATTACTGTCCAACAGGATATTCACGAAAGCGAGGATGGGCGATATGAAAACAGTTCAGCAGGAAGTCGACGAGCGCAGCAACCTGGCCGGCACCAACAAGTTCGAGCTGTTGCTGTTCCGGCTAGGCGGCGACGAGCGTGGCGAGCGCAGCGAACTGTTCGGCATCAACGTCTTCAAGATCCGCGAGATCGTGGCGATGCCGGCGATTACCGCGATCGCCGGCTCGATGCCGCACGTGCTGGGCGTGGTCAACCTGCGCGGCGCCATCATCCAGGTGCTGGACCTGCCGGCCATTGCCGGCTGCGTGCCCAAGACTGGCCTGAACATCATGCTGGTGACCGAATTTGCGCGCACCACGCAGGCGTTCGCGGTGGAATCGGTGGAGGAAATCGTGCGGCTCGACTGGAGCTGCGTGCTGTCGGCCGAGCAGAGCGCCGGCCACGGCGGCCTGGTGACGAGCATCGCGCGGCTGGACGACGACGTCGGCGGCGCGCGGCTGGCCCAGGTACTGGACCTGGAGACCATCCTGCGCAACATGACCCCGACCGACCGGCCCGACATCAACCCCGGCACCATCGGGCCGGCGATCAGGCTCAAGCCGGGCGCGGTAGTGCTGGCGGCGGACGACTCGGTGGTGGCGCGCGCGCTGATCGAGCAGGGACTCGACGCCGTTGGCCTACCCTTCATCATGACCAAGACGGGCAAGGAAGCGTGGGACCAGCTGCACGCGATCGCGCAGCAGGCCGAGGCCGAGGGCAAGACCATCTACGACAAGGTGGCGCTGGTGCTGACGGACCTGGAAATGCCGGAGATGGACGGCTTCACGCTCACGCGCAGCATCAAGAAGAGTACGCGCTTCCACAACATGCCGGTGGTGATCCATTCGTCGCTGTCGGGGACGACCAACGAGGAACACGTGCGCAATGTGGGGGCCGATGCGTACGTGGCGAAGTTCTCGTCGGAGGACCTGGCCAGCGCGATCAGGGCGGTGGTGCGAGGGGGGTGATGTCACGGTGCTGCGGCGACTACACCGGGGTCTGACCCGCGGGGTCAGACCCCAGACCCAACGGTCTTGAGGGTGGTGGTTACAGGACGCCCAGCGCCTGGTCGATGTCGGCGATCAGGTCGGCGGTGTCTTCCAGGCCGATGTTGAAGCGCACCAGCGTGCCGCCTTCGCTCCAGCCGCGCCGCATGGCCTGGATCCGGTACGGCATCACCAGGCTGTTGGCGCCGCCCCAGCTGTAACCCAATCCGAACAACTCGAGCTGGTCGACGAAGCGGTCGGTCTGCTGCTCCGAATACTTGGCGTCGAACAGCACCGAGAACAGGCCGCCGGCGCCAGTAAAATCGCGCTTCCAGGTGTCGTGTCCCGGGCAGTCGGCAAACGCCGGATGCAGCACCCTGGCGATTTCGGGCCGCGCCTTGAGCCAGGCCGCCACTTGGCGCGCGCTGGCGTCGTGCGCTTCGAAGCGCAGCTTCATGCTCGGCAGGCCGCGCATCACCAGGTAGGCGTCGTCCGGGCTCACGCCCATCCCCAGGCGCATGTGCGCCATCGCCAGGCGGTCGTTGAGCTTGCGCTCGCGGGTGATCAGGGCGCCCATCAGCACGTCGGAGCCGCCCGACTGGTATTTCGTCAGCGCCTGCATGATGATGTCGACGCCGTGGTCGAAGCCGCGCAGCGCCAGTCCGGCCGACCAGGTATTGTCGAGCGCGACCAATACGCCCTTCTCGTGCGCCGCCTTGCAGATGGCCGGCAGGTCAGGCACTTCCATCGACACCGATCCCGGCGCCTCGGTCCAGACCAGTTTCGTGTTCGGTTGTATCAGTTCGGCGATGCCGGCGCCGACCAGCGGATCGTAGTAGCGCGCGCTGATGCCGAAGTCGCGCGTGAGCCAGTTGCCAAGCTCGCGGTTCGGGTTATAGACGTTCTCCGGCAGCAGCACGTCGTCGCCGGTCTTGAGCAGCGCAAGGTCGACCATCGCGATCGCCGCCAGGCCGCTCGGGGCCAGCAGGCAAAAGCTGCCGCCTTCGATTTCGGCCAGCCGCGCTTCCAGCGTGAAGGTGGTCGGCGTGCCGTGCAGGCCGTAGGTATAGGCGTTCTTCTCTTTCCATTCGCCCGAGCGCATCGCCGCGACGTCCTTGAACAGGACCGTCGAGGCGTGGTGGATCGCGGTCGGGAAGGCGGCAAAGCCTTCCGGCGCCGCGTAGTCGCTGTGGATCAGCGTGGTCTGCGCGGATTTTTTCGCCATGGTCAGGCCACCGATGCCCACAGGTCGTGCGCGTCGGCCGAGGTGATGACGACGTCGGCGAATTCGCCCACCGCCAGCTTCTTGCCGGGCATGAGCGAGCGCTTGATGTGGACCACGCCGTCGATTTCGGGCGCGTCCGCCGACGAGCGGCCGACCGCCTCGCGCGCGGTCACTTCATCGATCAGCACGCGCATGGTCTTGCCGACCTTGGCCTGCAGGCGCTGGGCGGAGATCTCTTCCTGCAGCAGCATCACGCGGGCGCGGCGCTCTTCGCGCACTTCTTCGGGCACCGGATTGGCGAGCAGGTTGGCGGTGGCGCCTTCGACCGGCGAGTAGGCGAAGCAGCCGAGGCGGTCGATCTGCGCTTCCTTGAGGAAGTCGAGCAGGTATTCGAATTCGGCTTCGGTTTCGCCCGGGAAGCCGGCGATGAAGGTCGAGCGGATGGTCAGGTCCGGGTTCATCGCGCGCCAGGCCTGGATGCGGTCGAGGTTCTTCTCGCCGCTGGCCGGGCGCTTCATGCGCTTCAAGACATCGGGGTGGGCGTGCTGCATCGGGATGTCGAGGTAAGGCAGCACGTGGCCGCCGCTCATCATCGGAATCACCTGGTCGACGTGCGGGTACGGGTAGACGTAGTGCAGGCGCACCCAGGCGCCGTACTGCGCGGCGAGCTGGCCGAGCGCTTCGACCAGCTGGGTCATGTGGGTCTTGACCGGACGGCCGTTCCAGAAGCCGGAGCGGAACTTGACGTCGACGCCGTAGGCGCTGGTGTCCTGCGAGATGACCAGCAGTTCCTTGACGCCGGCCTTGAACAGGTTTTCCGCTTCGAGCATCAGGTCGGCGATCGGACGCGAGACCAGGTCGCCGCGCATCGACGGGATGATGCAGAAGCTGCAGCGGTGGTTGCAGCCTTCGGAGATCTTCAGGTAGGCGTAGTGTTTCGGGGTCAGCTTGACGCCCTGCGACGGCACCAGGTCGAAGAAGGGTTCGTGCGGCTTGGGCAGGTGCAGGTGGACCGAGTCCATCACTTCGGCCAGTGCGTGCGGGCCGGTCACGGCCAGCACCTTCGGGTGCACCTTCATGATGATGTCGTCGCCGGCGGCGTCCTTCTTGGCGCCGAGGCAGCCGGTGACGATGACGCGGCCGTTTTCGGCCAGCGCCTCGCCGATGGCGTCGAGCGACTCCTGCACCGCGGCGTCGATGAAGCCGCAGGTGTTGACGATGACGAGGTCGGCGCCGGCGTAGGACTTGGCCGTTTCGTAGCCTTCGGCGCGCAGCTGGGTCAGGATCTGTTCCGAGTCGACCAGCGCCTTGGGGCAGCCGAGCGAGACGAAGCCGACCCTGGGTGCGGCGACGGGCGCGGTGACGAGGGAATTTGGTGCGGCGACGATGGGAATACGGCGAAGTTCGGACATAGTGTGGGGATCGATGCAGGCAGGCTAATCCTCCATTGTACCGCGCCGAGCGCCTTCAAGGCAAAACCGCATCCGGGTCTGGGGTCTGACCCCTCGGGGTCAGACCCGGTTTTTGCGCGTGCAGGGATCGCAAAGGGAATAGAAACGCACAAAAATAAACGTCATCCTCGCGAAAGCGGGGATGACGTTGATATATGTCTGGCTAATGCAAGCGGCGGGGGCTTCGGCCGCCGCCAATTGCCTTATTTTTTCTCGACCGGCGGGAATGGAAACGCGCCGAAGATGCTCTTGCTCTGGTTTTGCATCTGCTCCTGCATCTGCACGAACAGGTTCTTGCTCTGGTCGATGTAGTTGTTCATCATCCCCTGCATCATCGGGCCTTGCACGTTCATGAACTGGGTCCACATTTCCGGACTGAAAGGCTTGCCCTCCAGCGCGCCGGCCTGGCCAGTGGTGAACTTGGCCTGGATGTCGGTGAAGGCCTGGACGTTTTTCTCCAGGTAGGAACCCATCATGCCCTGCATCGCATGGCCGTAGTAACGGATGATCTGCGACAGCACCACGCTCGAGAACATCGGCGCGCCGTTCGCTTCTTCCTCGAGAATAATCTGCAGCAAGATGCTGCGCGTCAGGTCCTCGCTCGACTTGGCGTCGACCACCGTGAACTCATCGGCATCGAGCACCAACTGCTTTACGTCAGTCAAAGTGATGTACGAACTCGTCTGCGTGTCGTACAGCCGCCGGTTGGGATACTTCTTGATCAGTCGTTCAGTACTCTTTTTTGCACTACTCATCTCAAGTTCCACTTATTGCGCCGCAGCGCTTTTTCTTAAAAAGAGCGATATCGCCCGCCTCCTCCAGCCTGCTTTTCACACCGCAGGTTCGATATTCGTCAAAATACCATGTTGTGCGCACGGATGCAGCTTTTATTGCAGCGCAACTAAAAAGTAAATACGCGGCAATGACCCTTGTATTTGTCGCCACAGCCTCAGTCGGCGCGCACCTTCACGTAGCGCCCCGGCGCCGGCTCGATCGGCGCGTACTGTTTGTTGCCCAGCTTGCTGCGGGCCTTGACATCCTTGCCACCATGCTCGGCGAGGAAGGCGGCCCACTCGGTCCACCAGCTGCCCTTGTGCTCGGTTGCCGCAACCATCCAGGCGTCGGGGTTGGCGGCCTGGTCCTTATTGCTCCAGTAGCTGCGCTTGCCCTTCGACGCCGGATTGATGACGCCGGCAATGTGGCCCGACGCGCCCAGCACGAAGCGGTTGTTCTCCGGCTTGGCCGGGTTGAGCAAGCCCATCGACTTGTACGCGGCCGTCCACGGCACGATGTGATCCTCGCGCGAGCCGTAGATGAAGGTGGGCGCGTCAATGGCGCCCAGGTCGACCGGTACGCCGGCGGTCGTGACCTTGCCCGGCGTGCGCAGATTGTTTTCGAGATACATCTGGCGCAGGTAGAAGCAGAACATCGGCCCCGGCAAATTGGTGCTGTCGGCATTCCAGTACAGCAGGTCGAACGCCGCCGGATTCTTGCCCTTGAGGTAGTTCGACTGCACGTAGTTCCACACCAGGTCGTTCGGCCGCAGCGACGAGAACGTCGTCGCCAGGTCCTGGCCGGGCAGCAGGCCGCCCTGCGAAAGGTTCTTCTCGTGCTTGGCGACCTGCTTCTCGTCGATGAAGACGTCGAGCACGCCCGTGTCCTCGAAGTCGAGCAAGGTGGTCAGCAGCGTCAGGCTGGCGGCCGGCTGCTCGCCGCGGGCGGCCAGCACCGCCAGCGCGGAGGCGGCGATGGTGCCGCCGACGCAAAAACCGAAGGTGTTGACCTTGTCGCTGCCGGCAATGGCGCGCGCGACCCTGATCGCCTCGATCGCGCCCTTTTCGACGTAATCGTCCCAGGTGACCTTGCCGAGCTCCTTGCCGGGATTGCGCCATGACACGAGGAACACGGTGTTGCCCTGCTCCACCGCATAGCGCACGACGGAGTTCTCCGGCTGCAAGTCGAGGATATAAAATTTGTTGATGCACGGCGGAACCATCACCAGCGGGACCGCATGCACGGTGGCGGTCGTCGGCGCGTACTGGATCAGCTGGAACAGTTCGTTTTCGAACACCACCTGGCCCGGCGTGGTGGCGACGTTGCGGCCGACCTCGAAGGCGGACTCGTCCGACTGGGAGATGCGCCCCTTCTGCAAGTCCGCCAGCATGTTGGACAGGCCCTTGGTCAGGCTTTCGCCCTTGGTTTCGATCAGGTGCTGCTGGGCTTCGGGATTGGTGGCCAGGAAGTTTGCCGGCGACATCGCGTCGACCACCTGCTGCACGGCGAAGCGGATCTTCTGCTTGTCGCGCGCGGTTGCTTCGACCGATTCGGCCATTGCCATCAGGAACTCGGAATTGAGCAGGTAGGAAGCCGCGCTGAATGCGGACAGCGGATTGGCCAGCCACTCGGGCGCCGCGAAGCGGCGGTCCTTCAGCGCCGGCATTTTCAAGGTCGCCATGTCCTGCCATAATGCAGCGGCTTTTTGCAGGTAGTCGTTCTTGAGCGACTCGAGCGTGGCCGGGGCGATATGGGCGCCGACGTCCTTGAGGATGCCGGCCAGCGGATTGATCTCCGGCTCGGGCAGCTTCATCCAGGACTGCCAGATGGCGGGGTCTGAAAACTGGGACATCCAATTGCTGCTCATCGCTTGCGGATCAGGCTTGTTCATGATTGGTCCTGTTTACAATGTCGGTTTCTGCGGAAGGAGATGTATGTGGATTGTCGCCCTTGCCTGGGTTTACGTCGTCGGTCTGATGGCCCTCACCGAGCCCACCGTGGTAGCCGGGATTATGACCTTTTTGTTCTACTGCGTGTTGCCATTATCTATACTGTACTACCTCTCGGGAACGAAAGGCAGACGGTTGCGTAACGAAGCGGCCGCTCGCCGGCGCGCGGCCGAAAACAGCAGCGAGGACTAGGTCGATGTGAGCCAGACCATGCTGGCCAGGCGCCCGGTGACGCCGTCGCGCCGGTACGAATAGAACAGCTCGCGCTCGGTGGCGGTGCAGTGATTGCCGCCCCATACGCGGGTGACGCCGTCGCGCGCCAGCAGCAGCCGCGCCAGCGCGTTCATGTCGGCCAGGTATTTGCCGGGGCGACCAGGAAAAGGGGCGAATGCCGCCCTCACCTGCCGCTCGTCAGCGTGCGCGGACAGGAAAGCGTCGAGCACTTCCCCTCCCACTTCAAATTGCGCCGGACCGATTGCCGGCCCCAGCCAGGCGGTGAGTTCGCCGGCGCCGGCAGCGCGCATGGCGGCCACCGTTTCGCGCATGCCGGCGGCCAGCCCGCGCCAGCCGGCATGCGCGGCGCCCACCACGGTGCCGGCCAGGTCGGCAAAGAGCACCGGCAGGCAATCGGCCGTCATCACCGCGCAGACGACACCGGGAGCGGTGGCGATGCTGGCGTCGGCCACCCGCACCGGCTGGCCGGGCTGCACGCCGGCAGCGTCGACCACGGCGATGCCGTGTACCTGCGAAATCCACGCCGGCGGGCCCGGCAGCGCGGCGGCGACGAGTGCGCGGTTGCGCTGCACCGTTGCCGGATCGTCGCCCACGTGCATGCCAAGGTTGAGGCCGCCGCCACCGGCGCCGTCGTCATACGGTCCGCGGCTGAAACCGCCGCGGCGGGTGGTGGCCAGCGCGCCGACGTTGGCGGGCGCGTCGGGCCACTCGGGCCGGATCAGTCCGGCGTCCATGTCACCAGGTCTGGTTCCGCGATGCCGGCCTTTTCGATCAGTTCCGCGAAGTCATCGGCCAGCGGCACGATCCATTCGCAGTCCTCGCCGGTGGCCGGATGCACCAGGCCGAGCCGGCGCGCCTGCAACGCCTGGCGCGGGAACACCGGCACCAGGTGCTGCTTGCCGTACACCGAGTCACCCACCAGCGCGAAGCCGAGGTGCTGCATGTGGACGCGGATCTGGTGGGTGCGGCCCGTTTCGAGCTGGCACTGCACCAGGCTGACCGGGCGGCGGTCGAGCAGGCCGCTGGCGATCAGCTGGAAGTGGGTGATCGCCGGCTTGGCCGAGAAATTGCTCGACACTGCCATCTTGACGCGGTCCTTCGGGTGGCGCGCCATCGGCGCATCGATGGTGCCGCTCACGCGCGGCGTGCCCCACACCAGCGCGAAGTATTCGCGCTTGACGCTGCGCGCGGCAAGCTGGCGCACGAGGTCGGTCTGCGCGGCGAGCGTCTTGCCCACCACCATCAGGCCACTGGTGTCCTTGTCGAGCCGGTGGACGATGCCGGCGCGCGGCACGCCCGCCAGTTGCGGCGCGTGAAACAGCAAGCCGTTGAGCAAGGTGCCGGACCAGTTGCCGGCGCCCGGGTGGACCACCAGTCCGGCCGGCTTGTTGACGACGAGGATGTGCTCGTCCTCGAAAACGATGTTCAGCGGGATCTCTTCCGGCGTGTAGGCGGCGTCTTCGGGCGCGCTCTGTGGTTCGATCACTACCGTTTCGTCGCCATACGCGGTATCCTTGCCGCGCGCCGGCTTGCCGTCGACCAGCACGTGGCCGGCGTCGAACCACAGCTGCAGGCGGCTGCGGGAAAATTGCGGCACCAGGCCGGCGATGACTTTGTCGAGGCGGTGGCCGCAGGCTTCCGGGGTCAGCTCGAGGGTGATCGGCGAGAGGTCGATGCCATGTTCGAGCGGCGCGAACTCGGCGTCGATCTCGTCGTCGAAATCAGGGTCTAAAGGTAAATCCGCCAAATTCGGCGTTGGAGTTAATATCACAGCAGTCCCATCGGCTATAATCAGCCTTTCGTTGAATCTCGGTAAATACTCTCTTGCAAAAAGTCATGCAAAAAAAATTATCTCTGTTTGTTGCTTCGTTTCTTCTGCTAGGTTTGTCTGCTTGCAGCTTATTGCCGGAAAAAGCCGACGAGACCAAAAATTGGTCGGTAACGAAATTATACTCGGAGGCACGCGATGAAATGAATGGTGGCCACTACGAGGCCGCCATCAAGCTGTTCGAGCGCCTCGAGTCGAACTATCCGTTCGGCACCTACGCCACCCAGGCGCAGATGGAAATCGCCTACGCCTACTACAAGACGCAGGACCAGGCCCAGGCGCTGGCGGCGGTGGAGCGCTTCATCAAGCTGCACCCGAATCATCCGGCGGCCGACTATATGTACTACCTGCGCGGCCTGATCACGTTCAATGACCAGATCGGCTTCATGTCGTCGATCTACTCGCAGGACCCGACCGAGCGCGATCCGAAAGCGACGCGCGAATCGTTCGCGGCCTTCAAGGCGCTGGTCGACAAGTTCCCGAACAGCAAATACGCTCCGGACGCGATTGCGCGCATGAGCTACCTGGTCAATGCGATGGCGCAGTACGAGGTCCACGTGGCCAACTACTACTTCCGCCGCGGCGCCTACCTGGCCGCGCTGAACCGTGCCCAGGGTGCCGTTGCCGATTACACCGATGCGCCGGCGCGTGAGGAAGCACTGTTCCTGATGGTGCGCGCGTACGACAAGCTGGAAATGCTCGACCTGCGCGACGACGCCCAGCGCGTGTTCCTGAAGAACTACCCGAAGAGCAAGTTCCTCAATCCAAACACCGGCCATCAGGCGTGGTGGAATTTCTGGTCGAAGAAGCCGGCGGCGTAAGTTCATCACGTCGTCCCTTGCGCCAGCGGGGATCCATACTGAACGTGCAAAGTGGTCCGGCATGTTCAGCATGGGTCCCCGCTTTCGCGAGGACGACGGTGGGGGCAGAGGACGCGTGGAGTTGACGGCATTAATGCCACCAGCTTCAAGACCGTCGCCCTCGCGAATGCGGGGGCCCCATTTCGCTTTCTGGCGACGCTACGAAATTGGGTCCCCCGCGTTCGCGAGGAGTCGATCCTGCCAATGGCAGGGACGACGGCTTTATGCTTCGGGCTTGCGGCGGAACACCCAGGTGCTGTCGTTTGAATCGCGCTTGCTGAACGCGTAGCCGCCCACCTTGAACCGCTTCAGCTTCTCCGCATCCACAATCCCCTTCTCCGCCGCATACCGCGCCATCATGCCGCGCGCCCGCTTCGCATAGAACGATATGATCTTGTACTTGCCATCGCTCCAGTCCTCGAACACCGGATTCACCACCGGCACGCCCAGCAGCTTCGGCCGCACCGACTTAAAATATTCTTCCGACGCCAGGTTGACCAGCGCCTCGGCGCCGTTGGCCTCGATCGCTTCGCCCAACCGCTCGGTCACGCTGTCGCCCCAGAAGCCGTACAGATCCTTGGCGCCGGCCGTCGGCAGGCGGGTGCCCATCTCCAGCCGGTGCGGATGGATCAGGTCGAACGGGCGCAGTACGCCGTACAGGCCCGACAGGATGCGCACGTGCGCCTGGGCAAACGCCAGCGCCTTCGGTTTAAGCGTGCGCGCTTCGAAGCCATGGTAGACATCGCCATTGAAGGCCATGATGGCCTGGCGCGCATCCTGCGGCTCGGGCGTCCAGGTGGCGTAGCGCGCCACGTTGAGCACGGCCAGCGGGTCGGACAGCTTCATCAGCTCGGCCAGCTGGCCCGGCGAGTAGCCGCGCAGCACGTCGATCAGCGCGCCGGAGCGATCCAGCATGTCGGGGGTGGTGGTCAGCTTGGTGGTGGTGCGGGTCTCGAAGTCGAGGGATTTTGCAGGCGACAAGACAATCAGCATAAGATTCGATCACATCCAACAAATTAGAATTGCCGACATGATACCCGTACCAGCCGAACGCATCGTCATCGATACCAATGTCTGCCTCGACCTGCTGGTCTTCCACGACCCGCGCTGGGCCAGCCTGCTCGCGGCCCTCGAGAGCGGCGCCGTCGAAGCGGTCACCCGCGCCGACTGCCGCGACGAGTACAACATCGTGCTGCACTACAAGCACCTGCCGCTCGACGACGACAGCCGGCCGGTGGCGTCGGCCCGCTTCGACGAACTGGTGACAGTGGTGGCGCCGCCGTCCACCGGCGTGCGCCTGCCGATCTGCAGCGACCGCGACGACCAGAAATTCCTCGAGGTGGCGCGCGACAGCCAGGCCGCCGTCCTCATCACCAAGGACAAGGCGCTGCTCAAGCTGGCGCGCAAAACCGCCCAGGCCGGTCTGTTTCGCATCATGCTGCCTGAGGCATGGGTCAAGGCGCAGGCCGCGGCTGCGCTAGAATAGATCCACCTTCCATTTCACATTCACACCATGACGACACCCGTTCTCCAAACACGTCTGCCGGCAGTCGGCACCACGGTATTTACCCGGATGTCGACGCTGGCCCAAGAGCACGGCGCTGTCAACCTCGGCCAGGGCTTCCCCGATTTCGATTGCGACCCGGCGCTGCCGGCCATGGTGTCGGACGCGATGCGCGCCGGCCACAACCAGTATCCGCCGAT
Source organism: Burkholderiales bacterium (assembly GCA_038248405.1). Classification (GTDB taxonomy): domain Bacteria; phylum Pseudomonadota; class Gammaproteobacteria; order Burkholderiales; family Burkholderiaceae_D; genus JAFCUW01. Next base: position 14,806 of record JBBRXM010000026.1, read on the forward strand.
GACGGGCGTGCCGCGGCTGCGCGAGGCGATCGCCGCCAAGATCGGCGCGCTGTACGGCCGCTGCTACGACGCCGCGACCGAAATTACCGTCACCGCCGGCGCCACCCAGGCGCTGACCACCGCCATCCTGTGCTGCGTGCATCCGGGCGACGAGGTGATCGTCATCGAGCCGGCGTACGACAGCTACACGCCGGCCATCGCGCTGGCCGGCGGCGTGATGGTGCCGGTGTCGATGCAGGTGGGCGACGACGGCTACAGCATCCCGTGGGACAAGGTTGCCGCCGCAACTAGCCCGCGCACGCGCATGATCGTCATTAACTCGCCGCACAACCCGACCGGATCGGTACTGCGGCGTGCCGACATCGATGCACTGACCGACATCGTGCGCGGCACCGACATCCTGGTGCTGTCCGACGAGGTGTACGAGCACATGGTCTACGATGGCGCGGCGCACGAATCGCTGTGCCGCTACCCCGAACTGGCCGAGCGCGCCTTCGTGGTGTCGAGCTTCGGCAAGACTTACCACGTGACTGGCTGGAAGATCGGCTACGTCGTTGCGCCGGCATCAATGATGGTCGAGTTCCGCAAGGTGCACCAGTACAACGTCTTCACCGTCAATACGCCGATGCAGCACGGGATTGCCAGCTACATGGCCGACCCGGCACCCTACCTCGGCCTGGCCGCGTTCTACCAGCACAAGCGCGACCTGTTCCGCGAGGGCCTCAAGGGCAGCCGCTTCACGTTGCTTCCAGCCGACGGTACCTACTTTCAATGCGTCAAATACGATGCAATTTCGTCTATACTTGAAGTGGAATTTGCCGAGTGGCTGACGCGCGAAGTGAAGGTCGCCGCCATTCCGGTATCGCCGTTTTACAGTCAGGGGACGGAATCGGGCATCGTGCGGTTCTGCTTTGCGAAGAAAGACGAGACACTGCGGCTCGCGCTGGACCGGCTGGCCAAGCTATGAATGACCACTGCACACCCTACTTCCGCGCCGCCGTCGGTGCTGCGCAGCCTGAACCTCGTCACGGCACAGCTCGACCAGCTGCTGTCGGGGCTGTCCGCCTACAGCGACGCTGACCGCGCGCTGCGCCAGGTTGCGCACGAGGTGATGGCTGCCTGTGCGCTCTCCCCTGACGTTGCCATCGCCTCCGTTCTCCTCAACCAGATTGCGGGGCGTTATGCCGTGCGCCATTGCGTCGATACGGCCGTGATCGCCTGCGTGGTTGCGCGGGGGATGGGCAAGCCGGCGGTCGAGGTGCTGACCATCGCCGCGGCAGCGCTGACGATGAATGTGGGCCTGATGCGGCAAATCGAGGCGTTCCAGAATCGATCGTCCGCGCTGACGCCCGATGAGCGCGCGATGGTGCGGCGCCATCCGGCCGAGAGCGCGGAGTTGCTGCGCAGTGCCGGCGTGACCGACGAGGATTGGCTGGCCTGCGTGATGCATCACCACGAGAACGATGACGGCAGCGGCTACCCGCAAGGTCGACTGAAAGGCGAGACAGCGGCCAACGCCCGGCTGATCGGGCTGGCGGACCGTTACTGTGCGTGCGTTTCGGCGCGCAACTACCGGCGCTCGATGCCGCCCCCCGCGGCGCTCGAAACGCTACACGGCGATGGCGCGCACGGTTCGGAGCTGACCTGGCAGTTCCGGGAGCAATTAGGGGCGTATCCGCCGGGTACGATCGTGCGCCTGGCGAATCAGGATATCGCAGTGGTAGCTGGACGGGCACCGCCGTTGGTACATTCCCTCAGAGATGCCAATGGCGCACCGATGTCACTCGTGCGCAGCACAAATGTTCCAGAATTTCAAATTGCCGCCGCTTTGCATGAAGACGATGCGCAGGTGCGGTTCAGCATGAAAACAATCTGGGGAACGTTGGCGCTTTTATAATCAGGCACAGGACCCCGAGTTGCCGCAAACGCGCTGATCACCATCGTTTCGAGAACCGCGACCCCACTGTGGTCGCGATGAACGCGCTTAATCCGCGTCCTTGGACCGCGAGTTTCTTCATTTCCTTTACCTCGTCCGCGCCAGGGGATACATGGTCGTAAAGATAGTTGCATCGCTCCCCATATTTAAACCTGACGTGAATTGACGTCTCGTTGATTGCATAAGACTCCACGCCGGAATCCCCGCTGATATTTTTATATGGTGTCATCTTCTCAATTACTTCTTCATAATGATCGCACATCGAAAGTGATAACTTTTCGCCAATAGAGTGATGGCCATGCTAGCATGACCGATGTGTTTGGTGGGGGCGTGCCATGGACAGCGGAGCAAGCAAAAAGACCGACGACGCCGAGCAATCGCACACGAAGTCGCAGGTGCGGACGCTTGAACGACGCATCGTGGCGCTGGAAAAAGTGATCGCCATCGAGCGGCGGCTTCGCGAGTTGTCAAAGGATCGTGTCGACACCTGCGAACCGAGATCGGCGCCACAGTTCGACGATGCGACTGTATTGACCGCCCCACTCCCGGTGTTCGCGGATGAGTCCACAAGACTGGCGCGCCCGCCTGTCGACGACTCTACCGTTTTGCACAGAAGCAGCGCGCCGGCCACGGCCGCTCAGATGCCAGCCGTATCGACCGTCGGCGCCCTCGTCCTGGCGCCAGGCTTCCAGCTCTTCGAATACCGCATCGACGCCGTGCTCGGCCAGGGCGGCTTCGGCATCACCTACCTCGCCACCGATATCCACCTCAACGCCAAGGTCGCGATCAAAGAGTACCTGCCCGCCGGATTCGCGCAGCGCACCAGCGACAAGTCGGTCTGGCCGCGCTGGCCGGAAGACGGTCCTGTCTACCAGGCCGGGCTGGACCGATTCCTGGTCGAGGCGCGCACGCTCGCCACTTTCCGCCATCCCAACATCGTCCGCGTGGCGCGCTTTTTCGAAGCCAACCGCACCGCCTACATGGTGCTCGAATACGAGCGCGGCAAGCCACTCAAGCAGTGGTGGCCAGAGCGCAAGCGCATCGGCGAGGCCGAACTGCTCAGCTTGCTGCAGCCGCTGCTCGACGGGCTCGCCGTCGTGCATGCCGCGGGATTCCTGCACCGCGACATCAAACCGGACAATATTTACGTCCGCAAGGACGATGGCAGCCTGGTCCTGCTCGACTTCGGCGCCGCGCGCGAAGCGGTCGGCCACGCCGCCTCGATGGCGGACGTCGTCACGCCAGGCTATGCGCCGCCCGAACAGTACGACAACGGCGCGCAGGGCCCGTGGACCGATATCTATTCGCTCGGGGCCACCCTCTACTGGATGATCAGCGGCACCAAGCCGCCGGATGCGCCCGCCCGCGTCACGGGCGCCGCGCCGATGGCGGCGGCCCGGGAAGCGGGCAAGGAACACTTCAGCGCCGCCTTCCTGGCCGCAGTCGACTGGGCGCTGCAGACCGATCCGCCGGCGCGGCCCCAGGACTTACGCGCATTCTCGCAAAAACTGTTCGCCTCGCACGCCGGCAGCCTGGCGCTGCGCGATGCGCTGCGCGTCGGCGATACCGGTGCCGGCTTCGCCACCGACAGCGTGCGGGCGCTGCGCAGTTCGCCGCGGCTGGTCATGCGGCGCGCGCTGCACTTCCTGCGCGCCCTGCTCCATCCGGCATCGTGGCCGATGGTGGCCAAGATGGCGACAGCGATGGTCCTGGCAGCGCTGCTGCCGATGCTCATCACTGCCTACTACAACCTCCACGGCTCCGTCCAGACGGTCTCCACCAGCGAGCTGCGCAACCTGACCCGGATGGCCGAAAGCACCGCCGCGCGCGTGTCGCAACTCATCAGCGACAACGAGAACCTGGCCAGGTTCCTCGCCACGGAAGAAGACCTGATCGTTTACCTCAAGCTGCCGGATGCGGCGCGCAAGAAGGAAGCGGACGCCAAGCTCGGCGTGCTGGTCAAGACCAACCCGGGACTTCAACTCATTTCGCTGGTAAACACCGACGGCATCGCGCTGATCTCCAGCGAGGCAGATCTGGTGGGCATGGATTTCAGTTCGCGCGAATACTTCCGGCAAGCTGCCAGCGGGCGGCCCTTCCAGACCGGCATCATCATGGGGTCGATTCCGGGACAGCGCGGCATGTATTACGCCAACCCGATCGTCGACGAACACAACGAGGTGCTTGGCGTGCTGGTCATGCGCATCGAGGCGGCAACCTTCGACGGTATCCTGCGCGCCGCCACCCGCGGTACCGCCAGGGTGCCGATCATGATCGACGGCGATGGCGTGGTGATCCACTATCGCGATCCGTCGAAACTCAATCACAGCCTGGGTGAATTGAGCGCCGCCGCGCAGCAGCGCGTCGCCGCCGACCAGCGCTTGCGCACGCCACGCGTCGAGAGCCTGCGCATGCCGGCGCTGGCCCGTACCCTGGTCGGCGCCAGGCAGCCGGGCAGCCTCAGTTATGCATCCACCTTGTCCGGCACGGAGGAACATGCGGGATACGCGCCCGTTCCGGGACAAAACTGGGTGGTCGCCCTGACCGAGGCGCGCGAGGTGTTCGAGGCGCCGCTGCAGCATCTGTTTTCGAACGTGCTGCAAAGCGTGGTGATGGTGGGCGTGCTGTTCATGGTGTTTGCGGTGCTGTTCGCGCGCAGCATCGTGCGGCCGATTGCGCGCCTGACGGCCGCCGCCACCGCGCTCAAGGACGGCGAGTACGACCGGGCGACCATCGCCGTCACGTCGAATGACGAGATCGGGCGTTTGTCGCGCACCTTCAATGTCATGATCGATGTGCTGCGCCAGCGCGAGCGGGAAAAACGACGCGGCACCGGGCGCGGCGACAGGGACGATGGCGCCAGCGACTAGGCATCAGCCACCAGCACCGTCCCGCCGGCCGCGCCCGACTGCTACTTTCTCTTGAACAGCTTGTCTCCAAGCTGATCGGTTTTAGCCTTGCTCTTCTTCTCTGCCTCCGCCAACTCAGTTGGGCTGCTTGCAGCCTCGCTGCAGCGGGCAGACATGCGCCGGAACGTTTTGCCACAGCTGGCGGCCATGGTCTTCGCCTCCGGCCAGCCTTGCGTCTCGCCGCGGAAACGGACCGCATCGGGCCATGCCTCTTCGGCCGTCTGGAAATAGGCGAGGCCCGATTCCATGACTTTTTTGGCGGCAACCGTCTGCCCGCCACCCTTCAGCCTGCCGCTGCGCTCGAGGTACGTCTTCCAGGCGCGGTCCTGCTCCGACGCGAAGTTTGCCTCCAGCACCAGTCCCGGATCCGCCCTCTTCCGGCCGTTCGCCTCCGGCTGCTCGTTCAACACCGTGTACAGCGCAAACAGGGGCACGGCGTGGGTGGCGGTCGGCGCCGCGGTGGCGATCTTCGCCGCACTCAACGATGCCGGGTCTTTCGGCGCGTTGATGGCCTTGAAGGCAAGCGCGTAATTCTTGAAAATGGCGGCCGTGCGCTTTTCCGCCAGCGCATTCTTCAACGGTTTGGTCAGCGGCTCGGCATTGGTCTGCAGCGCGGGAAATGGTTCCACCGCCAACGCCAGCGCGTCGAGGCGCTCGGTGGTCTCGGGATGATCGCTCCCCAACTTGCCGCCGGCGTTCTTGATGCCGAACGCGAGCTTCTGCATCGCCGTGTTGATGCCGCCGCTCAGCTCCCCCGCCGTGTGCATGACCGACTGGCTGATCACGTTGTCGGGCTGGTTCGCGCTCTTTTTCATTGCATCGGCCATCGACTGCTCGCGGATCGCCTTGAGCAGTTGCTCTTCCTTCTCCTTGTCGAGCTTCTGGTTTCGTTCTTCAAATGTGGCGATGCGCTCAAGATAAGCCTTGCTGCCGTGCTCGTACGAATAGCCGAGCTTGGCCGACAAATTCAGGCCGAAATTGTCGGCAGCGCTTTCCTGGGAGCGGCTGTACACCGTCGTCGCCAGGCCGCGTCCCAGCGCGTACGCCGTGGTCAGGCTGTCGAGCTGGGTCCAGCCGGTGGCCTGCCCTGTTTTCTTGATGATGGAGAAGCCCAGGCCGACCACGCCGGCCGCGGTGTTGGCATCCTCCACCGCCCCTTCGAGCTGGTGATAGTGCAGGTAAATATGGCCGAACTCGTGGCTGAGCAGCGCGACCAGTTCGTCTTCGCTCTCGACGGAAGTGAGCCATGGAATCGACACATAGATGTTGCCGGCGCCGGTGGCATAGGCGTCGAGGGCTTCGCTGGCCAGGATATGCACCCCGCCTGGCCAGGCCGGCACGCCCGCACGGGTCTTGATGCGGGCATACAGGCCGTTGAGATAACGCTGCATGTCGGGCGCGTTGACGAGACCGAATCCGCGCGCGCGCTGATTGAGCACATCCTGGGCGGGGTCGGGCCAGGTGCGCGCGACGGGCGGCGCCAGCTCGCCGACCGGGCTGGCGACGGGGCCGCCCTTGCCGATGAATGGCATCTCGGACATGCTTTTCGGCGCGTTGGCACAACCGGACAACAAGGCCAGGCTCAATGCGAGGGCAGATCCCTGCAGCGCTCGCCGGCGCGGGGCGCACTTACTTACAGCCATTACCGACTCCTGGCGTTTGCGCGGTCGGTTGGGCCGACGCCTGCGCGATCACCCCGCAATTGGCGCTCGTGTCGCGGCTGATGCGCACTTTCGAGCCCCGTACCCAGTATTCTTTGCCGCCGATCGCCACCTGGTAGAACCCGGGCTGCTTTGCCTGGATCACCAACGGCAGGCCTGCTTCGCTGATGTTGATCGTGCGCACCGGCTGGGCAGCGCCAGGCAGCTCGTACAGGTCGATCGTCGCGCTCGATGCGGGGCTGACGGCAACGACGCGGTCCTGCGCGTAAGCTGCCGGGATGGCCAGGGCAAGCAAGGAAAAAATGATCGGCGATGTAAGTTTCATGAGCTTCCTTTGGGGGTGGACAACATTAAATCATTCGTTTTCGCAGGCAATGCACGACAGAATCGCGCTTTTTCACCAAACAGGAAGATGCGCAATTTGGTCATGTAGTCGAAGCCTTCGGCCAACAGCGTCATGCCGATCAGTTCCACCACCGGCAGCATTCCAATTCGGAAAAAATGCTGGAGCAAGGCGATCATCGCCATGGCGGCGATACTTTGCAGGGTCAGCCGCAGTACCCAGGCGAGGACATCGACCGCATGCGAGGCCATGCGCCGCCACACCGCCGAGCGCGCGTGCTGGCGGCCCCTGCGGCGCAGCCGCGTCGTGCGGAAGAACTTATGCAACAACCACGACCAGATCAGGTGCACCAGCAGGACGGCAAAGATGGTGAGCGAACCCGGCAGCAACAAGGCGAGCGAAGGCGGTATGGTCCATTCGGCCATCAGCTTGTACTCCTTCTTGTAGGTGAGGAAGTTATCCAGTGCCATGGCATGCAGATAGACGCCGGGAACGAGTCGGTGGATCGGGGAATCGACGAAGTCGTTATATCCCGGTATGTTGGCGCCAACCATGACGTATCGTCCGGCAAGATAGGGCGTCAGCTCGCGCTCGGAAAGCTGGCCGAGCTGGGCCATGGACAAGGTGCGGTGATAGGGACAAAGCGGATGCGCGGCAGGCGATTCCCACAACTGGCGCAACACCCCCGGAATCAATTTCTGCCATTCGCGCACGCCCGGCGTGCATTCTTTCAAGCGTTCGGGACGATCATGTTGCGGGGCAGAGTTATGCCCCCAGACCAGCGCCATGGGCTCCTCCTCCTCGCCGAGGTCGATCTTGCCGACATCCTGGGCGAGCGCCATCGCCGCGCTGCGGTAGGACGGCTGCGCCGGCCCCTTCGCCGGACCGGACTGCCAGCCGGCGGCGGTGCGATGCCTGCTGAGCTGGTAGCTCCAGGCCATCCCGTCGAGCGGATCGGCAACATAGTCGACACCGACCAGGGTGAAGCAGGCGGCGGCGCCTTCGGCGGCCAGGCCGGAGCGAATCGCAAGTTTGCCGTTCGCCGCCGGCAACGCCGCAATGAAGACGGGCACCTTGTAGTCGTTTTGCAGCGTGCACAGCGCCTGCCTGAGGGCGGGCAAGGTAGGGTCGTCGCGCTCCTGTCCAAAGGAGATATCGAGCAGGATTGCCTTCGGCCGGGCGGCAGGGTCGCCTGCCAGGCGCAGCAGCCAGTCTGCATGGTCCTGGTAGCTGATGGGCCAGGCGCTGCTATTACTGTCCAGGAATTCCTGGTCGTACAGCACCACCGTAATCTGGTCGCGCGCGGCGGGGCGATATCCATACTGCGACGTCACGGGCGCCTGCGCGCCGGCCATGAAACGGGTGACGACCATGCCGCTGGCATTGAGCTTATCGCCCAGCCAGAGCATGGTGAAAGAAAGCACGCTCAAGATGAAAAACGACCAGATAAACACCGGAACGCTGATCTGGCGGCGCGCGGCGGGGTTATCGCCAATATACGTCGCCATTTCGAATGACCTCCACATCGATTTCTTATTACTTTTGATTCCTGGGGTCATATCCGCTCGACGTCATCATGAAAAACAGCACCCTGAATTCCGGCTGTTACAAATGTTACATGTGAAAGGATACCAGTTAACGCACACCGCGTTAATTATTTATTTATTAATCAATGGGTAAGTTGAAACCGCACAGCGCGAGCCGGAAACGGAGACGCGGGAAGCGCGGTGGTACGGAAGACGATGGCGAAATTAGGGGTATGGGTTGCCGCGGGCGCGGGAACGATATTTTTGAGGCTCAATGGATTGAATATCGATCGCTGGCGCGCTCGCGCGATCCCCCAACAGCCGTCATCCTCGCGGAAAGCGGGGATCCATACTTAGTTGGCTATGCCGACGAGCGCGCTGCGCCTCAGGTGTTCAGAGTTTTTGCGCGGCGACGAAGGCCGCAAGGTTCGCCGCGCGCGCCGCTTCAACCGTCCGGACGTTCGGCATCTGTTCCATCCGCGCCAGGTATTCCTTCACCGGCAGTGCGGCCAGCACGTCTGCGCCCAGCACCTTCATGCTGGCGGCCGACGCCAGGCGCAAATGGAAGATCGCCGCGCAGTCGGCCATCGTGAAGGTGTCGCCCGCCACGTAGGGCGAAAATTTCGCCAGCTGCGCAAAGGCTGCGACGTTCTTCTTCAGCTTCTCGCCCATACGCGCCTTGTAATCCTCGGGCATTTTGCCGCCGAAGAAAGCTTCGCCATACAGCTCGCGCGCCACCAGTTCTATGTGCAGCTCGAGGAAGGTGAGCAACTCGCGCACCTTCGCCGCGCCGTACGCATCGGCCGGAATCAGAGCCGGTTGCGGATAACGCGCCTCGATGTAATCCATCATCACTTGCGACTCGGCCAGCACGCCGTCTTCCGTTTCGAGGTAAGGGATTTTGCCCAGCGGCGACTTCGCCAGCAGCGCCGGCGACGCGCCGGGATACACCTCCTGCTCGTGGAACGGAACGCCTTTTTCAAGCAGCGCGAGTTTGACCTTGTTGTAGTAGTTGCTTACCGCGAAACCGCAAAGTGTCAGCATGAGGGAGCTCCGTCCTGGATGAGTGGATGCCAATTCTATGACAGTTTGGGGAACATGTTGCGATGACCACATGGATAGGCCAACCGGCACCACCCTCCGCATTTATTGACGGTGTAATATGACGCCATGACTATTTCGCCCTCCTCCCGCCGCCGCGTCTTCCTGATGCGCCACGGCAGCGTCACCTACTTCGACGAATCCGGCAAGCCCTTCCTGCCCGAGTCGGTCCCCCTCAACGAACAGGGCCGCGCCCAGGCCAGCGCCGCCGGCCTGGCCTTTGCGTTGCACGATGTGCTGTTCGACCGCGTCATCGTCTCCGGCCTGCCGCGCACCGTCGAAACGGCCCGCCGCGTGCTGGCCGAAACGGGCCAGGACGTCGCCATCGACACCTGGCCTGAACTGGCGGAAATCCGCGGCGGTCGCCTCTCCACCATCGCCGACGCCGACCTGCGCGATGCCTTCACCGGCGCCTTCGAAGGCATGGTCAGCGCCGACAAGCGCTTCCTCGGCGGCGAGTCGGTCGGCGAGCTGATGGACCGCATTCACCCTGCCATCGCCCGCCTGCGCGCCGATCCGGACTGGGACACGGTGCTGCTGGTCCTGCACGGCGGCGTCAACTGCGCGATCCTGTCGCTTGCCCTCACCGGCCAGCGCATGTTCCTCGGCGCCCTGGCGCAGACCGCCGGCTGCATCAATGCGCTCGATGTCGGCAGCGACGAAGCGGACTGGGTGGTGCGCTTCGTCAACTACGCGCCGCCGGCGCCGCTGCAGGGCGACTCGCGCTGCACGACGATGGAAACGCTGTTTGACCAATACATGAAATCGCGATCGAAATAAATAGTACGGTCGTTCCATTTCATCGGCTAGAATAGGCAACCATACAAGACAGCAGGAGACACGATGTTCGAAGAGATGATGGGAACCAAGCCCGTATCGGAGCGCCAGCGCTTCGACGTCGAGGCGCTCGGCGCTTACCTGCGCGAACACATCCCCGGCTTTCCCGCCGGCGAAGTAGCGGTCGAGCAGTTCAAGGGCGGGCAGTCGAACCCGACCTTCAAGCTGTCCGCCGGCGGCCAGTCGTTCGTGCTGCGCACCAAGCCGGGCCCGGCCGCCAAGCTGCTGCCGTCCGCCCACGCCATCGACCGCGAATTCAAGGTCATGGATGCGCTCAACAAGGCCGGCTTTCCCGCACCGCGCCAGCTGCTGCTGTGCAACGACGAGTCGGTGATCGGCCGCGCATTTTTCGTCATGGAATTCATCGAGGGCCGGGTGCTGTGGGACCAGTCGCTGCCGGGCATGACGCCGCCCGAGCGCGCCGCCATCTACGACGAACTGAACCGCGTCATCGCTCAGCTGCACACCATCGACTACGCCGCCATCGGCCTGGCCGACTACGGCAAGCCGGGCAACTATTTCGGCCGCCAGATCGAACGCTGGACGCGCCAGTACCAGGCCTCCGCCACCGAATCGATCGAGGCGATGGACAAGCTGATCGAATGGCTGCCGAAGAACATCCCTGCCGGCGAAGCGACCTCCATCGTGCACGGCGACTTCCGGCTCGACAACATGATCTTCCACCCGACCGAGCCGCGCATCCTCGCCGTGCTCGACTGGGAACTGTCGACGCTGGGCCATCCGCTGGCCGACTTCTCCTACCATTGCATGAGCTGGCACATCAAGCCGGGCCAGTTTCGCGGCATTGCCGGGCTCGACCTGGAAGAGCTCGGCATTCCGTCGCAGGAACAGTACATCGCCACCTATTGCCAGCGCACCGGTGCCACCATCCGCCCGGAGGATTTCAACTTCTACCTGGCCTACAACATGTTCCGGCTGGCCGGCATCATGCAGGGCATCATGAAGCGCTATGTCGACGGCACCGCCTCGAGCGCGCAGGCGCTGGAAAACGGCAAGGCCGCGCGGCCGATGGCCGAGATGGGCTGGCAGTACGCGCTGGCCAGCATGGCTTGATCTTTCCCTCACCCACTCCCAGGACCGCACAATGAATTTTGACTACTCAGAGCGCTGCAAGGAACTGCAGGGGCGCCTGCTCGCCTTCATGGACGAGCACATCTATCCGAATGAAAAGGCGTTCAAGCAGGAAATCGACCGCAACGGCTTGGAGAAAGGCAACCGCTGGATTCCGACCGAGCTGATCGAGCGGCTCAAGCCACTGGCGCGCGAACAGGGGCTGTGGAACCTGTTCCTGCCGAAGTCGGTGCGCGCGCCGGAAGGCCTGTCGAACCTCGATTACGCGCCGCTGTGCGAGATCATGGGCCGCGTGGTGTGGGCGCCGGAGGTGTTCAACTGCGCCGCGCCCGACACCGGCAACATGGAGACGATCGAGCGTTACGGCAGCGAAGAGCACAAACGCGACTGGCTCGAACCGCTGCTGCGCGGCGAGATCCGTTCGGCGTTCGCGATGACGGAGCCGAACGTGGCCTCGTCGGACGCGACCAACATCGAGACGCGCATCGAGCGCGATGGCGGCGACTACGTCATCAATGGCCACAAGTGGTGGATCTCGGGCGCCGGCGACCCGCGCTGCAAGATCTTCATCGTGATGGGCAAGACCGATGTGACGGCGGCGCGCCACGCGCAGCAGTCGATGATCCTGGTGCCGGCCGATACGCCGGGCATCACCATCGTGCGTCCGTTGCCGGTGTTCGGCTACGACGACGCGCCGCACGGGCATTGCGAGATCCTGTTCGAGAACGTGCGGGTGCCGGCGTCGAACCTGCTGTTGGGCGAAGGGCGCGGCTTCGAAATCGCGCAGGGACGCCTGGGGCCTGGCCGCATCCACCACTGCATGCGGGCGATCGGCGTGGCCGAGCGCGCGCTGGAGCTGATGTGCAAGCGCCTCAACAGCCGGGTCGCGTTCGGCAAGAAGATATCGGAGCAAGGCGTCTGGCGCGAGCGGATCGCCGAGTCGCGCATCCGCATCGACACGGCGCGGCTGCTGACGCTGAAGGCGGCGTCGATGATGGACACGGTCGGCAACAAGCAGGCGGCGGCGGAGATCGCGATGATCAAGGTGCTGGCGCCGACGGTGGCGCAGGACGTGCTGGACTGGGCGATCCAGGCGCACGGCGCCGGTGGCGTATCGGACGACTTCCCGCTGGCGTCGCAATGGGCGATGAACCGCACGCTGCGACTGGCGGACGGGCCGGACGAAGTGCACCGCAATGCGGTGGCGAAGCTGGAGCTGGCCAAGTGGATCAGCCTGGGCGAGGACACGTCGCTGCCGATCACGCGCAGCTGATTAGTTGGCCGCAAAACCGTCGCGCCGCGAACGCGGGGGCCCCATTTGCTTGCGCTCTCGCAGCCGCAGCGGTCACCGCTGAACGCCGAGGACTGTTCGAAAGAATGGGGTTTCCGCGTTCGCGGGAACGACGTGCAAATGCCGCCGGCTCAAAAAAAAACCGTCATCCTCGCGCAAGCGGGGACCCATACTGAGCGCGCATCGCGATATCGCGTACTCGGGATGGGTCCCCGCTGCGCGAGGATGACGGCGGTATCAGGGGCGGTGGCTTACGGATACCGCCGCATCACGAATTCGGCCACGCATACAGGCCGCGGCGCGCCTTCGCATTCCACCACCACGCCCCACACCAGCTGCGCGCCGCCTTCGATCAGGTCGAGGCTGGCCAGCGTCAGCCTGGCCCGCAGCCGGCTGTCCACCGGCACCGGCGCCGGAAAGCGCACCTTGTTCAGGCCGTAGTTCAGGGCCATGTTCACGTCCACCATCCGCACCGCGTTCTCGAACAGCGCCGGCAGCAGCGACAAGGTCAGAAACCCGTGCGCCACCGGGGCGCCAAACGGCGACTCGGCCTTGCAGCGATCCGCGTCCACATGGATCCACTGATGGTCCGACGTCGCATCGGCAAACGTGTTGATCCGCTGCTGCGAGATCGCCATCCAGTCCGACACCGCAACCTCGGTGCCCACCAGCGTTTTCAGTTCTTCGAGGTTGGCGATATCACGCATCGGGACGCCGCCCGAACATGCCCATCCCTTCGATCGTGCATACCAGTTCCCCGTGCTGGTTGGTCGCGCTCCACTTCGACCACACTACGCCGCGGTCGTTCTTCGTCGTCGACGCCTTCACCTTCGTCGTGACGTAGCTGACGCTGAGGGTGTCGCCGGCACGCACCGGCAGCAGCCAGCGCACGCCATCGAGGCCCGGCGAGCCCATGCTCGATGACTCGCTCATCAGCTCATCGACGATCAGGCGCATCATCAGGCTGCAGGTATGCCAGCCGCTGGCGATCACGCCGCCGTAGATCGAACCGGCCGCCGCCACCGGATCGATATGGAAGGGTTGCGGGTCGAACTGCGTCGCGAAGGCGATGATCTCTTCTTCGCTCACCGTGCGGCTGCCGACCGCGATCTCCTGGCCCGGGTAGAAGTCTTCGAAATACCAGTTGGTTTTCTTCATGCGGCCGCGTCCTGCCCGAACCCCGGCTGCGCCATGAAGCGCCGCAGGTGGTGGTCGGAATCGCCCAGCGTCAGCTCGATCATCGTCAGACGCTTGAAGTGGTGCGCCGCCGGCAGTTCGTTCGTCACGCCCATGCCGCCGTGCAGCTGCACCGCCTGCTGGCCGACGAACTTCATCGCCTGGCCGACGCGGTACTTCGCCGCCGATACCGCGCGCCGGCGTTCGTTCGCGTCGCTCGAGGACAGCTTCACCGCCGCCAGCAAGGCCATCGAACGCGCCTGCTCGAGGTGGATGTACATGTCGGCCATGCGGTGCTGCAGCGCCTGGAATTTGCCGATCGGCGCGCCGAACTGCGTGCGCGTTTTCAGGTACTCCAGCGTGGCGGCGAAGATCGCTTCCATTGCGCCGAGCGCTTCGGCGCACAGCAGGCCCGCGCCGTAATCGGTTGCCGCTTCGAGGATGTTCCAGCCGGCGCCCGCGGCGCCGACCAGGGCCGATGCCGGCACGCGCACATCGGTGAACGCGATGTCGGCAGCGCGCTGACCGTCCAGCGTGCGGTAGCCGGTGATGGTGACGCCGTCGGTGTCAAGCGGCAGCACGAACAGCGAGATGCCCGCCTGGTCGCGCTGGCCGCCGCTGCTGCGCGCCGAGACGATCAGGCTGCCGGCCTGGGCGCCGTGGATCACGCCGCTCTTGCTGCCGTTGATGAGGTACCCGTCGCCGTCCTGCCTGGCGATGGCGGCGACGTCGGCCAGGTCGTAGCGCGACTGGCGCTCGCCCAGCGCGCACGCCAGTTTCAGTTCGCCCGCCGCCACCTGCTCGAGCAGCGATGCATGCGCGCCGCCGAGCCTGAGGAATTCGGCGCCGATCACGGTGGCGAGGTAGGGCTCGACCACCAGGCCGCGGCCCAGCTCCTGCATGACGACGAACATGTCGACCGCGCTGCCGCTGAAGCCGCCCTGCTCTTCCGGCACCGGCAGCGCCGTCATGCCCAGTTCGGCCAGCGTGGCCCAGGCGGCGTCAGAGACGCCATCGCTGGAAGCGATGATGTGTTCGCGCTCTTCGAAGCTGTAGTCCTTCGCCACCCAGCGCTTCAAGGCGTCGGCGAACTGCTGCTGTTCTTCTTTGAAGTTAAAGTCCATTCAATGCCTCACAATCCCAGGATCATCTGCGTGATGATGTTTCGTTGAATCTCGTTCGAGCCGCCGTAGATGGAGGTCTTGCGGACGTTGAAGTAGTGCGCTGCCAGCGGTGCGGCGTCGTCGTCGGCGATGCTGTGTTCCGTCTCGCCTTCGAGGAAGGCGCGGTCGAACGGCAGCGCCAGCGGGCCGGCCGCTTCCAGCATCAATTCGGTCAGCGCCTGCTGGATCTCGGTGCCGCGCACCTTCAGCACCGACGCCTCCGGACCGGGCGCCTTGTGCGCCTGCGACAGCACGCGCAGCACGGTCATCTCCAGCGCCATCAGCTCGATCTCGAGCGCGGCGACCTTGGCGCCGAACAGCGGGTCAGCCATCAGCGACTGGCCGCCCACGCTCTGCTTTGCGGCGAAGCGCTTGAGAAAGCCCAGTTCGCGCTTGGAACGGCCCACCGCGGCGATGCCGGTGCGTTCGTGGCCGAGCAGGTACTTGGCGTAGGTCCAGCCCTTGTTCTCCTGGCCGACCAGGTTTGCCGCCGGCACGCGCACGTTATCGAAGAACACCTCGTTGACCTCGTGGTCTTCGTCGAGCGTGATGATCGGGCGCACCGTGATGCCGGGCGTGTGCATGTCGATCAGCAGGAAGGAGATGCCTTCCTGCTTGCGCACGCCGGTGTCGGTGCGCACCAGGCAGAAGATCATGTCGGCGTGCTGCGCCAGCGTGGTCCAGGTCTTCTGGCCGTTGACGACGTAATGGTCGCCGTCGCGCACGGCGGTAGTCTTGAGCGAGGCGAGGTCGGAGCCGGCGCCCGGTTCCGAATAACCCTGGCACCACCAGTCCTCGCACGACAGGATGCGCGGCAGGAAGTAGTCCTTCTGGGCCTGGCTGCCGAAGGCCATGATCACCGGCGCCACCATGTTCACGCCGAACGGCAGGATCGGCGGCGTGCCGGCGCGGGAGCATTCTTCTTCCCAGATGTGGCGCTGCACCGGGTTCCAGCCCGGGCCGCCGAATTCGACCGGCCAGCCTGGCGCTACCCAGCCCTGTGCAGCGAGCGTCTTGTGCCAGCGGACGTAGTCGTCCTTGCCCATGCGCTGGTGCTTGCGCACCTTCTGCTGCAGGTCGGCCGGCAGGTTCTGGTCGAGGAAGGCGCGCACGGTATCGCGAAACGCCAGGTCCTCGGCTGTGTAATTCAAGTCCATACAGTCTCCTTGTTGTTCTCCCCCGCGGGGCCGCCGATCCAAAATAGCACGACCGTTCAAAAACAATTGTACCCGAAAAGAAGTTTGCCGCGAACAGGAAATGTCGCCCGCGCGGCATCCGGCCTCACCGCCGAACCCAACACTGGTGTCAGGTCTGACATTCGGACATTCGTGGCCGCAGCGCAACGACGAGTAGTCGAAATGTCCGAATGTCATACCTGACACCAGCATTTGAGATGGGCAACAAAAAGCCCGCTCAGGCAATGTGCCTGGCGGGCTTCTTTGTCGGCTACAACAGCGGCCGCTTAGTCGGCCACCTTGGCCGCCACACGGTACGGCATCACGCGCGACGCCATCCGCACGTCGGTCTTGAGCATGGCCGCCTCGTCGCTGAGGATGTGGGCAGCTTCCTGCAGCAGCACGTCCTTGGCGTTCTTGGCCGCTTTTTCGGCAGCCAGTTCCGCGGCGAGGTTGCGCTCGTCCGCCTGCAGGCCGTCGTCCTGGCGCGCCGCACCCTTGATCGCCTGCGCCTTGGCCGACTTGGTCGGATCTGGCACCTTGCTGCGTGGCGCGTCTTTCGCTTCCTCGGTCGGGCTGTGGGCAGCCAGGCGCGCATCACGCAGCTTGGCGCGCGCGTCCTGGGTGTCGCGCTCCTTGCGGCGCACCGTCTCGTTGAGCGATATGGCGTTTTCCTTGCGCAGCTTGCGCATCTCGGCAATGTCTTCCTGCAGGTACTGGAAGTCCTTGTCCTTGGCGATGCGCTGCTCGTGGCGCTTCTGCAGCGGCGCGAACAGCTCCTTCAGGTCGCCCGCCACCGCGTACGGCGCCGGCTTGATCGACACCCACGGCAAGGCATTGTCATAGCTCGACTCGCCAAAGTTCTCGTTGTCGGAGGTGACCGGCAGCTTGATGTCGGGGGTGACGCCGCGCAGCTGCGTGGTGCCGCCGTTAATGCGGAAGAACTGGGCGATCGTCATCTTCACTTCGCCGTAATGCACCTTCTCGCTCGGCGCCCAGCGGTCGAGGTTGATCATCGTCTGCACGGTGCCCTTGCCGAAGCTGGGCTCGCCGATGATCAGGCCGCGGCCGTAATCCTGGATCGCGGCGGCGAAAATTTCCGACGCCGACGCCGAGCCGCGGTTGATCAGCACGCCGACCGGGCCGTCCCACGCCAGCCCTGGACTGGTGTCGCTCTCGACTTCGATCTTGCCGTCGGCCATGCGCTGCATGACCACCGGACCCTTGTCGATGAACAGGCCGGTCAGCTCGACCGCCTCGGACAGCGAACCGCCGCCATTGTTGCGCAGGTCGATCAGGACGTTGTCGACCTTCTCTTTTTTCAGCTCGCCCAGGATGCGGGCGACGTCGCGCGTGGCGCTCTTGAAGTCGCGGTCGCCCTTGCGGCGCGCCTCGAAATCCTGGTAGAAGGTCGGCAGCGACACCACGCCGACGCGGCGCTTGACGCCGCCTTCGCGCACTTCGATGATCGTCTTCTTGGCCGACTGCTCTTCCATGCTGATCTTCTTGCGCACCAGCGCCACCGTGGTGTGCTTGCCGTCAGGGCCGGCACCTTCCGGCAGCACGTCGAGGCGCACCACCGAATCCTTGGCGCCACGGATCAGCTGCACGACGTCGTCGAGGCGCCAGCCGAGCACTTCGGTAAACACCGGGCTGTCGCCCTGGGCGACGCCGACGATGCGGTCGCCCGCCTTCAGCTTGCCGGACAGGCCGGCCGGGCTGCCGGCGACGATCTCGCGCACCACCGTGTATTCGTCGCGCGACTGCAGCACCGCGCCGATGCCCTCGAGCGAGAGGCGCATCTGGATGTCGAAATTGTCGGCCGCGCGCGGGCCAAGGTAGTTGGTGTGCGGCTCGATCGACATCGCGTAGGCGTTCATGAACATCTGGAACACGTCTTCGTTGTTGAGCTTGCGCATGCGCACCTGGGCGTTGTCATAACGCTTGTCGAGCGTCTCGCGGATCGACTTGTCGTCCTTGCCGGCGAGTTTGAGGCGCAGCCAGTCGTTCTTGACGCGCTTGCGCCACAGGTCGTTCGCTTCGGCGTCGTTCTTCGGCCAGGCCGCCTTCTCGCGGTCGAGCTGGAAGGTTTCGTCGGACGTGAAGTCGAACTTGCCCTTGAGAAGTTCGCGCGAATACGCCATGCGCTCGTTGAAGCGCTGCTGGTACAGGTTGTAGACGGCAAACGGCAGCGTCAGGTCCTGGTTGTTGATGGCGTCGTCGAGCTTGTTGCGCAGGCCGTCGAACTGCTCGATGTCCCCCTGCACGAAGAACAGTTTCTCGCCATCAAGGGACTTGAAATAGCGGTCGAAGATCTTTTCCGACATGGCGTCGTCCAGCGGCATCGCCTTGTAGTGGCCGCGCGAGAGCAGCTTGGAGGCCCACAGCGCCGCCTGCGCCTGCGCTGCGACGGGCTTGAGCTGGGTGGCGCCGATTTTTTCGGGCTGCGCCCAGGCAACCGGGGCGGACATGGCGAATGCCAGTGCAACGATGAACATCTGCTTCTTCATTCTTGGTCTCTCCGTGCGTAATGCGCGTAACTGCGGGCGGTCGGGGCTGAACACAAGGGATGCTTGCGCGCCAAACGGCTTATCTGAGCGATTCTAACAGGATAGCGGGTTCGCGCAGGGGCGAGGTTGAGTTGTTTCACGCGCCAAGCTTACGGGGCGCACGGCCGGCGCGGTCACGGTTTTACAAATTGAAACAGACCGGGATGGTAATGCCACCACAGCGCCACGCCGGCGCCGGTGATCAACAGGTAAGGCCACGAGCGCAGCGCGATGCGCCAGTCGACCGCCGACGGCCAGAACGACAGCAACTGCGGCGCCAGCGCAAAGGCGATCGGCAGGTCGGCCGCATGGAAGGTCCAGCCCGGCACGGTGCGCCAGCGCGCCACCAGCAGCGGCAGCGCGATGATCAGGAACGGCGCCAGCGCCGACGGCGCCGCGTTGTACCAGCGCACCCGCGTCAGCGTGACCGAACCCAGTTCCCAGTGCGCGCCGGCGCGGCGCGGGATCACCGTCAGCGCGGTCGGCCGCGCGCCAGTGACGAGGCCGACGAAAAAATGCGCCAGTTCATGGCAGATGGTGCCGGCCACGGTGAACAGGAAAAAGAAGGGATGGGAGCCGGCCAGAATACGAATCAGCAAGGCCAGCGCGGCCGACGGCACCAGGTACAGCAGCAGGTCGCCCTGCTGGCAGGCAAACGCGGGCGCGGCGGCGCGGCAAGCGGTGAGCAGCGACATGGTTCAATAGCGCGGCAGCGGGCGGTGCGCGGCGCCTAGGCGTAGAAGCAGCGCCCGCACGCCTGGCGGTAGCGCTCGTTGCCGCCGATGCTGACCTGCTCGCCTTCGCGGATGCGGCGGCCTTCTTCATCGACGCGCACGTTCATGGTCGCCTTCTTGCCGCAGGTGCAGATGTTCTTCAGCTCTTCGATGTCGTCGGCCAGCGCCAGCAGGTAGGCCGAGCCGGGGAACGGCTCGCCGCGGAAATCGCTGCGCAGGCCGTAGCAGATCACCGGCACGCCGCGCACCTGGGCCAGCTGGTGCAGCTGCTGCACCTGGGCGGTGCTGAGGAATTGCGCTTCATCGACCAGCACGCAGGACACTTGCGGCACGTCGGCGAGGAAATCGAGGTCGGCGTCGAAGGTGTCGACCTGGCGCTGCGGGCCCAGGCGCGAGGTGACCTGGCCGACGCCGTAGCGGCTGTCGATGGCGGCCGTGTAAAGCCTGACCTTCTGGCCCTGCTCTTCGTAATTGTGCGCCACTTGCAGCAAGGCGGTCGACTTGCCGGCGTTCATCGCCGAATACCTGAAATAGAGTTTTGCCACTGCCTGCCCTGTGCGCCGTTTGGAGCGCGAATTATAGCAAGCTGGCCGGGCCGGAGCCAGCGCCGGCCCTGTGGGATCAGCGGCGCCGGTGCCGGCGCAGCATCCACAGCCATGCCAGGCGAGCCAGCATCGGGTCAGTGGCCGGGGCCGCCGCAGCGCCGTACAGCAAGGCGCCAGCAGCGGCAGCTTGGACGCGATGGCTTTCTTGACGGATGGAACTCCCCGCTGGCGCACTCAGGCGGAACGGCGGCGGGCCGCGAAGCCGGCCACCCCCAGGCCCGCCAGCAGCATGCCGTAGGTGGCCGGTTCAGGTACGGCCAGCGTCAGGTTATTGACGGTCGGCCAGACCGGGTAGGTGCCCGGCTGGTTTGCGCTCAGCACCACCGACGCCAGCTGTGAGCTCGACACGAAGCCGAGGAAACTGCCGACCGTCGTGTCGTCGAGGATGACGGTCTTGATTTCGCCCGATTCAGCCGTCAGCGTCATGCTCGTGCCCGGGATGAAGGCGCCGCTGATGTCGGAACCGAAGAAGAAGCCGCCCAGTGCAAGCACGCCCGGCGAGAACCCGGCAAACGTGATGGCGTCGCCGGCAAGGTTGGTCGACAGCCAGTGGTCGGCATCGACGCCCGCCCCGTACAGGCCGCCATCGCTGGCCGCGGTATAGCTGTACGTTCCCGCCATGCGCATCAGCGGGCTCGGATACTGCGCCAGCAGCAGGTCGTCGTAGGTGTCGGTGCCGGGCGCGCTGACCGCGGCAAGGAATGCGGCCTCGCTGGTATAAACGGTGATGTCGGCATGAGCGGCCGCGGCAGTGGACAGCAGCGCCGCCAGCGCGAGCGACTTCAGCGAAAGTAGTGTCTTCTTCACGATTTGGACTCCAAGTGGAAACATCGAACAAACACAGCATCAAACGTCTCCAGTAGATATCAAGCCGCAGGACGTTACAATAAGAATAAGGTTAATTTAATGATCATTTGATCCCCGTTAACGAACTCGGCAGTTCCTTGCGGGCATAGTTGTCCGAACGCATTGCTGAAACAAAACGGCCGCAGTTGCTGGCTGCGGCCGTTGGGATGGCGCCGGCGTTCAGCGCGAGCGGCGGCGCAGCATGAAGCCGACCAAGCCGAGTCCGGCGAACAGCATCGCGTAGCTTTCAGGCTCCGGCACCGGCAGGCCGACGGTGACGTTGTTCGCCGTCGACCAGTAGGCCGTCCCGCCCGGCAAGCCGTCCGAGCGCAGGGTTACCGACGCCAGCGCATTGTCGGCGATAAAGCCGAGGAAGGTGCTGGTGACGGTGTCGTACAGGTTGACGGTACGCGTGGTGGTGCCGTCGGTGGCGGTCAGCACCACGGTGCGGCCCGGCGAAAAGGCGCCGGCCGCATCCGAGCCGAAGAAGTTGCCGCCGAACGCATTCAGGGCGCCGAAGCTGTCGAAGGTGATGGTGTCGTTGCTGACCGTGGGCGAGAGCCAGACGTCGCCGCCGGCGGTGCCTGCCGGCCAGAAATCCGACACCGGTCCGGCGCTGGCGCGATAGCTGTAGGCGCCGGCGGTACGCAGCAGCGGGCTGCCGGTCTGGGCGGCGGTAAGGTCGTCGAAAGTGTCGGTGCCGGACGCGCTGAGCGCGGCGAGGAATGCGGCCGGGTCGGTATAGACGGTGATGTCGGCGTGCGCGGCGGCGCCGGTGCACAGCAGTACGGCAAACGACAGGGATTTCAGCGGCGAAATGAATTTCACGATGTGCACTCCTGTGGAGATGGAACGGTCGAGGTAGCGAAACGAAGCCAGCTCAGGTTAATCCCATTTCCGACAGGCTTACAATAAAATTAACCTTTATTTAAATACATCTTGCGCTAAGTGGAAGGAGCGGACTCGAGCTGGAACCTATTGCCCCGGATGGTACTTGCGCTCGAGGGCGTTTTCGATGTCGGCCTTGTAGAACAACACATCCTTGAACTGTCCCTTGCTGTACATCTCGGCCTGGTCGCTGAAGTGCTTGGAGGCCGGGTCGGCGCTTTGGCCGCCGGCGAGGATGCTCTTCGCGCGCAGGCGCGGCCCGAATTCGACCACCGCCACGAAGCTGTTGCCGCGGTCGCCGTAGATGCGCCTGGTCTTCTGCTTCGCCACCATGCCGAACGAGGCCAGCGAGCCCCAGTTGGCCGATGCGAACGCCACCGGATAACTCGGCTTGCTGTCGTCGTACTGCTGGTCGACGGCGCCGCTGATGCGCTGGAAGCGGTTGATCTCGCCCCATGGCGTCTGCCAGCTGCCGAAGTCCGCCTGCAGCTGGTCCGACGCGCGCGCCAGCGCCTGCAGCCGCTCGGTCGCCGTCAGGCTGGTGGTGATGAAGGCGACCACCGGCGCCTCCTGCGCGCGCGCGGCGGCTGATGCGGCGGCCACCATCTGCTGGCCCCAATACACCGCCAGCGAGGTCGGCACCGAGGCGGCGGAAAAGCGCAGGTCCCAGCCGCGCAATGCGGCCACCTGCGCGGCCAGCTTCGCCTTCAGCGGATCGGCGGCGGCCAGCTCTTCCCAGTCGCGCACCAGCGCCGGCACCAGCGGCTCGAACGCCGTCAGGTAGCTGTCGTAGGCGGCGGCGACCAGGCTGTCGAGCGTGAAGCCCCGCTGGTCCTTGAGCACCCTGATGGCGTGCAGGCCGCGCGCGTTCTCCGGCAGCGACCACATGTAGGCCGGGTAGTCCTTCTGGCGCGGGCTGTTCTCGCCGGCGGCGGCGAACGGCCAGTTGTTGGTGTTGAGGATGTAGCCGCTGGCCGGATTGTGCAGCGTGATGGTGTCCTTGACGTCGTGCAGGCCCTGCCACTCGGTGGCCGGATTGCTGCCGTCGACCGGATGCGCCCAGTCGAACGAGGCGTCGCGCTTGGGCACGAAGTTCCCGTGGAAGTAGGCGATGGTGCCGTCGGCGTCCGCATACACGGTGTTGTTGGACGAGTTGGTGCGCAGCTCCATCGACTTGTAGAAAGCCTTGTAGCTGGTGGCCTTGGTGCGCGTGTAGGACTGCGTCAGCGCCTTCAGCGGTTCTTCCATCAGCTTGACCGACACCCACTTGCCGCCGGCCTGGCGCACCACCGGGCCGTGATGGGTGAAGTAGGCGGTGACGCTCTTGCTGGCCATTCCGGCTGCGCTCTTGTAGGGCAGGTTGATAACGACGGCGCGCATCGGCCGCTCTTCGGCGCCGTAGCGGTAGAAGAATTTGCCGTCCTTTTCGGTGACGGTCTCGAGGTATTCGTCGATGACGTCGCCGCCGCCGGAGGTGTGCATCCACCCTGCCCGCTCGTTGAAACCCTGGTAGACGAAGAACTGGCCCCAGGTCACGGCGCCGTAGGCATTGAGGCCTTCTTCGCTGACCATGTGGACTTCGGGGCGGAAGTAGAAAGACGTGTGCGGATTGATCAGCAACAGCGCATGGCCGGAGGCGCTGCGCTTCGGTGCGATGGCGAAGCCATTGGAGCCGCGCGGCTCCGGGCCGAAGCCGGTGCCGGCATCGGCCAGCACGGCCGGCGCGCCTTTGCCGTACATCTGCTCGAGCTGCTTCAGGTCGATCGACTCGATGTCGCCGCCGATGCTGCCCTCGCTGAACGCGAGCGCCATCCACGGCTCGAAGTGGGTCAGCAGTTTCGGTTTGACCTGCGGATGCGTGTGCAGGTAGAAGTTCAGGCCATCGGCAAAACCGACCATCAGTTTTTTCAGCCACGCCGGACTGGCGGCGTACTTGGCCTGCATGTCCTGCGGCGTGATGAACATCTTCATGCGCAGGTCGCGCCAGATCTCGCGCTCGCCCTCGACTTCCGCGAGCCGGCCGAGCGCATTGATGTAATTGAGTTCGACCCGATTGAAGTCGTCTTCCGCCTGCGCGTACAAGAGGCCAAACACGGCGTCGGCGTCGGTCTTGCCGAACACGTGGGGGATGCCCCACTTGTCGCGCATGATGGTGACCCGTTGCGCCGTCGCCTTCCAGCGCGCCTGCTCGGCGTTGACGCTTGCCGCCCTCGCCGGCTGCAGCGCCTGCGCCGGGACGACTGCAAACAAGGAAGCGCAGCCAAGCAGCGCGTTGAGGGCGAGGCGGGATGAAACCATCGGGATTGTTCTCCTGGCAGATCGTTGGATATTACACGCCCAGCTGTTCCTTCAGGGCGGTGTTTTCTTCGGTGAGCGCATCGACCTTCTGGCGCAGCGCGGCGACCTGGGCACGCAGGTCGGACACTTCGTCCGCCGGCGCCTCTTTCGGTGGACGCGCGCCGGCCTTCTGCTCGCGCACCTGGCGCGCGGCCAGCTGCAGTTCCTTGCGCCCGCCGGCGACGGCGGCGATCTGCTCGGACTGCGGCAGCGACGCGACGTTGGCGGCCGCGTTGATCGAGATGGTGCCGGAGCGGACCGCCTCGACCAGCTGCGGCGTGGCCGCTTTCTGGATGCGTTCGATCTGGCTGATGGTATTGCTCGACACGCGCGCGGCCTTGGCGACGTCCTCGCGCGTATTCCATGGCGGCGATTCGGGCGCTGCGGCGGCTTGCGCGGACGGCGCATCGGGTTCGACCGCACGCTGGGCGACGCGGGCGGTGACGATGTCCTTCTTGCGCAGCGCGAGCACGCCGCGCTGGTAGTCCGACACGCTGCGGCGGGCCAGGTGGTTATCGATCATCCACAGCATGACGTCGTCGAGGGAGCTGAAGGTGGTGTTCTGCACGGTGCGAAATTCGATGCCGTGGCGGGTGCAGATCTCGTAGCGGTTGTGGCCATCGATGAGGACATCGCCCCACAGCACGAGCGCATCGCGGCAGCCTTCGGCGAGCAGGCTGCGTTCGAGCGCGGCGGATTCATTGGCGGTCAGCGGGTCGATAAACGAACGCAGTTCTTCGTTGATAGTGATGTTCAATTCTTGTCCTTGGAAGTTCAGGCGCGCCGGTACTGCCGACGGCCGCCACGAATGCTACACCATTCGGGGGTGGCGACCAAAGCTGGAGGATTGACGATCTGGCTAGCCTGAATTAGTCTGCTGTCTTTTCGACACTCTTTTCTCCATATGGAAACCGTTCCCCGCCGTTTTGCCGTCGCCTCGCCGCGCAAGCTGGCGCTCGTATTCGCGATCCTGTTCATTGCGTACCAGCTGCCCGAAGGCCTGGGCATGCGCACCTTGCACAGCTTCCCGGTGCAGGCGGCGCTGATGCTGGCGTTCCTGCCCGTTGCGTGGCTGGCCGGCCGCTTGCTCGGCTACCGTGGTCTCGATGCGTGGTTCATGGGGCTGTCGCCACGCTGGGCGGTGCTGCTGGCGTCGTCCTTCGCGCTTGCGGTACTGGCTAATGCCGCGGCCTGGGGCGCCGGTGCGGGGCTGGGCGCGTACCGCGTGGCGCTCGTCGCGCCGGCGGGCATCGCGACACTCCTTCCGAGCGCACTATGGACACTGTTCCAGACCTTCTTTCCGTCGGTTGCCGAAGACATCGTCACGCGCGGTTTCCTGATGCGCGCGATGCCGCACTTGTCGCGGCGCTGGGTGTTCGTGGTGATCTCGGCGGGTGCGTACGTACTTAATCACATCTACCGGCTGGCGAACGGACCTTCAGAGTGGCTGATGCTGTTTTGCTTCGGCCTGGCATATGGCGCGGCGCTGTTTTACAGCCGCTCCCTGTGGCCGGCCATCGGCCTGCACTGGGGGTGGAATTTCGCCGGCGGTTTTGCGGACCAGCTGATATCCGTCGACAAGCTCGCACCGGCCCTGCACCCGGTCATGCTAGCGGCGGCGCACCTGCTCATGCTCGCCATTGTTGTCGTTGTCGGCAAACGCGCAAGGTCGCGCCGGCCGTCGCCCCAAGTCGTTGCCAGCTGACGATGCGACTCAAAGGGGCCGGCTGTATGCTAAAATCTCGCGCGTTGCCCGGGTGGTGAAACTGGTAGACACCCGAGACTTAAAATCTCGTGTCAGAAATGGCGTACCGGTTCGATTCCGGTCCCGGGCACCAACACTTGGTATCAAACAGACGCAAGCCGTCGCAAAATCTCTCCTCTCCCCTATGACAACGAGCCTTGATATTGGCTCAGTTTGTCTCAGAAAAAAACAGGCAAACGCAGTCGTATACCGTAAAATTTGACGGTATATCGAAGTTGGCTGAAAGAAAATACCGTCACCGGTATGGGAGAACTGCCATGT
The DNA here is from genome assembly GCA_038248405.1 of Burkholderiales bacterium. Classification (GTDB taxonomy): domain Bacteria; phylum Pseudomonadota; class Gammaproteobacteria; order Burkholderiales; family Burkholderiaceae_D; genus JAFCUW01. Next base: position 41,001 of record JBBRXM010000026.1, read on the forward strand.
CACTCACCGACACCTTCGTCCGCACCGCCAAGTGCGACAAACCCGCAGGCCAGAAGCACGCAGACGGCAACGGCATGTACCTGCTGGTGACACCGTCTGGAAAATACTGGCGTTTGGACTACCGCCACTTCGGCACGCATCGACCTGGCCAAGGCGCTGCTGCGGCTCGAAGCGATGCCGCGCCTCGAAGCCGATTTGAAAGCGCTACGCGATGAATTGAAATCAGAACGCCAGGAACGAACGGCAGCGACGCAACTGGCGGCGGTGCTCGAAGCGAAGCTCGAAACGGCGCGTGAGCGCGCTGTCCAGGCGGAGGCGGTCGGCGCCGACATGCGAGCTGCAGCAATCGGCGGCGCCGCCACCAAGCGCGAGACGGCGCGGATCGATGGCGCCGAGCGCCGCCGCGATACTGAGAAAAAGAATTAGATTCGCTCTCGAAATTTGCGGACGCGGCAGTGGCGAAAAATCATCTCGCTGCTCAATATGCTTCACCAATCCAAAGAAACTCCAACTGGCTGACGCTGTGGTTCGCGCCATGCTTTCGACGGGCTACGGAGTTGGCCGCACGCGGCCAAGGCCTGCCGGCCCGGCTCCTACCGTCTCACTTCGCCTGCGGCGAAGACCGCTCATGGCACTCGGCTCCCCCTTTCGCGGTGCGAGCTTTGTTATGTCGCCATGATCAGGTAGGCGCGCTTGTGCCAAGGATCGGCGCCTAGGTCGCTGATATTGCGCATGGGCAAATTGCGATCGCGCGAGATGTCTACCATAAACGATTGGACGAAATGAAATTCCAACCGACCAGCTCTTCGGCTATAGAAAAAAAGGCGAACGATGGCAGCGCACAAGGCACCCGTCACAACAACTCGGACAAAAACAAGGTATGAACTTTGGCAGGAGACGATTGATGGAGCGCTCAAGGATGCGCGATGGTCCGAGTACGACTGCGACATCCAGCGCGCGGTCACGCAGTACAATCGACATCTCCGAAACACGCCTGGCTACATGTCGCTCGATTGGCGCCTCATCAAGGCCATGGTCTGGACCGAGTCTGGCGGACCCAACAACAGGGCATGGCGCAATAATCCTATTCAGATCGGCAATCCAGGAGACCCCGGTCTCCGCGCCTTGTTGTCTGACAAAGAAGGTGGCCCCTTGATCATTCCGCCCGAACTGAAGGACAAACTGTCGATAGCGTCCGCATTGGCCACGCCGCAGATGAACATTCGAGCCGGGATCGCCTACCTCCTGATGAGATTGGCGCAGTACAGCGTGGGTACGGTGCCAGATCAGAACGACACGAAGACGTACGAAGCTGTCGTCAAGGCCGGCGACAGCCTAGACCGGATCGCGCGGGCCGGCGGCACAACCGTCGATACAATAAGGCGACTGAACTCGGGCACGGCCGTCCTGCGTCCAGGCCAAGTCCTAAAGTATGAGAAAGCGGCCGTTCAAAAGATAATCGTCATGTGGAACATGGCCACGCCGTTGACAATCGCAACACGGTACAACATCGGTGATCCCGACTACGCCAGGAAGCTCGAATACTGCCTGGCTGTTATGCGGAAAAGCAAACTGACGGAGAGCGCATGCGCATCTTGATCCTTCCCGTGGCAGCGCTCACCATCGCATTCGGCTTGGTCGCACACGCCGCCGAACCACCCTTCACCGGACGCTTCATCGGTTCCGGCCGCGCCTGCTATGGCACGCTCGCTGTAGATGCGAAATCCGTCTCCTGGCTAACCTCATTCAGCCAATGTCAGGCAGTTCCGGTGGAACTTGTCGAGCGCGACGACAGTCTCGGAGTCCTACGCGTCACTTACCGTTTCAAGACGGGCTCTTCATCGTGTCGTTTCGGCGCGCTCTCCCTCTCGCATGACGGGAGCAAGGGCGCGGACCTCGGCTGGCAAGTCGTAGGGTATCCATCGGAAGCGCGCTTCATTGAGGACAAGTCGAGCGGATACACGATGAACTCGCCCGACATGATGTCGTGCGCTCTGATTCGTGATCCCGGCAACGGTGGCAAGTACCATCGCACGCCGCGACAGCTGACGCAACCGCACAGCGCGAAGCAGGCGAATTGACTGTGGTTTGATTGGCAACAATCGCGCGGACGCTTGCGATGTTAGACCTCAACAGCGAATAGGTCTAGACATGTCAATATCGCAAATCAAGACACGTCCGGAGACTGCTGTGAAAACGAAACCGACAGAGTCGGATGCCTACGCACGCCGATGCTGTATCGCATTTCTAGCGTGATGACCTTGCTTGAAGTTTCCCACGCGACCGTATATCGTATGGTTGGTAGGGGAGAGCTGGAACTGGTGCGCCTGAGCGCCAGGTCGAGTCGGATTACTTCAGAAAGCGTGGCGAAGGTCGTCGCCGGTCGGGGAAAAGAGTTCCGCCAAGAATAGTTGTTAAAGTCGGCAGGAACCGAACCGAGTACACATGAGCTTTTGACGGTATACGCGACGGTATATTTTGTTCAAGATCTCACCGAAAACGAGCAACGACGCCCCTTGCGGACTTTTATTCGATTCCGGTCCCGGCACCAATCTAACGTCGCACTTCCAGCGCTTGCGCAAGGCGAGTGTCATACCATTGCGCCACTACCAGTTTCTTTACCCCAGCACGTAACTCCTCCACACAAATACAGTAGAGCTTCCATTACCTGGCGGTAGTATGCCATTCTCTTTCGGCATCTGGCCGACTACCGCGCCGATCCCGTTGCCGGTTTCGCCAGCTTTAGTGCCGCATCCAGGGCATCGACGGCCGGCACTGCGATATCCGGCACCACTCCTGTACGGTTCCAATCCGAATGGCTCACCGCGTTCACCGTCCGCGACGTTGCTACGAACGGTATCAAATGGCTTGTCACGGGCCGACCGAATGCTCCGTGCGCGCCGCCGCGCGTCACCTCGCCGACAACGCGGGCCCGCTTGAGTTGCTGCAGCGTGTACGCAAAACTCTCCGCTGCCGAATAGGTGTCCTTGCCTGTCAAGATAAATACAGGTTTTTTGCTGCCGAACCGTTTGCCAGCCACTTTCGGATCGGTCCACACCTTGATGTCGGTCCGCTCGCGGCGGTTGCTCTGGTCATATAGATGAACGGGCTCATCGTCGTAAAGATAACTCGCTATCAGCGCGATGATTTCGGGCGAGCCGCCGCCATTCTCCCGCAAGTCGAAAATGAGAGCATCGGCATCGGCCGATTCGTTCATGTACTTCTGCACCAGGGGACCGACCTCCGCCGCACGATAAAAGCCGTCGAACTTGATCAGGCTGACGTTGCCATCGAGCCGCTTCGGCACCGCGAAGTCGAAGTTCTCGGTCGCGGCCTTGGCCAGGTGTTCTTCGCTGCGGCGCTTTGCCGCAGCCGGATCGGCCGGCGGCGCCGCCGCCAGCGCGTCCTCCTCGACGTAGGCGACTTTGGTATGCACATCGTGGCAAATCGCGTCGATGTGGGCGCTCAACAATTCAGCCAGGTCCGCGGACTCCGAAACCTGCTCGTAATCGCCGCGGCGCAAGCGCATGCGCAAATCGCTCGCCACCGAACTACCCACGTCCGGAAACACATATATCTGCTCAAACGTGGCCGCTATATCCTCAATCGCCTTGGACCTTTGCTGCGGCGTCAGCGGGTCCGATTTGGCAAGTGCTGCAGGACTCGAAACAATCAGCCCCAGCGACAACATGCACGCAGCAGCGGCCTGGAGAATCATATTTCTATAAATTTGAATCGTCATGCCGCGGTGCTTTCATAAAAGGGCCTAGGTTTGCGCCGAGCGCTGCCAACAGCTCTGCACTCTAATATGGAAGGTACGGGCGCCGGGTCAGGATATGACGAACGGGGCGATCGGAAGGATAAGCGGTAGCAATCGGCGATAAGCAGGTACGGCGCGGCGCGCCTGTTAACTCCGTGGCCGCAACAGTCGCGCCGCGCTGGCTCGGTAAAGCGAATTGTCCTTGCGCATGCTCTCGGCGTGGGCCGTGTAGACCATCTTGATGACGTGGTCGTCCATCGATTCAAGCGCCAGCGCCCGGATATCGTCCCAATCCAATCGGCAAATGATTGGTGGTGCCTTTGACGTCGAGCGCAAACCGGTCGTTTGCATTCAACAAGCGACCGAGAATGGCTTGCTGCATTCGTCTCAGTGCGCCAGGCGCTGCATGATCAGGAAGGCGCTCGACAGGCAAAGCGCCAGCGCGATCATCGAAAGAATAACGCGCGCCTTGCCGTGCCGGCTACCCAGCGCGGACGCGGCCACGCCAAGCAGCAGGCCAACGGGCACGCCGATCACGGACCAGTCAATCAGGCCTTCGCGGCTCGGCGTCAATAAGGTCACGGCGAGGCTGATCAGCGCGGCCACACCCGCGACGATGAGAAAAGCCGGCTTGGTACGAGGGGAAACGTTCATGGAAAACCTTCGCGTTGGATCCACTTCGATATTCGTTGGCTGATCACTCTTTATTGATGTTAGCACGGCGAATTAGGCCGTGCACATCGGCGCGCCCTTCCAGGTCGACGGCACTTCCGGCGTGGCGTTCAGCACCGCGCCATTGGTGGCGATCACCTCGCGATAGTAATAAGCGCTGTCCTTCAGGGTGCGTTCCTGGGTGGCGAAATTGACGTGCACGATGCCGAAGCGCTTGGAGAAACCGTGCCCCCATTCCAGATTATCGAACAGCGACCAGGCGCAGTAACCGCGCACGTCGACGCCCGCTTCAATGGCGTCGTGAACGGCGCGCAGGTGCTTCTGCAGGTAGTTCACGCGCATCGGGTCGTGCACGCGGCCGCCCTCCGCCACCGGCGGGTCGAAGAACGCGGAGCCGTTCTCGGTGATGTAGATCGGCGGATTGCCGTAGCGTTTCGCCACCCAGGTCAGCGTGTCGGTCAGGCCCTGCGCGAACACTTCCCAGCCCGTTTCGGTGTAGGTGGCCAGCGGCTGGCGCACCGGCGTCGCGCGCAGCGGATACGACTGCGGATCGTCGCGGCTCACGCTGCGCGTGTAGTAATTAATGCCAAGGAAATCGGTCGGCTGCGAGATCAGCGCCAGGTCTTCGGCCGGCCAGTCGGGCCAGGCATCGCCGTACACGTCCTTCATCCCCTCGGGATAGCGGCCCAGGTACACCGGGTCGAGGAACTGCGCGTTCATGTAGGCGTGCCCGCGCGCCGCCGCGGCCTGGTCGGCCGCGTCGAAGCTGGCCGGATACTTCGGCTCGAGGTTGACCACCAGCCCGATCTGGTGCTTGCCCTGCTCGCGATAAACCTTGACCGCGGCGCCGTGCGCGCGCAGCAGGTTGTGCGCGGCGATCGGCGCTTCGTACTTGTTGCGGTGGCCCGGCGCCAGCGCGCCATGCAGGTAGCCCTGGTCCGACACCACCCACGGCTCGTTCAGCGTCGCCCACGACTCGACGCGGTCGTCGAGCTTGCGGAACATGACCCGCGCATAGTCGGCGAACCAGTCGGCGATGTCGCGGTTGAGCCATCCGCCCTGGTCGTCGAGCGCCACCGGCAAATCCCAGTGGAACAGCGTCACCATCGGCTTGATGCCCTTGGCGAGCAGCTCGTCGACCAGTTTGTCGTAGAACTCGAGGCCCTTCTGGTTGACCGCGCCGCGCCCCTGCGGCATCACCCGGCTCCACGAGATGCTGAAGCGGTAGGCCTGCAGGCCGATCTCCTTCATCAGGGCGACGTCGCTGACGTAGCGGTTGTAGTGGTCGCAGGCGACGTCGCCGGTGTCGCCGTCGCGGATCGTGCCGGGCGTGTTGACGAAGCGCTGCCAGATGCTCGCGCCCGCGCCGTCGGCCAGCGGCGAGCCTTCGATCTGGTACGCCGAGGTGGCCGCGCCCCACAGGAAGTTGTCGGGAAACTGGATAATCTTGGTCATGGTTCTGCCTTGCTGTGTGAATGTTCGATGAGGATGGTGGCCGGCAGCGCGCGCACGCGCAGTTCGCCCGCGTGCCAGCGCGCCGCACGGTCGTTGATGGTGGTACGCCCGGGCGGCGCCTGATCGAAGGCGCGGATCACCAGGCCGACGGGCGGCAGCGTCATGCCGGCGCCGATGTCGATGCGCAGCCGGGCGCCCTGCTCGCGCATGCTGTAGCCGAGCGCTCCGTACGGCGTACGCAGGCCGCGCACGGCGACGCCGCGTCCCCCCAGCCATGCGCGCGGGATGCCGGCGCCCAGGATGAGAGAGTGGTCGGATTCACGCTCGTAGGCGAACAGGTAGAGCGCAGAGCGGATGTAGTCCGACGATATCCAGCCGTGCGGCATGTCGCCGACAAAGCGCGGCTCGCGCACCTCGCGACCGACGACTTCCGCCCACTGGTTCCAGGCTTGCGGACGGCGGTCGCGCAGGAAGAAGTCGAGCAGCTCGTGCGCGCGCGATCGCCAGCCCAGACGCACGAAGGCGGCCACGTTACGCAGTTCGTATGGCGTGTAGTCCTTCCAGGCCGGGCCGCCGTCGCGGCGCGTGACGAATTGCGCCCAATAGTGTTCGAAGGTGCCGTTCAGCAGATCCTGCGGCAGGCGCTCCTGCAGGCCACCCGGCGACAGTGCGATGGTAGTGGAGGTGGCGTCGAAGTCGCCCAGCTCGGCGGCGCCCGGCAGGTAACCGACCTTGTGCTCGGTAGCCGACAGGCGCAAGGACGCGAGCAGCTCGCGCTGGAACTCGTCCCCTTGCCCCGTGAGTGCCTTCGCTTCGGCCGCCTTGCCCAGCAGGCCGGCGATCAGCGCCGCGTCGCGGTAGCCGCGCAGGCCCCAGAAGTCGTCCCAGTACGAATGCATCGGCTTGGCCGAGTAGCCTTCGTGGCTGATCGACGCGGGCAGCAGGCCAAACAGCGAGCGGTTCAGGCCGGCCCGGTTGGCGTCGCCGCGCTCGGACTGGCGCTGCTTCTCCATGAAGGCTGCGGCGCCCTGCACGCGCGGCCACATCTTCGCGAGCAGCGCGCGGTCGCGGGTGTACTTCCATACCTGTGCGTTCAGGAAGAGGAATTCGCCCTGGCTGTCGTTCTCCGGCACCGGGTCGGCGCCGCGCTTGTCGACGCAGCACGGTATTTTGCCGTCTGCGAACTGGTACGGCGCGAACCACGCGAGGTAGTCGCGCGCAACGGCGTTGTCGCCCAGCCGCAGCATCGCCTCGGACATCATGGCGCCGTCGCGGATCCAGGAGCGCGCGTACGAACGGGTGCCCGGCATGAGCATCGCGCCATCGCGCGTCATCAGCATGTGCGCGTGCGACGAGCGGATGGTGTCGACAATGGCCTGGCCGGCCGCCGGTACATCCAGCGCCACGCGGTTGAGGCGCGCGCGCCATGCCGCGGCCACTGCATCCTGTGCTGCCTGCGGGTCGGCCGGCGCCGACTGCCCTTCCCCGTTCAATGGCGCTGCCAGCGCGACGCGCGCGACGGCGTGCGGCGCGAGCTTGAAGTCGTAGGCGAGCGCACCGGAGGCAAAACCCGTCTCGTCGTGGACCGCGGTGGCACCCCAGCCGTCGCCGCCGGCGTCGAAGGAAGAAACGCCTGCGGCGCTTGGCGCGCTTGTGGCCAGCACGCGGCGCTTGCCGTTGACCGCGAAAGCGGCGCCGTCCCAGGCGATGTCGCGGATCTCGCTCACACCCGGCGGGGTATTCAGGAACTGCATCGGCGGATTGACCTGGAACGGGCGCACCGCCAGCACCAGGCGCAGCATCAGCGGCTTGTCCGTGGTGTTGGCCAGCTCGTACTGGGCGACGAGCGCCGACGTCGATGGCGTGCCCTGCGCGAAGGCGGTGGTGCGCAGCGTCCATTCGGGCGCCGTCCAGGTCACGCTCGGTATCGGCAGGTAGTTCTCGCGCAGCGACTGCGTGACCTTGACGTCGGCCCAGCTGGTGCGTTTGCCGCCTTCGACGACGAAGGGTTCGATCGAAAAGCCGCCGCGCGCCACTTCCAACGCGCCGTCCTCGGACAAGAGGCCGGTCTCGCGGCCGCCGTCGACGCCCAGCACGGTCCAGTAATTCTGCTGGCCGGACATGCCGCGCGGGTACTGCCCGGGCGGCGCGCGCTTGGCCAGCGCCTGGAAAAAGGTGTTGGCGGAAGCGCCGAAGTCCAGGTCCATGACCTCCAGGCGGTCGAGCCGGTAGCCAGCCGCGCCGCCATGCATGGCGATGCGCAGGAAGCGCGTTTCTGCTTCGCCCAGCAGGATCGGGTCGGTGCCGCCATTGCCGTCGATGACGCGGCGCACCGTGCGCCAGGTGCGGCCATCGTCCGAGAACTCGATGTCGTAGCGGGTCGCCGCCTGGCCCCAGTGCACCACCAGGCCGCCGAATTCGCGCGGGCGGCCGAAATCGACCGTCAGCTGCTGCTCGCCCCCGGCGGCGCTGCTCCAGCCGCCGCCGCCGCTCAGCAGCGAAGCAGGTACCTGGTTCGACGAGGCAGTCAATACTGGCGCGGGCGCCGGTCCGGACGGCGCCACTGCGCGCACGCTCAGCTGGTCGACGAACACCGAGCCGCGGCCGCCGTCGCGACCCGCGCTGACCACAAGCTCCACTTTTTCGGTGTGGCGCAGCGTCTGGTCCTTGGCCGGTCCCCAAGCGAAGCTGACGTGGCGCTTCTTGAAGGTGACCCGCTGCCACTCGCGCGAGATGGCAAAATTGGGCCGGCTCACCCACCAGACGTTGTCGCCGCTGGCGTCGACCAGCTTGAATTCGAGGTTATTGGTCGGAGCGTCGGCGCGCAGCCAGAACGATATTTCGTAGTCGTCGCCGAAGTCGAGCGGTAGCACGCGGCGCGCAGCGGCGTAGCCTGCGGCGCCGCCAAAGTCGTAATCGAGCCGCATCGCTTTGCCTGCATGTCCTGGCACCGCATGCAGCGAGGCCTTCACACCGTCGGAGGCCACCGCCTGCCAGGACGACGTGGTCTCGAAATCATCGACCACCTGGGCATTGGCAGCCCCGGCCGCCATCATTACCGCAATCGCGAGACGCTTCATCCTTTTACGCTTCCCATCAACAGGCCCTGGATGTAATAGCGCTGCATCGCCAGGAACAAGAGCAGCACCGGGAATATCGTCAGCACCGAGCCGGCCATCATCATCTCGTTGTCCTGAACGTGCTCGTTCAGCAGCAGCGCGAGCGCAACCGGCAAGGTGTACAGGTCCTTGTCGGTCAAAATAATCAGCGGCCACATGAAGTCGTTCCAGCTGGCGAGGAAGCTGAAGATCGACAGCGTCACCAGGATGGGCGAGAGCAGCGGCAGCACGATCGAGCGGAAGATGCGGAACTCGCTGGCGCCGTCGAGGCGCGCCGCTTCGAGCAACGCGTCGGGAATCGTCAGCGCGTACTGGCGCACCAGGAAGATGCCGAAGATGCTGGCCGCCGCCGGGATCAGCACGCCGAAATAGGTATTCACCATGCCCATCTGCTTGAGGATCAGGAACAACGGCAGCATCGCCACCTGGCCGGGGATCACCAGCGCGCCCAGCAGCAGCTTGAAGACGCGCTCGCGGCCGCGGAAGCGCAGCTTGGCGAAAGCGTAGCCGGCGCCGACGTTGAAGATCAGCGACAGCAGCGTCGCCGCCCCCGCCAGCAGCACGCTGTTGGCAAAGTAGCGGCCCAGACCAGCCTGCGAGAACAGCGCGGTGTAGTTGGCCAGGGTGGGATGCGCCGGCAGCAGCGGCGGCGGGAAGTGGCTGGCCTCGCCGGGCGACATGAACGACACCGACAGCATCCACGCCAGCGGAAAAATCGCCAGTCCCGCGAATACGACCAGCAGCAGGTTGATACCGGTGCGCCGGGCGCCCCTCTTAATTCGCATCATTCTTCCAGCCCCCTTCCGGCCACGCGCATCTGCAGCAGCGTGACGGCGAACATCAATACGAACAGCACGAACGCCACCGCGGTGGCGCTGCCGAGGTTCCACCATTTGAAGCCCTGCTCGTACATCAGGTACAGCACGCTGACGGTGCTTTGCAGCGGCCCGCCCTGCGTCATCACGTACGGCTCGGCGAACAGCTGGAAGTAGCCGGCCATGGTCAGGATGCTGACCATGAACATGGTCGGCGCCAGCGCCGGCAGCGTGATGTGGCGCAGCAGCGCCCAGCTGCCGGCGCCATCGAGTTCGGCCGCTTCGTACAGGTCGGCCGGGATGCTTTGCAGGCCGGCGAGGAAGATGATCATGTTGTAGCCGAAGTTCTTCCAGACGGCGAAAAATATAATCGCCGGCATCGCCAGGCGCGGATCGCCCAGCCAGTCGGCCGGCTCAAAACCTATCGCATCGAGCGCGTAGTTGATGAAGCCGTAGCGCGTGTGGTACAGGTAGCGCCAGATCACCGCCACCGCCACCATCGAGGTGACCACCGGCGCGAAGAAAGCGGTGCGAAACAGCGGCTTGAAAAACGCCAGCTTCGAGTTGATCAGCAGCGCGGCGCCGAGCGACGCGGCGATCGACAGCGGCACGCCGGCCACGACAAAGAACAGCGTATTGCCAAGCGCCTTCCAGAACAGCGGCGTGTGCATCAATTCGATGTAGTTGTCGATGCCGACAAAGCGCAGGTTCTTGATGCTGGCGAGCGCGTACAGGTCGAAGTCGGTCAGGCTCATGGCCAAGGCGGCGAGCACCGGCAGGAAGAAAAACACGCCGATCACCAGCAGCGAGGGGCCCACCATGAACCATGCGGCACGTTCAGCTTTCATTGGACGCTCCCCTGGCTTAGCATCCAGCGCCGCTTTTCGAGAATGCGGTCGGCGCGGGCATCGAGTTCGGCCGCGGCCTGGTCGACGGTAATCTGGCCGGCGACCAGCGACTCGGTCACGAGGCGCATCTCGGTGGCGATGCGCTGCCACTCAGGCACCTTCGGCGGCGACTTGGCGCGCTCGAGCTGGTCACGGAAGGCCACCGCGTGGGTATCGCTGGCGAGCGCGGTGCCGTCCCAGCCGCTGCGCCGCGGCGGCAGGTTCCCGGTCAGTTCGTAAAAGCGGCGCTGCACTTCGGGCTGCGACAGGTATTCGATCAGCTGCCAGGCCTGTTCCTGGTGGCGCGACGCCTTGAATACCACCAGGCTCGAGCCGCCCGCCACCGAGGCGCCAGGACCGTTCGGGCCCGGCATCGGCGCGGTGGTCCAGCTTTGCTGCAGGCCGGCCGGCAAGCGCCGTTTGAATTCGCCGATGTTCCACGGCCCCGAAATGTAGAACGAGAAATAGCCGCGGCCAAATTCATCCCATACGTTCGACACCTGAGTGTTAGACAGCGCGGGAGCCCACTTGTTGCGGAACATATCGAGGTAATACGTCAGCGTGCGGCGAAATTCGGCGCTGCGAAAATTCCCGTAACGGCCGCCGTCGCGCAGCAGTTCTTCCTTCTGCTGCAGCGCGAGCACCAGCAGCGGCTCGAATTCGTTGATCGGCAAAAGGACGCCGAAGCGGTCGGGCGCGCGCTGCTTGAGGGCCGCGAGCATCTGGTTCCATTCCGCCCAGGTCTGCGGCGGTTTGGCGAAACCGGCGGCGGCCAGCAGGTCCTTGCGGTAGAAAAGCAGGCGCGTGTCGACGTACCAGGGCACGCCGTAGAGCGTGGCGCCGATGCGGTTCGACTCCCAGATGCCATCGAAGTAATCGGCCCTGTCGATACCGCGCGAAGCGGCCACGCGCGCGTCGAGCGGTGCCAGCGCGCCGAGCGCGGCAAACTGCGGCACCCAGGTGTTCCCGAGCTGGCACAGGTCCGGCGTGACGTCGCCGGCAAACGCGGTGAGCAGCTTCTCCTGCGCCGACAGCCACGGCGACTGCTGGATGTCGACGCGGATGTTCGGGTGCGCGCGCTCGAAAGCGGGCAGCAGTTCGCGCACCACTTCGCCTTCGCGGCCCATCGCCCAGAAACGCAGCACCACCTGCTCGTCGCCGCGACGGCCGCACGATGCCAGCAGCACCAGCAGCGCTGCCGCCAGGGCGAGCCGTGGCCAGCGCAATGTCATCGGGCGCCGTCCAGCCAGCCGCCTTTGAACCCCGCCTTCAACAGGCCCGCGCGGATGTACGGGTTCTTGCGCGTGGTGCGCCAGACCATGTCGCTGCGGTAGTTTTCCAGCATGGCGAGGATCGGACCCTGGTCGATGCCGAGGTAGTCGGTGTCGATCCAGCCGAAACCGGGCACGCGGCGTCCGTTCGCCAGCTTGGCGTCGAAGTCGAAGGTCGGATTGAAGGCGTCGAGGAAGCCGTACTTGCCGTAGATCTGGTCGCCGTAGCGGTTGCGCATGTCGACGATGGCGGCGATCGCTATTTCGGGCGCAAAGGCGATCGAGGCGGCGGCGCCGGTCGGCGCGATGGTGCAGTCGTCGTAGTGCTCCACGCCGCCCATGCCGCGGCCGGCGTAGCTGTAGAACTTGCGCTTGCGCGCACCGTCGGCGATGACGACGTCGGCAGGGCCGTCGCTGGCGGTGACGCCCCACATGTTCTGGCCGTAGCCTTTGCATCCCAGCGGATTGGCGATGGCGTAGGCCTGCTGCGCGTAGCTGGCGCGCCGGCTGTTTTCGAAGTAGTCGATGCCGCGCGACTTCATGTAGGGATCCTGGATGCCGCGGAAATCGACCCAGACCTGGGTGTACTGGTGGCCGAAATGCGGCGCGAAGGCGAGGTATTCCTGGCCGTACTGCTTGCCCCAGGTCTTGTCGTAGGTTTCGGTCCAGGCGGCCCAGGCGTCGGCGCCGACGGCGTGGGTGGGCGAGCCGAGCGCCAGCAGGTACACCAGCATCGCTTCGCTGTAGCCGCGCCAGTCGTACGGCAGCATGCCCTTTTCCGGATTCCAGCCGTGGCTGATGACGGCGCCGTGGTTTTGCGCCCAGCGCCAGTCGACGCGCCGGTATATCTGGTCGGCCAGGCTGCGGATCTCGCGCTCTTCGGCGTCGGCGCCGTCAAAGTAGGACTGCACGTGCAGCACGCCGCCAAGCAGCAGCGCGGTGTCGACGGTGGACAGTTCCGAATTCTCGCTGCGCGCGCCGGTCTTCATGTCGAGGAAGTGGTAGAAGAAGCCCTTGTAGCCGCTCATTCCCTGCGTTGCCCTGCCCTGCGGCGCGTTGCGGAAAAAGCGCAGCGTCGTCAAGACTCGCGCGCGGGCGGCGGCGCGCGTGACGTAGCCGCGCTCGACGCCGATCGGATACGCGGTCAGGCCGAAGCCGACCGCGGCGATGCTCGAGAAAGACGGCGTCGGGAAGCGGTCGGGCACCAGGCCGTTGGCGGGATTGGCGGTATCCCAGAAAAATTTGAAGGTCCTCTCGGAGAGGTCGTCAAGATAAGGTGCTGCCTGGTCGGCCAGCGCGGCTGCGCGCTCGGGCGCCGGGGCAGTCTGGGCAAACGCACTGCCGCACGCAAGGGCGGCCAGCAAAAGGAGGGGTCGGAGCATGTCGGACTTCCATGTGAAGCGTACAGCGGGAAACCAGCCGGCGACGATCGCCGCCGGCTGCGGTGCGGCTTAGAAGCTGTAGCGCGCGCTCAGCTTGACGGTCCGCATAGGACCGGAGACGCCACCCGCTACGCCGAGGTGGGTGTTGTCGCCGCCGAGGTAATTGCCGGCCGTTGCCGGGCCGCCGCCCCACGAATCGTAGCTGCCGTAGTTAATGGTGTTGAACAGGTTGAGAATGTCCATCCGCAGGCCGATCTTGCCGAAGCCGACGCCGACGTCTTTCGACATCGCCAGGTCGACCTGGCGGAAGGAGCCGCCGTCGCCCTTGCTCGAGACGCAGGCATTGAAACCTTTCGAGCAGTCGGTGATCCGGTACGGCAGGCCCGAACCGACCGTCACTTTCGACGACAGCATAACGCCGTACGGCAGCAGGCGGTCGGTCAGGCCCGACAACACCAGTCGGTGGCGTTCGACGTTGGTCGACGGATTCCAGCCGGACGTGGTGCGGCCATAGGTCCAGTTGAAGATGTCGTTGGTCCATTCCTTGTTGGTCGTTTCGCCCTGCGAGTACGTGTACGTCGCGGCCAGGCCCCAGCCGCTGGCGACGGTGTACGGCTTGTCGCCCTTCAGGTACATCGAGTCGGTCTTGGCCTGGGTGACGAAGTCGCCGAGGATGAGGGTGCCGAAGCCTGGCACCGAGCCCCACAGCGGATCGATCGGGCTCTGGGTGCCGTAGCCGCCCTGCGGATCGCGGTTGCCGCCGAACCAGTTGAACTGGTTGTGGCTGCGCGAGCTGGTGAAGCCCGCTTCGGTATTCCACGCACCCAGGCCCTGGCGCACGCCCAGGCCAAACTGGTCGGTGTAGGCCATCTTGTGGTCGCCGCGGATCAGCCAGATTTCGCCGCCGGGCTGCGCGTTGTGCTGCAGTTCGTCGAGCGCGCTGTTGGCGATGGTGCGGTCGTAGGCACGGCCGGCGCCGCCGAAGATGACGGTGTTGCGGTCGCCGAAAACGTCATACGAGAAGCCCACGCGCGGCTGGTAGGCGTTCTTGAACGGCTTGCGGTTCGAGCCAGTGGCGATGAAGTCGCCGATGACGACGCCGCCCTTGGCCAGCGACTGGGCATAGGTCTGGCCAGCCGGTGCGCCGTCGCGCGGATCCTGCTTGCCGAAGATCGCCACGCGGTCGGCCGGGGTCACGTAGCTGTCGTTGAGCATGTTGGTCTCGTAGTCCCAGCGCAGGCCCACGTTCAGTTCCAGCTTCGGTGTGACTTTCCAGTCGTCCTGCAGGTACAGCCCGTACTGGGTGTCCTTGTAGGCGACGCCGACCGGCAGCAGCGCGCTTTCGGTGCGGTAGGTGCTGGCAAGGCCCGTCTTGTTGTCGATCAGCTGATACAGGATGTCGACGGCGCGCGAGGTGCCCGACAGGTCGAAGTCGACCTGCTTGACCTTGATACCGGTCTTGATGGTGTGGCCCTGCAGGCCAGTCCAGGTCAAGTCGTCGGCGATGGTGACGCCCGACTGCTGGCGGTTCTGCGCATCGGGCGAACCGCCCGTGAAGAGGACGTCGGCGGTGTTGTTGGTCGTGTTGCTGGGCGAGACGGTGTACTTGATGTACGGTCCGTTCGACTTCGCATGCGGATTCCACGTGTACTTCTCGTAGCCGGCACGCGCTTCGTTGAGGAAGTCGCCATGGGTCCATTCGTGCTTGATGTCGAAGCGGGTCTCGTCGTTCTTGCGGTCCTTTTCATTACCCGGCAGCGACAGCTTCATGTCTTCCGGCACCAGGTCGCTCTCGCGGCGCAGGCGGGCAGACACCTCGATGCGCTGCTCGTCGGAGAGCTGGGCGTCGATCTTGGCCAGGACGAGGTCTTCCTTAAACTTGGAGACGGCCGATCCGGCTTGCGCCAGCAGGCCAGGCACGATGCCGGCGTTGGGCAGCAGGTCCTGGCGCTGGGCGACAATCTGGCGCGGCGAGTTGATGTCCTTGCCTTCGTAGGCGGCGAAGAAGTGCACCGCATCCTGCTTGATCGGCCCGCCCAGGCTGAAGCCGTACTGGCTTTGCTTGTAGCTCGGACGATCGACGCCTTCGGCGCGGCTCTTCTTCTGGAACGGGTCGTACGCCGTCATGCTCGAGCCGGTGCGGTCGAAGAACACATCGCCGTGGAACTGGTTGGTGCCCGACTTGGTGATGGCGGTGATCGCCGTGGAGCTGACCTGGTCGTACTCTGCCTTGTAGTTCTGGGAGACGATCTTGTATTCGGCCACCGCCGATTGCGGAAACGGGTTGCCGCGCGAGGAATCGAGGCCGCTGACGCCGCCACGCAGGATGTAGTTCTTCTGGCCGACGCCGTCGATGAAGACGTTGACGTTGTCCTGGTTCTGGGCGCCGCCCTGCAGCTTGCCGTAGCCGGCCGCGTCGACGTCGAAACGCACGCCCGGCGCCAGGTCGGCGAAGGCGAGGAAGTTGCGGTTAACCTGCGGCAGGCGCTCGATCTGCGCGCGCGAGACGCTGGTGCCCACTTCGGACGTCTTGACGTCCTTGCGCTGGGTCGAGCCTTTGATGACAACCTTGGTCATGTCAGAACCGGCGCCGGCGCCAATGGCCAGGTCGAGCGACGCGGTCTCGCCGATAGAGACGGTGACGGTGTCGGACTTCTGCGCGCCGACCTGGATCCGGTACGAGCCAGGCGCCAGGCCCGTGAGCACGTAGCTGCCGTCGGCGCTGGTGGTGGTGCGGTAGGTGAAGCCGGTGGCGCTGTTGACGGCGACGATCTGGGTCGCTGGCTGCGCGGGCGCGCCGGCCTGCGTGATCTGGCCCTTGATTGTCGAGGTGCTCAACTGCGCGTACGCAGGCGGGCACGCCAGCAGTGCTGCGGCCGACAAGCCTAACAACGCCTGGCGCAGTTCGCGGACTCCTGTTTTCATCTTCATGTTTCGTCTCCTGGTTCTATTAAAAGTCTATTTTTTTATACTGCACTACGGCCTGCAACCTTCGGTGACCCGCAGGATCTTCGAACAACCAATTCTGTCTGCAGCACCTGCGCCGACGTCCTGGTGCCTTCCGGATTTTCGATCTGGAAGGCCAGGCACTCCAATGCACGGCTGCCCATGTCGGTGATGCGCACCCGCACAGTGGTCAATGGCGGCGTGATGAAGCGCGCCGTCGGAATATCGTCGAAGCCGACCAGCGCGATGTCGCGCGGGACCTGCAGGCCCGCTTCGCCGAGCGCGAACAGGCAGCCGATGGCCATCATGTCGTTGGCGGCGAATACCGCGTCGGGCAGGCGTTTGAGCGAACAAAGCTGGTGGCCGGCGCGGTAACCGGATTCTTCGGTGAAGTCGCCGCGCAGCACGGTGACGTCGCGCGGGTCGAACGCCGGCAGCAGCCGCGTCAGGGTTTCGCGGTAGCCGCGCAGCCGCTCCGCCGCTTCGAAATTGTTCTCCGGGCCGGCGATCATGGTGATGCGGCGGTGGCCTATTTCGACCAGGTGCTGCACCATCGCGGCGGCGCCGCCGTAGTTGTCGACCGCCAGCGAGGAGTACTGTTCGAGCGCGACGTCGGTATTGAGCAGCACGATCGGCAGCACGCCGGGCAGGTTATCGGCCAAAAAGCCGGCATCGACGTGCGGCGACATGATGATCAGGCCGTCGACCCGGCCGCTCATCGCGCGCAGCGCATACGCCGCCTCGCCGGCGTCGCCGTGCGAACTCGATACCAGCAGATGCAGGCCGCGCCGGCGCGCCGCCACGTCGATGCCGCGGATAAGCTCCGAGAAAAACTCGCCGTACAGGTCAGGCAGCACCACGCCGATGGTGTCGGTGCGCTTGGTCGACAGGCTGCGCGCACCGCTGTGCGGGATGTAGCGCAGGCTGCGCGCCGTCTCGAGCACGAGCTTGCGGGTGTCGTCGGTAACGCTGGGGTGGCCATTCAACGCGCGCGACACCGATGCCACCGACACCTTCGCCGCCCGCGCCACATCCTTGATCGTTACCGCCATGAGAACACGCCCTTTACATTGGTTTGTACTGTCCGTAACCGGTTACATTTTTCTAATGTACCGTACTTTATTGACATTTGGATAGTTCTTTTCAATCGTTTTCGGCGTATGAGCAACAGTGCGCGCACTGCAAATTTAGTTAACCGCGATAAAAAATGTCGGGTAGAATTTGGCCGAATGTAACCGGTTACAACGCAATCCGAGCCCTTCGCGCCCACTTTTACACGGCCCACACCATGACCACTTCCAGCCCCGCCGCCGGCGCCCGCCTGCTCTCCAACGGCCGCTTCACGACCCTGATCACCACTGCCGGCAGCGGCTACAGCGACCTCGCCGACACCGCGCTGACGCGCTGGCAGGGCGACCCGGTCGAAGACGGCGACGCCTGCATGATCTACCTGCGCGACGCCGACAGCGGCCAGTTCTGGACCCTGGGCGCGCGCTTCGCACAGGCCGGCGCAGCCTACGCCGCCGGCAGCAGCGCGTCCGGCGCCTGGCTAAGCTGCACGCACCTTGGCATCGAGGCCCTCATGGACGTCGCCGTCGGCGCCGGCGACGACATCGAAGTGCGCACCATCAGCCTCTCCAACGTCGGCGGCGGCGCGCGCCGCATCGAAGTCACCAGCTACCTCGAGGTGGTGCTCAACGCGCGCGCCGCCGAAGCGTCGCACCCGGCGTTCTCGAAGCTGTTCGTGCAGACCGAGGCGGTCGGCGACGCGCTGCTGGCCCGGCGCCGTCCGCGCGGCGCCGGCGACGCCAGCTTGTGGATGGTGCATGCCGTGCATGGCGGCGCCGGCGCCGAATTCGAAACGGACCGCAAGCGCTTCGTCGGCCGCGGCGCCAGCCTGGCCGCGCCGCTGGCTATGACGTCCGGCGCGCCGCTGTCGGGCACCGCCGGCAACGTGCTCGATACGGCCATGAGCCTGCGCCGCAGCGTGGCGCTCGGCGCAGGCGGCAGCGCGACCATCACTTTCCTGCTGGGTGCGGCGCCCGAACGCGACGCCGCGCTGGCATTGGCGCGCCATGCTGCCGATGGCGCCGAGGTTACCGAAGGCGCCGCCGCCCGCCACCGCGCGCTGCTGCAGCGCCTCGACGTCGGCGCCGCGCGCGCCGCCTATTTCGAAGAACTGGCCGTGGCCATGCTGTACGGCGACACGGCGCTGCGCCCGCAGGCCGGCGCGCAATGCGGAGAGGCCGGCGGCGCCGGCGTCCTCGACGACCATGACATCTCGTCGTCGCAGGCGCTGTGCGCGGTGATCGCATCGGGCGCGGGCGACGCCAGCGTCACCGCCCTGCTGGCGGCGGCGCGCTACTGGCAGGCGCTGTCACTGCCGCTTCACCTGCTCGTCATCGGCGAGCGCGCCCACTGGCCGGCGCTACCGGCCGGCGTGACCCTGATCGATCCGGCGCAGACCGCGGACGTCGGCCGCATCCTGTCGCTGGCGCGCGCCGGCCGGGGCCGCGCGCAGCCCGTGGTAGCGCCACCGCCCCCCCCCAACCCCGCCCCCCAGCCCGGCGCCGGGGTCGCACCAGCCCCCGCCCCCGCCCCGCCCCGGCGCGTCATAAA
>JBBRXM010000027.1:0-59230 GCA_038248405.1 Burkholderiales bacterium
CGGTCTGAGGGCTGGAGGGGAACGCCGACGTGGCGGGTATCCTGGCGAGGCAGTGATACCATGCCATCATCATCTTCGCGGAAAGCATCAATGAAACGCTACGCCAGCTCCGCCCGCCTGCTGTGCGCGTCGATCCTGTACAGCCTGGCAGGCTGCGCCGGCACGCCGTCCGGCGCGCCCGTCGCCAGCGGCAGCTATCCGCTGGCCGAGCACCAGAGCGTGGCGCTCTCGCCCACCGTGTCGGTGCGCTACGACAGCTTCAGCGACAGCCGCTGCCCACCCGGTGCCATGTGCATCTGGGCCGGCAAGGTCAGCTATCAGTTCACCCTCACCAGCAACGCCGGCGCCGAAAAATTCGCGCTCGACTACGAAGGCGCCCGTTACGACTCCACCACCGTGCCGGGCGTCAGTTTCGGCATCTCGTTTGCCGGCGTCAGGAACCGCCCCGCCGCCGAACACGCCGTCGTGCTCGAGGTCGCCGTCAGGCCAAACCCGCAGCGCTAGCCGTTGCGTCCCGCCGGGAACGCCGGTGGCGCCTGCACCATGCGGCGCCAGCGGCGCCAGACGAACAGCGCGGCGGCAACCATGCCCACCAGCGCCAGCCATGCCCATGCCTGCCCCGACAGCTTGCCGCGGATCGCCGCCGGCGCCGCGATCAGCACCGCGCTGGCCCCCAGCGCATAGATGAGCGGCTGCAGGCGGTTGTCGCGCTCGCCGGCGGCATAGTCGCGCAGCAAGGTGCCGGCCAGCACCAGCGCCAGCGCGCACACCACCGCCGCCCGCAGCGCCTCGCCCACCGTGGCGCCCAGCACCCACAGCAGCGTCACCGTCACCACGCCGCACAGCGCCCACATCGCCGCGAAGCGGACCAGCAGGTAGCGCGCGAGCGAGCCGTTGATGGCGCCGGCATCGGGCGCGGCGGGCGCCAGCCGCACCAGGGCCTGCTCGGACCGGCGCTGGTAGCAGCGCGCCGCCTCGCCATGGGTCATCATGGCCTGCACGAACAGCACCGCAACGAGCACCATCGCGCGCGTCATGTACAGCCGCTCGTGGGCGGTGCCGATGGCCTGCACTTCGATCAGCACCCGTATCGTCACGCACACCACGGCCAGGATCGCCAGCATGGTGCGGGCGCCGCCGAAGGCCTCCGCGCCCAGCACGCGGGTAAACAGGGGCTGGCGGCTGCTGCGGATGGCGAACTGGTTCATTGCGCCACCTCGACGAACAGTTCCTAGAGCGTGAGCGGCTCGATGCGCACCGCCGGCTCGCGTTGTGCCAGGGCCAGCAATTCGCTGCCGGCGGCGCTGGTGACGATCTCGGTGACGCCGTCGAGATCCTTGGACCGCCGCAACTCGCCGCTGACGCGATACCGGTCCAGCAGCCGCCCGGGGCCGGTGACGCGGCGCGCGCTGTGCAGCAACTGGTCGATCCCGCCCTGCAAGGCGATCTTGCCGTTTCGCAGGAACGCCACCTCGCGCGCGACCCGCTGGAGGTCGGACAGGCCTGGCGTGGCAAAGACGACGGCGCTGCCGCGCTCGATAATGCTGTCGACCAGTTCGCGCAGGAAATCGCGTCGGGCGACGGGGTCCAGCGCCGACAGCGGTTCGTCCAGCACCAGCAGCTGCGGATCGTGGGCCAGCGCGCGGATGATCGACAGGCGCTGCTTTTCAGCGGCGGAAAGCTGGCTGATCGGGCGGTTGCGCAGGGTCTTGTCGAAGCCCCAGCGCGCCAGCAGGCCCTCGACCTTGGCGCCGTTCCAGTGCGGGTACAGGGCCCTGAAGTAGTCGAGCATCTGCAGCGGCGTGAGCCAGTCGAACAGGTCGCTCGCCTGCGGCACGTAGGCGATCCTGGCCCGCGCCGCGGCCGACAGGCCGCCGACCGGCTCGCCAAACACCGTCACCGCGCCGGACTGTGTCTCCTGCAGGCCCAGCATGCACTCGAGCAAAGTGGACTTGCCCGCGCCGGCGCGTCCCAGCAGGGCGACGACCTGGCCCGGCAAGATCTCCCAGTCGAGCTGGTCGAGCACCGGCTTGCTGGTGAACTGTTTCGAGATCGACGAGAGCTGGATGATCGGTGCGGTCATGATGCTTCTTTCATTCGGTGTCGAGTCGTGCGTAAGCGAACTGATGCGTTTTGATACCATGCATGAACTGATCAATTCGACATTATGCCGGAGCGCCTCATGACCGCCAAGCTTCCCTCACCCTCCCGCGGTATCATCCGCGCCACCCTGGCCCTGGCGCTCGTGCTGGCCGCGCCGCCGGGCTACTGCGGACCGGTCGCCAGCGGCACCGGCGGCGCCGTCGCCACCATCAGCGAGCAGGCCTCGAAGGCGGCCATCGCCATCCTCGACAAGGGCGGCAATGCGGTCGACGCCGCGGTCGCGGCGGCAGCCACGCTGGGCGTGACCGATCCCTTCAGCTGCGGCATCGGCGGCGGCGGCTTCATGGTGATCTACCTGGCCGACGGCAAGCGCGTGATCACCATCGACCACCGCGAGAATGCGCCGGCCGCATTCACGCCCTCGGTATTCCTGGAAAACGGCAAGGAGATCGACTTCGACACCGCGGTGTCCAGCGGCGCCGCCGTCGGCGTGCCGGGCACGGTGCGCGGCTGGCACGAGGCGCTCGAGCGCTACGGCAGCATGTCCTTCAGGCAGGTGCTGGCGCCGGCGATCGCCGTCGCCAGCAAGGGATTTCGCGTCAGCGAAAACTTCAATCACCTGGTCGGCATCAACGCCGACAAGTTCAGGCTGTTCAGCAGCACCAGCGCACTGTACCTGAAGGACGGCAAGGCAGTGCCGGTCGGCGCCAACCTCAGCAATCCCGACCTGGCGAAAGCGTACCGCGAGCTCGGCGCCAGGGGCTACAAGGCGTTCTACCAGGGGCCGATGGCGCGGGCGGTGGTCGCCGCGGTGACGCGCCCGCCGCTGGCCGCCGGCGCCTCGGTGCGCGCCGGCGCCATGACGATGGCCGACCTGGCCAATTACGAAGCGCGCATCCGCCAGCCGCTGCACACCACCTATCGCGGCTACGACATCTACGGCATGCCGCCGCCCAGCAGCGGCGGCTCGACGGTCGCGGCGGCGCTCAACATCCTGGAAGGCTACGACCTGAAGGCGATGCCGCGCCCGCAAGCCGAGCACCTGTACCTGGAAGCGAGCCGGCTGTCGTTCGCCGACCGCAATGCCTACCTGGGCGATCCGGAATACAACGACGTGCCGCTGGCGGGACTGCTGAGCAAGGAGTACGCCGCCAGCCGGCGCGCATTGATCAGGCCGCAGCAGGCGTCGATGAATACGGCGGCGGGCGACCCGTTCGCGTTCCAGAAGGACCCCAGCGTGCCGCTGCGCCCGCAAGCGCGGCCGGCGGCCCGGGAAGGCGCGCACACGACCCACCTGACGGTGTCCGACAAGGCCGGCAACGTCGTGTCGTACACCTTTACCATCGAATCCTGGGGCGGCAGCGGCATCGTGGTGCCGGGCTACGGTTTTCTGCTGAATAACGAGATGACCGATTTCGACTTCAGCGGGCCGCATCCGAACGTGCCGGAAGCGGGCAAGCGGCCGCGCAGCAGCATGGCGCCGACCATCGCGCTGAAAGGCGGCAAGCCGGCGTTTTCGATCGGCAGCCCGGGAGGCGCGACCATCATCACGACGGTGCTGCAGACGATCGTCAATTACGTCGACTTCGGGATGCCGATGGACCAGGCGGTCGATGCGCCGCGCCTGAGCCAGCGCAACGCCGACGTCACCGATGTCGAGCCGGGGTTTGCGGGCAGCATGCAGGCGCGCGCGCTGGAGAAGTTCGGCCACAAGTGGAGCGGCGCGCCGGAGGAGATCGGGGCGGCCAATGCGCTGGTGTTCAATGCCGATGGGACGGTGACTGCGGTCAGCGAAGGCAAGCGGCATGGCGTGGGAACGGCGCTGGTGCAGCGGCGCGGGCATTAAATCGCAACGCGGGTGCGCGACGGAATTGGGTCCCCGCGTGCGCGCGGACGACGGTTTTTCAGCCAACAACCCAAGCATATATTGCGTGACGGCGAAAAAAAAGCAGGCCCGGGGAACGGACCTGCAAACGGGACATCTTTAAATTGCTACAGGATTACAGGTGCGGCGTAATCTTCGGCATCAGGTCGTCGAAGGTGCGGCCGCTGCCGTTCTCGCCGATCGCGTGCATCTTCCATTCATCGTTGTGGCGGTACAGCTTGGCCATGATCTGCGCCGTGTGCGCGCCCTGCACCGACAGGTCGTAGCGCGCCACTTCCTTTTGGTCGGCCGCGTTGACGATGCGGCAGTAGGCGTTCTCCACCTGCGAGAAGTTCTGCCCGGTGAAGCTGTTGACGGTAAACACCAGCGACTTGACCTGCGCCGGGATGCGGGAGAGGTCGACCTCGATCTGCTCGTCGTCGCCGTCACCGGCGCCGGTGCGGTTGTCGCCCGTATGATTGACGCTGCCATCCTTGCTCTTGAGCTGGCGGAACCAGACGAAATCGACCGGCCGGTTGGCCTCGTCGAACATGATGCAGGAGGCGTCCAGGTCGACGCTTTCGGTCTTGCCGCCAAAGCCGAACAGGCCCTTCTTCTTGATGGCGTCCCAGCCCAGGCCCATGACGATGCGCGACAGCGAACCGCCGGCTTCCTTGTCGAGCGAGATTTTCTGGCCTTTTTGCAAATTGACTGACATGTGATTCTCCTAGGGTTAGCGCGAGGCACCCTGCTGGGTCCAGGCGCGGAATGCGGCACGGTTGCGCGAACAGACGTATACTTTGCCGCGGCCGGAAAACCGCAGCACCACGCCTTCCCCGCTGGTCTGGCTGTTGACCAGGTTGCCGAGAAAGCCGCCGCTGTTGCCGGTCGTGATAGATATTTCATAGCGCAGCGTGCTGTCCCAGCACACCACGTGTGAGTTGTCGATGATGGCGTCCTTGCCAGGCTCGACGTCGAGCGCCGACATCGACCCGAAGCCCGATACCACCACCTGGCCGCTGCCGGACGTTTCAGTGACGAAAAAGCCGCCGCTCTGGGCAAACAGCGCGTTGCCGACGCTTTGCGTGCGCACCTTCAGGTCGACCTTCGCACTGGCCGCCACGAAGGCGCCGTCGCTGATGATGTAGTTGCTGGGACCAACGTCGACGATCTGCATCGCACCCGGCAAGGTCGGCGACAGCAGGCAATCGCCGTCGCCGCGCACCGCCTCGATGTGCTGCTGAAAGAACGATTCGCCGTTGGCGAAGGTGCGCATCAGCGCGCTGCCCAGCCCGCCCTTCATCTTGCCCTTCAGGTCGAGCGTCGCTTCCATCATCACCATCGCGTCGGACTCGCAGTAGATCGTTTCACCTCTTGCGAGCGACACGTGGAGGAACGGATCGACGTCCCCCGTGACTGTAAACACTGGCATCTGGAGCCTTTCTGTGGAGTGGAAGGTTGCGGCCCACGCCGCACTGGTGCGGGCCGCAAGTTGTATCGATCAGACGTTGACGCCGTAGTTCTTGGCCAGGGGGCCGAGGCCGCCCTTGAAGCCCTGGCCGATGGCGCGGAACTTCCAGTCGGTGCCGGCGCGGTAGACTTCACCGAAGATCATCGCCGCCTCGGTCGAGCTGTCTTCCGACAGGTCGTAGCGGGCAATCTCGGTGTTGCCGTTGGCGTTGACGCAGCGGATGAAGGCCTTCGACACCTGGCCGAAACTCTGGCGACGCGTCTCTGCATCGTGGATGGTCACGCAGACGGCGATCTTGTCGACGTCGGCCGGCACCTGCGACAGGTCGATCGTCACGCTTTCATCGTCACCCTCGCCGGCGCCGGTGCGGTTGTCGCCCGAGTGAACGACCGAGCCGTCCACCGATTTCAGGTTGTTGTAGAAGACGAAATCGGCGTCCGAGCGGACCTTGCCGTTGCTGTCAAGCAGGAACACCGCGCCATCGAGGTCGAATGCGGCGCCATCGGTGGAACGCGCGTCCCAGCCAAGGCCGACGACCATCTTGGTGAGGCCGGGAGCTTCCTTGCTCAGGTTGACGTTGCCGCCTTTTTGCAGACTGATAGCCATGATGTGAATCTCCTTTAGTTGTAACAATGGTGAACACCGGGGTACATCTCAACCGCGCAGCGAACTGGTGTTCGTCCGTTCGCCGCGCTTTTCCTTACGCAGCCACTTGCAGCTGCGCCTGTTCTTTCTTGTGCCGCAACGACGACCACAGCGAGGCGACGATGAAGGCAACACCCACCAGGCCGGTGAACAATTCCGGGATGTGGTACTTCATACTGGCCAGCATGATCAGTGCCAGGATGCCGATTGCATAATGGGCGCCGTGCTCGAGGTAGACGAACTCGTCAAGGGTACCCTTCTTGACCAGGAACACCGTCATCGAACGCACGAACATCGCGCCAATGGCCAGGCCGAGCATGATGATGACGACGTCGGTGGTGATCGCAAAGGCGCCGATCACGCCGTCGAAGCTGAACGATGCATCGAGTACTTCCAGGTACAGGAAGGCGCCGATACCGCCGCGCTTGACCATGTCGCCCACATTGCCGCCCTCACTCTCTTCCTTCTCCAGCAGGCTGCTGATGGCGTCGACGCCGACGTAGATCAGGATGCCCCACAGGCCGGAAATCAGGACCACCATCTTCTGCGCTTCCGGTACCAGCGCCAGGCTGCCCATCAAGGCGCCGATCGAAATCATCACCGCCAGCGACGACACCTTGCCGAGCGAACCGATCTTCTCTTCGATGTGGCCCAGCCAGTGCATTTCCTTCTCGTCGTCGAGCAGGAAGTTGAGGAACACCAGCAGCAGGAACATGCCGCCGAACGCCGCCACTTCAGCGTGGTGCGCGGTCAGGTGCGCCGAATACGCTTTCGGATCGGACAGCGCCAGGTTCCACACCTCCAGCATGCCGAGGTCGGCGGCCTGGGCGACGATCACCAGCGGGAACAGCAGCCGCATGCCGAACACGGCGATGATGATGCCGACGCCGAGGAACAGCTTTTGCCAGAATTCGTCCCACGTCTTCAGTACCGACGCGTTGACCACCGCGTTGTCGAACGACAGCGACACTTCCATGACACCGAGGATGGCAGCCACGCCGAGTGCCGTCAGCGCGCCGGACCAGCCGCTGTGCGAGTATCCCCACCAGCCCGCTGCCGCGAGGCACAGGAAGGTGACGATGAATGAGACCCGGAAATGCTTCATGATGTGGTTTCCCCCTAGGTTTTAATTGATGGAAGTCAGTGTATGGGTCTGCGCCGAATTGAAAAAGGGAAGATAATCGAAGTATTACTTCTGAAAAACGGAACCAATGAAAAATAACGGCATCAATTTCCGCCATTTGCACTACTTCTGGGTGGTGGCCAAGGAAGGCGGGGTGACGCGCGCGGCCGAGCGGCTGGGGCTGGCGGTGCAGACCGTCGGCACGCAGATCAGCCTGCTGGAACAGTCGATCGGCAAGGCCTTGTTCACCCAGCAGGGGCGGCGCCTGGTGCTGACCGAGGCGGGCCGGCTGGCGCTGGCGTATGCCGACCAGATCTTCCTGCTGGGCGAGCAGATGCAGGAAGCGCTGGGCGAGGCCGACGGCAGCAAGACGCGGCTGACGGTGGGCATCTCCGATTCGCTGCCCAAGCTGACCGCGTTTCGCCTGCTGGAGGCGACCATGCAGCTCGAGCGTCCGGTGCGGCTGGTGTGCTTCGAGGACGACTTCGACACGCTGCTGGGCGACCTGGCGCTGCACAAGCTCGATGTCGTGCTGACCGACCGCGCGGTACGCTCCGGCACCACGCTGCGCGTGTTCAGCCACCAGCTGTTCGAGAGCGAAACGATGGTGGTGGGGGCGCCGGCGCTGGCCGACATCTACAAGCCGGGTTTCCCGGCAAGCCTGAACGGCGCGCCGTTCCTGCTGCCGACGCGCAACAATGCACTGCGCGGGCGGATCGACGAGTGGTTCGAGCAGCAGCAAGTGCGGGCCGACGTGGTCGGCGAATTCGAGGACAATGCGCTGCTCAACACTTTCGGGCGGCGCGGCCTGGGGCTGTTTTTCGCCACCGCCGCGCTGGCCTCGGACATCACCGAGCAGTTCGGCGCGGTGCTGGTGGGCCCGGTGCCGCAGGTGCGCGAGCAGTTCTACGCCATCTCCAACGAACGCAAGATCAAGCACCCGGCGGTCGAAGCGATCCTGTCGGCGATCCATCATGGCGGGTTGAATGCCGCCTGACCGTTACAATGAGGGGTCCGACCCCGGTTTTTCCGTAAAAGAAAAACCGGGGTCTGACCCCTCGTCACCTTTTCGAAAAGTTTATGCTGAATTTAATGTTAGTCCTGCTGGCCCTGGTCCTCGTCGTGCTCAACGGCTTTTTCGTGGCAGCCGAGTTCGGCATCGTCACGCTGCGCAAGACGCGCGTGCGCGCCATCGCCAGGACCCAGGGCCTGCGCGGCCGCATCCTGGCCAAGGTCCACAACCAGCTCGACGCCTACCTGTCGGCCTGCCAGCTCGGCATCACGCTCGCCTCGCTGGGCCTGGGCTGGGTCGGCGAGCCGGCTTTCGCCAGCCTGCTCGAGCCGCTGTTCGGCCTGGTCGGCGTGACCTCGCCGTCGGTGGTGCACGGGGTGTCGTTCGTGTTCGCCTTCAGCGTCATTTCGTTCCTGCACATCGTGGTCGGCGAACTGGCGCCCAAGTCGATGGCGATCCGCAATCCGGAAGCGGTCGGCCTGTGGAGCTCGATTCCGCTGTACGGCTTCTATTGGGCCATGTACCCGGCGATCTGGGTGCTCAACGGCAGCGCCAACCTGGTGCTGCGCCTCGCCGGCCTCGATAAGAAAGGCGGCCACGACGCCCACTATTCGACCGAGGAACTCAAGCTGATCCTGCGCACCAGCCAGCCGGGCGAAAAACACACCCGCGACGAGCGCCACATCCTGGCCCAGTCGCTCGACTTCAGCCACTTGCAGGTGTCGGACCTGATGCGCCCGATTAACGAGGTGATCGCCCTGCATGCCGGCAAGTCGCTGGAGGAAAACCTGGAAACGGTGCGCCGCAACCGCTTCAGCCGCTATCCGTATTTCGACGCCAACGGCGAAGACGTACTCGGCGTGATCCACCTGAAAGACCTGTTTTTCGCGCAGCAGGCCGGGCGTCCCATCAACGACCTGACGCAGTACCTGCGGCCGGTCGAGACGATGTCGGCGCGCACGCCGGCGCAGGAGATGTTCCGGCGCTTCCGCGACGGCGCCCCGCACTTCGCGCTGATCGGCGAAAAGGGCAAGCGCCCGGTCGGCTTCATCACGCTCGACAACCTGCTCGGCGCCATGGTCGGCGAGATCCGCGACGAGTTCCGCCTGAATGAAAACGACTGGCTGCGCCAGACCGACGGCACGCTGGTCGGCAAGGCCAGCCTGCCGATCTTTTCGCTCGAGCGCATCCTCGGCATCGACATCGACAACGAGGAACTGGGCCTGGACGAGGTGGAGTCGGTCGGCGGCCTGCTGATGGTCAAGCTGGGCGACATTCCCAAGCAGGGCCAGCGCATCGAGTTCCCCCGCTTCGACATCGTCGTCAAGAAGATGAACGGGCCGCGCATCGTGCTGGTGAAGGTGATCCCGCAACTGCACCGCGAAGCCGATACCGACGAACTCGACTGACCCGGGGCTCAGCCTTATTCGGCCGGCTCCGCTTCCGGCAGCTCCGGCTCGGGATCGGGATCCGGCTCCGGTTCGCCCGTGGCCGGCCAGGCGGCGCTGCGCTTGACTACCGGCGCCTCATCGTCCTCGAAGTCGTCGTCATTGTCGACGAACTCATCGACGTCATCGACGTCGTCGCGCATCGCGCCGCCATGACGCGCCTCCTTCTTCGGCGCCTTCGCTTCGTCGCTCCAGGTCAGCATTGCGTTGACCATAATCTCGAAATGTTGAATGTCCACGGCCGCCCCCAACGTTGTGTTCGTCAGAAAAGAATATGCCTGCCGGAACCCGCACCTTTGATTTGGAACAGGTAGTCGGACCTCGCCGGCCCGCCGTGTGGCGCCACAGCCCGCTTGCATTTTTGCCATTAAATGCAATACTGTCGGGCAGGTCAGCCCGCCATCCCGGCCGGCGCCGTGCACGCGGAGACTTCCTCATGTCCACCACGCCGGAAATGGCAGCGCTCAAGAGCCGTCTGAAAAACACGTGGGAGTCCGGCGACTATGGCCACTTCGCCCAGTTCCTCGAAGCGGGCGCGCTCGAGTTCCTCGACCGCCTCAAAGTGGCGCCGGGCACCCGCATGCTGGACCTGGGCTGCGGCGCCGGCCAGATCGCCATCCCCGCCGCCCGTGCCGGCGCCGAGGTGACCGGCATCGACATCGCCGCCAACCTCATCGAGCAGGCGCGCCAGCGCGCGGCGGACGCCGGCGTGACGGCGCGCTTCGAACTGGCCGATGCGGAGGAGCTGCCGTTCGCCGACGCCTCCTTCGACCTGGTGGTGAGCCTGTTCGGCGCCATGTTCGCACCGCGCCCGGACCGCGTCGCCGCCGAGATGGAGCGCGTCTGCCGCCACGGCGGCCGCATCGCCATGGCCAACTGGACGCCGGAGGGCCTGGTCGGGCAGATGTTCAAGATTATCGCCAAGCACCTGCCGCCGCCGCCCCTGATGCCGTCGCCGATGAAATGGGGCGACGAGGCCTGCGTGCGCGAGCGGCTCGGCAAGCACGTCTCCAAGCTGACCAAGACGCGCCGCCTGTATCCGATCCGTTTCCCGTTTTCGCCGGCCGAAGTGGTCGAGTTCTTCTTCCTGTTCTATGGGCCCGCGGTGCAGGCCGAAGAGACGCTCGATGCGCGCCACCTGGCGGCGCTGCAAAAGGAGCTGGTGCAGCTGTGGAGCACCAATAACAAGGCGACCGACGGCGCCACCTTCGTCGAGGCGGAGTACCTCGAGGTGCTGGCCCTGCGCAACTGAAGCCGCGCGCGCAAGGCCCGCGGGGCGATCAGACGTCGTTGGCCGCTTCCGCCCTGGCCTCGGCCTCGGCCTCGGTCGGCGCGCCGCCGGCGGTCCAGCCGCTGATCAGCGAATATCCCACCGCCAGCAAGGTCGGCCCCAGGAACAGGCCAACGAAGCCGAACGCGAACACCCCGCCCAGCACGCCCAGGAAAGTGAGCAGGAAGGGCTGGCTGCTGCCGCGGCTGATGAGCAAGGGCCGCACCACATTATCGACCCCGCTGATCAGCACCAGCCCCCACACCAGCATGAACACGCCCCAGCCGCTGCTGCCGTGCGAAAACAGCCAGATGGCGGCGCCGCCCCAGATCATCGGCGGGCCGACCGGCACCAGCGAGAACACGAACGTGAGCACCGCCAGCAGCGGCACCGCCGGCACGCCGGCAATGGCAAAGCCGAGCGCTGCCACCAGCGCCTGCGCCAGCGCGGTGCCCAGCAGGCCATACATGACGCCGCGCACGGTCTGGCTGACGGTCACCCAGACGGTCGCCGCGCGGTCGCCGTAGATGCGCCCCGCCGCCACTTCCAGCACCCGCATCAGCGCCAGGCCGTCGCGGTACATGAAGAAGCTGACAAAGGCGGCCATGCTCATCTGCACGACGCCGCCGCCCAGCACCAGGGCGCCGCGCATCAGCACGTGCCGCGCGGGTTCGAGCATGCGCTTGGCCATCTCGGTCATCTGTTCGCGGCTGGCGATCAGGCCGTTGAGGTACTGGTCGAGCCAGCCACCCACCAGCGGCAGCCGCGCCAGCCAGGCAGGCGTTCGGATGTTGCCTTGCTCGACAGTCGTCCTGACCTGCTCGAAGGTGCCGGCGACGTCGTCGGCGAGGTTGTAGGCGACCAGCGCGATCGGAATGATCACCAGCAGCGTCAGGCTGAACGTCATGGTCAGCGCGGCCAGCGTGCGGCTGCCGCGCAGCCGCGACAGCAGCCGCATGTACAGCGGCCAGGAGGAAATCACCACCGCCGAGGCGAACAGGATCGCCGTCAGGAACGGCCGCAGCACGTAGACGCATCCCAGCGCCAGCAGCAATACCGTTCCCAGCCGGGTGTAGTTCTTGCCGAAGCGCGAAGCTTCCATCGTCAGTCCAGCAATTGCCGGATGTCGTGCACGATCGGCGCCGCGCCCTGGCCGTGGCGCAGGAACAGGCGCACCTTGCCGCTCTTGTCGAACACGTAGCTGCCGGCGGTGTGGTCCATCGAGTAGCTGCCCGGCGTCTTGCCCGGCACCTTGGCGTAGAACACCTTGAATTCCCTGGCGACCTTGGCGGTGGCGGCGGCGTCGCCGTACAGGCCGATAAAGCGCGGATCGAAGGCCGGCACGTACTGCGCCAGCAGCTGCCGGGTGTCGCGCTCGGGATCGACGGTGACGAACAGCACCTGCACCTGGTCGGCCTTGGGACCGAGCTCCTTCATGACGCCGGCCATCTCGGCCATCGTGGTCGGGCACACGTCCGGGCACTGCGTGTAGCCGAAGAACATGATCACGACCTTGCCCTTGAAGTCGGCCAGCGTGCGCGGCTTGCCGGTGTGGTCAACCAGGGCGAAGTCCTGGGCGTAAGGCAGCCCGGTGACGTCGGTGTTCTGGAAGCTCGGCGGCTTGCTGCCGAGCTTGTCGCAGCCGCCCAGCGCGAGGGCGCCGGCCAGCAAGAAGGCAAATGCCAGGGATAGTTTTTTCATCTCAGAATTTCAGGTAATGGTCGACCAGCAGCGCGCCAAACAGCAGCGACAGATAGACGATCGACCAGGTGAAGGCCTTGCGGGCAATCAGGTCGGTGTAATGGCGGTAGACGCGCCAGCCGTGCCACAGGAACACGGCGTTGAGCGCGATGGCCGCCACCAGGTAGATCAGCCCGCTCATGTGGACGGCGAACGGCAGCAGCGACACCGCCGCCAGCGCGATCGAGTACAGCCACACCTGGTAGCCGGTGAAGTGCATGCCGTGCGTAACCGGCAGCATCGGCAGGCCGGACTTGGCGTAGTCGTCGCGGCGGTACATCGCCAGCGCCCAGAAGTGCGGCGGCGTCCAGACGAAAATGATCAGCACCAAGAGCCACGCCTGCATCGGCACGTCGCCCGCCACCGCCGCCCAGCCGAGCGCCGGCGGCATGGCGCCGGACAGGCCGCCGATGACGATGTTCTGCGGCGTCGCCGGTTTCAGGATCATGGTGTAGATCACCGCGTAGCCCACGAAAGTGACGAAGGTCAGCCACATCGTCAGCGGATTGACCAGCAGGTACAGCACCGCCATGCCGGCGCCGCCGATGATGGCCGAAAAGATGATGGTCTGCGTCTTGGTCAGCTCGCCCGTGGCGCTGGCGCGGCGCGCGGTGCGCGCCATGCGGGCGTCGATCTCGGCTTCGACCAGGCAGTTGACGGCGAAGGCGGCGCCGGCCAGCAGCCAGATGCCGAGCGTGGCAAAGACGACGGTGCGCCACGGCGGCAAGTCGTCGGTGGCGAGGAACATGCCGATCACGGCGCAAAACACCGCCAGCTGGGTCACGCGCGGCTTCGTCAGCGCCCAGTACTGGGCGATCCGGTTGGCCGGCTTGCGCGGTTTGTGTGTTGCGGTTTGACTTGTCATGGAGGCTATCGGGCGTGGGTCTCGGCCGGCACCGCCGCGCGCGCAGGGGTGCGCAGGGCGATGTCGAGGTGGTACTTTGTCTTGTAGTTTAACATGGTCACCAGCAGCACCAGCAGCGCGGCGCCGGCGTTATGCAGCACCGCGATGGCCAGCGGGAAGCTGAGGAACACGGTGGCCAGGCCGCTGGCCGTCTGCAGCGCCAACGCCATGGCGAGGTAGCGCGCGGTCGGGCGCAAGGCCGGCTCCGCCCAGGCGCGCCAGGCAGTCCAGCCGAGCACGGCGACGACGACCAGCGCGAAGTTGCGGTGCACCCAGTGGATGGCGGTCAGCGCGGCGAACGGCAGGTAGTGGCCGGCGGCGGTCTTGCCGAGCTCGCGCCACAGCGTGAAGCCATGCTCGAAGTCCATCGGCGGCACCAGCTGGCCGTTGCACAAGGGGAAGTCGGTGCACGCCAGCGTGGCGTAATTGGTGCTGACCCAGCCGCCCAGCGCGACCTGCACCAGCAGCACCACGCCCGACAGGATGGCCAGCGGGCGCACGCGCCTGAGCGCATCGACGCTGCCGCCGGCGCTGTGCGGCTTGACCAGGTGGTCTTCGCGCCCGCCCAGCCAGGCCAGCATCGCCAGCAATCCCATGCCCAGCAGCAGGTGGATGGTGACGATCACCGGCTGCAGCTTCATCGTGACGGTCCAGGCGCCGAACGCGCCCTGCAGGCAGACGAACAGGAACAGCGCGGTCGGCAACGCCGGCGCGAACGCGTCGCTCCTGCTGCGGCGCCATTGCAGCCAGGCCTTGGCCATCAGCGCCATGATCAGGACACCGATGCCCATCGCCAGGTAGCGGTGGATCATCTCGATCCAGGCCTTGATGACCGTCACCGGGCCGGTCGGCATCAGCTCCTCGGCGGCGGCGATGTGCTCGTGCGCAAGGAAAGGGTTGGCCAGGCCGTAGCAGCCCGGCCAGTCGGGGCAGCCCAGGCCCGAATCGGTCAGCCGCGTGAAACCGCCGAACACGATCAGGTCGAAGGTGAGGAACACCGCCACCCAGACCAGTTTGCGGTACTTGTTGGCGTCGGCCGAGATCCACACCATCGCCAGCGGCAGGCTGGCCGCCAGCAGGCCCGTGACGCCCAGTTGCAGGAAGGTAGACGCCTGCATCGCTTAGCCGATCGCCGACGCTTTGAGCAGCTTGTTGATGTCCTTCTTGACCTTGGCGTAGTGCTTGATCTTTTCCGCCTCGTCGCCGTCCGGCGCTTTCGGGAAGCGCATCATCAGGTTGCCCAGCGGGTCGATCAGGAAGATCGAGTCGGCGGCGTTGGCGCCCGGCTCCACCGGCAGCCATTTGGCGACGACCTCGCCTGGTGCGCGCAGCAGGTGCACGCCGTCGAGCTGGCGGATCAGCATTGTTTCCAGCGGCGCGGCGTCGGTGACCAGCCACACCCGCTCGATGCGCTCCATGTCCTTGCCCTGCATCGAGCGCACCTGCTGGATCGCGAACAACTGGTCCATGCAGTCCTTGGCGCAGGCCGATGGCCCCACCTTGAGCATGATCCACTTGCCCTTGTAGGCGTCGAGGCTGGCCGGTTTGGCGTCCAGCGTGGTGGCGCCCAGCGGCGGCATCGGATGCTGGCGCGGATCGATCAGCGCGCCGAAATTGGTGCGGCCCTGCGGCTTGATGACGTAATAGGTCAGGTAGGAAAAGATCAGCGGCGAGGCGCAGACGGCAAGCACCGCCAGCAGTTTCCAGCGGCCGCGTTGCTGCGAAGTCTTACTTGGGTTGGTTTGTTCCACGTCGAAATCCTGTAATGACAAAAAAGAGGAGCGCCATGATTGCCAGCGCATACCATTGAAAAGCATAGCCCTGGTGCTTCTCGACACCAAGCGAGGGCGCCGGCCAGTTGCGCACCAGGCCGTCGGCCGCCGGCGCGGGATCGGACTGCTCGATGAAAAACGGCTGCATCTTCAGGCCGCTGGCCTGCGCAAACGCGGCCGGATCGATATTTTGCACGATCGCGCCCGGTTTCACAGGCTCGGGCGTGCCCAGCTGCATGATGTGGCCCACGCTGGTCTTGACGATGCCCTCGATCGTCACGGTGCCGGACGGCGTCGCATACGGCGCCAGCCTGGCGGCGTCGGCGGCGTCGCGCGGCAGCCAGCCGCGCGCCACCAGCACGTGGTTGTCGGAGCCGGCGATGCGCAGCGGCATCAGCACGTAAAACCCGGCGCGGCCATCCTGCGGCCGGTTGTTCAGGTACAGCGGCCAGCCGCCGACGAATTGCCCGGTGGCGCGCACGCGGCGGTATTCAAGCGGCTCGGCCGGCAGCGGCGCGGCGCCGATCACCAGCGGCGCGTCGGCCGCCCGTGCCGACAGTTTCTGCTGCAGCGCGATCTTGTCGGCGGCGCGGCGGTCCTGCCACTGCCCCAGCGTCACCCCGAGCGCAACCAGCAGCACTGTTGCCACGAACGGAATGGGCCGAAACCGGAAGCTGATAGGCATTACAATGAATCCTTCGCCTGCAATCAAATCACCATCATGAAAATCGTCGTCGCCATCGGCTTCATCCTGATCCTCGCCAGCCTCGGATCCGCCCTGTTCTTCCTGATGCGCGACAAGGGCAAGAGCAACCGCACCGTGCAGGCATTGGCGATGCGGGTCGGGCTGTCGATCACCCTGTTCCTGCTGCTGCTGGGCGCCTACAAGATGGGCTGGATCGCGCCGACCGGGCTGCGCTGACCTGCCGGCCTTGCGTGAAAAAAGCCGCACGAGGGATTATCCCGCGTGCGGCTTTTTCATGCGGCGGCGTGCGCCGCCAGCCTTACAGCCAGTAGACGACGACGTACAGGCCGAGCCATACGACGTCGACGAAGTGCCAGTACCAGGCGGCGCCTTCGAAGCCGAAGTGGTGCTCCGGCGTGAAGTGGCCCTTCAGTACGCGGTACAGCATCACCGACAGCATGATCGCGCCCATCGTCACGTGGAAGCCGTGAAAGCCCGTCAGCATGAAGAAGGTCGAGCCGTAGATGCCCGAGGTCAGCTTCAGGTTCAGTTCGCTGTACGCATGCATGTACTCGTAGACCTGGAAGCCCATGAAGGTGGCGCCTAAGAGGATCGTGGCGAACAGCCAGATCGCGGTCTGCGCGCGGTGGCCGGCGCGCAGCGCGTGGTGCGAGATCGTCAGGGTCACGCCCGACAGCAACAGCAGCGCGGTGTTGATGGTCGGGATCGGGAACGGGCCCATGGTCTGGAACTGCTCGACGGTGCCGGCAGGACCGCCGCTGCCCCAGTGCGCGGCGAAGTCAGGCCAGATGATCTTGTGGTCGAGGTCGCCCAGCCAAGGCAAGGTGATCGAGCGGGCGTAGAACAGCGCGCCGAAGAAGGCGCCGAAGAACATCACTTCGGAGAAGATGAACCAGCTCATCGCCCAGCGATAGGACAGGTCGATGTTCTTGCCGTATTTGCCGGCCTCGGACTCGCCGATGGCGTCGCCGAACCAGAAGTACAGCACCACGATGGTTGCCAGGATGCCGGCGATGTTGACCATCGGGCCCCAGCTGGCGCCGTTGACCCAGCCGGCCGCGCCGAGCATCGTGACGAGCATCGAAAGGCCGCCGGCCATCGGCCACCTGGAAGGACCTGGCACGAAATAGTGCGGTACGGCGTGTGGTGAACTCATCTTCATCTCCTAAATCAGACTTTAGTATTCGATTAACCGGGCTGGGCCCGGATTATTCTTGTCGCGCCCTACTTCGACGCCTGCGTGCCTGCAATCTCAAAAAACGTGTACGACAGCGTGATCGTCTTGACGTCGCGCGGCAGGGCCGGATCGATGAAGAACACCACCGGCATCTGGCGCGCTTCGTGCGGCTTCATGGTCTGCTGCTTGAAACAGAAACATTCGACCTTCTTGAAGTGCGGCGCCACCGACTGCGGCGCATAACTCGGTATTGCCTGCGCCTGCACCGTGCGGTCGGTGGTGTTGACGACCTCATACATCACCGTTGCCAGTTCGCCCGGGTGGACGTCGATGCTGCGGGTGGTCGGGCGAAACCGCCACGGCCCCTGCGCATTGCCGTCGAGCTCCACCGTGACGGTGCGGCTCTTGTCGATCTGCGTGTTGGCGTCGCGCACCGCCATGCCGTCCTGCGCCGTCAGCACGTTAATGCCGAGCAGCTCGCACATGTGCTTGTACACCGGCACCAGCGCGTAGCCGAAGCCGAACATCATCACGGCCACCACCACGAGCTTGCCCAACATCGCGCGGTTCAGCCGCAGCCGGCCTTTGGAAACGTTGCTCACTTACAGCCAGATCCGCTTGATGAACACCATCGCGAAGAAAAACAGTGCGATCGCGCCGATGATCAGGCCAGTCTTGAGGTTGTTCGGCTTTTTCGGGTCAGACATGTTTTACCACTTAACTTTTTCGGCAGGCGCTGGAAGGCGCCTGCCGTGCTGCATGCATTTCCGGATTACTTCACCAGCGGCGGCGTCTCGAAGGTGTGGAACGGCGCCGGGCTCGGCACGGTCCACTCGAGGCCTTCGGCGCCATCCCATGGCTTGGCCGATGCCTTGGCACCGCCGCGGATGGTTGGCAGCACCACGAAGAACAGGAAGTACGCTTGCGACAGGCCGAAACCGAAGGCGCCGATGGTGGCCACCACGTTGAAGTCGGTGAACTGCGCCGGGTAGTCGGCGTAGCGGCGCGGCATGCCGGCCAGGCCCAGGAAGTGCATCGGGAAGAACGTGATGTTGAACGTGATCAGCGATGCCCAGAAGTGGATCTTGCCGCGCAGTTCGTTGTACATGTGGCCGGTCCATTTCGGCGACCAGTAGTAGAAGCCGGCGAACAGCGCGAACAGGGAACCGGCGACCAGCACGTAGTGGAAGTGCGCCACCACGTAGTAAGTGTCCTGCAGCTGGATGTCGATCGGGGTCACGGCCAGGATCAGGCCGGTGAAGCCGCCCATCGTGAACACGAAGATGAAGCCGACCGCGAACAGCATCGGGGTTTCGAAGGTCATCGAGCCCTTCCACATCGTGGCGACCCAGTTGAACACTTTGACGCCGGTCGGCACGGCGATCAGCATCGTGGCGTACATGAAGAACAGCTGCGACGTCACCGGCATGCCGGTGGTGAACATGTGGTGCGCCCAGACGATGAACGACAGGATCGCGATCGACGCGGTGGCGTAGACCATCGACGCGTAGCCGAACAGCGGCTTGCGGGCGAAGGCCGGCAGGATCTGCGAGACGATGCCGAACGCCGGCAGAATCATGATGTAGACCTCAGGGTGGCCGAAGAACCAGAAGATGTGCTGGTACATGACCGGGTCGCCGCCGCCGGCAGCGTTAAAGAACGAGGTGCCGAAGTGACGGTCGGTCAGGGTCATCGTGATGGCGCCGGCCAGCACAGGCATGACGGCGATCAGCAGGTAGGCGGTGATCAGCCAGGTCCAGCAGAACATCGGCATCTTCATCAGCGTCATGCCGGGAGCGCGCATGTTGAGGATGGTGACGATGATGTTGATCGAACCCATGATCGACGAGGCGCCCATCAGGTGCAGCGCGAAGATGGCCAGGTCCATGCCTGGGCCCATCTGGGTCGACAGCGGTGCGTACAGCGTCCAGCCGGCCGCGGTGGCGCCGCCCGGAACGAAGAACGAGATCACCAGCAGCAGCGCCGCCGGCGGCAGCAGCCAGAACGAGAAGTTGTTCATGCGCGCGAACGCCATGTCGGAAGCGCCCACTTGCAGCGGGATCATCCAGTTGGCGAAGCCCACAAAAGCCGGCATGATGGCGCCGAACACCATCACGATGCCGTGCATCGTGGTCAGCTGGTTGAAGAACTCCGGCTGGAAGAATTGCAGGCCCGGGTGGAACAGCTCGGTGCGGATCATCAGCGCCAGCACGCCGCCGGACATCAGCATGGTGATGGCGAACCACAGGTACAGGGTACCGATGTCCTTGTGGTTGGTGGCGAACAGCCAGCGCGCCATGCCCGTGGGATGGTCGTGGGCGTGATCGTGCGCGTGGTCGTGTGCGTGATCTACAGTTGTTGTGCTCATTGCTCTACTCCCGATTACTTACGTGCAGCCAGGACTTCGGCTGGTTGAACGATGTTTTCCGCGGCCTTGTTCGACCAGTTGTTGCGGGTATAAGTGATCACCGCAGCGATGTCCGAGTCCGACAGTTGCTTCCAGCCTGGCATTTCCGACGGGAACTTGCCGCTCTTTTTGCCGTTCAGCAGTACATTGATCTGTTCCGCTTTCGGGCCGGTCACGACCGGCGAGCCGTCGAGTGCGGCGAACGCACCCGGCACGCCCTTGCCGTTGGCCTGGTGGCAGACCACGCAATTGGTAGTGTAGACTTTTTCGCCCTTGGTTTTCAATTCGTCGATGGTCCAGACCTTGGAAGGATCGTCGGCCAGCGCCGCCATTTCCTTCTTCTTGCCTGCCACCCAGGCCGAATAGTCGGCGTCGGAAACGACTTTGACGACGATCGGCATGAAGGCGTGCTCTTTACCGCACAGCTCGGCGCACTGGCCGCGGAAGGTGCCGATCTTCTCCGAACGGAACCAGGTGTCGCGCACGAAACCGGGGATCGCATCCTGCTTGACGCCGAACGCCGGGATCATCCAGGCGTGGATGACGTCGTTGGCGGTGAGGACGATGCGGACCTTCTTGTTGACCGGAACGACGACTTCGTTGTCGACTTCGAGCAGGTAGTTGACGCCACGCTCCTGGGTAGGAGCGACGCCGGGCGAACCGACTTGCGAACGCGGGGTGGCCAGGTTCGACAGGAAGGAGATGCCCTCGCCTTCGCCCTTGAGGTAATCGTAGCCCCACTTCCACTGCATGCCGGTGGCCTTGATGGTCAGGTCGGCGTTGGAGGTGTCTTTCATGGCGACCACGGTCTTGGTGGCCGGCAGCGCCATCGCGATGACGATCAGGAACGGCACGATGGTCCAGGCGATTTCGACCGCGGTCGACTCATGGAAGGTGGCCGGCTTGTGGCCCAGCGAGCGGCGGTGCTTGAACACCGAGTAGAACATCACGCCGAACACGCCGACGAAGATGACGACGCAGACGATCATCATCCAGGTGTGCAGGTCGTAGATCTCGGACGCGATTCTCGTTACGGGCGGCTGCAGGTTCAACTGGAACTCAACCGGACGCCCCGTCACCTCTGGCTCGGCCAACGCCGGGATGCTGGCGGTAATCGCCAGGCCGAGCATCAAGGCTTGAAGTCGCTTTGCATATGTCATGTTTTCCCCAACCACCCAAAATAGAAATCTTTTATCGTCAGCAAGCCAGACTTCGACCGCTGCATCCGGAACCATCGCACAAAAAGGCTCCTGGCAGGTCCGGGCATCGTGCGCGCCGGTTACTGCTGGAACCTGACCTCGCCCAGCGGTGGATCAACACCGCGATGAACGCTGACTTGCTTTTGCTGCTGTCGCCCACATATTCATATTGCCGCCACTGCCTGTTTTTTTTGCATTCATGGCGCGAGTCGACAAAATTAGTCGTTGATTATACTCAAGGAGTAGCCTAACCATCAAGGGGAAATCACCCCGCGAGGACGGCTGCGCGAGCGTTTTCCCTTTCGACCTGGCCGGTTTTGTTCCATTTCCGCACGTCAAGCGCCATTGCCGGCAGCCAGCTACCGGCGCGGCTGGAAGCGCACGATCGCCTCGCCGGCCGCCGTCACGCGCGGCGCCGGCCGGAACGCGTGTCCGTAGATCACTTCGAACGTCAGCGCCAGCTTGCCGTCGGCGCGGCGGCCGCGCTCGAGCGCCGCCTCGAGCTTGCGGCCGCCGGCGCGCCCCAGCAGGCCGCGCCGGCGCGTCGCCAGCGGATTGCCGCCCAGCGCGCGCACGTCCGCCAGCAAGGCCGGCGCCGTGTCGTAAGTGACGGTGATGACTTCCATGTCCATCACCGGCGTCGAAAAGCCGGCCTCGACGAGCTGGTCGCCGAAGTCGTGCATGTCGACGAAGGGCAGCACGTGCGGATGCTCGTCCACCTCGGCGAAAGCGGTGCGCAGTTCGCGCAGCGTATCCGGGCCGAAACTGGAAAACATCAGCAGCCCCTCCACTTTCAGCACGCGGCGCCATTCCGCAAATACGCGGTCGGGCTGGGGGTGCCAGAGCAGCGCCAGGTTCGACCACACCAGGTCGACGGAGTTCGGGCCAAGCGGCAGCGCGCCGAAGTCGCCCGCCAGCAGGTCGATGCCGGCCTTGCCCGGCAGCAGGCGGCTGAGCAGCGATCTGGCCGCCGGCGCGCGCGCGGCGGCCGCCATTTCGGGCGCGGCATCGACGCCGAGCACCTGCGCCGCCGGGTAGTCCTTGTGCAGCAGCGCCAGGTCGGCACCCAGGCCGCAGCCGGCATCGAGCACGCGCTGCGGCGAGATTTTCACCAGGCCGAGGCGCTCGTGCATGCGGCCGGCGACTTCGCGGCGCAGGAAGTCGGCGCCGGCGATTGCCTGCGGCCGGGCGAACAGCCGGCGCACCCGGGCCGGCTCGATCGGCGCGCTCATCCTGGAGGTCGATTGGGGAGAAACCATGGCTGGGTCGCGGTGAAATGAGATAATGGCGGCAGTGTACATGCTTGTTCCATTTTGCGAGGAGCCGATGCTTGACCGCCCGGGCCGCTGGCGGCGCCTGGCGCGCGCGCTGCTGCCGTCAATGTGCGCGCTGTGCGGCGGCCGCTGCGACGGCGCCGTCTGCCGCCCTTGCCATCTGCAGTTCGTCACCCGCTGCCCGCGCTGCCCGCGCTGCGCCAACCCGGTCGGCGCCGCCGACGCCGGGCGCGAGTGCGCCGGCTGCCTGGCGCGGCGGCCGGCCTTCGACGCCACGCTGGCCGGCGCCGACTACCGCGCCCCGCTCGACCAGCTGGTGCTGCAACTGAAATTCGGCGGCAAGCTGGCGCTGGCGCCGTGGTTTGCCGAGGTGCTGCGCGACGCCGTGCTGGACCAGCGCGGCTTCCTGCTGCCGCAGGTGCTGTGCCCGGTGCCGCTGGGGCCGCAGCGGCTGGCCGAGCGCGGCTTCAACCAGGCGCTCGAGATGGCGCGTCCGCTCGCGCGCCACCTGGGCATCGAGCTGTGCGAGCGGCTGGCGCTGCGCGCGCGCGACACGCGCGCGCAGTCGGGCGTGGCGCCGGACCAGCGGCGGCGCAACATCCGCGGCGCCTTTGCCGTCGCGCCCGAGCTGTTGCCGGCGCTGCGCGGCCGGCACGTCGGCGTCGTCGACGACGTCATGACGAGCGGCCACACGCTGGGCGAACTGGCCGCCACGCTGAAGCGCTGCGGCGCCGCGCGCGTGAGCAATTTCGTGTTCGCGCGCACCCCGCCCCATTAACCAATCAAGGAGAAGCTTTTGTTCCACGTCGTCCTGGTAGAACCTGAAATCCCGCCCAATACCGGCAACATCATCCGCCTGTGCGCCAACACCGGCGCCCAGCTGCACCTGATCGAGCCGCTCGGCTTTCCGCTCGACGACGCCAAGATGAAGCGCGCCGGCCTCGACTACCACGACTACGCCACCATGAAGGTGCACAAGAACTGGGATGCGTTCATCGCCGACGCCCGGCCCGATCCGGCGCGCATGTTCGCGCTGACCACGCATGGCTCAGCGCCGTTTGCCGATGCCCGCTTCCTGCCCGGCGACGTCTTCGTGTTCGGCAGCGAAACGCGCGGCCTGGCGCCGGCGCTGCGCGAATCGTTCCCGCCGGCGCAGCGCATCCGGCTGCCGATGCGGCCCGACAACCGCAGCCTGAACCTGTCGAATACGGTGGCGGTGGTGGTGTTCGAGGCGTGGCGGCAGAACGGGTATGCGGGCGGCGCTTAGGGTCTGACCCGCCGTTCGGGTCAGACCCCGGTGTAGAGCCTGCACGCCCCCACGGCAAACAGTTAAGTATCAAAAAGCTTCTGGCAATAACTATATGTATTTTGTTGCCGTAAATACACAGTCCTTAGTACCAGTATCGATGCTTTCTTGGCAACGGTAACTTTGCGAAGGGGCTCTCGTTGACGCCGGTTCAATAATGATCGGTATCTATCTGATCATGCGCAAAACTGTGCACGCCCTGGCGTAGCGCGGGCGCCCTCTC
Organism: Burkholderiales bacterium; assembly: GCA_038248405.1. Classification (GTDB taxonomy): domain Bacteria; phylum Pseudomonadota; class Gammaproteobacteria; order Burkholderiales; family Burkholderiaceae_D; genus JAFCUW01. Next base: position 23,645 of record JBBRXM010000027.1, read on the forward strand.
CTGTCGCACTCGAGAGGACGACGACATGCCCTTGACATTCGACCTGACGGAGTGGCGCGACCACGTCCGCCCCGCAGCCCCGCTGATCCTGTGTTTCGGCGATTCATGGATCCACTATCCATTCCACCGCGACGGCAACTTGTCGAACCGCTTCCTGCAGTTCGGCGAGAATCAGAGCTTCGACATCATGGCGCTGGGCCAGAACGGCATGGAAATCAGCGCGCCGGGCAAAGGCAACCTGTACACGCTCAGCACTTTTCTCGGCTTCGAAAGGGATGCCGTGCAGATGATTGTCATCAGCGGCGGCGGCAACGATTTTGCCGGCGCCGACGACCTGCTGCCCCTGCTCAAGTTCGGCAACGCCGGCGACATCACGAGCTGGTTCAAGGCGCCGGAGACGGCGGCGCTGTTCGCCCGTATCACGCGCGGCTACGAGAACGTCATCCACCTGCGCGACACCTTCTGCCGCAACGCCGCGATCGTCACTCACTGCTACGACTACGCCCCGCCAAACGGCCAGGGCCTGCTGGGTTTTTCACCGTGGATACGCCCCGCGCTACAACAAGTGGGCATGCCCGTCGAGCTGCATGGAGAGGCGGTGCGCTACATCATCGACCATCTCGCCAATGTGCAAAAAAAGCTGGCCGGCAGGCATCCACCGTATTTCTTCGTCGATACCCGAAACGCACTCGAAGAAGGCGACTGGGACAACGAACTGCATCCGACTTTTGCGGGGTTCGACAAGATTGCAGCCCGGTTCTATCCAGTGTTTGCAGAGCAGTTCCCCGAGTGGACGAGCAAGCCGCATTGGGTGTAGCACCCGTCAACGAAGCGCGCGCCGGAGTCGAGGATAAACAGGGGGGCACATGGACGAGATCATTGAGAAAAAGGTAGAAGGCCGGGGCGATGCCGATGTCGGCGTCGAATCGGACGTCGACGTTATCGTGGGACCGGATCAGATCAGTCCGCCACTTCCGACGAACGAGGGAGATGGCGCCGCCCCGGCGCCGCCTGTCACGCACACGCAGCCCAGCCTGCCGCCAATGCCGGCGGTACGCCTCGCAAAAAAACTCATCGTATTCTCCGACGGCACGGGCAACAGCTCGGCAAAGGCCGAGAAGACCAATGTCTGGCGCCTGTTCCAGGCGCTCGACCTGACTACCTCGGACCAGTTGGCCCTGTACGACGACGGAGTCGGCACCTCCACCAACAAGTACGTCGCCGCGATCGGCGGGGCGTTTGGGTACGGACTCAAGCGCAACGTCATCGATCTATATAAATTCATCTGTCGCAACTACGACGATGATTCCACCGACATCTACGGCTTCGGCTTTAGCCGGGGCGCCTTCACGATCCGCGTCCTGATGGGCCTGATCACATCGGAAGGCCTGGTCCATTTCAGTTCAGAGGAGGAACTTCACCGGCGCGCCGTCGAGGCATACAGCCACTTCCGCCGCAAGTGCTTCAAGCCCCCCTTCATGAGCCCGGTGTATGCGTACCGATTCGTGCGCCGCCTTCTGCGCGCCGGCGCCAAGTCGCTCCGCAACGAACCATATGAACGCCGCGCGCGGCGGCACGTGAACCGAATTCGGTTTCTCGGCCTGTGGGACACCGTGTCGGCGTACGGTATGCCGATCGCCGAACTGAAACCGGCCATCAACTGGCTGTTCTGGCCGATGAATTTCAGCGACCATGTGCTGTCGGCGAAAGTGGAGCGCGCCGTCCAGGCCTTGTCGCTGGACGACGAACGGACCACCTTCCACCCCATCCCCTGGGACGAGTCGCATGAACAGAACCAGAAACGCATCACGCAGGTCTGGTTCGCCGGGGTGCACGCGAATGTGGGTGGCGGCTATCCGGAGGATCAGCTGTCGCTGGTATCGCTCGACTGGATGATGCGCCATGCCATGGACAACGGCTTGCGCTTGCAGCCGGCCTGCGTCGAACGGATCAGCAACGAGAAGTCTTCCTTCGGGAAAATCTATGATGCCCGCGCCGGCCTGGGCGCGTTTTACCGCTATGCGCCACGCGACATCAAGACTTGCGCCGAACGCTGCACGCATGTGCTACCGATCGTTCACGGCAGTGTCATCGCACGCATGGCGCGCGGTGCCGACGCCTACGTTCCGAACTCACTGCCGGCCAATTTCCTGGTGCTGGCGCCGGACGGACAGCTATTGCCGATGGAAGGATTTCCGGAACCACATACACGCAATTACATCGCGCAGGCGGCACCGGCGACCGCGCAAATCCTTGACGTAGATATCGCGGACGCACGCACTCGCGCGCTGAAACAAGCCATGACGGAATTGAGCCGCCCGGACCAGCCATCGATCGAAGCAATCAAGAACGCGGTGTGGTGGCGCCGCGCCGCCTACCTGTCCAGCTCGATCGTCTTGACCGCCATGGTCCTGTTTCCCTGGATCGCCCACACGGCACATGTCAGTCTGAAAAACTACGCCCGCACGCTCCAGGAAGCGTCCTGGGCGGGCGCCCTGCCCCGCCTTTCAGGCAAAATCGTCCAGTGGGACCAGGAGTTCAGGGGCATCATCACGACCGGCACCGATGCCCTCAATGCCTATCTTCCACCGATGCTTGACCGCTGGATCGAATCGATCGCCAAGTATCCAGTTGAATTTGGCATCTTGGCAGTGTTGTTTGGCCTGAGCCTGCGCGGTGGTGAACTGTTGCGCCGCAGTCTGCGCGATTACGGCCTGCTCGCCTGGCATGCACCAATGCGTGAACCGTTCCGCACCAGTTTGCTCGCCACCGAAGTGATCGTGTACCGGCGCACCTGCATTTGGCTATTTGCCTTCGACGCCGTGGCGCTGTGGCTGTGGCTGACGTTCGCGGACAAGGCGGTCAATCCATTGCGGCCGTTGGCGTTGGCGATCGGCATGCTCAATGCACTCGCTCTGACGCGCATCTACTGGCACCGCAGATTCATGCGGGTGCTGGGCAAGCCCGAGGAAGCGATTACGGACGGCATGGCGACGCAACAATTGGCGCAGGTGCTGCGCCATAGCCGCGTGCTCAAAGGCATTAACCATGCGATCGGACACTTTATCGCGCCAGTGCTTTTTGGCTTTGCGATGCTTTTCCTGATGGCGGTCACGGTGAACAAGGTGGCGCTCGACGTTGAAGGCGCCAGCGGCTTATTCTGCCAAGGCACGATCGCCGACACCGCCCCGCGCGTGGGCCGGCTCGCCGAGGCGACGTCCAAGCTCAGTGTCGACAAATTTTGCTGGGCGTCGGGCTTGAGGCTGGAAAAGAGGACGCGCTACCGCGTCATTATCGACGACGCCGACGGCAACTGGGCTGACCGCAAGATGCCAACCGATCCTTACGGCTTCCGCGCCAATAACATGCTGCATGTCCTCGCGACTCCACTCAAGCGTTGGATCCAGGAACCATGGATGGCGCCGATCGCCCATGTCGGGATCAAGGGCAACGAAGAATACGCGTTGAAACCATGCGTCTACCGCAGGCGCGCGCCGAGCCCGAACAATGGCGTCGAATTCCTGGCCTACCCCGACAAGCTGGGCGACGCCGAAGCGAGCACGATCAAGGCCAGCTTCCCGACACCGGCCGAGCGGCGGGTGCTGGTGGCGGAATTCACCCCCAAAAGCAATGGAGAACTGTTTATTTACGCCAACGATGCGGCGCTCGGGCTACCGCGCGTTGCCGATTATTTCTACAAAAACAATCGCGGCTCGGCGACAGTCCGCGTTGAAGAGGTTCATGGAGACGACCGCTCGGAATACCACACCTATTGTCCCAAGTAGGACGCCGGGCGAGCGAGCTGGGGGTTCCGCGCACGCTGATTCGCTTGGAGTCATTCAGTGAGTCAAGCGTGGCCCGGCGGACTTGCGAGCCGACGTCAGCTAACTACGGATTTTGGTCAGCAGCTTGGTGGTCGAGCGGTCGTGCTCGAAATCGATCGCCACCGCCTGGCCGCCGTAGGCCAGCACCGCCCGGCCCTCGGGGATGGCGGCCATGTCGTAGTCGCCGCCCTTGGCGTAGATTTCGGGCCGCGCCTGCTGCACCACTTCCAGCGCGGTGTCCTCGTCGAAATCGACCACCAGGCTGACCGCTTCGAGCGCGGCCAGCACCGCCATGCGGTCGGCGCAGGTGTTGAGCGGGCGGTCGTCGCCCTTGCCCAGGCGCTTGACCGAGGCGTCGGTGTTGGCCGCCACCACCAGCGAGCCGCCCAGCGCGCGCGCCTGCGCCAGGTAGGTCACGTGCCCGCGGTGCAGGATGTCGAACACGCCGTTGGTCAGCACCACCGGCTTCGGTAAAGCGGCGACACGTTGCGCCAGGTCGTCGCGGCTGCAGATCTTGTTCTCAAATTCGGGCATCGGCAATCAATCAGGTGAGGTGTTGGTCGCGCGCCACGATTCGATCAGGGCGCGCGCGCTGTCGTCGAGCGTATCGAGCTCGAGGGTGGCGGCATGGTTGAAAATCATCAGCGCATACACGCGGGCGAGGACGTTCACCTCGCTGGATAGCGCGTATTCGTTGCCGCGCGCAGGACGGCGGTCGCGCCAGAAATTGATCGCCGCTTCCAGTTCCTGCAGGCTTACTTGCATCACTCCTCCGGCTCGTCCTCCACCAGCATCGACAGGTCGTCCGAGCTGCTCGCCGCTTCCTTGCCGGGCTCCTTGCGGTCGCCCCGCAGCTTGATCTGCAGCCGCAGGCCATTGGCCGAATCGGCGTTGCGGATCGCCTCGTCGTAGCCGATGAAGCCCTTGTTATACAGTTCGTACAGCGCCTGGTCAAACGTGCACATGCCCAGCTCGCGCGACTTGTGCATGATCTCCTTGATGGCCTGAAAATTCCCCTTCAGGATCATCTCGGCGATGGTCGGGGTGTTGAGCAAAATCTCGATCGCCGCCTTGCGTCCCTTGCCGTCCTCGGTGCGCACCAGCCGCTGCGAGACGATCGCGCGCAGGTTCGACGACAGGTCCATCAGCAGCTGGCCGCGCCGCTCTTCCGGGAAGAAGTTGATGATGCGGTCCATCGTCTGGTTCGAGTTGTTCGCGTGCAGCGTGCCCAGGCACAGGTGGCCCGTCTCGGCAAAGGCGATGGCGTGCTCCATCGTTTCGGTGTCGCGGATCTCGCCGATCAGGATCACGTCCGGCGCCTGGCGCAGCGTGTTCTTCAGCGCGTTGTGCCACGAATGGGTGTCGACGCCGACCTCGCGGTGGGTGATCAGGCATCCCTTGTTCTTGTGCACGTATTCGACCGGGTCTTCCACCGTGATGATGTGGCCGGCCGAGTTGGCGTTGCGGTAGTCGATCATCGCCGCCAGCGTCGTCGACTTGCCCGAACCGGTGCCGCCGACCACCAGCACCAGGCCGCGCTTGGTCATGATGACGTCTTTGAGCACGTCGGGCAGGTCGAGCTTGTCGAAGTTCGGGATTTCGGAAGCGATCGTGCGCACCACCATCGCCACGCACTGCTGCTGGACGTAGACGTTGACGCGGAAGCGGCACACGTTCGGCAGCGAGATGGCGAAATTGCACTCCATCTGCTCTTCGAACTCGGCCTTCTGCTTGTCGTTCATCAGCGACAGCGCCAGCGCACGGGTGACTTCGCCGCTCAGCTTCTGCTGGCTCAGCGGCCTCATCGCGCCCTGGTGCTTCATGCTCGGCGGAAAGTCGGCCGACACGAACAGGTCGGAGCCGCCCTGGTGGTGCATCACCGTCAGCAGTTTGTGGATGTAGGCCTGGGCTTCGGCGGGACCGAATGTCGTCGACATGTGCTTCTTTCTAGAGTGACGGGGCGAAAAAACCGCCTTCGCGGCAATTATATCGACTGGCCTTCCGGTAAAATATAATTTCTTTGCTGACGAAAAAGCAACTCTCTGGCACTATGAGGGGCACCGGCCCCCTGTACATACCTGCTCTTCCACGATCCCATGACACTGACTGAATTGAAATATATCGTTGCCGTCGCGCGTGCGAGACATTTCGGGCACGCCGCCGAGGCCTGCTTCGTTGCCCAGCCTACGCTGTCGGTGGCCATCAAGAAGCTCGAGGACGAACTCGGCGTGGTGCTGTTCGAACGGGGCGGCGCCGAGGTGTCGGTCACGCCGCTGGGCGCGCAGATCATCGCCCAGGCCGAGCGGGTGCTGGAGCAGACCGCCGCCATCAAGGAGCTGGCCAAGCAGAACAAGGATCCGCTGGCCGGGCCGCTGCGCCTGGGCGTGATCTACACGATCGGGCCCTACCTGCTGCCGCCGCTGGTGAAGAACCTGATCGACACGGTGCCGCAGATGCCGCTCATCTTGCAGGAGAACTTCACCGTGCGCCTGCTCGAGCTGCTGCGCCAGGGCGAGCTCGACGCCGCCATCATGGCGCTGCCGCTGCCGGAACACGGCATGTCGATGCAGACCCTGTACGACGAACCGTTCGTCGTCGCCACGCCGAAGGGCCATCCGTGGGCGGCGCGCAAGGAAGTGCCGGCCGAGGACCTGAAGTCGGAAACCATGCTCTTGCTTGGCAACGGCCACTGCTTCCGCGACCAGGTGCTGGAAGTGTGCCCGGAGATGGCGCGCTTCTCGACGCCCGGCAACGGCATGCAGCGCACCTTCGAAGGCTCGTCGCTGGAAACGATCCGCCACATGGTCGCCAGCGGCATCGGCCTGACCGTGCTGCCGCGCACCTCGGTGCCGGACATGAAGGACCGCAACGGCCTGCTCAGCTTCGTGCCGTTCACCGAGCCGGTGCCGTCGCGCCGCGTCGTCATCGTCTGGCGCAAGAGCTTCACGCGGCGCGCGGCGATCGAGGCGATCTGCGAAGCGGTGGCCGCCTGCGAGCTGCCGGGGGTGGACATGCTGCAGCTGGCCGACGCCGCCTGAGTGGCCACCCGCCTCCGACAATTTCGCTAACCTGAAAGCCGTCATCCTCGCGCACGCGGGGATCCAATTTTGCGCGAACTGCAAATAGCTTCCTCGCGACTAGCGCCAACAATATCAGTACGAAATTGGATCCCCGCGTGCGCGAGGAGTCAGTTCCGCCAGTGGCGGGAATGACGGTCTTCGGGTCAACAAAGCCTCATGCGGGCTGGCGCGCCACCAGCACCACGGTGTGCCCGCGCTCGAACACCGGAAAGCGCTTGAGCACCCGCGCCGCCAGCGCGTCGCGCAGCGTCGTGAAGCGCAGCAGGCGCCCGATCGCGCGGTGCATCAGCCCGCGATCGAGCAGCCGCGTCTTCGCCAGCCCGCGCATCACGAAATAATGAAACGCCAGCGTCTGCAGGTGCCAGTCGCGATGGAAGGAGGCCACCGGCTCATGCCACAGGTCGATCACCGCCAGCCCTTCGCGCCGCGCCAGGTTGGTCAGCGCCAGGTCGGTCCAGCGCAGCACATGGTGCGGCGGCATGTTCAGCGGCGCGTTGGGGGCGATGGCGAGAAAACTGTCCTCGGCCGGCACCGCCACGATCAATTTGCCGCCGGGCGCCAGCGCCTCCACGCAGGCATGCACGAACTGCCTGGGCCGCGGCACGTGCTCGAGCACCTGGAAGGAACACACTACCGCGTACTTGCGCCGATTGGCCGCAGCATGCGCCTCCACCGGCTGCCTGACGACGTCCAGGCCGGCCGCGCGCGCCTTGCGCACGGCGCCGTCATTGAACTCGAGCCCCGTGTACTTGACCGAGCGCGGCAAGGCAAAGCGGAACGCGCCCTTGCCGCAGCCGACTTCCAGCACGCGCGCGCCGCCGGCGACATGGGTGCTGGCAAAACCGTACTCGGGCTTGTGGTCCTGGTAGTACCAGCCGAACTGCTGCAGCTGCTCGTAGAACGCGGCGCCGCCAGCGCACGGCGGCAGGAAGAAACCGAGGTCGCAGCGCTCGCAGCGGTACAGCGCAACGACCGCGGTGTCGGCAAAACAGCCCGCCACGTCGACGCCCCTGTCGCGGTAGGCGGCGACGATGGCGGCGCTGGCGACCGAATCGACGGCCGCAACGGCGCCGTCACCGCAGGCAGGGCAAGCAGGATTTTGCATGGCATCTCCCGGTAAAGGATCGCGCACTCAATGACTCTATCTTGGGCCCGCGCCTCGGCTTGCGCGCTTGATCTGCCCCAAGCGGGCGCGCAAACCCGGTAGAATTCGAGCCTTGCCAAATCACCCACGCCTTCCATGACCAAGCTGGCCCTGTACTTCAAGCTGATCCGCGCAGACAAGCCGATCGGCATCCTGCTGCTGCTGTGGCCGACGCTGATCGCGCTGTGGCTGGCGTCGAACGGCAGGCCGGACTGGCGCCTGGTGGTCATCTTCACGGTGGGCACCGCGCTGATGCGCTCGGCCGGCTGCGCCATCAACGACTACGCCGACCGCGATTTCGACAAGCACGTCAAGCGCACCGCCGAACGGCCCCTCACGAGCGGGCGCATCGCCCCATGGGAAGCGCTCGCCGTGGCCGCGGCGCTGGCGATTGTCTCGTTCCTGTTGATCCTGCCGCTCAACGCATTGACCAAACAGCTGTCGGTGGCCGCCGTCGTCATCGCCGCCACCTACCCCTACTTCAAGCGCTTCTTCGCCATCCCGCAGGCCTACCTGGGCATCGCGTTCGGCTTCGGCATCCCGATGGCGTTCGCCGCCGTGCAGGGCGAGGTGCCGGCGGTGGCCTGGTGGCTGCTGCTGGCCAACGTGTTCTGGGCGGTCGCCTACGACACCGAATACGCCATGGTCGACCGCGACGACGACCTCAAGATCGGCATGCGCACCTCGGCCATCACCTTCGGGCGCTTCGACGTCGCCGCCGTCATGCTGTGCTACGGCGCCGCGCTGGCGATCGACCTCGCCTGCGGCTGGCTGATGGGCCTGCGCTGGTGGTATGCCGGCGGCGTCGTGGTGGCCGCCGGAATTGCGCTGTATCACTACACGCTGATCCGCGGACGCGACCGGATGGGCTGTTTTGCCGCCTTCCGCCACAACAATTGGTTGGGTGCGGCCCTTTTTGCCGGAGTCGCGTTAGACTATGCACTAGGATAATGTTATCCAATATGCACCTGGCCGATCGTTTGTTCGCGCCATGCGTACTCGAGAATAAAATTTAACGAAACGAGGCTATCCCATGATGGAAAAAATCCCTACCCAGACCGGCGCACGCGACCAGTTGATGAACGACCTGAAATCGGTGATCCAGGATGCCGAAAGCTGGCTGCGCAACAGCTCGCTGACGGGCGAAGACCTGAAAGCGGCCAAGGAAAAATTCGAGCGCACCATCGCCGGTGCCAAGGACGACCTGGTGCGCTACCAGGAAATGGTCGTTGAAAAGACCAAGGAAGCGGCCAAGGCGACCGACGACTACGTGCACGAAAATCCATGGCGTTCGATCGCCATCGGCGGCGCCGTCGGCCTGCTGGTCGGCGTGGCGATCTCGCGCCGCTGATCTAGCGCGGGCCGGACGCCTTCAGCACCGCCGCCAGCAAGCCTTGCGGCTGGTACGACAGGCGGTGCGGCGTCAGCCCGAGGCGCACCACCACCAGCTGCCGTGACGGCACGATGGCCACGCTCTGGCCGTCGTGGCCTTCCATCCAGTAGGTATCGGGCGGCAGCGCGAAGCGCGCATCCGGATCCTGGTCTTCGGGGCCGGCGCCGCCCGGGCCCCAGCGCCACACCTGGCCCTGGCCGTACTGCCCTTTCGATGCCGGCGCCACCCGTGCCATCATCGCCACGTACCTTGGCGGCAGCAGCCGCCGGCCATCCCATACGCCGTCCTGCAGCAGGAACTGGCCGAAGCGCGCCCAGTCCTGGGCAGTGGCGTACATGTAGCTCGATCCCACCAGCGTGCCGCGCGCATCGGCTTCGATGACGGCGCTGCGCATGCCCAGCGGCGCGAACAGCTGCCGGCGCGGCAGGCTCAGGGCGTCGGCGCCGGCCGCCTGCTGCCATATGCGCGAGAGCAGGACGGTGGTGCCGCTCGAGTAATTCCAGCTGCTGCCAGGCGCCCGCACCAGCGGGCGCGCGTGCACGTAGGCGGCCATGTCCGGTTCCAGGTACAGCATGCGGGTGACGTCGGAGACGTCGCCGTAGCCTTCGTTGAAGGCCAGGCCGCTCGACATCGCCATCAGGTCGCCCAGCCTGACCGCGGCGCGGCCGTCGCCGGGCCAGAAGCGGTCCTGCGCCAGCTGCAGCGTGCCGGCGCCGACCTGCATGCCCACCAGCGCCGCGGTCACCGATTTGGTCATCGACCAGCCCAGCAGCGGGGTGTCGGCGCTGAAGCCGGCGCCGTAGCGCTCGGCCACCAGCTTGCCGCCGCGGATGACGGCGATGCCGCGCATGCCGGGGCCGGCCAGCGCGTCGTCGGCGAGAATCGCCTCGATCTGCGGGTCCGGCTCGGCCTGCGCGCCGCGCGGCCAGCTGGCCGCCGGCAGCGCCGGCAGCGGCGCCGGCGCGAACTGGTGGCGCCGCGCGAGGGCGGCGTCGCCGTCCGGCACCGCCGCGCAGCCGGTGCCGGGACGGTACACCGCCAGGCCGTCGCCGATGAAGCCGGCCAGGCCGGCACGCACCAGGCCATGCTCGCGGTCGACGCTCACCCGCATCGCCTTGAGCAGCGGGTGGCCGGGCGCCTGCACGTCCTCGGCCAGCACGGCCTGGGCGTCGCGCCCGGCCAGGAACACGTTGGAGCAGACGATCTTGGCGCTGTAATTCGCCCCTACCCGCAGCATCTCGGGCGGATGGACATACAGCGCCAACACGAGCGCCGCCAGCAGCACGGCGCCGCCGCCGGCGCCCTTTTTCAGTCTGCCAGCCATGCTGCTACATGCTCGCGTGAAGCTGCAGGCCGATCGTGCGCGGCGCCTGCAGCGCGGCGTACGGCATGCCGTAGGCCTTGGTCTGGCCGCCCAGCGAGTGGATGTAACGCTTGTCGAACACGTTATTGACCAACAGCGCCACGCCGTACTTGCGGCTGTCGGCGTCCCAGCCCAGGCGCAGGTCGAATTTCTGCGTCGCGGTGCCGGTCTTGAGCGCGGGTGTGGCGAGGCACTCGAGCGCCGCGGTGGCGTCGTTGCAGCGTTTGGCGCTGCTGTAGGTGCCCTGGAAGTTGACGCTGGCGCGCCCGCCGGCCATCTCGCCCGACAGGTTGGCGCCGGCCGCCACCGTCAGCTTCGGCGTGCCCACCGGCTGGCCGCCCAGGTCGAGCGTGACCTTGCCGGCGCCGTCGAGGCGCTGGTATTTGTCGTAGCTCTGGTCGATGTATTCGAGGCCGCCGAACATCGTCAGCGCGCTGCTGACGCGGATGCGGCCGTCGACGTCGACGCCGTGCGCGCGCTGGTCGCTGGTGATCACGTTGTAGGTGGGGATGGTGCCGACGCTGTAAAGCTCGATGTCCTGCAGGTTCTTGAAGCGGTAGGCGAACAGCGAGGCGTTGACGGTGGCGTTCAGGGCCGGCAGCACCAGCTTGGCGCCGATCTCCAGGTTGGTCATCTTTTCAGGCTCGAAGGAGCCGTCCTGGTTGGTCGGCGAGGCCGGGTTGGGCGGCGTGAAGACGTTGAAGCCGCCCGCCTGGTAGCCCTTCGACAGGGACGCGAACACCAGCGTGTTCTTGTCGAGCTTATGGTCGAGTACCAGGCGCGGGCTGAGGTCGGTCCACTGCTTGGTGCGGGTGGCGGGGACGGCGGCCAGCTGCGAGGCGGCGGCGAAGATCACGTTCGGCGGGAACGAACCCGGGCGCAGGCCGGCCAGCACGCCGAAGCCCTTGATGAAGGCGTCGAATGCGGGCGAGACGCGCGGCGGCACGTACCAGGTCATGCTCTTTTCGTCCCTGGTCCAGCGCAGGCCGGTGGTAAGGTTGGTGGCGCCGGTCACGTGCCAGATGACGTCGCCGTAGGCCGAGGCCGAGCGCGTGTGGACGTCGCTGTAGTGGGTCTCGGACCACGGGAAGGTGGTGGCGGCGTTGATGCCGCCGCCGGCGATCGGGCCGAGCCCGCCGAACAGCGTGGCGAAATTGGCGGCGCCGCCGCCGAACCGGCTGAGCGTGTCGAGGGTGCCGGTGGTGACGTCGGCGCCGGCGTCCTGGTGCTCGTTGTTGTTGTAGAAGCTGACCCCGGAGATCCAGTCGAGCGTCGCCGTCTTGCCCGACAATTTGAATTCCTGCTGCAGGCTGCGCCCGCGCTTGTCGTCGCGCGCGGCCAGCGCCAGGTCGGCGCGGCTGCCGCCGTCGTTGTCGGTGTGGTTGATGGTGTTGAAGCGGCGGTAGCCGGTGATGGCGCTGAACGTCACGGCGCCCAGCGGCACTTCCACGCGCAGGGTGGCGCCATCGAATTCGCGCGACTCGGCGCCGTCGCTGTCGTTCGACAGCGGGGCGGCGAACGGGTCGACGAAATTGGCGGTGTAGGCGGCGTCGTAGAGGCCGCGGTAGCCGCCCAGCGGCAGCGCCGGGTTCTTGACGACGCCGAACGAGGGGCGGCCGTTCTGGTGCATGCGTTCGTGCTCGGCCGACAGCACCGCCTTGGCGCCGCCGCCGAATTCCTGCTTTAACGCCAGCCGCGCCGACCACGCCTTGTCGGCGCCGGTCTTGTTGCCGGTGTAGTTGTTGGTGACCCAGCCGTCGCTGCCGTGGCGCACCAGCACCAGGCGCGCGGCCAGGCTGTCGGTCAGCGGCGCGTTGAGCATCGCTTCGCCGTTCTTGCGGCCGTAGTTCCCGAAGCGTACGCTCAGCGAGGCGTCGGGCTCGCGTTCCGGCTCGTGGATGACGATCGAGATGGCGCCGGCGGCGCTGTTGCGGCCGAACAGGGTGCCCTGCGGCCCCTTGATCACTTCGATGCGCTGGACGTCGACGAAATTCATCAGGGCGCCGCCGGTCTTGCCTGCGTAGATGCCGTCGACGTAGACGCCGACGGGCGAATCGGTGGCGATGCCGAAGTCGCCCGGCTGCACGCCGCGGATGCCGAACGAGGGCTGGGTCGGCTCGCTGTTGTCGACCGACAGGCCGGGAATGTAGCCATTCAGGTCGCCCAGTTCCCTGGCGCCGAGGTTGGCGATGTCCTTCGCGGTGACCACCTGCATGGCGATCGGCACGTCCTGCAGCAACTGCTTGCGCGACTGCGCGCTCACCACCACCGACTGCACCGGCTCGTCGGCCGACCATGCCGGCGCCGCCGCGCATGCCGCCGCCACGCCGGCAGCAATGAGGGACAACCGTGCCAGCGGCATGGCTGTTTGGTGCGTGCAGTTACTCATATGTCTCCTTGGGATGGGGGAAATCCTGCTGTGGCGTGTCGCGCGCATGCTGCCAACCCATCAGGGCAAAGGAACATGCCATCAATACGTGCAAGGGCCGCACCTCCCCGGCGGCGCCGGCGGCAAAGGCGGCCAGCAGCGCGGCGGCGGCGGCGATGGCCAGCGGCCGCCGCGCCTGCAGCGCGCTGACCGCGATCGCCAGCGCCGACAGCGCGGCGGCGGCGTCGCTCCAGAGGGCCAGGCCGGCCACCGCCGCCAGCAGCACGCCGATGGCGCCGGCCAGCAGCGCGAAGCGCGCCGCCGCCGCCGGCCGGCACGCGCTGGCGCCGTCCGGCCAGCGCAGGCTCGCCGCCAGCAGCGGCAGCGCGGCGCAGGCGGCCAGCAGACTGAAGAAACGGTGCGGGCCGAGCGCCTGCGGCACGCCCAGGTAGCGCGGCACGCCGCAGGCGGCGGCCACGCCGATGAGCAGGAAGGCGATGGCGATGCCGGGCCGGCGCGCGCGCAGGCGCCATGCCAGCGGCAGCGTCACCAGCGCCAGCAGCAGGTCCGACAGCGCCTCGCCGTTCATGCGCGCTGCCGCATGGCGAGCCAGCCGGCGCTGGCCAGCATCGCCGCCAGCGCCGCCGCCCGCAACGCCAGCGGCGCGTCGAAGCCGAACCAGTCGGGCACCAGCGCCAACGCCAGGCCGAGCGCCAGCGTGCGCGCCTGCTCGGCGCGGCGCGCCATGCGGCGCCCTTCCAGCAGCGCGCCGACGGTCAGGGTGCTGGCAAGGATGACGGCGGCGTACAGCAGCGCCTGCGGTGCGCCCAGGTCGGGCACGACGGCGATGAAATGGGATACCAGCGGCACCAGCAGCGCGAACTGCAGCGCCCCGTACCAGCGCAGCGGCGCCGGCGTGGCGGCGCTGTAGCGCACGAAATGCGCCGCTTCGAAGTGCGCGATCGGCGCGTCGCTCCAGCCGCCCGGCGGCGCCACCCACACGCCCAGTTTCGCGCGCCAGCCGCGTGCGGCGCGGGCCTCGCGCCACAGGTCGGCGTAATAATGCAGGTTGCCCCACAGCGGATTGAAGCTGGCCAGCTGGGTACGCACGCCGTAGACGATCGGTTCGCCCGCGCGCTCCTCGATGAAGGTGCCGAACATGCGGTCCCACAGCACCAGGATGCCGCCGTAGTTGCGGTCGATGCAGTAGTCGTTCTGGCCATGATGCACGCGGTGGTTGGAGGGCGTGACGAACACGCGGTCGAACCAGCCGAGGCGGCCGATCAGTTCAGTGTGCACCCAGTACTGGTACAGCAGGTCGATCAGGCCGACCCCGACCAGCACCGCCGGCGGCACGCCGGCCACCGCCATCGGCAGGTAGAACATCCAGCCGAGCAGCCAGCCGCTGGAGGTCTGGCGCAGCGCGGTCGACAGATTGTAGTATTCGGAAGAGTGGTGCACCACGTGGGCGGCCCACAACACCGCCACCTCGTGGCCCATGCGGTGCAGCCAGTAGTAGCAGAAGTCGTAGGCCAGCAGCGCGCCGACCCACACCCAGATGCTGTCGGCCGGCAGCGTGGTGGCGCGGTAGCGCTCGTAGACGGCGACGTAGATGCCGAAGGCGACGACGCGCACCAGCAGCCCGGTGACCTGGCTGAACACGCCCAGGTGCAGGCTGGTGAGGGCGTCGGCGGTGTCGTAGACGGCAAGCTGGCGGCGCCGCGCGACCCACGCTTCGATCAGGATCGTCACCAGGAACACGGGAATCGCGAAGACGATCGGATTCATGCGGCGCGGCCGAACAGGGCGAATAATCTGGTCATGGCATTTCTGTCTATTGCCGCGGACAAGATGTCCATCGAGCAATTTCTATTCTGCCATGGTTTCCGCCAAGAAAAGCTTATTTAACAAAAAAATAGTCCGACTGTGCTACTTTTGCGCGCCCAGCTCCTCGCCCAGTTCGCGCCCGCGCGCGGCTGCCGCCCTGACCGCGGCGACGATCGCCTGCTTCACGCCGGCCTGTTCCATGCTTTGCAGGGCGGCGTAGGTGGTGCCGCCCTTGGAGGTGACGCGCTCGCGCAGCACCGCCACTTCGTCCGGCGACTGCGCCGCCAGCTGGGCGGCGCCGGCGAAGGTGGCCAGCGCCAGCTGCTTGCCCTGCTCGGCCGACAGCCCCAGTTCCTGCGCCGCCTGCTGCATCGCCTCGATGAAGTAGAACACGTAGGCCGGGCCGCTGCCCGACACCGCCGTGACCGGATCGATCAGCGCCTCGTCGTCGAGCCACACGGTGGCGCCGACCGCTTTCATGATGTCGTCGGCCGCGCTCTGCTGCGCCGGCGTCACGCCCGCCATCGCCACCATGCCGGTGATGCCACGGCCGATCAGCGCCGGCGTGTTGGGCATGGCGCGCACGATGGCGCCGTAGCCG
The DNA here is from genome assembly GCA_038248405.1 of Burkholderiales bacterium. Classification (GTDB taxonomy): domain Bacteria; phylum Pseudomonadota; class Gammaproteobacteria; order Burkholderiales; family Burkholderiaceae_D; genus JAFCUW01. The sequence continues at coordinate 39,245 of JBBRXM010000027.1, forward strand.
CCCAGCCAGCGCGACAGATCGGCGCTGCGGATGCCGGCCGCGATCGACAGCAGCAGGGCTCCGTCTTTGCCCTTCAATTGCGGCAGCAGGCCGGCCGCCACTTCGCGCATCTGCTGCGGCTTGACCGCCAGCACGATGACGTCGGCCGCGCCGACCGCTTCATCGATCTGCGGCGCCGTGGTCACGCCGAAGCCGTCGGCCAGCCGCGCCAGCTGGCCGGGATTGGGATCGACCACGTGGATGTTGGCGCCGGCGGTGAGCTGCCCCGCCAGTCCCGCGATCAGCGCGGAGGCCATGTTGCCGCCGCCGATGAAGGCGATCTTCGCGCCCTGGGTTTTATTCGTCATAGTGTCGTACTCCAAAAATGGCGCTGCCGACGCGCACGATGGTGGCGCCTTCGGCAATCGCCGCGGCCAGGTCGGCCGACATCCCCATCGACAGCGTATCGAGGACAAGGCCGCCGGCGCGCAGCTGGTCGGCCAGCGCGCGCAGGCGGGCAAAGGCGGCGCGCTGTTTCGTTTCGTCGGTCTCCGGTTCCGGGATCGCCATCAGCCCGCGCAGCTTCAGGTGCGGCAGCTGCGCGACCTGGCGCGCCAGCTCCGGCAGCTCGGCCGGCGTGGCGCCGCTCTTGCTGGCCTCGCCGCTGATGTTGACCTGGATGCAGACGTTGAGCGGCGCCATGCCGGCCGGGCGCTGCTCGGAGAGCCGCTGGGCGATCTTCAGGCGCTCGACCGTGTGGACCCAGTCGAAGCTGGCCGCGATCGGGCGCGTCTTGTTGCTCTGGATGGGGCCGATGAAGTGCCATTCGACTTGCTCGCCTGGCAACGCGGAGGCCACCGCGGCGATCTTGTCGAGCGCCTCCTGCAGGTAGTTTTCGCCGAAGGCGCGCTGGCCGGCGGCGATCGCTTCGCGCACCGCTTCGGCCGGAAACGTCTTCGAAACGGCCAACAGTTGTATCGACGCACGGTCGCGCCCGGCAGCCTTGCTCGCGGCGTAGATAGTCGCATCGACAGCTTGCAGTTTGTGGGCGATTGTGGACATAATCATTGTCAGCGGGCAATTAAAACCAATTCGAGTCGATGCAACGTGCACACTTGTTAAGCACGCACCCATTTCACGGCACAGGGATTATAAATGGACATCTCCGAATTACTCGCTTTCTCCGTCAAGAACAAGGCGTCCGACCTGCACCTGTCGTCCGGCCTGCCGCCGATGATCCGCGTGCACGGCGACGTCCGCCGCATCAACCTGCCGCCGCTGGAACACAAGGACGTGCACGGCATGATCTATGACATCATGAACGACGGCCAGCGCAAGCAGTACGAGGAAGTGCTCGAATGCGACTTCTCGTTCGCCATACCCGGCCTGGCGCGCTTTCGCGTCAACGCCTTCAACCAGGAACGCGGCGCCGCCGCCGTGCTGCGCACGATTCCGTCCAAGATCCTCAGCCTCGAAGACCTGAACGCGCCGAAGATCTTCGGCGACCTGGCGATGAAGCCGCGCGGCCTGGTGCTCGTCACCGGCCCCACCGGCTCGGGCAAGTCGACCACGCTGGCGGCGATGGTCAACCACCTCAACGAAAACGAGTACGGCCACATCCTCACCATCGAAGACCCGATCGAATTCGTGCACGACTCGAAGAAGTGCCTGATCAACCAGCGCGAGGTGGGCCCGCACACGCTCTCGTTCAACAACGCCCTGCGCTCGGCGCTGCGCGAAGACCCGGACTGCATCCTGGTGGGCGAGCTGCGCGACCTCGAGACGATCCGGCTGGCCTTGTCGGCCGCCGAAACGGGCCACCTGGTGTTCGGCACGCTGCACACCTCGTCGGCGGCAAAGACGATCGACCGTATCGTCGATGTCTTCCCCGCCGACGAAAAGGAGATGGTGCGGGCGATGCTGTCGGAGTCGCTGCAGGCGGTGGTGTCGCAGACGCTGCTCAAGACCAAGGACGGCACCGGCCGCGTGGCCGCCCACGAAATCATGATCGGCACGCCGGCGATCCGCAACCTGATCCGCGAAGCGAAGATCGCGCAGATGTATTCGGCGATCCAGACCGGCAGCAACGTCGGCATGCAGACGCTCGACCAGAACCTCACCGACCTGGTACGGCGCAACGTCATCTCCCACGGCGCCGCGCGTTCGGCCGCCAAGACCCCGGACAACTTCCCCGGCTAAGACAGGAGCGACCAGATGGAACGCGACCAGGCTTCAAAATTCATGTTCGACCTGCTGCGGCTGATGACCAGCAAGGGCGGCTCGGACCTGTTCATCACCGCCGGCTTCCCGCCGGCGATCAAGATCGACGGCAAGATGACGCCGGTGTCGAGCCAGGCGCTGACGCCCTCGCACACTTCCGACCTCGCCCGTTCGATCATGAACGACAAGCAGACCGCCGGCTTCGAGCTGACCAAGGAGGCCAACTTCGCCATCAGCCCGGGCGACCTGGGGCGCTTTCGCGTGTCCGCGTTCGTGCAGATGAGCTGCGTGGGCATGGTGCTGCGCACGATCACCACCACCATCCCCAAGCTCGAAGACCTGGAGCTGCCGCCGATCCTGGCCGACATCATCATGTCCAAGCGCGGCCTGGTGATCATGGTCGGCGCCACCGGCTCGGGCAAGTCGACGACGATGGCGGCGATGGTCGGCTACCGCAACGAGAACAGCTACGGCCACATCATCACCATCGAAGACCCGGTCGAATACGTCCACCCGCACAAGAACTGCGTGATCACGCAGCGCGAAGTGGGGGTCGACACCGACAGCTTCGAGGCGGCGCTGAAAAACTCGCTGCGCCAGGCGCCGGACGTGATCCAGATCGGCGAGATCCGCGACCGCGAGACGATGGAGCACGCCATCGCCTTCGCCGAAACGGGCCACCTGTGCCTGGCCACGCTGCACGCCAACAGCTCCAACCAGGCGATCGACCGCATCATCAATTTCTTCCCCGAAGAGCGCCGCGCGCAGCTGCTGATGGACCTGTCGCTGAACCTGAAGGGCATGGTGTCGCAGCGGCTGATTCCCCGCAAGGAGTCCAAGGGACGCGTGGTGGCGATCGAAATCATGTTAAATTCACCCCTGATCTCGGACCTGATCTTCAAGGGCCAGGTGCATGAGATCAAGGAGATCATGAAAAAATCGCGCGAGCTGGGCATGCAGACCTTCGACCAGGCGCTGTTCGACCTGCACGAGGCCGACAAGATCAGCTACGAGGATGCGCTGCGCAATGCCGACTCCGTCAACGACCTGCGCCTGGCCATCAAACTGCAGGGCAAGGACGCGAAGAACCGCGACCTGTCGGCCGGCACCGAACACTTGGGGATTGTGTAACCATGAACGCTTATGACTTCCAGGCCGCCGCCATCAATGGCGAACTCGTCGGCCTGTCGCGCTATCACGGCAAGGTACTGCTGATCGTGAACACCGCCAGCGCCTGCGGCTTCACGCCGCAGTACCAGGGGCTCGAACAGGTGTACCAGCAGTTCCGCGAGCGCGGCTTCGAGGTGCTCGGCTTCCCCTGCAACCAGTTCGGCAAGCAGGAGCCGGGCAGCGAGGAGGAAATCGGCGCCTTCTGCGAAAAGAACTACGGCGTCACCTTCCCGCTGTTCTCGAAGGTGGACGTCAACGGCGAACACGCCCATCCCCTGTTCAGGCACCTGAAGGAAGCGGCGCCCGGCGTGCTCGGCACCGAAGGGATCAAGTGGAACTTCACCAAGTTCCTCATCAATAAGGACGGCAGCGTGTACAAGCGCTACGCGCCGCAGACCAAGCCGGAAGAGATCGTCGCCGACATCGAAAAGCTGCTGGCCGCGTAAGCCGCACGTGGCTACAGCGGCACCACCCGGATCATCGTGAACGTCGATGGATTGGCGGACGTGACCGACTTGGTGAAGATGTTCGCGTCCACGCCGTTGCCGCAATGGACGCCGAAACTGCCCAACCCTACCTTCGCCGATATGACCAATTGCTGGTCGGCCTGGGACATGCCCAGCTCCGACGACGACAGGAACGGCCTCGATTCCGGCGCCGGCCCGAACTGGACGCCCTTATAGACGGTCGCATTGGCGGCATACAGGTCCTGCTTGTTAATGCAGAACATCGGCGATGGTCCCAGCAGCAAATTCGGCAGCACCGCATATTGCGTGATCGTGTCGCCCGTCATCTTGTAGATCGTGGTGCCGGCGCCGATCCAGGTCGCTCCCAGCGCCGACACCAGGGTAAGCACCGGCGCCGGGAACTCCCAGATCGCCACTTTCTTGTCCGCCCCTATCCGGTACAATTGCCTGCCTGTCGCGGCGTACAGAACCAGGTCGCTCTCATCGGCGACGGCGGCAAATTCGCCCAGGTCGCTTTTGCCGGATACATAGATCTTCGTGTAATTGTCGCGTGCGAGCCGGCTCTGCGTGCCGCCGGTGGACTTGATCCAGGCCGTGCCGTAGGCGTCGATGAGCCACTCCCGTCGCTGTGCCGTCTTGATTCCGCCCGCGATAATCCGGAACATGACAATGTCGTCCTCCGCGGCCGAATTGAACGCATTGTACAGACGCTTGCGGTCCGGCGTCAGTCCCGCCCACAAGATGCTGATGCCGGGATCGTCTTCCAGCTGCCGGGGCGTGAAGGCAGTGGTGCTCACTGGCAGGCTGGCGCTGAGCCAGCCCCGCGCGCCCGATGTGCTTTGCCACTTCATCACCGTGTCGGTGGTGCCGCGCTTGTCGACACCGTAGATGCCGGTCGCGGTGGCGATCACGTCTTCTATGTCCCCGTTCCCCAGCAATTCGATCTGGGCCACGCGGGTCGCTGGCGGCGTGACGACCGGCGACGACTGCGGCGAACTTGACGATGAACCACCCTCCCCGGCGCCCCCGCAGCCGGCAAACTGGCCAAGCACCAGGCATCCGATCGCTGCCCGCGCCAACGTCCGGGCCGGCTCATGTTTGAATAGCGTCGCCATTTCATCTCCACTTCAGAATTATTAAATTAACATTTAAAAACCATGGTATTCTCGATTCGAACCACCCACATCCCCCAATTGGGGTAAGGCCGGGTGACTTTGCCGCGCGCGCCGCCAACCGGATTCCGCCCAGATGCCGACTCAGTTCACGCTTCACGAAACCGCATGAGCGCCACCCGGGCCGAACGCACCAACGCGCTCATTGGCAGCCTTTACGATGCGGTGATGGCCCCCAGCGGATTCCAGCCGTTTATCGAATTGCTGTGCGAAGCATTTCACGTCAAGTCCGTCAGCATGGTCACGCGCCATGTCGAGACCCAGGAAGTGAAAGGCCACTGGCTATTCGGCCTGAAACAGGAATGGATCGAAAGCTACGCCCTCGAATACGCGCGTGAAGACCTGCTGGCGCACCACCTGACCGTGGCACCGATCGCTTTCTTTTATGCCAGCAACCTCGACCTGCCCCATCCGGAACGTTTCGCCGAATCGCGCTTCTACCGCGAATGGGTGCAGCCGCAAGGCGTAGCGTATGCCGCCGGCGGCATCGTGCTGCGCGAGGGCTCCTGGCTGACCCAGCTGATCCTGCAACGCTCCGAACGCCATCCTCCCTTCGCCCGCAGCGAGCTCGATGCGCTCGATGCGCTGGTGCCGCATGTGCAGAGGGCGATCCAGCTGCGCCACCGCTTTGCCGAGCTGCAGATGGGCCAGAACTTCCTCGCCAGTAGCCTCGACGTGCTGGCGATGCCGACCATGCTGTTCGATGAATACGGCCGTGTCGTCCATGCCAACCGCAGCGCCGCCACGCTGCTGGGCGGGCGCAGTGCGCTGTGGCTCGAAGGCGGCCATTTGTTCGCGCGCGACGATGCCGTCACGCGCCACCTCAACCTGGAAGTGAGCAACGCCATCCGCACCAGCCGCGGCGTGGCGGCCCACCCGGTCGGCACGGTACCGCTGCCGCGGCGCGGCCAGATGCCGCTGATGCTGATGGTCGCGCCGCTGCGGCTGACGGCCTCGCGCAGCAACCTGGCCCCGCAGCCGGGCGCCGCGCTGTTGTTCGCCTTCGATCCGGACTGCGCACCGGCCGTCGGCGTCGACGCCGTGCGCACCCTGCTTGGCCTGTCGGCGGCCGAGGCGCAGCTGGCGGTCGCCCTCTGCAGCGGGATGACCCTCGACGACACCGCGCGCGAACGTGGAACCTCGATCCACACGATTCGCACCCAGCTCAAAAGCATCTTCAACAAGACCGGCACCAGGCGCCAGTGCGAGCTGGTGTCGCTCCTGCTGTCGAGTCCTGCCTATTTCCTGGCCCGCCACCCGGCCAGCGAAGCGTCGTTACCGTCGCCGGCTGCCTGACGGCGGCCGCGCCAGCACTGAGGTATCATTCACGCACCACCTATAATGACGGGCTGCGCAGCATATGGAATTGACCACTTCACCGGATCCGCAACAGGCCAAGGGCACCGTCAACATGGACTGGGCCTTCGAACAAAGCCCCGACTGCATCAAGATCATGGATGTGGAGGGCGGCTTGCAGGCGATGAACCGCAACGGCCAGTGCTCGATGGAGATCGACGACTTTTCCAAGCTGCGCGGCCGGCTGTGGCCGACCATGTGGCCCGAGCTGGCCCAGGCCAAGGTCAGGGCGGCGATGGCGGCGGCGCTCGGCGGCGGTGCCGGCCACTTCGACGCCTTCTGCCCGACCGCCAAGGGCACGCCGAAATGGTGGGATGTGCTGGTCACCCCGATATACGGCGAGGATGGCAAGCTGGCCAAGCTGTTGTCGGTCTCGCGCGACATCACCGACGCGCACCGCGCGCTGCAGGACCGGCTCGAACTGGTGTCGCGCCTGCAGTTTACGCTCGACGTCGCCGAATTCGGCGAGTGGGACCTCGACCTCGAGACACTGACGGCAAGCTGCTCGCGGCGCCACGACCAGTGCTTCGGCTACCGCGACGGGGCGCCCCCGTGGACCGTGGCGCGCATGCTCGAGCACGTGCATCCGGCCGACCGCGCGCGGGTGGAAGAGTCGATCCAGGTTGCGCTGGACGGCTTGCAGCCGCTGCGCTTCGAATGCCGTGTGATCTGGCCAGACGGCAGCGTCCACTGGATCAGCGCCCACGGCAGCCTGTATCGCAGCGCCGGGCGCGGCGACCGCCTGATCGGCCTGGTCTCCGACATCACCGAACGGATGCGCACCACCGAGGCGCTGCAGGACGCCAGCCGCAACAAGGACGAATTCCTGGCGATGCTGGCGCACGAGCTGCGCAACCCGCTCGCGCCCATCAGCGCCGCCGCGCAGCTGCTCTCCATGGGCCGCGCCGACCAGGCCCTCACGCTCAAGGCCGGCGCCATCATCGACCGCCAGGCGCGCCACATGAACCGCCTGCTCGACGACCTGCTCGACGTCTCGCGCGTGACCCAGGGCCTGGTGCAGCTGGCGATGACGCGGCTGGACTTGAAGCGCGTGGTGGCCGACGCCGTCGAGCAGGCGCGCCCGATGATCGAGCAGTACCAGCACCAGTTCACCGTGCAGCTGGACCCGTCGCCGGCGTTCGTCGTCGGCGACGACAAGCGACTGGTGCAGGTGCTGGCGAACCTGCTCAACAACGCCGCCAAATACACGCCGCGCGGCGGCAACGTGGTGTTGCGCATGCGCTGCGCCGATGGCCACGCCCGCATCAGCGTCGTCGACGACGGCGTCGGCATGGCCGCCGACACGCTCGAGCACGCGTTCGAGCTGTTCTCGCAGGCTGCCCGCTCGTCCGACCGCAGCACCGGTGGCCTCGGGCTCGGCCTGGCGCTGGTGAAAAACCTGGTCGAACGCCACGGCGGCACCGTCAGCGGCCACAGCGCCGGCAAGGGAAGCGGCAGCGAGTTCATTGTCCTGCTGCCGCTGGTGGCCGCCGCCGTGGCGCCGCCGCCGCTCGCCGAGACAGTGCGTGCGGCGCCGACGGCGCCGATGCTGCGCCTGCTGATCGTCGACGACAACCGCGACGCCGCCGAAATGCTGGCCATGTATCTCGAAGCGGCGGGCCACGAGATCCACGTCGCCTACGACGGCGCCGACGCGCTGGCGCGGGCCGGCGCGATCGGTCCCGACGCCTGCCTGCTCGACGTCGGCCTGCCCGACATGAGCGGCTACGAACTGGCGCGCCGCCTGCGCGAACTGCCGGCCACGCGCGGCGCCGAGATGATCGCCATCACCGGCTACGGCAGCAAGAGCGACCGCGAACATTCGGCGCAGGCCGGCATCGACCACCACCTGACCAAACCGGTCGATACCACGCTGCTGACGCATCTGCTGGCCGACATCCTGCCGCGCCCTGCCCGGTCAGGCTTGCCTCTGAGCAGGCAAGCCTGACGATTCCTTGTGTTATCCGGTAGCCGCCCGTACGAGCGCTGCGTATGCTTGACTGAACTCACGTTCAGGAGTCGATCATGGCGAGCGCGCATCCCAAGGTGGAAGAGTTTCTTGCAACGCTGCGCGAGCAGGCCTTGCTCCAGGATGCAAGCACGCCCGGCAGCGTGCGCTGGTACATTGCCTTTTACCAGGCGCGGGCGCCGCAACGGCGCCGGGCTTTCCGCGCAGCAGGATTTTGCCTGCTGTTCCTGAGCATCAGCCTGCCCTTCATCACGCAAAGCGTCCCCGAGGCCAGCCAGGCGCGGGTGGCGTCGACCTTGTCGTGGCTGATCGCGATGGTGGCCGCGTCGAGTTCCTTCTTCAACTGGCAGAAGGCGTGGCAGCTCTATACGCAGACGCAGCTGACCTTGCAGTTCGCGCTGACGGAGTGGGAAACGCGCACCGCCGAGGCGCGCGCGGAGGCGTCGGAAGAGGAAGCGCTGAAGATGCTGCGCTCGGCGCTGCAGCAATTGACACGCGCGGTCAGCGATGCGGTGGCCAACGAGACGGCGCAGTATTTCGAGGGCTTGAAGGTGCCGGAGCAGCGGTCGAGGAACGCGTAACATTTTTCACGTGTCGCTTCGGCTACCGTGCCATCTTCAAGCAGCGGCGGTATGATGCGACCACGATCATGTGACTCGGAGCTGAGCATGGAAATGAAGCGCGTGAACGCCGGCAAACTGCGGGCGATGGGCTACGACAGCCGGCAGCGCCTGCTGCGCGTCGAACTCGACGACGGCAGCGCCATCGAATACCCCGGCGTCGACAGCGAGGTTTGGCGCAAGCTGTCCACCTCCGGCGCCGCCTGGAGCTACTACCGCGACAAGATCGAGGAGGAGTTCAGCGGCCGCCGCGCAGCACCGCGGCCGTCGTCATCGCCGTCGCCGCGCGACGCCCTCGACGACCTGTTCGGAGCACCCGACAAGGAGTGACGAGATCTACTGCGCCAGCGCGCGGTCGACCAGCTCGATCCAGTGCGTGACCGGGGTGTCGGTGCCCGACTGCAGGTGGGTCAGGCAGCCGATGTTGGCGGAGACGATTTCGTCGGCGCCGGTGGCGGCCAGGTTGGCCAGCTTGCGGTCGCGCAGCGCGTGCGACAGCTCCGGCTGCAGTACCGAATAGGTGCCGGCCGAACCGCAGCACAGGTGGCTCTCGGCGCACAGCACGACGTCGACGCCGGCCGCGCGCAGCACGCCCTCCACCTTGCCGCGGATCTGCTGCCCATGCTGCAGCGTGCACGGCGGATGGAAGGCGATCCGCTTGGTGATTTTTCCCTTCAGGCGCGCGCCCAGCTCCTCTTCGAATTCCGGCATGATCTCGGACAGGTCGCGCGTCAACATCGAAATGCGCGCCGCCTTTGCCGCGTAGGCGCTGTCGTGCGCCAGCAGGTGGCCATATTCCTTGACCGTCACGCCGCAGCCGGACGCATTCATCACGATCGCCTCGACCTGGTCGACCAGCGGCCACCAGGCGTCGATGTTGTTGCGCATGTCGTCGAGGCCGCCGTCCTGGTCGTTCATGTGAAAGCGCAGCGCGCCGCAGCAGCCGGCCTTGGGCGCCGTCACCAGCTGCACGCCGAACGCGTCGAGCACGCGCGCGGTGGCGCTGTTGATGTTCGGGCCCATCGACGGCTGCACGCAGCCTTCCAGCACCAGCATCTTGCGCGCATGCGTGCGGGTCGGCCATACGCCGGCGTCGGGCGTGGCCGGCAGCTTGTCCTGCAGGTTCGTCGGCAGCAGCGGACGCACCAGCTGGCCGGCCTTGAACGCCGGCTTGAAGATCCACTCGCGCGGCAGCGTCTCCTTCAGCACGGTGCGGGTGATGCGCTCGCCCAGCGGGCGCGCCACGCGCTCCTCCACCACGCGGCGGCCGATGTCGGCCAGGCGGCCGTACTTGACCCCGGACGGACAGGTGGTCTCGCAATTGCGGCAGGTCAGGCAGCGGTCGAGGTGAATCTGCGTCTTGCGGGTCGGCTCGGCGCCCTCGAGCACCTGTTTGATCAGGTAGATGCGCCCGCGCGGGCCATCGAGTTCGTCGCCGAGCAGCTGGTAGGTCGGGCAGGTGGCCGTGCAAAAGCCGCAATGCACGCAGGCGCGCAGGATCGCCTCGGCTTCGTCGCCCTCCGGGGTACCCTTGATGAAATCGGCAAGATTGGTCTGCATGGTCCTTTGGTTTCTCTACAGGCGGCCTGGCGGGACGGGCTTTTCGCTCACCCCGCGTCTAAGTTTTTCCCGGTCGCGTTCATATTGTTCATAATTGGGCCCAACGCGCTTCAGGCACGCATTGCGCTCCTCGATCAGGCGCATCCGGTTGCAGCGGTCGGTATCGGCGTCCTGCCCCAATTCATAGAGCAGGCTGCAGCCGGAAGCCGACAGCATCACAGCAAGGTACAACACGGTTGACAGCATCTTCATGGGCGCTCGCGGAACTGGTGGAGGGAGCGGCGATGATAGCCACCGTTTGTTCCGCCCTCAATGCCAATCCAGCAAGTAGCGCCATGCAGTCCTCCAGATAGCGTATTTCAGTACATCCGTCCCGGGTTGAAAACATGCGACGGATCGAACGAGGCCTTCAGGCGTTCGTGGATCCGCGCGATCGCCGGCGCCAGCGGCTGAAATACGCCGACGCTCTTGTCGCCGCCCCGAAACAGCGTGGCGTGTCCGCCCACCGCCGTCACGGCGGCGCGGATGTTCTGCGCGGTGGCGGCGTCGCCGCTCGCCTTGAGCCAGCGCTGCGCGCCGCCCCACTCGATCATCTGCTCGCCCTTGAGGACGATGGCGCCGGTGGTGGCCGGCACCGACAGGCGCCAGATGCTGTCGGCGCCCGCAAAAAACGGGTGGGTCTGCTCGCGCAGGCTGGCCCAGAATGCGCGTGCATCGTCGACCGCCGCGCCGCCGAACTGGCGCACCGCCGCATCGACCGCCGCCTGCGCGCCGGACAGGCGCACCGTCAGCACGCCATCGGCCCAGGCGCTGGCCGAAATCGGCAGCGGCTGGCCGCCCCACTCGTTGAGGCGCCGCAGCGCATCGATCTCGCTCGATTCGAAGCGCAAGGTCGCTTCGCGCACCGCCAGCGGCAGCACCTTGACCGAGTGCTGCAGCATCAGCCCGAGCGTGCCCATCGACCCGGCCAGCAGGCGCGAGACGTCGTAGCCGGCGACGTTCTTCATGACCTGGCCGCCGAAGGTGAGCACTTCGCCGGTGCCGTCCATGAGCACCGCGCCCAGCACGAAGTCGCGCACGGCGCCGCTGGTGGCGCGGCGCGGGCCGGACAGGCCCGACGCGATGGCGCCGCCGAACGTGGCGCCTTCGCCGAAATGGGGCGGCTCGAAGGCGAGCATCTGGCCGCGTTCGGCCAGCGCCGCCTCGATCTCGGCCAGCGGCGTGCCGCAGCGCGCCGTGATCACCAGTTCGGTCGGCTCGTAGTCGACGATGCCGGACAGTTCGCGCGTGTCGAGGATGTCGCCGGCCAGGGCCTGGCCGTACCAGTCCTTGGTGCCGCCGCCGCGGATGCGCAAGCTGCGCTTGTCGGCCGCTGCGGCCAGCACCTGCTGCCTGAAGTGTTCGATTTGCTGCACGGGTCGGTCCTTTAGAAGCGCGGCAGGTCGGCAAACGGCAGCACGCCGCCGCTGACCCGCATCTTGCCGAATTCGGCGCAGCGGTTCAAGGTCGGAATCGCCTTGTCCGGATTGAGCAGGAACGGCACGTCGAACGCGCGCTTCACCGCGAAAAACGCGTCCAGTTCGGGCCTGGTGAACTGGATGCACATCGAATTGATCTTCTCCTTGCCGACCCCATGTTCGCCCGTGATGGTGCCGCCCACTTCCACGCACAGCGCGAGGATGGCGGCGCCGAAGGCCTCGGCGCGGTCGAATTCGCCCGGCTGGTTGGCGTCGAACAGGATCAGGGGATGCAGGTTGCCGTCGCCGGCGTGGAACACGTTGGCGCAGCGCAGGCCGAATTCGGCCTCCATCGCCTCGATGCCGGTCAGGACCTGGGCCAGCTTCTTGCGCGGGATGGTGCCGTCCATGCAGTAGTAGTCGGGCGAGATGCGGCCCGCCGCCGGGAAGGCGTTCTTGCGGCCGGACCAGAACTTCATCCGCTCGGCCTCGGTCTGCGACACCTGGATGGCGCTGGCGCCGGCCGCCTGCAGCACCGCCGTCATGCGCTCGATCTCTTCGTCCACCTCGAGCTGGGTGCCGTCGGCCTCGCACAGCAGGATGGCGGCGGCGTCGGTGTCGTAGCCGGCCTTGACGAAGGGCTCGACCATGCGCGAGGAGGTGCGGTCCATCATCTCCAGGCCGGCCGGGATGATGCCGGCGGCGATCACGCTGGCGACCGCATTGCCGCCGGTGACGACGTCGTCGAACGAGGCCATGATCACGCGCGCCGACTGCGGCTTGGGCACCAGCTTGACGGTCACTTCGGTAACGATGCCGAGCATGCCTTCGGAGCCGATGAACACGGCCAGCAGGTCGAGGCCAGGCGCATCGAGCGCCTCGCCGCCCAGCTCGATGATGTCGCCGTCGATGGTGGCCACGCGCACGCGCAGCACGTTGTGCACCGTCAGGCCGTATTTGAGGCAGTGCACGCCGCCCGAGTTTTCCGCCACGTTGCCGCCGATGGTGCAGGCGATCTGCGAGGACGGATCGGGCGCGTAGTACAGGCCCAGCGGCGCGGCCGCCTCCGAGATGGCGAGGTTGCGCACGCCGGGCTGGACCACCGCGGTGCGCGAATACTGGTCCATGCGGACGATCTTGTTGAGCCGCGCGGTCGAGATGACGACGCCGTCGTGCAGCGGCAGCGCGCCGCCGGAGAGACCGGTGCCGGCGCCGCGCGGCACGATCGGCACGCCCAGCTTGCGGCAGACGTCGAGGATGGCGAGCACCTCCTGCTCGGTGTCGGGCAGCGTGACGATCATCGGCAGCTGGCGGTAGGCGGCCAGGCCGTCGCATTCGTAAGGGCGCGTGTCTTCAGGGTCGGACAGCACCGAACGCTCGGGCAAGGCGGCGCGCAGCGCGGCAGCGACCTGCTGGCGGCGGACGGGATCGATGGGAAGTGATTGGGACATGCAGATGATTGTACTGGATTGGCGCTTTTGACGTATCCTCGACGTATCCGATTTAGCAAGATACCAAGGGGAAATGATGGGCAACAGGCTTTCGAAGATTGCGACGCGCACCGGCGACAACGGCACCACCGGGCTTGGCGACGGCAGCCGCACCGACAAGGACAGTGCGCGGATCGCCTCGCTGGGCGACGTGGACGAGCTCAACAGCTTCGTCGGGCTGCTGCTGTGCGAAGAGATGCCAGCCGACCTGCGCGAGGAGCTTATTTCCATTCAGCACGACCTGTTCGACCTCGGCGGCGAGCTGTGCATTCCTGGCTACCAGATGATCACCGACGTGCACGTGGGGCGGCTGGACGATCTGCTGGAGAAGTACAACGCGGATCTGCCGGTGCTCAAGGAGTTCATCCTGCCGGCCGGGTCGCGGGCGGCCTCGATCGCGCACGTGTGCCGGACGGTGTGCCGGCGCGCCGAGCGCAGCATCGTGACGCTGGGGCGCGACGAAGCGATCAACGAGCATCCGCGCCAGTACGTGAACCGGCTGTCGGACCTGATGTTCGTGCTGTCGCGGGTGCTGAACCGGTTTGCCGGCGGCAGCGACGTGCTGTGGCAGCATGAGCGCAAGCGCGGCTAGGCGCTGCGTCACACCGCCAGCGCCTGCTGCAGGGTCACCAGGCCGTGGCGCGCGGCCAGGTGCAGCAACTCGAAATCATTGTCGACGTCGAGCTTTTGGCGGATCAGCGACAGGTAGTTCAATACCGTCTTGGGACTGAGCTGCATGGCGCCGGCAATGCCGGCCGACGATTCGCCGTGTACCAGCATGCGCAGCACCTCGAACTCGCGCGGGGTCAGATGGCCGAAGGCGCCATTGCCGCCGACCGCGTCGCGCGCCAGGATTTGCGCGATCTCGGGCGAGAACACGCGCTCGCCGGCGGCGACCCGGCGGATGCCGGCGATCACCTCGTCCGGCTCGCAGTGCTTGCTCAGGTAGCCCAGCGCGCCGCTGCGCAGCGCCTGCGTGATGTAGCTCGCTTCCTCGTGCATCGACAGCACCAGCACCTTCAGCGCGGGCCGGCGCGCCAGCATGCCGCGGATCGCCTCGATGCCGCTGCTGCCCTTCAGGCTCAGGTCGACCAGCGCGACGTCGGCCTCGATGCGCGTGACGAGCTGGTTGGCCTCGTCGGCGCGCGCGGCCTCGCCCACCACCTGCAGGCCCGCTTCGGCATCGAGCAGGCGCCGGTAGCCGGTACGCACGATGGCATGGTCGTCCACCAGAATAATTCGGATCATGCGTCTATTCCCCTTGTTGCGTCAGCGGCAGGCTCACTTGCAGGTGCAGGCCGGCCGCAGGTCCGGCGCGGATGGCCAGGTGAGCGCCGACCATCTGCACGCGCTCGGCAATGCCGAGCAGGCCGCAGCCGCGCGGCGCACCCTCGGCCGGCAGGCCGTTGCCATCGTCCTCGATGCACAGCACCAGCAGGTCGGCATCGGCCTCGATGCGCACCAGGCAGTGCCGCGCGGCGCTGTGGCGCACGACGTTGGTCAATGCTTCCTGCACCACCCGATACAGCACCAGGCCGGCGTCCTGGCCGAGCGGCGGCAGCTGCGCCGGCATCGCCAGCGCAAAGTCGATGCCGGAGGCGCGCTGCTGCCAGCCGGCCAGCAGGTCGCGCAGCGCGCTGGCCAGGCCGGGCGCGTCGAGGCAGTGCGGGCGCAACTGGCGCAGCATCGCGCGCAACTGCTCGCCGCTGGTGCGCACGTCGCGCCGCAGGTCCTGCGCGCATTCGGCGATGCCGGGGGCGTCGAGCCGGCAGGCGTTGCGCTCCAGGTAGGCCGCCGTCACGCTGATCGCCGTCAGCGTCTGGCCCATCTCGTCGTGCAACTCCATCGCCAGCGCGCGCCGTTCGTCCTCCTGCACGCGGATCAGCTGCTGCGACAGGCGGCGCTGGGCGCCCTGCGACGTCGACAGCGCCGCGGCCAGGTGGTCGATCGCTTCGGCGACGCGGGCGAACTCGCGCAGCGCAAACGCCGGCAGCGCGGCATCGGCCTCGCCCCTGGCCAGCCGGTGCAGGCCGGCTTCGAGCGCGCGCACCGGCGCCAGCGCACGGTCCGCTGCCCACCAGGCCACCAGCAGCGTTGTTGCAGAAAAGAACAGCAGAGTGCTCCATAATCGAACAGTGTCCCCCAGGCGCTCATCGATTTCGGAGCTCGGGTTGGGCGCGATGCGCAGCATCTGGCTGCCCAGCGGCACCAGCTGGCCGGCCGGATCGGGGATGCCGAACCCGAAGCGCTCGGCCAGGCGGGTGCCGGACGACTGCGCCGCGGCCGGCGGCGGCGCGGCGCCGACGCTGATGGTGATGTGGCGCAGCGGGCCGCGCGCGAGGATCGCCTGCAGGCGCGCGGCGGCGGCGGCGGGCAGGTCGGGGCCGATGCGGCCGGTATCGAGCAGCGCCAGCGCCAGTTGCTCCGAGGCGGCCACCTCGGCCTTGACGTCGGCGCGCAGCGAATGCAGCGTGATGGCCATCGTCATCAGCAGCAAGCCAAGCAGCAGTGCCCCGAGGTAGGTGACCAGTCGTCGTCTGAGATCCATCGCGCTTGCCCGTGTAAGGTCTATTCTTCTAACAAGTGCAAGTTGCGTACCAGGCGCAACGAAACCCGGGAATGGCTCCCGGACCCGCAGTGAGGTTTTCCCGGGACCGGTGGCGCCGCCGCTGCCTATACTGGCTGATCAGTTGCGACCGACCATCCACGACAGGAACACCATGACCCATCCGCTTTCGCGCCGGCCGCACGTCTGGCGCGGCACCACCCTCGCCCTCGCCCTGGGCGCCGCGTTCAGCGTCGACGCGCTGGCGCAGCAAGCCATGCCGCAGGTCGAGATCATCGGCACCACGCCGGTCGCCGACAGCGGCCAGCCGCGCCTCGAGGTCGCCGCGCCGGTGCAGACGGCCACCGGCGAGGACATCGCGCGCAGCGGCGCGCTCGACCTGGGCGAATTCATCAACCGCAGGCTGGGCAGCGTGCACGTCAACGAGATGCAGGGCAATCCGTTCCAGCTCGATGTGAGCTACCGCGGCTACACCGCCTCGCCGTTGCTCGGCACGGCGCAGGGCTTGTCGGTGTACCTCGACGGCGTGCGCATGAACCAGCCGTTCGGCGATGTCGTCAGCTGGGACCTGATCCCGCGCGCGGCGATCGCCTCGATCGCGCTGATGCCGGGCTCGAACCCGCTGTTCGGCCTGAACACGCTCGGCGGCGCGCTATCGGTGCGGACCAAGGACGGCAACAGCGATGCCGGCACCTCGCTGCAGGCGACCGTCGGCGCCGACCGGCGCCGCGCGCTCGAGTTTGAACATGGCGGCGCCAACGACCGGGGGCTGCACTGGTACCTGACCGGCAACCTGTTCAAGGAGCGCGGCTGGCGCGACGATTCGCCGTCCGGCGTGCGCCAGGCATTCGGCAAGCTGGGCTGGCAAGACCGCACCACCGACATCAAGCTGACGCTGGCCCGTGCCGACAACGCGCTGAGCGGCAACGGCCTGCAAGAGCAAACCCTGCTCGCACGCCAGCGCGCCAGCGTCTACACCAAGCCGGACCAGACCGGCAACCGCTCGAGCATGGCCAATGTGGCCGGCAGCCATGCTGTCGACGACCGCCTGCAGCTGTCCGGCAATCTGTACTACCGCACGATCCGCACCACCACCTTCAATGGCGACATCAACGACGATGCGCTCGACCAGTCGGTGTATCAGCCCGGCGCCGCCGAGCGCGCGGCCTTGGCCGCCGCCGGCTACAGCGGCTATCCCGCCAGCGGCGCGACGGCGGCGAACACGCCGTTCCCGCAATGGCGCTGCATCGGCCAGGCGCTGCTCAACGACGAGCCTGCCGAGAAATGCAATGGCCTGATCAACCGCAGCGCCAGCACCCAGCGCAACTACGGCGTGTCGGGCCAGGCGACCTGGCTGGGCACGCTGGCCGGACAGCGCAACCGGCTCGTGGCCGGCGCCGGCTACGACGCCAGCCGCACCCACTTCACGCAATCGTCCGAGCTCGGCTACCTCAATCCGGACCGCGGCATCACCGGCGTGAAGGCCTTCTGCGACGGCGTCAGCGGCGGCGACGTCGATGGCGCGCCGTACGACACGCGGGTCGAGCTGACCGGCCGCACCCGCACCTGGAGCGCGTTTGCCAGCGACACGCTGTCGATCGACGACAAGCTGCACCTGACGCTGGCGGGGCGCTACAACGCGACCTCGATCGCCAACCGCGACCGCATCCATGCCGACGGCGACGGTGCATCGCTGAGCGGCGAGCACCGGTTTGCGCGCTTCAATCCGGCCGCCGGCCTGACCTACAGCCCGACCCGCACGCTCAACGTGTATGCCGGCTACGGCCAGAGCAGCCGCGCGCCGACCGCCATCGAACTGGGCTGCGCCAACCCCGAGCAACCGTGCAAGCTGCCGAACGCGATGGCCGGCGACCCGCCGCTGCGACAGGTGATTACCCGCACCGTCGAACTGGGCGTGCGCGGCACGGCGAGCGGCCGGCTGCAGTGGAATGCGGGCCTGTTCAGCGCGCGCAACCGCGACGACCTGCTGTTCGTCGCCGACAACCAGGCCGGCTTCGGCTACTTCAAGAACTTCGGCGAGACGCGCCGGCGCGGGATCGAGCTGGGACTGCACGCGCGCCTCGCGGCGCTCAGCCTGGGCGCCCAGTACACGCTGCTCGACGCCACTTACCAGAGCGCCGAAACGGTCAACGGCAGCAGCAACAGCAGCAACGACAGCGCCATCGCCGGTGAGCGCGGGCATGACGGCACCATTGCGATCCGGCCGGGCGACCGCATTGCGCTGATTCCGCGCCACATGTTGAAATTGTTCGCCGACTACACGGTGGCGCCTGGTGTCGCGTTCAACGCCAGCGTCGTGGCGATGTCCGATTCCGTCGCGCGCGGCAACGAGAACAACGGCCACCAGCCCGATGGCGTGTTCTATCTGGGGCAGGGGCGCAGCGCCGGTTACGCGATCGTCAATCTCGGTGCCAGCGTGCGCCTGGCGCCGTCGTGGAAACTGCTGGCGCAGGCGAGCAATGTGTTCGACACGCGCTACAACACCGCCGCCCAGCTGGGTCCGGCCGGCTTCGACGCCAACGGCAATTTTGTCGCCCGTCCGTTCGCCGCCGACAACGAGGCGCTGCGCCAGTCGACGTTCTATGCGCCGGGCGCGCCGCGGCGTGCGTGGGTCGCTTTGCGCTACACCTACGGCAATTAAAAAGGTGCGTTCACCGTTCCCTGTGGGCGCCGCCAAACCTGGAGCGCATTGCACCGGTACTCGTCTGCCCGCGGGCTCGCGGGCGGCGTCGAACGACGTGAATTGTTATTCTAAAGTGTCTCGTTTGCGATTTCTGCGAGCGCACTAAGGCCGGTCGATGCTGCTTTCGAAGTCAACGAAATTATTCCGGACAGCAGTGCGCGCACGCGGGAACCCAATAGCGTGCGCACCATTGACGGAAACAACGACCTGCAACGAAAAACCGTCGTCCTCGCGACAGCGGGGATCCATGCAGCGCCGACCAGGGACGCTCAGTATGGATCCCCGCTCACGCGAGGACGACGGTTCTTGGGTTTCGCGGAGTTCGATCAGCTGTTGTTGACCACCAGCCGCGGCACCGCGGCGCCGAAGCGCTGGCGGATCGACGCGGCGATGCCCTTGGCGTCCAGGCCCACGCCGGCGAGCAGCGTGGCCGGGTCGCCATGGTCGATGAACTTGTCCGGCAAGCCAAGCATCAGCAGCGGCTTGACGATGCCTTCCGCGGCCAAGGCTTCCGCCACCGCGGCGCCGGCGCCGCCCATCACCGAGCCCTCCTCCACCGTCACGAAACAGTCGTGGTCGCGCGCCAGCTGCTTGACCAGCTCGACGTCGAGCGGCTTGACGAAGCGCATGTTGGCCACCGTCGCGTTGAGCCCTTCGGCGGCGGCCACGCTCGGCGCCACCATCGAACCGAAGGCCAGGATCGCCACGCCGGTGCCGCGCCGCTTGATCTCGCCCTTGCCGATCTCGATCGAGGTCAGCTCCTTCTCGATCGCCGCGCCGATGCCGGCGCCGCGCGGATAACGCACCGCCGCCGGTCCCGGATAATGAAAGGCCGTGGTCAGCATGCGGCGGCACTCGTTTTCGTCCGACGCGGCCATCACCACCATGTTCGGGATGCAGCGCAGGTAGGACATGTCGTAGTTGCCGGCATGGGTGGCGCCGTCGGCGCCGACCAGGCCCGCGCGGTCGAGCGCGAAGACGACATCCAGATTTTGCAGTGCGACGTCGTGGATCAGCTGGTCGTAGGCGCGCTGCAAAAAGGTCGAGTAGATCGCCACCACGGGCTTGAGGCCCTCGGTGGCCAGGCCGCCGGCGAAGGTCACCGAGTGCTGCTCGGCGATGCCGACGTCGAAATAGCGGTCCGGGTACTGCTGCTCGAAGCGCACCATGCCCGACCCCTCGCGCATCGCCGGCGTGATGCCGACCAGGCGCTTGTCGGCGGCGGCCATGTCGCACAGCCAGTTGCCGAACACCTC
>JBBRXM010000028.1:0-58823 GCA_038248405.1 Burkholderiales bacterium
GTCGAGGAATTGCAGGCCGCGGTTGGTGTATTTCTTGGCGATCGAAATCACCAGGCGCAGGTTGGCCTCGGTCATTTCGCGCTTGGCCTTGCGCGCCTTCATTTCGCCGGCCGCCATCTGGCGGTTGATGTTGCGCAGGTCAGGCAGCGGCAGCACCACGCGCGCCTGCAGGTCGATCAGGCGCTGCTGCAGTTCCTTGATGGTCGGGATGTTGCGGCCGAGGATGGCGCTGTACGCGTGCCCGGCGTTCACTTCGCCATCGACCCAGTCCAGGTTCGTCTCGTTGCCCGGGAACACCTTGATGAAGTGGGCGCGCGGCATGCCGCACTTGTTCACGGCAACGTCGAGGATCTGCTTTTCGATGTGGCGCACTTCGTCGACCTGGCCGCGCAGGGTGTCGCACAGCTTTTCGACGACTTTTGCCGTGAAGCGGATGCCGAGCAGCTCGTTGGAAATCGTTTCCTGCGCCTTGACGTAGGCCTTCGAGTTGTAGCCGTCCTTCTCGAACGCCTTGCGCATCTTGTCGAACTGCACGGAGATGACTTCGAACTTGTCGAGCGCCTGCAGTTTCAGCGCTTCGAGCTGTTCGGCGGAGAAGCCGGCCGCGCCGGAGGCGTTGTTCTCCTCTTCTTCGACTTCTTCTTCCTCGTCGGCCTCTTCGTCTTCGTCGTCATCCTCGGACGCCGCCGGCGGCGCCACGACGGCCGGGCCGTCTTCCAAATCGACCATGCCGTCGACGATTTCGTCGATCTTGGTTTCGTCGTTCTGGATGCGGATGGCCGCCGAAATGATTTCGGCGATCGTGACCGGGCAGGCGGAGATGGCCTGGATCATGTCTTTCAGGCCGTCTTCGATGCGCTTGGCGATTTCGATTTCGCCTTCCCGGGTCAGCAGCTCGACCGAGCCCATCTCGCGCATGTACATGCGCACAGGATCGGTGGTGCGGCCGAAATCGGAGTCGACCGTCGACAGCGCCGCTTCGGCGGCCGCTTCGGCTTCGTCGTCGCTGGTGACGGTGGCGACGTTGTCGGTCAGCAGCAGCGACTCGGCGTCCGGCGCGTGCTCGTACACCGCGATGCCCATGTC
Organism: Burkholderiales bacterium; assembly: GCA_038248405.1. Taxonomy (GTDB): domain Bacteria; phylum Pseudomonadota; class Gammaproteobacteria; order Burkholderiales; family Burkholderiaceae_D; genus JAFCUW01. The sequence continues at coordinate 1,087 of JBBRXM010000028.1, forward strand.
GTTGAAGGTGCCGATGATGCCCTCGATCGCTTCCGGATCGACGATGTTTTCAGGCAGGTGGTCGTTGATCTCGGCGTACGTGAGGAAGCCACGTTCCTTGCCGAACTTGATCAGGGTCTTCAGCTTGTTGCGGCGGCGCTCGAGTTCTTCCTCGGTCGCCTCGGTGTCGGACGAGAAAGCATCCTTCAGCAGCGCCTTTTCCTTGGCCTTGCGGTCCTTGGCCTTGGCCTTGTCGACCGCCTTCAGTTCGGCGCGCTCGACCGCGTTGAGGGCGGCGACTTCGTCGTTTTCAGGCTGGAATTCCTTTGGCTTGCGGCCGCGGCGACCCGGCACCTTGACTGACGGCAGCACGTAGCCGGACGTGTCGATCGCGGCCAGGGCGGCGGCGTCGGTGGTCTGGCTGACGCCAGCCGTGCTCGCGCCGGCTGGCGCGGCGGGCGCGCGGGCTTCGGCTTTGTCTTGCGCTTTGTCGGCTTTTGCGGACATTTTCATTGGCTTTTCAGCCACCTTGGATTCGGGTTTCTTGATTGGCACAGGCGCTTTCGATGTCACAACGACTAGCTTTACGCTGGATTTAGATAAAGTTTTGTTGCCGCCCTATCCGGGCCTACGTCTCCCGGCCAGCCCTCGCGAGCCCGCCTGGCATTGCACTCTTCCACCTTCGCTCTCAACCTTCACTTCGCCCGCCGCACCATCCGCGCTGCCGTTTCCCGCAGTATGACAACTGCAGTACCGCGGCGATTGGGGACGTAGACCTTGCTGGCTGCGGGGCAAACGATCGTCCGCCATCGAGCGCATACCGCGCTGTCGCAACCAAAGCCGGCCCCGGCCGCCGGCGCCACCATCCGCGCCGATCAAGAGCCCAACTGTCTAGAAATATCGCACTCTTCGGAAACCAAGAATGATGCCAAAGAACACAATACTTATCGTTTTATTATAGCACGCACCCCAATATTTTCTAGTTATGGCAACCTCTTGAACAGAGGCAATATCTACCCCTTGGCAGCGATCTTTTCGGCCTCTTCTTCCAGCTTCAGCTGGTTCTGGATGGCGGTGATTTCGCGGTAGCGCACGCCCATCTGATCTGAGGTCAGACCGGAGGAAAACAACTGGTTCAATTCCTGTTTTAATGCGTCCAGCTTGAGCTGCCTCACAGTGGCGACCAGCCACAATTTGACGCTGTCGAAGTCGGACTCCGGCTCCGAAGCGATCTCGGCAATGAGGGCGTCGTATTCCACGCCGGCCTCGTGCAGATGCTGTGACAGGGCGGCGAACCCGCCGTTCGGTCCCAGTGCGAGCGCGGCGGCAACTAACTGGCGCAGCCGCTCGGCCGATTCGGGGCCGAAAAAGTCAAACGATTGCAAAGCAGCATCATCGAGCTCCATCGCCAGCGGCGGGTGCGCCACCAGGTGGCGCAGGATCTGCAACTCCAGCCCCACCGGCTGCGGCCGCCCCTGCCGCGGCGGCGCCCGCCGCGCGACCGACACCGGCTTGGCCAGTTCGAATAACGCTTCGATCTCAGCCGGGGTTGACTGGGTGATGCTGGCCAGCCCGCGCACGATCTGCAGGCGCAACGACGACGGCGCCATCGACTGCAGCAGCGGCTTGGCGTCGAACTGCACGCGGGCGCGCCCTTCCGGCGTGGACAGGTCGTGCTCGCCCGATGCCTCGCGCAGCAGGAATTGCGACAAGGGCATCGCCTCGTGGATTTCCTGCTCGAACGCTTCGAAGCCCCGCTCGCGCACGAAACTGTCCGGGTCGTGCTCGGCCGGCAGGAACAGGAACTTGATGGTCTTGTTGTCCGACACTTGCGGCAGGCAGGCCTCGAGCGCGCGGCGCGCCGCCTTGCGGCCGGCGCGGTCGCCGTCGAAGCTGAAGATCACGGTGTCGGTCTGGCGCAACAGCTTGGTCACGTGGGTCGTGGTGCACGCGGTGCCGAGCGTGGCCACCGCCTGCGGAAAGCCCAGCTGCGCCAGCGCCACCACGTCCATGTAGCCTTCCGTCACCAGCACATAGCCGGCGTCGCGGATCGCCTGGCGCGCTTCGAACAGGCCGTACAGCTCGAGGCCCTTCTGGAACAGCGGCGTTTCCGGCGAGTTCAGGTATTTCGGCTCGCCCTGGTCGAGCACGCGGCCGCCGAAGCCGATCACCTGGCCCTTGGTGTTGCGGATCGGGAACATGATGCGTTCGCGGAAACGGTCGTAACGCTTCTTGTTGCCGCCGTCCTCGTCGACCTTGTCGATGACCAGGCCCGATTCCACCAGCGCCAGCGCGTCGTAGTCGGGGAACACGGCCTTCAGGCTATCCCAGCCGCTGGGGGCGTAGCCCATGCCGAAGCGGGCCGCCACCTCGCCCGTCAGCCCGCGGTTTTTGAGGTAGGCGATGGCGTTGTCGGCGCCGCGCAGCTGGCCGCGGTAAAAGTCGCAGGCAGCCGTCATGGCGTCGGTCAGCGCCATCGACTGCGCCTGGATGGCGGCGCGCTGGGCCGGCGGGATCTTGTCGTCGGCGTCCGGCACGACCATGCCGACGTTTTGCGCCAGGTCCTTGACGGCGTCGACGAAGCCCATGCCCGAGTATTCGATCAGGAAGCCGATCGAGGTGCCGTGCGCGCCGCAGCCGAAGCAGTGGTAGAACTGCTTGGTCGGACTGACCGTGAAGCTGGGGGATTTTTCGTTGTGGAAGGGGCACAGGCCCATGTAATTGGCGCCGCCCTTTTTCAGCTGGACGTAACGGCCGACCACGTCGACGATGTCGACCCGGTTAAGCAAATCGGTGATAAATGATTGAGGAATCACGTTGGATGAACAGTCCTTGTCTAAAGTCAGACTATACCGCCAGCCGACTGTCAGGTTGACTTAAAACAACTGATACGCCGCAAGCGGCTGCCGCGGGGTCAGACCCTGGTTTTTCTATTAAGGGTCTGGCCCCGGTGTTGTTGGCGGCTGCACACCGGGGTCAGACCTTAGGCCAATGCCTTCTTGATCATGCTCGACACCAGGCCCATGTCGGTGCCCTTGGGCATTTTCGGCTTGATGATGGCCATGACCTTGCCCATGTCCTGTGGGCCGGCGGCGCCGGAGGCTGCCACGGCGTCAGCGACGGCGGCGCCGATTTCGGCTTCCGACAGTCCCGCCGGCATGTAGGCGGCCAGCACTTCGAGCTCGGCTTTTTCGATGTCGGCCAGGTCGGCGCGGTTGCCCGCCTCGAACTGCGAGATCGAATCCTTGCGCTGCTTGATCATCTTCTCGATGATCGCCAGCGCCTGCTCGTCGTTGACGTCGATGCGCTCGTCGACTTCCTTGCGCTTGATTTCGGCCAGGATCAGGCGGATCGTACCCAGCTTGCCCGCTTCCTTGGCGCGCATCGCCGCTTTCATGTCGTCGGTGATCTGTTCTTTCAGGCTCATGGCATCCTCTTTTCGAAAGCTATAAATAGCAAAACCCGCTGCGGTAACACCGGAGCGGGCTTGCGACGCATCAGACCGTGTACCCGGAGAGGCTATCGCCGTCCCGGATCACTGGCCCAGCAATCTTAGAATAATTTCTTAGGCAGTTGTTGGCTGCGAATGCGCTTGTAGTGACGCTTCACAGCAGCTGCCAGCTTGCGCTTGCGCTCAGCCGTTGGCTTTTCGTAGAACTCGCGGGCGCGCAGTTCTGTCAGCAGACCGGTTTTTTCGATCGTGCGCTTGAAGCGACGCATTGCGACTTCGAACGGCTCGTTTTCTTTAAGGCGAATAGTGGTCATGTAAAAATCAAACCGTTAGATTAGGGGAAGAACGAGATTCTAGCAGCATTTGACAAGCAGGGGAAGCTTTTCGCCAAGCTGTTTCGCAACAGCCACAGGCAAACGCCCCCTGCCCGCTAGGCAATCGCGCTGCCGGCGGCCACGCCGGAGGCCCACGCCCACTGGAAATTGTAGCCGCCCAGCCAGCCGGTGACGTCCACCGCTTCGCCGATGAAATACAGGCCCGGCACCTTGTTGGCCATCATCGTCTGTTGCGACAGTTCGCGCGTGTCGACCCCGCCCAGCGTGACCTCGGCCTTGCGGTAGCCCTCCGAGCCGGCCGGCACGATCGCCCAGCGGTTGATGGCGTCGCCCAGCTTGCGCAGCCTGGCGTCCGGCATGTCGGCCAGGCGGGCGTCGAGCGCGAAGCCGTTCGCCTCGAGCAGGCCTTCCGCCAGGCGCGTGGGCAGCCATTGCGACAGCACGTTGCCCATCTGCTTCTTGAAGGTGCCCTTGCCCTCGATCAGCACCTCGGCCACGTCCATGTCCGGCAACAGGTTGACGATGATCGGCGTGCCCGCCGTCCAGTAGCTGGAAATTTGCAGGATGGCGGGGCCGGACAGGCCGCGGTGGGTGAACAGCAGGTCTTCGCGGAACTTGCCCTTCAGGGCGCCGCGGCCCTTGCCGGAGCTCGTTTCCACTTCGACTTCGAGGGCGATGCCGGCCAGCGGCGCGAACGTTTCCCAGCTCGGGCCATCAAAAGTGAGCGGCACCAGGCCGGGGCGCGGCTCGACCAGCGCGAGGCCGAACTGGGTGGCGATCTGGTAGCCGAAGTCGGTGGCGCCGATTTTCGGGATCGACAGGCCGCCGGTGGCAATCACCACGTTGTCGGCATTGACGTCGCCGGTGTCGGTCGACAGCAGGAAGCCTTCCGGGAACTGCTCGACCGACTCGACCTTGGTCGGCATGCGCCATTCGACGCCGCCGGCGGCGCACTCTGCCTTGAGCATCTGGATGATCTGCTCGGCGGACTCGTCGCAGAACAGCTGGCCGCGGTGCTTCTCGTGGTAGCCGATGCGGTGTTTCTTGACCAGCGCGATAAAGTCGTGCGGCGTGTAGCGCGACAGGGCGCTCTTGGCGAAGTGCGGGTTGGCGGACAGGAAGTTGGCCGGCGTCGTGTTGACGTTGGTGAAGTTGCAGCGGCCGCCGCCGGAGATGCGGATCTTCTCGGCCAGCTTCTCGGCGTGGTCGATCAGGACCACGCGCTTGCCGCGCTGGGCGGCCACGGCCGCGCACATCATGCCGGCGGCGCCGGCGCCGATCACCGCTACATCGAATTGTTTTGCCATGGTTGCTGCCGATCCCGCTGATTACTGAAAGGCGTGATTGTAAACGGTGCACGGGTTCGTGGCTGGCCCCCGCAAACATCCGCACACCGCACCACATCCCCAACCACAATAATGCTCGGGCTGCCCAACCCCGACATCACCAGGTCATCCGCCAGCTCCGCCAGCGTGGTCAGCAGGTGCGCCTGCCCGCTCCCGGTGGCCGACTGGATCACCGCCACCGGCGTCGTCCCCGCCTTGCCGCCGGCCAGCAGCGCCGCCTGGATCTGCCGGCACCTGGCCACGCCCATATAAATCACCAGCGTCAGCCCGGTCCTGGCCAGCAGCGCCCAGTCGGGCGTGCGCGCCGCGCCATGTTCGTCCTGCCGCTCGTGCCCGGTGACGAAGATGGCGCCGGAACTCCAGTCGCGATGGGTCAGCGGCACGCCGATCGCCGACGGCGCCGCCAGGCCGCTGCTGATGCCGTTGATGACCTCGACCTCGACCCCGGCCGCCATCAGGAATGCGCGCTCTTCTCCGCCGCGGCCGAACACGAACGGATCGCCGCCCTTGAGCCGCACCACTTGCCGCCCGGCTTGCGCCTCCGACACCATCAGCCGCTCGATGAAGGCCTGCGCCGTCGACGTGCAGCCGCCACGCTTGCCCACCGGGACAATGCGGGCCGACGCCGACGCGTGCGCCAGGATGTCGGGATTGACCAGGTCGTCCACCAGCACCACGTCGGCCGCGGCAATCGCCCGTACCGCCTTGAGCGTCAGCAGTTCAGGATCGCCCGGCCCCGCCCCCACCAGCCATACCTTGCCCGTGCTCTCCATGATCGCCGCCCCTGTTCGCCTGTAATGCCCTGGAAGCTAGCAAACACTGTGCCACTTGCGCGGCAATCGACGGCGGCACCGGCTCCTCGCCCCGTAGCGCACGGGTAATCCAGGCGGCCGTGGTGGCCGCGTCACGGTCGGGCGGCACCGCCGCCAGGTCATCTGTCGGTGCATCGCGCTGCACCAGCAGGGTGCGCTCACCGCCATGGAACCAGTCGATCTGCTGGGCGCGGTTGGCGTTGGCCACCGTTTCACCCTCGGTGCCGCGCATCAGGAAGGCGTCGCCGCGCGCCGCCGGCGCCGCCGTGGTGAAGTATTCGGCCAGCATCTCGAGGTATTCCGGATGGGTGTACGACACCAGCCGCAGCGCCGGCCCCTGGTAGGGCTGCAGGATCTTGACCAGCGTGTGGGTCGAGTTGCGTACGCCGAGGATGCGGCGCAGCGACAGCAAACGCGCCATCTTCGGCGCCAGCACCTCGACCGGCAGGAAACTGGGCAGGCCGCGCGCATGCGCCGCCTGCGTGTCGGCCGCGCCGGACGCCGCCGGCAAGCCCATCGCCTCGAAGATCTCGGCGGTGGTGACGCGCCCGGGGTCGCGCGTGACGCCGTGCACCAGCACCGGCACACCCTCGCGCGCCAGCAGCATCGCCAGCAGCGGCGTCAGGTTGGCCATCTTGCGCGCGCCGTTGTAGCTCGGAATGAGCACCGGCGCGTACTGGCCGGGCGGCGCCGGCAGCAGTGCGAAGGACGCTTCCGACGCTTCCAGGAAGCCGGCAGTCTCTTCCACCGACTCGCCCTTGAAACGCATCGCCAGCACGACGGCGCCGAGTTCCAGGTCGGACACGCGGCCGTCCAGCATCGCCGCATACAGGTCACGCGCATCCTCGCGCGACAGGCTGCGCGCGCCCTTCTTGCCGCGGCCGATCTCCTTGATGAAGCGGCCGGCGGCGAATGGTTCTTTCAATGTATTCATAGGCCCAAGCTTACACCGACACGGGCCATCTTTTCCGCCACACCTGATCTGGCGCCAAACCGGCGTCGATCCGCGCGCACCAGAATGAAGGTTGCACCCATTCGAGGAGAACGACATGTCACAGCTGAGAAGGGCAACAATAAGCGCTGTCATTGCCGGCAACCTGCTGGCACTCGGCCTGGCGCCGCCGGCCCAGGCGTCCAGCCACCGCGAGGCGCCGTTCATCGCGCGCATGCCGAAAGTGGACGGCACCGACTTCTACATGTTCCGCAGTTACCAGGCCGACCGCAGCGCCTACACCACGCTGATCGCCAACTACCTGCCGCTGCAGGACGCTTACGGCGGCCCCAACTTCTTCTCGCTGGACCCTGACGCTCTCTACGAAATCCACATCGACAACAGCGGCGACGGCAAGGAAGACATCACCTTCCAGTTCCGCTTCAAGAACACCAACAAGGACACCCAGCTCAGCGTGGGCGGCAAGCAGGTGTCGATCCCGCTCATCAACAGCGGCCCGATCGACAGCGTCAATTCAGCCAACATCAACGTGCGCGAAACCTACACCGTCACCGTGGTGCGGGGCGACCGCCGCAAGGGCACGCGCGATGCGGTGTCCAACGCCGATGGCGGCGGCGCCACCTTCGACAAGCCGATCGACAATATCGGCAACAAGTCGATTCCCAACTACGACGCCTACGCCGCCAAGCACCTCTACAACATCAACATTCCCGGCTGCCTGCTGCCGGCGCGCATGTTCGTCGGGCAGCGCAAGGATTCCTTCGTGGTCAACCTTGGCGAAACGTTCGACCTCATCAATTACAAGGCACCCGCGGTCGACTTCAACCCGAACGCCGAGACGTCGGCGCGCGACGACCTGGCCGACAAGAACGTCACCTCGATCGAGCTGGAGGTGCCGACCACGTGCGTCTTGAACGCCACCAACGGCGACCCGGTGATCGGCGCCTGGACCACGGCCAGCCTGCGCCAGGGCCGCCTGCTCAATCCCACGCCGGGCGCCAGCGTCGGCGCCTCGCTCGAGGGCGGCCCCTGGGTGCAGGTGTCGCGCCTGGGCATGCCCCTGGTAAATGAAGTCGTCATCGGCCTCAAGCAGAAAGACCGCTTCAACCACAGCAAGCCGGCCGCCGACGCCCAGTTCGCCGATTACGTCACCAACCCCACGCTGCCGGCGCTGATCGAATCGCTGTTCAGCGCCGCCGGCGTCAAGGCGCCGCGCAACTTCCCGCGCAACGACCTGGTCGCGACCTTCCTCACCGGCATTACCGGCCTGAACCAGCCGAAGAGCGTGAGCCCGGCCGAAATGCTACGCCTGAACACCTCGATCGCGCCGACCGCGGCGGGCGCGCAGAACCGCCTGGGCGTCATCGGCGGCGACAACGCCGGCTTCCCGAATGGCCGCCGGCCGGGTGACGACGTGGTCGACATCGAGCTGCGGGTGGTGATGGGCAAGCTGTGTACGCTCAGCATCGGCTGCCTGCCGGCCGACGCCCCCTCCGGTGCGGTGCAGTTCACCGACGGCGCCTTCCTCAATGCCGCCGCGTTCAACGACAGCTTCCCCTACCTCAAGACGCCGCTGCCGGGTTCGCCGCAGCAACCCTGACCGCATGACAGGAGAGCATCATGAAAAAACTGAGCCTGATGGCCGCGCTGCTGCTGGCCGGCTGCGGCAATGGCGACGACAGCAATCCATTCCCGCCGACGCCGGAGCCGACCGTCGATACTTTCTACGCCGCGGTGCTGGCGCTGGTGGCGGCCTCGCCCGACGATGCCGAGCCCGGCAGCGTTGACAACATCGTGGCGACGGCGCCGGAAGACAGCGAGGCGCCGCCGCAGTGATGTGCCCGCCGGGCTGCCTGGCGCTGCGGCCGTTTTTTGGCCGCAGCCCTGCGCCCGGCGCGAATTAACGCTAAACTGCTTGCACCACATCAAGCAGGAAGCAGCGTCATGACCACCGCAGATATCGAAAACACCAACGTCGAAAATACCAACGTCACCTCGTTTGGCCGCATGCCGACCCCGGTCGAGCTGCATGCCAAGCTGCCGCTGTCCTCTGGCGCGTTCGACACCGTGATGAAGGGCCGCGAAGCGCTGCGCAACATCATCGACCGCAAGGACAAGCGCCTGTTCGTGGTGGTGGGCCCGTGCTCGATCCATGACCCTGTGGCCGGGCTCGACTACGCCGCGCGCCTGCTCACGCTGCAGGAAGAAGTGAAGGACACGATGCTGCTGGTGATGCGCGTGTACTTCGAAAAGCCGCGCACCACCACCGGCTGGAAGGGCTACATCAACGACCCTGACATGGACGATTCGTTCCGCGTCAATGAAGGCATGGAGAAGGCGCGCCGGTTCCTGCTCGATGTGTGCGAGATGGGCCTGCCGACGGCGACCGAGGCGCTCGACCCGATTTCGCCGCAGTACCTGGGCGACCTGATCGCCTGGACCGCGATCGGCGCGCGCACCACCGAGTCGCAGACGCACCGCGAGATGTCGTCGGGCCTGTCGACCCCGGTCGGCTTCAAGAACGGCACCGACGGCGACATCAGCATCGCCGTCAACGCCATCCTGTCGTCGGCGCATCCGCACTCCTTCCTCGGCATCAATGGCGAAGGCACGGTGTCGATCGTGCGCACCAGCGGCAATGCGTATGGCCACGTGGTGCTGCGCGGCGGCGACGGCCGGCCGAACTACGACTCGGTATCGGTGGCCATTGCCGAGCAGGCGCTCAGCAAGGCTGGCTTGCCCGCCAACCTGGTGGTCGACTGCTCGCACGCCAACAGCTATAAAAAGCCCGAGCTGCAGCCGCTGGTGATGTCGGACGTGATCCAGCAGATCAGGCACGGCAACAAGTCGCTGGTGGGCGTGATGATCGAATCGAACATCGTCGGCGGCAACCAGAAGATTCCGGCCGACCTGTCGCAGCTGAAGTACGGCTGCTCGGTGACGGACGGCTGCATCGACTGGGCGTCGACCGAGACGATGCTGCGCGCGGCGCACGCGGAATTGCTGCAGCGGCCGTAAGTGTCAACAGGGGTCTGACCCGGTTTTTGGGTCAGACCCCGGATTCGCAGGCGCCAACTCAACCGGGGTCAGACGGTGCACCAGTGCTTTACAATGTCACCTTCCCTCCTTTGCCTGCACCCCATGATCGTTCTCGGCGTCGAATCCTCCTGCGATGAAACCGGCCTTGCGTTGTACGACACGCAACGCGGCCTGCTGTCCCATGCCCTTCACTCCCAAGTTGCCATGCACGAGGAGTACGGCGGCGTGGTGCCGGAGCTCGCCTCGCGCGACCATATCCGCCGCGCCATCCCGCTGCTCGAGCACACGCTGTCGCAAGCGGGCGTGACGCTGGCCGAGATCGACGCTATCGCTTACACCCAGGGTCCTGGCCTGGCCGGCGCGCTGCTGGTCGGCTCGTCGATCGCCTGCGCGCTGGGGCTCGCCGCCGACAAGCCGGTGCTCGGCGTGCATCACCTCGAAGGCCACCTGCTCTCGCCCCTGCTGGCGGCCGATCCGCCGGCGTTCCCGTTCATCGCGCTGCTGGTGTCGGGCGGCCACACGCAGCTGATGCGCGTCGACGGCGTGGGCCAGTACACGCTGCTTGGCGAAACGCTCGACGACGCCGCCGGCGAAGCCTTCGACAAATCGGCCAAGCTGCTTGGCCTCGGCTATCCCGGCGGGCCGGCCATTTCGCGCCTGGCCGAATTCGGCGATCCGCTCGCCTACAAGCTGCCGCGGCCGATGCTGCACTCGAAAGACTTCAATTTCAGCTTTTCGGGCCTGAAAACGGCGGTGCTGACGGTGGTGAAAAACCATGAAGAAAAAATCATCGCCAATATCTGCGAGCAGGACAAGGCCGATATCGCGCGCGGCTTCGTCGATGCGATCGTCGATGTGCTGACCGCCAAATGCGTCAGCGCGATCAAGCATTCCGGCCTGAAGCGGCTGGTGATCGCCGGCGGCGTCGGCGCCAATTCGCAGCTGCGCGCCTCGCTCGATGCGGCGGCGGCGGCGAAAAAATTCAAGGTGTTTTATCCGGAGCTCGAGTTCTGTACCGATAACGGCGCGATGATCGCGTTCGCGGGGGCGATGCGCCTGCAGATCAATCCGCAGGCGGCGCAGAAGGACTATTCGTTCAACGTCCGGCCGCGCTGGCCGCTCGATGAAATCAAGGTGGTTTGATACGCTAACACTGCGCGGCGAAATCCGGTTCCAACTTATGCTGAGCGCATCGGCGCGCCACATCGCATCGACCGCCGTCAATTGCAATTTGTAACGATATCCTACGGTGTGACCGTCACCGCTCAAAAAATGCCACTATCGATGCCGGTTTAGTATCTCCGGAGGCTCGCTATGCGTGTTGTTAGCTGGAATATTCACTGGGGCTGCGGCAAGGACGGCCGCATCCGGATCCACGCGATCATCGACGTGCTGCGCAAGCTGAACGCGGACGTCATCTGCCTGCAGGAAGTCGCGGCGAACCACCCCGAGCTCGAAGGCAGCGCCACCGCCAACCAGTTTCGCCAGCTGGCAGGCGCTTTCGGCGGCTACCATTCGGTGCAGGAACCCACCAGCGAAATCTACAGGAACAACCTGCCGCGCCTGTTCGGCAACCTGCTGCTCTCCAAATTCCGCATCACCCAGGTGCACCGCCACCTGCTGCCGTGGCCACCCGACCCATCCAGCCCCTCGGGCATGCCGCGCGGGATGATCGAAACCGTCATCGACGCCCCCAGCGGCAAGGTGCGCGTGCTCACCACCCATCTCGAATACTATTCGCTGGCGCAGCGCATGGCGCAGGTGCGCCAGATCCGCTACCTGCACTGGGAAACATGCGAGCGCGCCCGCCTGTTCGCCCCCGATCCCACGCTGGATGCGCCGTTCCAGCTTGGCTTTCGCCCCGGTTCGGCGATCTACTGCGGCGACTTCAACCTCACGCCCGAGTCGCCCGAATACCGCGAACTGCTGGCGCCCGAAGAAGGCATCGCGCTGCCGCTGGTCGACGCCTGGAGCGCCACCCACCAGGGCCAGGCGCGCGCGCCGACGGCCGGCCTGCACGGCTTCGACTGGCCCGACAAGCCCGATTGCTACGACTACTTTTTCGTCACCGACGACCTGGTCCACCGCGTCGCCTCGGTGGAGGTGCTGTCCGAAACGGCCGCCTCGGACCACCAGCCGATCGTGATGGAGATGACCTGAATCAGGCAGCTTCCCTGCTCGGGCGAGCCTGGCGGTGATACAGGAACTCCAGTACCCGCGTGCGGTATTCGATGTAGAGCGCGTCCTGCGCCAGCGCCACGCGCTCGCGCGGTCGCTCCAGCCTGACCTGGACGATGTCGCCGATGGTCGCCGCCGGCCCGTTGGTCATCATCACGATGCGGTCCGACAGCAGCACCGCTTCGTCGACGTCGTGCGTGACCATCACGACGGTCGAATTGGTTTGTGCGACGATGCGCAGCAGTTCGTCCTGCAGGTGGGCGCGCGTGAGCGCGTCGAGGGCGCCGAACGGCTCGTCCATCAGCAGCACCTTCGGCTCCATCGACAGCGCCCGCGCGATTCCGACGCGCTGCTTCATGCCGCCGGAGATCTCGTTGGGCCGCTTCTGCGCCGCCGCCGTCAAGCCCACCAGCGCCAGCGCGGCGGCGGTGCGCTCGCGCAGGCGCGCGTTCGGTTCCTGCGCGCCGAACACGCGCTCGACGGCCAGGTAGACGTTCTCGAAGCAGGTCAGCCACGGCAGCAGCGAGTGGTTCTGGAAGACGACGCCGCGTTCCGGCGACGGCCCGGCGATCTCGCGGCCGGCGCAGATCAGGGCGCCGTCGGTGGCACGGGTCAATCCGGCGATCAGGTTCAGCAGGGTCGACTTGCCGCAGCCGGAGTGGCCGATCAGCGTGATGAATTCGCCCTGCGCCACCGCCAGGTTGATGTCGGTGAGCGCGTGGAAGCTGCCCTTCTTGGTATCGAAGCGCATCTCGGCGCCCTGCACTTCGATGAATTTTTGCGTGTTCATGTCAGGCTCCGGTTTCTTCGTAGGTGAACGACCTGGCCAGGGCCACCAGCGCCTGTTCGAGCAGCAGCCCGACCACGCCGATCACCACGATGGCGATGATGATGTGCGGGACGTTCAGGTTGTTCCACTCGTCCCAGACCCAGAAGCCGATGCCCACGCCGCCGGTCAGCATCTCGGCGGCGACGATCACCAGCCACGCTGTGCCGATCGCCAGCCGCACCCCGGTCAGCATGTAGGGCAGCACCGACGGCAGCAGGATCTTGGTGAATATCTTCCACTCCGACAGATTGAGCACGCGCGCCACGTTCATGTAATCCTGCGGCACGCGCTGCACGCCGACCGCGGTGTTGATGATCATCGGCCAGATCGAGCAGATGAAGATCGACCAGATCGCCGCCGGGTCGGCCGCCTTGAACACCAGCAGGCCAATCGGCAGCCAGGCCAGCGGCGACACGGGTTTGAGCAGGCTGATGACCGGGTTGAACATCCCGGCCAAAAACTTGAAGCGGCCGACCATGAAGCCAAGCGGGATGCCGACCACGGCCGCCAGGCCGAAGCCGACCGCCACGCGCTTGAGCGAAGCGAGGATGTTCCAGCCGATGCCCTGGTCGTTCGGGCCCTTGCTGTAGAACGGGTCGGCGAACAGGCGCGCCGCTTCGGCAGCTGTCACCGCCGGCGACGGAAAGGCGCTGTTCTTGACGGCGATGATCTGCCACACCAGCACCAGCAGCGCGAGCCCGAGGACCGGCGGCAGTATCTTGAGCAGCCAGGCGTTCAGGCGCGACTGGCCGCCCAGGCGCACGCCCTGGCTGGCCAGGCGCTGGCTGCGGCGCGGCTTGTCCGGCAGGTGCGTCGTCATCGGGGCGCTGGCGGTGCCGCGCGCGGCGGGGTCGAATACTGCGCTCATGTGCTGCTCCTTCAGGCTTTGATCTTGAATGATTCCGCGTACGCCTTGGGATTCTTGCCATCCCAGACGGTGCCGTCGATCAGCTTGGTGGTGCGCATCGGCGACTTCGGCACGCTCACGCCCGCCAGCGCGGCGGCCTCCTTGTACAGCGCGATCTGGTTGACCGCGGTGGCGGTGGCCAGGTAGTCCGGCTCTGCTTTGAGCAGGCCCCAGCGCTTATGCTGGGTCATGAACCACATGCCGTCGCTCAGGTAGGGGAAGTTGACGCTGCCGTCGTTAAAGAACTTCATGTAGTTCGGGTCGTCCCAGGTCTTGCCCATGCCGTTCTGGTAGCGGCCGAGGATGCGCTGGTTGATGACGTCGACCGAGGTGTTCACGTAGGACTTGTCGGCGATGGTGGCCGCCATCCGGTTCTTGTTCGACAGCGAGGCGTCGATCCACTTGCCCGCTTCGAGGACGGCGGCGATCAGCGCGCGCGCCGTGTTCGGGTGGGCCTTGGCCCATTCGGCGGTGGTGCCGAGCGTCTTTTCCGGATGGTCCTTCCAGATGTCCTGGGTGGTGGCGGCGGTGATGCCGACGCCGTCGACGATGGCGCGGTGGTTCCATGGTTCGCCGACGCAGAAGCCGTCCATGTTGCCGACCCGCATATTGGCCACCATCTGCGGCGGCGGCACAGTGATGACCTTGGCGTCCTTCATCGGGTTGATGCCGTAGGTGGCGAGCCAGTAATAGAGCCACATCGCGTGGGTGCCGGTGGGGAAAGTCTGGGCGAAGGAGTATTCGCGCTTGTCGGCCTGCATCAGCCGCGCCAGCGACGGCCCGTCGACGCCGCCCTTGTCCGCCACTTTTTTCGACAGCGTGATGGCCTGGCCGTTGTGGTTCAGGTTCATCAGCACCGCCATGTCCTTCTTGGGGCCGCCGATACCCATCTGCACGCCGTAGACCAGGCCGTAGAGCACGTGCGCGGCGTCGAGTTCGCCGTTGACGAGCTTGTCGCGCACGCTGGCCCAGGAGGATTCCTTCGACAGCACGATCTTGATGCCGTATTTCTTGTCCAGGCCCAGCACGGACGCCATCACCACCGAGGCGCAGTCGGTGAGCGGGATGAAGCCGATCTTGACCTCTTCCTTTTCGGGCTTGTCGGAGCCGGCGGCCCAGGCGCCGCTGCTGGCCAGGCCGGTGATCGAGGCGGCGCCCGCTTTGAGGATGGTGCGGCGGGTCGGGCTGGTGTTGGTATCGGTGGTCATGGTTCCCTCGTTGGCGCGGCTTGCAGTCAAAGTCGGAGCAGACGCGAAGCGTCTGCCGTCAGCTATGCATCAGCAATTGGCGTGCCAGCGGGAAAACACGAAATAGAGGGGGAATAAGACGGAGGTGCTCGCCCTGGCGCAAATTCAGGCACTGTTGTTGTGCAGCGCACCAAAAGAGCGCCTCGCGCAGCGGGGATCCATACAGAGCTAGCGGATCGGTATTTCGGGCTCAGCATGGATCCCCGCTTTCGCGAGGATGACGGGTGATTGTCGAGGGAGACGGGCGGTTATTCCTCGGCGAGGATCTGGCGCAGCGCGCGCTCGAACACCTCGGGCGGCTGGCCGCCGGAAATCAGGTGGCGCTGGTTGATGATGACCGCCGGCACCGAGTTGATCCCCTGGCGCTGGAAGAATTGCTCGGCCTCGCGCACTTCCTCGGCATACGTGTCCGAAGCCAGAATGCGCGCCGCCTCTGCCTTGTCGAGCCCGACCTCGCCCGCCACCCGCAGCAGCACCGCGTGCGACGCCGGGCTCTCGCTGTCGGTGAAATAGGCGTCGAACAGCGCCATCTTCAGTTCGCGCTGCAAGCCATGCTCCTCGGCCCAGTGCAGCAGCCGGTGCGCGTCGAAGGTGTTGTAGATGCGGTCGCGCTGGTTGAATTCGAAACCGAGTTCGGCGCCGCGGGCGCGGATCATTTCGCTCGTCTCGTTGCGCTGCGCGGCGCTGGCGCCGTACTTGCGGGCGAGGTGCTCGCCGATGTCTTCGCCTTCCGGCGCCATGGCCGGGTTGAGCTCGAACGGCTGGAAGTGCAGCTCGGCGCTGGCGGCGTCGCCCACGTTCTCGAGCGCCTGCTCCAGCGACTTGAGGCCGATCACGCACCACGGGCACGAGACGTCCGACACGAAATCGATCCTGATTGGTTTGCTCACGCTAGCCCCTTCATATTAGTCAGACTAATATATTGGCACGCATCAGCCGATTTCAAGCATCGTTCGCGCGCAGCCAATCGCTCAGCAGCTTGATGAACTTCTCCGGCTGCTCCATCAAAAAGAAGTGGCTGGCGCCCGCAAAAATCTCGGTGCGCACGTTCGGCAGGCCATCCGACAGCATCGCGGTCGCCGTCAACGAACAAATCGGGTCGCTGTCGCCGCCCATCACCAGCGTCGGCTGGGTGATGCGGCCAAGTTCAGGCAGCGTGTCGTGCTGCTGGCAGGCCTCGTTCTGGCGGCTGTAGCAGGCCGGCAGCCGCGTCTCGCCGCCGATCAGCGCCTCGATCGCCGCCACCCGCTCCGGATAGCGGTTGAAGAAATCGGCCGACACGAAATTCTGCACCGAGTGGCGCGCATGATCCTTCCAGTCCATGCGCCATGCGAGCGCCTCGCGCATGTTCAGCAACACCCGCCGGCCCAGCGGGTCGAGCCGCGCGAACGAGGCGCACAGCGCCAGCGAAATGACGCGGTCCGGCGCCTTGAGCGCCATGTGCTGCGCGACCGCGCCCCCCATCGAACGGCCGACCACGTGAGCGCGCGCGATGCCGAGGCAGTCCATCAGCTTCAAGGTGTCGTCGGCCAGGTCCTGCGTGCTGACCGGTTCGTCCACTTGCGTGCTGTGGCCGGCGCCGCGGTTGTCGAAGGCGATCACGCGATAATCGTGGCGCAGCGCCTCCACCTGCGCCAGCCAGGCGGTGTAGTCGCCGGCCAGGCCGTGGATCAGCACCACCGGCGTGCCGGCGCCCACATCCAGGTAGCGCAGGCTGTAGGGCCCGACGGCCGCCATTTTCAGGGTGTGTTCCATCACGCTACTCCCAGGTGCGACTGCAGCGTCGCCTGTTGTTCATTGAAGCTGTCCTTGGTCCCCGTGAAGACCACACGGCCGGTATTGAGCAGGGTGACGTCGTCGGCTACCTTCATCGCCAGGCCCAGGTTCTGCTCGACCAGGACGATCGAGATCTGCGACTTGAGCTCTTCGAGCACGTTGCCGACCTCGCGCACCACCTGCGGCGCCAGGCCTTCGGACGGTTCGTCGAGCAGCAGCAGCATCGGGTTCGTCATCAAGGCGCGGCCGATCGCCAGCATCTGCTGCTCGCCGCCGGACAGGCTGCCGGCAGCCTGGTTGTGGCGCTCGCGCAGGCGCGGGAAGATGTTGTTGATGTCTTCGCGCGTCCAGCTGCGGCGCCCCGCCGGCGTGTGCTTGCGGCCGGCGACGTCGAGGTTCTCGCGCACCGTCAGGCTCGGGAAGATGCGCCGCCCCTGCGGCACCAGGCCGATGCCGGCGCGGCAGATCTGCTCGGGCGAACTGCGCTCGATTGCTTCGCCGTCGAGGACAATGCTGCCCGAACGCGCGCCGAGGAAACCGACGATGGCATTGATGCAGGTGGACTTGCCGGCGCCATTGCGGCCCAGCAGGGCATGCAGGCGCCCGCGCTGGACGCCGAACGAGACGTCGTGCAGCACGTGACTGTCGGCGTAGTAGGCGTTCAGGTTCGTCACCGCCAGGATGTCAGTGGCCAAGGTAGATCTCCCTGGTGCGCGGGTCGTCGATCACCTGCTGGCGCGTGCCGCCGACGATCACTTCGCCGTAGTGCAGCAGCGTGACGCGGTCGGCAAAGGCGAGCGCGATTTCCATATCGTGTTCAATCATCAGGATGGTAATGTCCTTGGGGATGGAGTTCAGCAGCGCCAGGATGGCGGTGCGCTCTTCCGACGACAGGCCGGCCAGCGGCTCGTCCAGCAGCAGCACCTGCGGCTGCTGCGCCAGCGCCATCGCGATCTCGAGCCGGCGCTTTTCGCCGTACGAGGTCTGCTCCAGCGGCAGTTCGGCCTTCGGCGCCAGGCCGACCGAGTCGAGCACTTCGAGCGCGCGCCTGCGCAGCGCGGCGTCGCGCGCGAACACGCCCCACGGCCGCCAGCGCCGGTCGGACTTGCCCAGCAGCGCCAGCATGACGTTGTGCAGCAGGGTGTCGCGGCCGAACAGCGTGAGAATCTGGTAGGTGCGCGCCAGCCCTCTCTGCGCGCGCGCCGCGGTGGCGGTGTGCGTCACGTCCTGCCCCAGCAGGCGAATGGCGCCGGCGTCGGATCCGAGGTCGCCGGCGATCAGGTTGAACAGCGTCGTCTTGCCGGCGCCGTTGGGCCCGATCAGCAGGTGGCGCTCGCCGCGCTCCACTTGCAGGTCCACCGCGCGGGTGGCTTTGAGGCCGCCGAAGGATTTGGTCAGGCCGCTGATCTCGAGTACCTTGCTCATGCCTTCACCTCCGCACCTTTGCGCCGGCGGTCGGCCAGGCGCTGCACGCCGGCGACGATCCCGCCCGGCACGAACATGACGATGAAGATGAACACGAAGCCAAGCAGCATGATCCAGCGCTCGACGAAGCCGCTGGCGACGTTTTTCAGCAGCACCACCAGCGCGGCGCCGATGACCGGGCCGGTGAGCGTGGCCGGGCCGCCTGCGATCACCATCAGCAGCATCTCGGCCGAATTGGCCAGCGACAGGCTGTGCGGGCTGACGAACTGGTGGTAGTAGACGTACATCAGGCCGGCGACGGCGCCGAAAAAGCCGCTGACGACAAAGGTGATCCAGCGGATCAGCCAGACGTTGTAGCCGAGCGCGCTCATGCGGCGCGGCTGGTCGCGCGTGGCACGCACGCTCACGCCCAGCGGCGACCTGACCCACACCGCAATGGCACCCCACACCAGCAGGAACACCGCCAGCGTGAAATAGTAGAAGTGGCTGGCGCCGCCGAGGTCGATGCCGAAAGGGCTCGGGCGGGTCAGCCCCGACAGGCCGTTGTCGCCGCCGGTCACGCTGGCCCAGCGATAGGCGATGCCCCACAGGATCTGGCCGAGCGCCAGCGTGATCATCAAGAATCCCAGGCCGGTGGCGCGCAGGGCGACCAGGCCGAAGATGGCCGCCATCGCGGTGGCCGCGACCAGCGCCGTGGCGGCCGACGCCAGGTGGCCCCAATGAAGGTTGAGCATCAGCCAGCCGCTGACGTAAGCGGACAGGCCGAGGTAGCCGGCGTGGCCGAGCGAGGTCAGGCCGGCGTAGCCGACCAGCAGGTTCAGGCTGAGGGCGAACAGCGCCGCGATCAGCACCTGGCTGGCCAGGTTGATGTAGTAGTTACCGCCGGCCAGCGGCAGCAATAGCAGCAGCGCCAGCAGGACAATGATGGGGAGGCGCTTCATGCGACGATCTTTCCAAACAGGCCGCGCGGACGCACGGCGAGGATAATTACCATCGGCAGGAACAGGACGATGTAGGCCAGGTCCGGGAACAGCACCTGGCCGAAGGTGTAGATGCAGCCGATGACGAAACTGCCGACGAAAGCGCCGGCCAGGCTGCCGACGCCGCCGAGGATGACGACCACCAGCGCCAGCGGCAGCATGTCGGCGTCCATGCCGGGATACACCGACAGGATCGGCGCGGCCAGCACGCCGCCGACGCCCGCCAGCGCGGCGCCGATGCAGAACACGATCGTGAACAGGCGCGAGGCCGGGATGCCGATGCCGCGCGCCATCTGCATGTCGTCGACGCTGGCGCGGATCATCATGCCCAGGCGTGTCTTGTCGAGCAGCAGCCACAGGCCGGTGCCGATGACGACGCTGAACATCAGCATCGACAGGCGATAGAGGGGAAACGCCAGCCCCATCACGCGTGCCGAGCCGGACAGCGCATCGGGAGCGGACAGCTGCTGCGGGTCGCCGCCCCACATCCACAGGCTGAAGTCGGCGATGACGAAGGCGACGCCAAGGGTGGCGAGCACCTGCGACAGGCTGTTGCCGGCCAGGCGGCGCAGCACCAGGCGCTCGACGATGCCGCCGACCAGGGCGACGGTGACGCCTGCGACGAGCACGGCCAGCCAGAAGCTGTAGCCGTGCTGCATGACGGCGAGGCCCACGTAGGCGCCCAGCATGAAGTACGCGCCGTGCGACAGGTTGGCGATGCGCATCATGCCAAAAATGAGGGAGAAGCCGGCGGCGAGGGTGAACAACACCGCGCCGAACGCCAGGCTGTTGAGGGTCTGGATGAGCCAGAAGGACATGGAATTACTTTCCGCTTACTGCACGTCGTCCTCGCGCAGCGGGGATCCATTGAGCGTCGTCAGCCACATCGGCCGGTTCAGCATGGGTCCCCGCTTTCGCGAGAACGACGTTCTTGGTTTGATTGCTGCCGCCAGCGCCGAGGCGCAGCGGCGGCCCGGATCAGTTCTGCAGGTTCTTCGCCGGCGGGTAATCGCGCGAATACACCGGGTTGGCCAGGAAGGCTGCCTTGTCGTAGCTCCAGAACTGGCTGACGGCCGGATAGGTCTTGACGACCGAATTGACCAGCTTGCCGTTCTTGCGCTCGACCTTGCGGATGTAGACGTTCATCAGCGGGTTGCCCAGCTCGTCGAGCTTGACCATGCCGCGCGGATCGTCGGCCACCTGCACCTTGCGCAGCGCCGCCATGAAGGCCGTCTTGTCCTCGACCTTGCCGGCCACCGCTTTCAGCGCCTGCTCCATCATCAGCGCCGCGCCGTAGGCGCCGATCGTGTAGTAGCCCGGTTCATACTTGTGGTCGGCCATCATCGCGCCGACGAAGCGCTTGTTGTTCGGGTTGTCGACGGTCGACGCATACCAGCCGCTGGAAATGACGCCCAGCGCCTCGTCGCCCATCGACTTGAGCACGCCTTCGTCGACGGTCGTCATGGCGCCGATCAGCGGGATCTTGCCCTTCAGGCCGTACTCGTTGTACTGCTTCAGGAACTTGATGCCGTTGCCGCCGGCGAACACCGCATACACGGCGTCGACGTCCGGCCGGATCTGGCCGATGTAGTTGCCGTAGTCGGCCACGTTCAGGGGCGACCACAGCTTCTGCACCACCTTGCCGCCGTTCTCTTCGAACGTGCGCTGGAAGCCGGCGGCGATTTCATGGCCGAAGGCGAAGTCGTCGGCGACGATGGCGATGCGCTTGTATTTGAGTTCCTTGGCGGCGTACTCGCCCATCGGGTGGCTCGGCTGGGCCGAGGTGCCGACCGCGCGCACGAACCACGGATTCGGCTTGCGCTGGGTCAGGTCTTCGGCGGCGGCCGACGGCGAAATCACCGGCACCTGCGCCTTGCGCACGTAGTCGTCGATCGCCAGCGCCTCGAACGCTGCCAGCGGCCCGATGATGACGTCGACCTTGTCCTTTTCGACCAGTTCCTGGGTCTTGGTCTTGGTGATGGCCGGCTGGCCGCCCGTGTCGGCGACGAACAGCTCGATCTTGCGGCCGGCCACCATGTTGTTGCGCTCCTTGAGGAACAGGCGCAGGCCGTCTTCCATCTGCTTGCCGCCCGCCGCCAGCGCGCCCGAGCGCACCGTCAGAAAGCCCAGGCGGATCGGATCGGCATCTGCCGCCAGCGCAAACGGCACCACGGTCGACAGGGCCAGCGCCGCAATGGCGCCGGAGAGAATCTTCTTGATCATTTTTCGTCTCCTGAAATATCAAAGGGTTGTTTTATTTTTTCCCGATGATATATCACAAAAATAATTACGGTCAACAATTGTTCGACGGATAAATGCGGGTTCTTGCATCCTCTCCTATGGCAGCACGGTTGCAAAGATTTTTTCGATCAGAAATTGCCACCATCAAAGATGTCGTATAGAATCGGAAGTCATCGACATCGTGATATATCAGGCAGCAATGAATCCAAGTACCCTTATCGCGCCGCCCACCGGCGGCAAACTCTTGCGCGAGACCATTTACGACCAGCTGCGCGCCGACATCCTGCAGCTGCGGCTGCCACCCGGCACCGAAATGCGCGAGGCCGAACTGGCCGCCCGCTTCGAGGTCAGCAAGTCGCCGGTGCGCGACGCCCTCATGCGCCTCGAGCGCGAAGCGCTGGTGATCACCTCGCCGCGCCAGGGCTACCGCGTGGCCACCGTGTCGCTGGCCGACGTGCAGGACATGTTCCACCTGCGGGCAGCGCTGGAGCGCGCCTGCATGGAGCGCATCGTGCGCCAGGCCAGCGCCGAGCAGCTGACCACGCTCGAACCCTTCCGCCGCTTCAACGCCGACGACTGGAACGGCAGCTTCATCCAATACAACCGCGCCTTCCACGGCACCCTCGCCCACCTGGCCGCCAACGTGCGCATGCGCGACCAGCTGGGCGAACTGGTCGACCAGATGGAACGGGTGGTGTTGATGAGCGTGAACAAGGTGCGCCAGGGCAGCGGCAATACGCAGTCGCTGGTCGACGAGCACTGCCGCATGATCGACGCCGTGCAGGAACGCCAGGCCAAGCGCGCCGAGCGCCTCGCCGAGCAGCACATCACGTTGGCGGGCAAGCGCGTCTACGACGCCATCACCAGGAACATGATCGCAGCCTGATGTCCCGGCGCCGGCGGCGCCCGGGATCGATTTTTTACAATAACAGCAACAAAGGAGACAGCATGTCCAGTACCCCAGAAATCCGCCTGCACGGCCTGTTCATCGACGGCAAGGAAGTGGCGGCCACCCGCGACGACCTGCTCGACGTCCTCAATCCCGCCACCGGCGAACTGATCGCGCAGATCAGCCACGCCAGCGACGCCGACGTCGACCGCGCCGTGAAAAGCGCCCGGGCCGCGTTCGACAGCGCCGAATGGAGCGGCATGTCGAACCGCACCCGCGCCAAGCTGGTCAACAAGCTGGCCGACGTGTTCGAAGCGAACCTCGAGGAGATGTACCACCTCGAGACGATGAACAACGGCCGCTCGCTGAACGAAACGCGCGCCCAGGTGTCGCGCCTGCCGGACTTCTTGCGCTACAACGCCGGCCTGGCCATTGCCCGCCGCGACGACGTCATCCCCGTCGACGGCAACTATCTCAACTACACCGTGCGCACCCCGATCGGCGTGGTCGGCAACTCGACCCCGTTCAACCATCCCTTGATGATCATGATCAAGAGCCTGGCGCCGACGCTCGCTTCCGGCTGCACCACCGTCGTCAAGCCCTCCGAATACACGCCGCTGACCACGCTGCGCCTGGCCCAGCTGTTCGTCGAGGCCGGCCTGCCGCCGGGCGTCTTCAACGTCATCACGGGCCTGGGCCCCACCACCGGCAAGGCGCTGGCCGAACACCCCGGCATGGCCAAGTGGGTGCTGACCGGCGGCACCGAAGCGGGTCGCATCACCGGCGCCTCGGCCGGTCGCAACTTCCAGCACCAGACGCTGGAACTGGGCGGCAAGACGCCGGTGCTGGTATTCGACGACTTCGACGTCGACCAGGCCGTCAACCTGGCAGCCTTCGGCGCGTTTGTGGGCGCCGGCCAGACCTGCATCTGCGGCAGCCGCCAGATCGTGCAGGACACCATCTACGACGAATTCGTCGAAAAACTCGCCGCCAAGGCCAAGTCCATCCGCATCGGCAACCCGATCGACCCGCGCGTGCAGCTGGGCCCGGTCGTTTCCGAGCGCCAGCAGCAGCGCGTGCTCAAGTACATCGACATCGGCCTGAACGAGGACAAGGCGCGCCTGGTCGCCGGCGGCAAGAAGCCGATCGATCCGGCGCTGGCCAACGGCTTCTTCGTCGAACCGACCGTGTTCGCCGACGTTACCGCCGACATGCGCATCTTCCAGGAAGAAGTGTTCGGCCCGTTCGTATCGGTGACCAAGTTCTCGACCGAGGCCGAGGCGCTGGCGCTGGCCAACAATTCGCCGTTCGGCCTGGCCGGTGCCGTGCGCACCAATAACATCACGCGCGCGCTGCGAGTGGCCGGCAAGATCGAATGCGGCATCGTCTGGATCAACGACCACCACCGCCTCGACCCGGCCTCGCCGTGGGGCGGCGTCAAGGATTCCGGCATCGGCCGCGAGTGCGGCACCGAATCGTTCGACCAGCATTTCGAGACCAAGAGCGTGATGGTGCGGCTCGACGACACGCCGTTCGACTGGTACAAGGACACCGCCAGCCAGCCGCGCCTGAACTAACCCCTCGCAAAGGTCAACGATGATGAATCCACACGAACCGGCGTACCAGCAGCTGGACATGATGGTCGGCGGCGCGCGCGTCAATGCGCGCGTGGCCGGCCAGGGGCAGCCGCTGGTGCTGTTCCACTCCCTGCTTGCCGACAACAGCAGCTTCGATCCGCTGGCGTCGTTGCTGGCCACCACGCACAAGGTGATCGTGCTGAACCTGCCCGGTTTCGGCCGCTCGGATGCCGTCGAAGGCGGCCTCGAGCAGGTTGCCGACCGCGTCGGCACGGCGCTGCAACAGCTGGGGCTGGATGCGCCTGTTTTTATCGGCAACGGCTTCGGCGGTTTCGTCGCCCTGCTAACTGCGATCCGCTTTCCCGGCATCGCGCAGCGGATGGTGCTGGCCGACTGCGGCGCGGCGTTCACCGAGCCCGGCCGGGCGGCCTTTCGCGGCATGTCGGCCGCTGCGGCCGCTAAAGGACTGGCCGGGATCGCCAACGTGGCGATGCTGCGCCTGTTCTCGGCCGAGTTCCAGCAAGCTAACCCGGATCTGATCGCGGCGCGCAAGGAGCGTTTCCTGCAGACCGACGTGGGCACCTTCCACGCCGCCTGCGCGGCGCTGGCGCAGCTGGACCTGCGAGCGCTGCTGCCGCAGGTGACGGTGCCGGTGCTGGTGATGGTGGGCGAATTCGACGAGGCCACGCCGCCGCCGATGTCGCAGGAACTGGCGGCGCTGCTGCCGGATGCGCGCCTGAAGGTGCTCACCGGCTGCGCCCACGTGCCGCAGTTGCAGGAGCCGCAGCGCTTCTACGACGAGATCATCGATTTCGTCGACGGCCGGGTCTGACCCTGGCGCCGCGGCCGGCCTGCCTGGCCGCGGCATCCTGATTGCAGGTACGATTAGGTTTTCGGCTCTTCCCCATCGTATGTCCCGTGCCCAACGCCTGCTCGACCTGATCCAGATACTGCGCCGCAACCAGTTTGCGGTGACCGGCGCGGTCCTTGCCGCCGAGCTCGGCATCAGCCTGCGCACGCTCTACCGCGACATCGGCACCCTGCAGGAGCAAGGCGCCAGCATCGACGGCGAGCCTGGCCTGGGCTACATCCTGCGACCAGGCTTCATGCTGCCGCCGCTGATGTTTTCCGAAGACGAAATCGAGGCGCTGGTGCTGGGCTCGCGCTGGGTCGCCGACCGCGGCGACGCCAGGCTCGGCGCCGCTGCGCGCAATGCGCTCGCCAAGATCACCGCGGTGCTGCCGGCCGACATGCAGGACGCGCCGGCGGCATCGACGCTGCTGGTCGGCCCCGGCGCGCCCATCCCGGCAGGAAATGCGGAGATGCCGCTGATCCGCCAGGCCATCAAGGCGCAGTGCAAGCTAGCCATCACCTACCGCGACCTCAAGGGTGCTGAATCGACGCGTACGATCTGGCCGTTCGCGCTCGGCTTCTTCGATAATGCCCGCGTGGTGGTTGCCTGGTGCGAGCTGCGCGAGACGTTCCGGCATTTCCGTGCGGACCGGATCGCGGCGCTGGAGATGCTTGATGCGCGCTATCCGCGCAGGCGGCAAGCGCTGTTAAAAGAATGGCGCGAGATCGGCGGCATTCCTCCGCAGTAGATGACGGCTGCTGACAGAAACTGTCAGCAGGTGCTCCTACGATGATGGCTGGTTGAAGACGCATCTGCGCTTCACTTAACTCGAGGACACCGACATGCTTAACCCGAATTTAATCATCCTGTACGTCGACAGCCCCAAGGGCAGCGCCGGCTTTTACGCCGACCTGCTGGGGAAATCCCCGGTCGAATCATCGGAGACGTTCTGCCTGTTCGCGCTGGAATCGGGGCTGATGCTGGGATTGTGGTCGAAGCACACCGTCGAGCCGGCCGCGGCAGCGACCGGGGGCGGAGCGGAGCTGGCCCTCCCCGTAGCCGGCCACAAGGCCGTGGATGACCTGCATGCCGACTGGGTCAAGCGCGGCCTGGTCATCGCCCAGGCGCCGACGCAGATGGATTTCGGCTATACGTTCGTGGCCACCGACCCGGACGGACACCGCCTGCGCGTGTTCGCGCCGTCGGCTGGTTAGCGCCCTACTTCTTGGCAGGCTTGGCCGCGGCGGCCTTGCTGCCGATGCGGCTTTCCTTGCCGGCGATCAGGTTGCCGATGTTCTGGCCGTGGCGCCACAGCAGCAGCATGCACATCGCCACCACCGCGAACAGCTTCTCGTCGACGCCGAACAGCAGGCCGTAATAGAACGGTGCAAAGACCGCGGAGATGAGCGCGGCCAGCGAAGAGTAGCGGAAGGCGTACGCCACCACCAGCCAGGTCACCAGCGTTGCCAGCCCCAGCCAGGGATTGAGGCCGAGCAGCACGCCGAGTGCGGTGGCCACGCCCTTGCCGCCGACAAAACGGAAGAACACCGGCCACAGGTGGCCGAGAAACACCGCCAGCGCCACCATCGCGATGCCGGCGTCGGTGACGTCGTAATGGTCGGCCAGCCGCTGGGCCAGCCAGACGGCGAACCAGCCCTTGGCGCAGTCGCCGATCAGGGTGGCGATCGCCGCTTTCTTGTTACCGCTGCGCAGCACGTTGGTCGCGCCCGGGTTTTTCGAGCCGTAGGTGCGCGGGTCCGAGAGGCGGAACACGCGGCTCATCACGACCGCGAAGGAAATCGAACCGATCAGGTAGGCGGCAATTACAAATATCAGGGTGCTCATGGGGTCTCTTTTGCGTTTCTCTTATTATAGAACCCGGTCTGTGGCGCCGGGATGGTGAATATACACCATCGCTACCTCCGTCTTCCAGTCTAAAAACTGGTGTCAGGTCTGACATTCGGACACGACCTCGACCGTATTGTGACCGCGACGGATGGGCTTGTGTGCGAATGTCAGACCTGACACCAGGGGTTGATACGACGGATGGGCTTGTGTGCGAATGTCAGACCTGACACCAGGGGTTGATACGGCAGCGACGGATGGGCCCGTGTGCGAATGTCAGACCTGACACCAGGGGTTGATACGTCAATCTTCCAGCGCGCAATTGACCGCTCTGGCGCCGAGGACCGCTGTCAGCACTTGCGGATCGATCCCCACCAGGTAGCCGCGCCGCCCGCCATTGATGTAGATGCGCGGCAGCGCCAGGATGCTTTCCTCCACGTACACCGGCAGCGCCTTGCGGGTGCCGAACGGCGAGGTGCCGCCGACCTGGTAGCCGGAATGGCGCTGCGCCACCTCCGGCTTGCACGGCTCGACCGACTTGCAGGGAATCGCCCGCGCCAGGTTCTTGGTCGACACCTTGCAGTCGCCATGCATCAGCACGATCAGCGGGCGCGCCGCCTCGTCCTGCATCACCAGCGTCTTGACCACCGCGTGCTCGTCGACGCCGAGTTCGCGCGCCGACACCGCGGTGCCGCCCTTGTCCTCGTACGCATACGGATGTTCGCTGAAATCGACCTGGTGCTTGCGCAGGAACTGGGTCGCGGGCGTTTCGGAAATGTGCTCTTTCTTGGCCATGCGTGATACGCTGTTCGTTCATTGAGGAGTTTCTTATTATGCAGCAGGAAATTCGCTTTGCCACCTTTAACGTCTTCAACCTCGCTCCGGCCGGCGCGAAACTGTATGACAACCTGGTGCCGTGCACCGCGGAAGAATTCGAAGCGAAGATCGACTGGACCGCACGCCAGATCGATTTGCTCGACGCCGACGTCATCGGCTTCCAGGAAATTTTTTCGCAGGCGGCGCTGAAGCTGGCACTGTCGCGTACCCGCAACTACCGCGACGCCTGGCACGTCGGCTTCGACCCCGATCCCGCCGCCGAGCGCCTCACCCCCAGCGTGGCGCTGGTGTCGCGCCTGCCGCTGGCCGAACCGGGCGTGGCCCACACGCTGTTTCCGAACGGGATAGAAATGCCGCCCGGCAGCCGCGACGCCGACCGCTTCGCCCGTCCCGTGGTGCACGCGCAGGTGGTGGTCTCGCCCGACGTCACCGTCGACGTCGTGGTGGTGCACCTGAAATCGAAGCGCCCCGACTACCGCACCGGCGACAACAGCGAGGACGCGCAGCTGTACGCGCTGGCCTGCCTGCGCTCGCTGATCCGGCGCGGCACCGAGGCGGTGGCGCTGCGCGTGCTGCTGTCGAACCTGGCGAAGTCCAACCAGCGTCCGCGCGTGGTGCTGGGCGACTTCAACGACGTCGCCGATGCCGTCACCACCGGCATCGTGCTCGGCGCCGGCGCGCCGCTGGGCGAGCGCATGTACGACGCCTACCAGCTGCAGCGCCGCCAGGACCACCTGCGCCACGTGGGGTTTTCGAGCCTGCACGACGGCCATTACACGACCATCGACCACATCCTGGTGTCGGAAGAATTCAACGGCGCGCTGCCGAACGCGATCGGCGAAGTGGTCGACGTGGTCTACCTGAACGACCACCTGGTGCTGGAACTGCCCGAGGCGTCCGACCATGGCCAGGTGCTGGCGCGCGTGCGCCTGTTCGACGTCGCCGCAACACTCATGGACGCCGGCGTCTGAGGTCAGGCGCGCTCGAAGCCATGCTGGCGTAGTAGCCCTGGTACTCGTCGCAGCCGTGCTGCTGCAGAAAGCGCAGCTGCTCGGCCGTCTCCACCCCTTCCGCAATGACCCGCAGTTTCAGGCTGCGCGCCACGGCGATGATGGCCGGGATGATGGCCGCGCCGTCCGGCTCGCGCGCGATGTCGTCGACGAAGGAGCGGTCGATCTTGAGCTTGGAGAGCTGGTAGCGGCGCAGCGTCGACAGGCTGGAACAACCCATGCCGAAGTCGTCGACGGTAAGCTGCACGCCGCGCTGGCGCAGCGCGTTGACGGTGGCGATGGTGGCCGCATCGCCGTTCATTATCATGCCCTCGGTGATCTCGAGGTCGAGGAACTGCGGCGCCAGCCCCGAAGCGGCCAGCGCGCCGTCGACCGATTCGAGCAGGTGGTCGTGGATGAACTGCACGTTCGACAGGTTCACCGCCACCACTACCGGGCAACCCTGGTCGCGCCATGCGCGCGCCTGCGCGCAGGCCTCGCGCAGCACCCACTCGCCGATCGGCACGATCAGTCCCGACGCCTCGGCCACCGCGATGAACTGGTCAGGCTGCAGCAGCCCGCGCTCCGGGTGGCGCCAGCGCAGCAGCGCCTCGACGCCGATGGTGCGGCCGCTGGCGATGTCGATCTCCGGCTGGTATTCGAGCACGAACTCCTTGTTGGCGAGCGCCTGGCGCAGCCGGTTTTCCACCTCCACCCGTTCGATGACGTGGGCATTCATCTCGGGACTGAAGAAGCGGAATGCGTCGCGGCCGTTCTGCTTGGCGTGGTACATGGCGACATCGGCGTGATGCAGCAGCGTGTCGACGTCGTCGCCGTCGCTGGGATACATAGAAATGCCGATCGAGGCCGACAGGCTGACCTCGTGCGCGAACACCGTCATCGGCTGCGCCACCGCCTGCATCACGCTGCCGGCGACGTGCGCTGCCTGGTCGGCCCCGCCGATGTCTGCCAGCAGGACGACGAATTCGTCGCCGCCCTGGCGGCTGACGGTGTCGACGCCGCGCACGCAGCGCGTCAGGCGCGCCGCCACTTCCTTGAGCACGACGTCGCCGGCCTGGTGCCCCAGGCTGTCGTTGATCGCCTTGAAGCGGTCGAGGTCGAGGAACATCACCGCCACCCTGGTGTGCTGGCGTCGCGCCGTGGCCAGCGCCTGGTGCAGGCGGTCGAGGAACAGCACCCGGTTCGGCAGGTCGGTGAGGAAGTCGTGCTCGGCGAGGTGGCGGGTCTGCTCCTCCACCTGCTTGCGGTCGGTGATGTCCGACAGGATCGCCATGTAGTTGGAGATGCGCCCGGAGCCGTCCCGGATGGCCGTGAGCGCCACCCACACCGGGTATTCCTCGGCGTTGCTGCGCACGCACAGCAGCTCGCCCTCCCAGTGGTCGTGCACGGCCACGTAATCCCACATCTCCTGGTAGAACGCCGGCTCGTGCAGGCCGGAGCGCAGGTGCGGCACCTCGCCGCCGATGACGCCGTCCGGGGCGAAGCCGGTGATGTCGGTAAATGCCGGGTTGACCGCCACCACGCGGCCGGCGTTGTCGGTAATGAGGATGGCGTCGCGGCAGTTCTCGAACACCTGCGCCGCCATCGTCAAGGTGCGCTCGGTGGACTTGCGCTGCGAGATGTCGCGGATCACCGCGTACGACAGGTGCTCGTGGTCGATCGCCACGGAAGTGAGCAGCACCTCGGCCCAGAAGCGCTCGCCGTCACAGGTCAGGTACTGCCAGTCGAAGCGCTGGTTGCCGTCGCTGAGGGCCTGCGCCGTCAGCGCCGCCTCGCGCGCGGCCGACGATTCGCCGCCGGGCTGTTCGGGCGGCGAAAAATCGAGCAGCGCGCGGCCCACCATGCGCTCGGCGGCGCCGCAGCGAAACAGCCGCACCGCGGCCGGATTGACGTCGGCGATCGCGTGCGCGCGCACCAGCACGATGGCGTCGGTGGAGCGCTCGAACAACTGGCGAAAGCGCTCGCCGGCGGCGAGCAGCGCCTGCTCGTCGGTGCGGTGGCCGGTGACGTCGAGCTCCATGCAGACGACCTGCTGGGTGACGCCGCCGCGGCGCACCGGGAAGTGGCTCGAACAGACCCGGCGCACGCCGCCGTCGGAACGGCGGATGCGCCATTCGCGCGGCGGCGGTGCGGCGCCGGTACGCCAGATCTCATCGACGAGGCCGGCAAATTCGTTTTCGGCGCCGGGATGCTGTACCAGGCTCGCCAGCGGCCGGCCGACGGCGTCGTCCGGCGCCACGCCGAACAGCGCCGCGCAGGCGCGGTTCCAGTAGCGCACGATGCCGTCGCGGTCGATGCCGTGAACGGCGACGGTGGGAGTCAGTTCGACGGCGGCGACGAAGCGGTACAGCAGTTCGAGCGCGGCAAGGCCCGGACCTTCCGGTTCATCGCCAGGGGGCAGGCCATGCATCTTGTCGTCCACTAAACATCCTTTGTCGGTTGGCCACGCGGCAGCGACGTCCAGTCTGCCCTTAACTGAACAGCATTACCCTCGGACTGGTCATTTTTGCCCACACAAAAGGGAAAGCGCTTGTGCGCGCGCAAACGCATCCGGGCGGACAGAAACGTGAACGTTGCCATCTAGAAACTTCGTCAGCTTATCGGGGTTTTCTGCATTCCGTCGGCCCGAATGCACTGCCTGTCGCATTCGGCTGGCTGCGCAACCCGGCTTTTTCTATAGTGTCAACATGCGCATGGGGCTCCATCGGGCACCTGACGGAGCACATGCGCGCCGACCTGGTGCCGTACGCACAAATAACAACACTGGAAGACACCGCCATGAAGATAGAAACGCTGCCGCTGGCGCAACCCCATCCCACCACCCGCCCGCGCAACTGGAAGAAGCCCGTTGCGGCGCTGCTGATCGTGCTGCTGGCCGGCGGCGGCTGGGCGTATATGCAAAAACGGGGCGCCGCGGCGCCGCCGGCCGAGGGCGCCAAAGATGCGCACAAGGTCGACGTCTACGAGCTGGCCGCCGCCGATGTCGCCGCGGTCGAGGCGCGCGAACTGCGCGTCGACCTGCCGCTGTCCGGTTCCCTCACGCCCCTGACCCAGGCCACCGTCAAGTCGAAGGTGTCGGGCGTCGTGCTGGACACGTCGGTGCAGGAAGGCGTGAGCGTGGCGGCCGGCCAGGTCATCGCCCGCCTCGACGCCGCCGACCAGCGCGCCCGCGTGGCGCAGCAGCAGGCGGCGCTCGACGAAGCGTCCGCGCGCCTGACGATGGCGAAGAAGAACAACGCCAACAGCCAGGCACTGCTCAAGCAGAACTACATCTCGCAAAATTCCTACGACACCACCCAGAACAGCGTCGAACTGGCGCAGGCCAGCGTCAACGCCATGCGCGCGCAGCGCGAGCTCGCCCGCATCGCGCTGGCCGACACCGTCATCCGCGCGCCGTTGACGGGCGTGGTCAGCAAGCGCCACGTGCAGGCCGGCGAAAAGGTGGCGCCCGACATGTCCGTGTTTACCATCGTCAACCTGCGCCAGCTGACGCTCGAAGCGCAGGTGCCGGCGTCCGAAGTGCCGCGCGTGAAGGTCGGCCAGCAGGTGCGCTTCAAGGTCGACGGCTTCCCGCAGCGCCAGTTCGACGGCAAGGTCGCGCGCATCAGCCCGACCGCCGAAGCGGGCTCGCGCTCGATGCTGGTCTACATCAGCGTCGACAACAGCGACGCGGCGCTGCGCGGCGGCATGTTCGCCAAGGGAAATATCACCACCGAGCGCTCCAGCGTGACGCCGGTGGTGCCGCTGGCCGCGGTGCGCGACGACAAGGGCCAGAAAGTGGTCTACACGATCGAAGCGAACAAGGTGGTGTCGCATCCGGTGACGCTGGGCATGCGCAACGAAGACGAGGGCGTGGCCCAGGTCACCAGCGGCCTGGCCCAGGGCGCCAGCGTGATCGTCGCCAGGCTCGAAGGCGTCAAGCCGGGCAGCAAGGTGCGCATCGGCGCGCTGCCGCCGGCCACCGCCACCGTCGTCGCCGCGAAGGGCTAAGCCATGTGGATCACTAAAACCAGTATTCAGAATCCGGTCTTCGCCACCATGGTGATGGTGGGGCTGATGGTGCTCGGCCTGTTCTCCTACCGCAGCCTGTCGCTCGAGAGCATGCCGAACGTCGAGATCCCGTTCGCCTGGGTCGAAGTACAGTATCCGGGCGCCTCCCCCGAGCAGGTCGAGAACGACATCACCCGCCCGCTCGAGGACGCCATCAACACCGTCAGCGGCATCAAGGCCATCCGCAGCAATTCGTGGGAAGGCCGCGCCGGCGTGCAGCTCGAGTTCCAGCTGTCGACCAACATGGACAAGGCGATGCAGGAAGTGCGCGACAACATCGCCCGCGTGCGCCCCGGCTTCCCGAAAGAAGCGAAGGAACCCTTCGTCGTGCGCGCCGAGGGCGACAATTCGCAGCCGATCGTCGAGCTGACATTGATGTCGGACACGCGCAGCCTGCGCGAGCTGTCCACCCTCACCGAGCAGGTCGTCACCAAGCGGCTGCAGGGCGTGGCCGGCGTCGGCCAGGTGCGCGTCAACGGCAAGACCAACCGCCAGATCCTGGTCAGCCTCAAGCCCGAGCAGATGCAGGGCCAGAACATCGGCGTCGACGAAGTGCTGCGCGCCATCCAGGCGACCAACGCCAACCTGCCGGCCGGTAACATCAGCTACGGCGCCGCCGAGCGCCTGGTGCGCATCGAAGGCAAGATGAAGCAGGCGCGCGACTTCAACCGCATCATCGTCGCGCGTCGCGCCAGCGGCCCGGTCTACCTCGACCAGGTGGCCGAGGTCATCGACGGCGAGCAGGAAGAGACCTCGATCTCGCGCATCAACGGCGCCCGCGCCATCTCGCTCGAAGTGATGAAGGTGCAAGGCGCCAACGTCGTCGAGGTCGGCACCGGCATCATGAAGGCGGTGACGGCCATGCAGAAGGAATTTCCGGCCGACATCAAGCTGAAAGTGATGGAGAACCAGGCCGAACGCGTCAAGAGCCAGCTCGACAACGTCAAGGAAACCATCATGGAAGGCGCCCTGCTGACCATGCTGATCGTGTTCCTGTTCCTGCATTCGTGGCGCAGCACCATCATCACCGGATTGACGCTGCCGATCTCGGTGATGGCCAGCTTCATCGCCATGAAGTGCTTCGGCTTTACCCTCAACTTCCTGACCCTGATGGCGCTGTCGCTGTGCATCGGCCTGTTGATCGACGACGCCATCGTGGTGCGCGAAAACATCGTGCGCCACCTCGCCATGGGCAAGAGCCACCTGCGCGCCGCCTACGACGGCACCAACGAAATCGGCCTGGCGGTGATGGCCACCACGTTTGCGATCGTCGCCGTGTTCGTGCCGATCGCCTTCATGCAGGGCATCATCGGCCGCTTCTTCCTGCAGTTCGGCATTACGGTGGCGGTGGCGGTGCTGGTGTCGCTGTTCGTCTCCTTCACGCTCGACCCGATGCTGTCGTCGGTGTGGCCCGATCCGGTCAAGGACCGCTTCAAATACGTGCCCTGGCTGGGCCGCATGATGGAGCACATCGAGCACGGCATCGACCGCGTGCATGTCTGGTACGGCAAGGTGCTCGGCCTGGCGCTGAACTGGCGCAAGGCCACCCTCGGCCTGGCGTTTGCGCTGTTCGTCGGCAGCCTGGCCTTGATCCCGCTGATCGGCGGCGAGATGATGCCCGAGACCGACAACGGCTACGTGCAGCTGCGCTTCAAGACGCCGGTCGGCTCGAGCCTGGAGTACACCGACGTCAAGGTCAAGCAGCTGGAAGCGGCGCTCGGCGAATTCAAGAAGGAAATCGACAGCGTTTCCACCACCGTCGGCACCTATGACGGGCGCAACTCGGCGCAGATCAACCTCAAGCTGACCGACGTGCGCAAGGTCAAGCGGCGCTCGCAGCAGGAGCTGGAAAAGCTGATCCGCGCGCGGCTGCAGTCGATCGCCGGCATCACCATGTCGGTTGGCAACCGGCCGATCTTCATCGCCATCCTCGGCCAGGACGAAGCCAAGCTCGATGCGGTGGCCCACAAGCTGATGGACAAGATGCGCGACATCAAGGGCGTGGCCGACATCGAGTACAGCCAGGAAGGCGCCAACCCGGCCACCATCGTCAAGATCAACAACGAATTGGCCAGCGACCTGGGCCTGTCGGTGCAGCAGATCGGCACCGCGCTGCGCCCGTTCGTCGCCGGCGACCAGATCAGCCGCTGGCTGGCGCCGGACGGCCAGAACTATGACGTCAACGTGCAGCTGCCCAAATCGGGGCGCCAGAAGGTTGCCGACCTGGGCGACCTGTCGCTGGCCTCGAGCAAGCGCGACGCCGCCGGCAACCCGGTGATGGTGCCGCTGCGCCAGGTGGTCGACTTCGTGCCGTCGACCAGCCCGCAGGTGCTCAAGCGGCAGGCGCTGGAGCGCCGGGTGGCGGTGTATGCCGGCATCGAAGGGCGGCCAAACGGCGACGTCAACGGCGACGTGCAGAAGGCGATGAAGGCCATCACCCTGCCCGAAGGCGTGCGCTTCGACGTCGGCGGCGAGGCCGAGCGGATGGCCGAGACGATGGCGGGCTTCCTGGCGGCGATCGTCATCGCCATCGTCTTCATCTACCTGGTGCTGGCGTCGCAGTTCGGCAGCTTCCTGCAGCCGGTGGCGATCATGATGTCGCTGCCGCTGTCGATGATCGGGGTGCTGCTGGCGCTGTTGGCGACGGGCAGCACGCTGAACATCTTCTCGGTGATCGGCATCGTCATGCTGATGGGGCTGGTGACCAAGAACGCGATCTTGCTGGTCGACTTCACCAACCACGGCCAGCGCGCGGGCAAGGAGCAGTACGCGGCCATCCTCGACGCCGGCCAGGTGCGGCTGCGGCCGATCCTGATGACGACCCTGGCGATGATCTTCGGCATGCTGCCGATGGCGATCGGCATGGGCGACGGCGGCGAACAGCAGGCGCCGATGGGGCGCGCGGTGATTGGCGGGGTGATCACGTCGACCCTGCTGACGCTGGTGGTGGTGCCGGTGGCCTACACTTACCTCGACAATCTGGGCAAGCGCGCGGTGCGCTGGTTCAAGCGCGGCGCGGCGGTGGATGCCGAGGAGCACAGCAAGGATCTCGCTGAAGTAGCGTAAACGGAAAGCGCGGCCCAAAAGGCCGCGCTTTCGCAAATTCAATCTCAACCCTCGCACATAAAACCGTCATACCCGCGAAGGCGGGAATCCAAATTCCGTAGCACACCGCGAATGCTAACCGGTCATCACGAAATGGGGTCCCCGCGTGCGCGAGGACGACGTTTACGAGCCAGTGGCCGTTACGCCGGATCCTGCGTCTCAGGCGCCGCCGCCTCGACATCGTCATCCTGCTCGACTTCGCCCGGCTCGCCCGGGTGGCTCTTCGCTTCGGCCTTGCGCTTGGCTTTTTCCTCCGCTTTTTTCTTCTTCTCTAATTCGCGTTGCCGCTTTTCGTACGAAAAATTTGTTTTAGCCATGAATCACCTCTTGAATTGTCGCGATAGAAAGGAATGCCGTATTCACATTATGACGCATTATGCGCACTGCATTTGATTTAACCGCGAGGGTGATGCTCGGCATGCAGGCGCTTGAGCCGCTCTCGCGCAACGTGTGTGTAAATTTGCGTCGTGGAAATATCCGCATGTCCAAGCAACAACTGCACGACTCGCAGGTCGGCGCCGTGGTTGAGCAAATGGGTGGCGAACGCGTGCCGCAGCGTGTGCGGCGACAGCGGGCCGACGATGCCGGAGCGCAGCGCGTGCTTCTTGATCAGCACCCAGAACATCTGTCGCGTCATCGAAGCGCCGCGGGCGGTGACGAACAGCGCATCGTCGACCTGGCCGTCGAGGATGACGCCGCGCGCATCCTTGAGGTAGCGCTCGATCCACAGGCGCGCCTCCTGGCCGAACGGCACCAGCCGCGTCTTGCTGCCCTTGCCGGTCACCCGCAGCACGCCGTCGTTCAGGCTCAGCTCGACAAGCTTGAGCGTCACCAGTTCCGACACCCGCAGCCCGCTGGCATACATCAGCTCGAGCATGGTGCGCTCGCGCAGGCCGAGCGGCGTCGTCACGTCCGGCGCGCCCAGCAGCGCTTCGACCTGCTGCTCCGTGAGCGTGTGGACGAAGCGGCTCGGCTGCTTTGCCGACGCCATCTTCAGGCACGGATCGGCCGCCACCTGTTTCTGGCGCAGCGCCAGCTGGTAGAAGCGCTTGAGCACCGACAGGCGCCGGTTGGCCGAACTCGGCTTCGATTCGGCGTGGCGTTCGGCAAAGTAGGCCGCCAGGTCGTGCCCTTCGACCTGGTGCAGCGTCGCCAGGCCGGGACGCCGCACCTGCAGCCAGCGCGCGAACAGGCGCATGTCGCGCCGGTAGGCGTCGAGCGAATTCTTGGCCAGTCCCTGTTCGAGCCACAGGTTGTCGCAGAATTCGTCGATCAGGGCCAGGTTGGCCGGCGACGGCTGTGCGCTCGGTTCGCTCACGCCCAGATGGCCTGCTGCTGCCATGGCGTGCCGGCCAGCGCGGCGCCTTCGTGGGTCAGCAGCCAGCGCTTGACGCTGAGGTGGAAACCGTTTTCGTCGTCCTGGTTGGAAAAGCCGCCGAGCCCGCCCGCCGCCGTCACCCGGTGGCACGGTATCACCAGCGGAAACCAGTTGGCGCCGCAAGCCTGGCCGACCGCGCGCGGCGCCGAGCCGATGTGTTTGGCCACCTGGCCGTAGGTGCGCACGCTGCCGCGGGCGATGCCGGCGATGGCCTCCCACACGCGGCGCTGGTAGGCGCTGCCGACCTCGGCCAGCGGCAGGCTGAAGGCGAAGTCGGGATCGGCCAGGTAACGCGCGACCTGCCCGGCGGCCAGCTCGGCCGTGGCGTCGCTGGCGTCTTTTTCACTGAAATGGGGCGGCAGGTACACCAGTTCGCGCACCTGCCCGGCATCGGTGCGGATGCCGATCGCGCCGAACGGGGCGGCGACGATGGCGCTGAAAATATCGCTGCCCTGATGGGCGGTAGGAGGGGAAATCATCGCAGCAGTTTAGCGCATCCAGGCAACAAAACAATGCCGCCCGGAGAAGGAAACGGCAGGCACAGACGAAAAAAAACGCACCCTGAGGTGCGCTCCAAGTTAGTTCACGTTTCCGGTCGTTTGGTCGAGCCAACGACATTCTGTAAAACGTGTGTCTCCTCGATATTTCCCGGTATGGACTACCGTGCTCTTATCACTACTCCCCAAACCTTCCAAATTCGTTGCACCGCAGTGCACCATGATGGTGCCTCTGGAACGGAGCCAATAATAACGTATTTAAAAAGTTCGGGCGTGGTTTTTTTTGCACGTTCCTTGAATTAATTTCACTTATAAACCAAATTTGGTAACCACAAGGAAATCTGTGGTACGTAAGTAATAAGCATCAGGAAAGCGAGCATGGTCAGCAGCCAAGGCATGACCGCCACCGTCAGCTCCGAGATCCCCATCTTGGTGATGCCGGAGGCCACGTACAGGTTCAGGCCGACCGGCGGATGGCACATCCCCACTTCCATGTTGACCACGATCAGGATGCCGAAGTGGACCGGATCGATGCCCAGCTTCATCGCCACCGGGAACAGGATGGGCGCCATGATCAGCACGATCGACGACGGCTCCATCACGTTGCCGGCCAGCAGCAGCAGCACGTTGACCACCAGCAGGAACGTGACCACGCCGAGGCCCTGGGCGGTGATCCATTCGGCCATCGCCTGCGGGATGCCTTCGCTGGTCATCAGGAACGAGAACAGCACCGCGTTGGTGATGATGTAGAGCAGCATGGCCGACATCGACGCCGAATCGAGCAGCACCTTGGCCACCTGTTTCAGTTTGAGGTCCTTGTAGACGAACACGGCGATGATGAAGGCGTACACCGCCGCCATCGCCGCCGCCTCGGTCGGCGTGAAGATGCCCGAGTAGATGCCGCCCATCACGATGACGATCAGCAGCAGGCCCCAGGCGCTGCGGCGGAAGGCGACGAAACGCTCGCCCCAGCTCGCTTTCGGCATGCGCGGATAGTTGTGCTTGCGCGCCAGGAACCAGGTCGTCAGGCCCAGCAGCGCGGCCAGCATCACGCCGGGGATCACGCCGGCCATGAACAGCTGGCCGACCGAGGTGTTGGTGGTGACCGAATACATCACCATCACGATCGACGGCGGGATCAGGATGCCGAGCGCACCGGAGGTGGTGATGACGCCGGCGCCGAAACCTTTCGGGTAGCCCTGGCGCACCATCGCCGGCAGGATGATCGAACCGATCGCCACCACCGTCGCCGGGCTCGAGCCCGACACCGCGGCGAACAGCGCGCAGGCAAACACGCCGGCCAGCGCCAGCCCGCCATGCCAGTGGCCGACCATCGCGGTGGCGAAATTGATCATCCGCCGCGCCACCCCGCCGTGGGTGAGGAAGTTGCCGGCCAATATGAAGAACGGGATCGCCATGATCTCGAACTTCTCGATGCCGGTAAACAGCTTGAGCGCCACCGATTCGATCGGCACCGTGGTCATGGTGAACAGGAAAGTCAGTACCGTCAGGCCGAGCGAGATGGAGATCGGCATGCCGGTCAACATCAGCAGCATCAGCAGGACGAAGATGATGGCGGCGTTCATGCTGGTGCTCCTTTGGTGGCGGCGATCTCGTCTTCGAGGCCTTCGACATAGGTATGGTCATGCTTGGGCAACTCGCCGGTGCGGGCGAAATGGACCAGCACCTGCAGGAAGCGGAAGCACATCAGGTAGGAGCCGAGCGGCACCGCCAGGTAGACGATCCACATCGGGATTTCCAGGTCGGCCGAGGTCTGTTCGGTCTGCGACATGCGCCACACGAACAAGGCGCCGAGGGTGCCGACGATGGCGGTGAAGGTGGCGCCGGCCAAGAGGCCAAACATGACGAACTTGCTGCGCCAGAAATCGTTCATGCGGTTGATCAGCACGTCGACGCCGACGTGGATGCCGGTGCGCACGCCGTAGGCCGCGCCGAACTTGGCCATCCACACGAACATGTAGATGCACAATTCCTGGGCCCAGCTGGTATTGAGATTGATGAGTGCGTCCTGCACGCCGGGAATCGGCAGGCCGGACAGGTAGCGGTGCGCGACCGCGATAAAAATGACGATGGTCGCTGCGCCCATCAGGGTCGCAATGATCCACTCTTCGAGGTGGTCGAGGAATTTCATGTGTTCGCTGTCCTTCAGCTGGGATGGAGGGCGGTGCGCACCGGGGCCGGGCGCACGCGCGGGCGGCGCACCTGCTGGCGCGCCGCCCGGCTACTGCAGAATTACTTCGCGGCTTCCTTGCTGATCGCGGTGATCAGGTCCTTGCCGATACGGCCTTCCATTTCCTTGTGCACCGGCAGCAGGGCCTTGCGCCATGCCGCCTGTTCGGCCGGGGTCAGGTTGTAGACGGTGGTCTTGCCGGTTTTCTTGATGGCATCCATCGCCATGTCGTTGTCGCGCTGGGCGATCGCTTTTTCGTAGGTGGTGGCGTCGCGCATCGCCGCTTCCAGGCTGCTGCGTATATCGGCCGGCAAGCCATCCCAGAACTTCTTGTTGACGATGACGGCATACCCGAGATAACCATGGTTCGACATCGTGATGTGCTTTTGCACCTCATGCATCTTCTGGGTGTAGACGTTCGACGGCGGGTTCTCGGTGCCGTCGACCACGCCCGTCTGCAGCGCCTGGTAGACTTCCGAGAAGGCCAGCACCTGCGGATTGGCGCCGAGCGCGCGCATCTGCGCGTCGAGCACTTTCGACGCCTGGATGCGCATCTTCAGGCCCTTGAAGTCGGCCGGGGTGTGCAGCGGCTTGTTGGCCGACATCACCTTGAAGCCGTTGTCCCAGAAAGCCAGCCCGGTGATGCCCTTCGGCTCGAGCTTTTGCAGCATGCTCTTGCCGATCGGGCCTTCCGTCACGGCGTACAGCGCGGCCTTGGTCGGGAAGATGTACGGCAGGTCGAACACTTCGAATTCCTTGGCGCCGAGCGGGCCGAACTTGGCCAGCGACGGCGCCAGCATCTGCACCGCGCCCAGTTGCAGCGCCTCGAGTTCTTCCTTGTCCTTGTAGAGCTGGCTGTTCGGATACAGTTCAACCTTGACGCGGCCCTTGGTGTTTTTCTCGGCCAGCGCCTTGAAGCGTTCGGCGGCCTGGCCCTTCGGCGTATCGGTGGCGACCACGTGGCTGAACTTGATGACGATCGGCGCTTGCGCGAACGCGCTCATGCTGACGGCGGCGGCCAGGGCTACGACCAGGGATTTGAATTGCATGCGTGTCTCCTCGATTGATTAGAATACGACTATTATTATTGAAACTATTTTCAAGTCTGGACGGCTTCATCCAGCGTCGCTATTGTGGATAACCACAATAGCACTCCGGCAAGAAATGTAACACTTTACGCCATGAAAATCCCGCTCCCGCATGCTGCGCCGCACCAACCCAGCGGCGCCCTGCGCTTCGTGCTGCCGGCCGTGCTGGTGCTGTTGTTCCTGGTCGTGCTGCTGTGGCTGCCCTGGCAGGCGCGCGAGATGGAGCGCAACGAGCGCCAGGAACAGCTCATCGCCGACACCTTGTGGGTCGAGCAGGCGATCCGCTTCGAACTGACACGCAGCGCCGACGCCCTCGCCGCCCTCGGCAACGAGCTGGCGGCCGACCCGTCGCAGGCGACGGTGAAGGCGCGCATGACGCAGATGCTGGGCAACGGCCACGAGCTGCGCCGCGTGCGCTGGCTCGACGCCCTCGGCGCCCCGCTGCTCGAGGAAGGCGCCGAGCTGCCCGGCCGCGCCTTGCCGGCGGTGTCGC
The DNA here is from genome assembly GCA_038248405.1 of Burkholderiales bacterium. Classification (GTDB taxonomy): domain Bacteria; phylum Pseudomonadota; class Gammaproteobacteria; order Burkholderiales; family Burkholderiaceae_D; genus JAFCUW01. The sequence continues at coordinate 42,397 of JBBRXM010000028.1, forward strand.
GCAATGCCTGGGAACTGGCGCGCGCCACCCGCAACGCCCGCTACAGCGAACCGTATGTCGCCACCCCGGGCGGGCCGGCGCTGCTCGACTATCACTTGCCGCTGTTTCATGCCGGCGCCTATGCCGGCAGCCTGGCGGTTACCTACGACCTCAAGAGCCTGCTCGACGAGACGGTGCCGTGGTGGTTCGCCCAGGACAACGCCATTTCGCTGATCGATCGCGACGACCGCCAGCTGGCCAGGCGCGCCGCCGCCGGGCCGGGCCGCGGCGTCTACACCCACAAGCGCCCGCTCGACCTGCCGGGCGCAACGATGGTGCTGTCGACCGACAGCGTCAAGGGGCAGCCGCAGCTGCTGCCGAACCTGCTGGTGGGCTCGGTCATCGCGCTGGCGCTGGGACTGCTGCTGAGCCTGGGCGCTCTGTGGCGCCACATCCGCCGGCGCCTGGCCGCCGAGGGCGCGCTGCGCCAGCAGATGGCCTTTCGCACCGCGATGGAAAATTCGCTGGTGACGGGCCTGCGCGCGCGCGACCTCGAGGGGCGCGTCACCTACGTCAACCCGGCGTTCTGCCAGATCGTCGGCCTGCCGCCGGAAGAGCTGGTGGGCAAGGCGCCGCCGATGGCCTACTGGGCGCCGGAGGCGATGGCCGACTACCAGCAGCGCTTCGCCTCGGTGCTGGCCGGCACCGTCACGCCGCAGTTCGAAACCATCTTCCAGCGCTCCGACGGCGTGCGCGTGCCGGTGCTCATTTTCGAAGCGCCGCTGGTCGACAGCGAAGGCCGCCAGACCGGCTGGATGGGCTCGATCCTCGACATCTCCGACCGCAAGAACGCCGAGGAACTGGCGCGCCAGCAGCAGGAAAAGCTGCACGCCAGCGCGCGCCTGGCGACGATGGGCGAGATCTCGTCGATGCTGGCGCACGAGCTGAACCAGCCGCTGGCGGCCATTTCCAGCTACACCACGGGCGCCCTCAACATGCTCGGGCGCGCGGCCGACAGCGGCGCCGCGCTCGACCCGGCGATCCTGAAACCGGCGCTGCAGCAGGCCAGCGACCAGGCGCGCCGCGCCGGCCAGATCATCCGCAGCGTCCACGAGTTCGTCAAGAAGCGCGAGCCGCAGCGCCAGCTGGTCGACATCGCCGGCCTGGTCGACGGCATCGGCACCCTGATCGAGCTGCAGGCCAGTAAATATTTCGTCGCCATCCAGACCAGCATTCCAGCGGCGCTGCCGGCTGTCAGCGCCGACCGCATGATGCTCGAGCAGGTGCTGCTGAACCTGACGCGCAACGCCATCGAGGCGATGCAGGACGTGGCGCCGGAGCGGCGCATCCTGCGCATCGCCGCCGTCCATGAAGGCGGCTACGTGACGGTGTCGGTGATCGACCAGGGCCACGGCATTGCGCCCGAGGTGGCCGAGCGGCTGTTCTCGCCGTTCTTTTCGACCAAGGCCGAAGGGATGGGCATGGGCCTGTCGATCTGCCGCACCGCCATCGAGTTCCACGGCGGCACGCTCGGCCACAGCAACAATCCGGGCGGCGGCACCATCTTCAGGTTTGCATTGCCGAGCCAGGCGGAGCTGGCCTAAGATAGACTGCCGATCACTAGAACAAGGACGGAGAGACCATGCTGCATATCGTCGACGACGAGGAAGTCATTCGCGACGCGCTGGCCTGGCTGGCGCAGTCGCGCGGCATCGATGCGCGCGGTTACGCCAGCGCGCAGGCCTTCCTGGCCCAGGCCGGCGAAGCGTTCGACGCCGGCGGCGACTGCGTGCTGCTGGACGTGCGCATGCCGGACCTGAACGGGGTTGCCGTGTTCGAGCAATTGAGCGCGCGCGGCTTGGCGGAGCGCATGCCGGTGATCTTCCTCACCGGCCACGGCGACGTGCCGATGGCGGTCGACATGCTCAAGCGCGGCGCCTTCGATTTTTTCGAAAAACCCTTCAACGACAACCAGCTGATGGACCGGGTCGAGGAAGCGCTGGCAAAGTCGCGCCATGCCGGCGAAGGCGCGGCGGTGCGCGAGCGGCTGGCGACCTTGTCGGCGCGCGAGCGCGAGGTGCTCGACCTGATCCTGGCCGGCAAGATGAACAAGGTCGTCGCGGACAAGCTGGGCATCAGCATGCGCACGGTGGAAGTGCACCGCGCGCACATCTTCGACAAGATGCAGGTGAAGACCGCGGTGGAGCTGGCGGGCTTGCTGAAATAGCCGCCCGCGTTTTGTCCGTCGCATCCGCGTGGCTTCACAGGAATCGCAGCCAAAAAGCCGCAACAAAAATCTTGACGTCGGTTATCCGGCCAACACGAACCGGCCACCACTTCCATTGTTGGCTCCCTCACGTCGTCCTCGGGCTCGGCGCCCCCCTTCGCGGGGACCCCATTTCGCCGCCCTGCCCGGGCCATAATTTAGGCCAACACGCCGCACGCAAATGGGGTCCCCGCATTCGCGAGGACGACGGTTTTACGGCCAACACGAACAGGCCGCCCCTTGCATGGTTGGCTCCTTCACGTCGGGCCGGCGGTGAGCGAAACGAAAGTAGTTGCATAGCGAATTAGTTCAGGATATGCTGCATTCATGTTTGATCACTGCCTCTATTTCAACACCACCGCCCTCGCCCGCCTTCTCGAGCGCGAATGGACGCGTGCCTTCAAACCCTTCGGGCTGACGCCGTCGCAGGCCTTCATGCTGCGCGTGATCCTCGAAAAGCCGGCGCTGCTGCAAAGCCAGCTGGCCAGCGAACTGGCGATCGCCCGCCCCACCGCCACCCGCACCCTCGACGGCCTGCAGAAGCTGGCCCTGGTCGAACGCCGCGGCACCGCCACCGACGGCCGCGAATTCGCCATCCATCCGACCCCCGCGGCGGTCGAACTCAAGGCCGCCCTCAACGCCGCCAGCGCCGACGTCACCCGCCGCCTGAAAAAGGAACTCGGCGCCGGCCATTTCGACGACACCGTCACCAAGGTGAAACAAATCCGCGCCACCCTCGGATAATTTTTTTAACGAAGTAGTTGCATAGCTAACCAAAAAGGAAAAAACGTCATGCCTATCCTCAACGTCAAAGTCTCCGCCACCAAATCTCCAGTGCTGACACGCCAGATCGCCGACCTGCTGCTCGAGCTGACCACCCGCATCCTCAGGAAAGAGCGGCAGGTCACCGCGATCGCCATCGACTTCATCGACCACGACTGCTGGATCGTCGGCGGCACAGCGCTCAGCGAACAAGGCAAGAACAGCTTCTACTTCGACATCAAGATCACCGACGAGACCAACACCAAGGAAGAAAAAGCGCAATACATCCGCGAAGCGTTCGCCGGCTTAGCGCGCATCCTCGGCAACCTGCACGACGAGAGCTACATTTACGTGCAGGACGTGCGCGCCAGCGCGTACGGCTATGGCGGGCTGACCCAGGAATACCGCTATCACCACTAGAACATGCGCGGGCACGCCCCAATCAGCGGCTCGCCCAGGTTGGCCGCCCCGCTCTGGCGGCCGATCTTGTTCTTGTCCGGATAGCGCACGCAATAGGTGCCGGCCAGCGGGGAGGTGATCCGATAGATCTTGCGCGCGTCGTCGCCGGGCGGCGTGATGTCTTCGATCCTGGCCGCCTGGTACCACTTGTTGGGCGCCGCGTCGTGCGCCTGTTCGATGCCCCTGGCCAGGCGCTGCAGCGGGCCGTCGGCCGACAGGCTAAGCTCGTTCTTGACGCCGCCTTCCTTGCGCAAGTCCTTGTCGATCTGGCCGACGTCGCGCTTGGCCAGGCTGAGGATCTGCGCGGCGCTGGCGCGGGGCGGCTCCGGCTCGGCGGCCGGCGGCGCCTGTCCGCGCTCGGCGGGCGCGGCCACCATCGGCGACGCCCGCGTTGCGGCCGCGCGCGGCAGGCGCGGTGCCGGTGGCAACGGCAACGGCGGCGGCGGCGGCCGCAGCACCGGCCGGGTGGCTGGCGCGGCGATATCGAGCCACGCGATGGCGCGGCGTGGACTGTCCGGTGGCGCCGGCGCCCGGTCGCGCAGCGCGCTTGCGAGCAGCAGGGCGTGCAGCAGCACGGCGACCGCCAGCGCGAACCAGCCGCGCTGGCCGGCCTTGCCGTCGGCGCGCCAGGCCAGGACCGGGGCGCGGTCGATGGCTACAGCTCCGCCATGCACAAGGCGAGCGCGTAGATGAAGTCGTTGCGCAGCGCTTCGTATTGCTGGTAGGTCTGAAACTTGCGCTGGGCCGGCTTCGCGTTCAGCACGTAGGCGGTAGCGATCAGGTCGTCGTTCTCCGAGATCAGCGTGTAAATGCTGATCACGCCGCCGCCGTCGATGGTGGGGTTGTTGAGCGCCATGATTTCAATACCATCGCGTTCGATCACCTTCAGCGGCACCACTCCCCCGGCCGCGCCGGCCGCAAAGCCGGTCATCTGCGCCAGGATGGCGGCGCGGTCGGCAGCGAGCCGTCCCGGCTGCGAGCGCTCCAGCTTGAGATTGACGAACGGCGCCGTGCCGGGAAACGCCAGCAGCACGCGATAACCGTCGGCGACCGATACCTCCCTCGGCCCGGTGGCGGTCTGCACCGTGCGCGAGGGCGTGTTGGCCGGCCAGCGCGCCACGTTGCGTGTCTCCAGTCCGTTTCCGAACGGACAGGCGACGAGTGGACGGAGCGGATCGGCGGACAGCCTGGCGGACGCATCCTGCGCCAGCGCCGCGCCGGCGCCGCCCAGAACCATGGCCGCGACAAGCAATCGAACTCTGTATGACATGTGCCTCCTGAAATTGGGTGAGCTAACTGTTGCCAATTCTTCCATATGGGCAGGGGCCTTGCCATGGTTTCATCAAAAGCACCGTCAGACGGTACCTGAGGTACTGTGTCCGGGCGGCAGCCGCGCGCACGCCACGTTCGCGGGACCGCATCGGCCGGCTTAGCTTGTAGAATAAAAATCGTCCGCGTTCAGCCAACAGCAGCAAACCTGGAGCCGAGGAAATACCGATGAGTGAAAAGACCATTGCAGACAAGTTGTTCCTGAAAAACGCCAAGTCGCTCGCGGTGCTCAATGGCGCCGCCCACCCGGCCCTGGTGGCGCAGCTGCCGGCCGCCCTGGTCGACAGCGGCAGCGGCCCGGCCGACGTGGTGCTGATGTTCGCCCTCAACCAGAAGGAGCTCGACCAGTACCTGCCGGCGGCGCAGGAGCGGCTCGGCGAGAAGGGCTCGCTGTGGATCGCCTACCTGAAGCAGAGCGCATCGAAGGCGACCGACATCAACCGCGACACCATCGACGCGTTCGCCAAGGAACGCGGCATCACGGCGGTGGCGATCATCTCGATCGACGGCGACTGGTCGGCGCTGCGGCTCAAGCGGATCTGAGCGGCAGGCGCGTGCTGGCCGAAAAATATCCTGTTGACGGCGGCGTGACGCTAGCGGTGTTGCGCCAGCGCCCACTCGACGTGCTCGCGCACCATCGCCGACGGGTGCTGCGCGCGCGATTCCAGCGCGGCGACGATCGCCGCGTCGCCCCTGGCGCTGTCGGCTGCGTTGCCCAGCCCCACTGCCAGGTTGCGCAGCCAGCGCTCGTGGCCGATGCGGCGGATCGGGCTGCCCTCCAGGCGGCGCTCGAATTCTTCCTCGCTCCACGCGAACAGCTCGGCCAGCGTGGCCTCGCCCAGGCCGTTGCGCTGGTCGAAATCGGCCACCGTCGCGCGCTGCGCGAACTTGTTCCACGGACACGCGGTCTGGCAATCGTCGCAGCCGTATACGCGGTTGCCGATCAGTGGCCTCAGCGCGACCGGGATGCTGCTCTTCAGTTCGATGGTCAGGTAGGAAATGCAGCGCCGCGCGTCAAGCCGGCCGGGGCCGAGGATGGCGCCGGTGGGACAGACGTCGATGCAGGCGCGGCAGGCGCCGCAGTGCGCGCTGGCCGGCGCATCGACCGGCAGCGGCAGGTCGACCAGGATCTCGCCGAGGAAAAACATCGAGCCGGCCTCGCGGTTGAGCATCAGGGTATGCTTGCCGCGCCAGCCCAGGCCCGCCTTTTCGGCCAGCGGCAATTCCATCACCGGCGCCGAATCGGTAAACACGCGGTAGCCGTAGGGGCCGGCGGCCGCCTCGATGCGCGCTGCCAGCTGCTGCAGGCGGGCGCGCAGCACCTTGTGATAATCGCGGCCGCGCGCATACAGCGAAATGACGGCGGCGCCGGGGTCCGCCAGGCGCGCCGTCTCGCGCTCGCGCCAGTCGTCGGCGGTGGCGGCCGGCAGGTAATCCATGCGCGCGCTGATGACGCGCACGGTGCCTGGCACCAGTTCGTGCGGCCGGGCGCGCTTCATGCCGTGGCTTGCCATATAATCCATCTCGCCGTGATGGCCCTCGTCCAGCCAGGCCTGCAGGCCAGGCTCGGCGTGCGCGAGGTCGATGTCGGTGATGCGCAGGTCGGCAAAGCCCAGCTCGGCGCCCCACGCCTTGATGGCGCGCGCTAGTGCTGGCAGGTCGGGTTCGGCAGGTGGCATAAAGAAATCAACAATCAACAGAACATTCTATTCGATGCAGCATTTTAAAGCCTACCTCCCTGATGAAGGCGCGACCGCGCAGCTGGGCGCCGCGCTGGCGCGCGTCCTGATGCCCGGCCTGACCATTTACCTGCACGGCGACCTCGGCGCCGGCAAGACCGCGCTCACGCGCGCGCTGCTGCACGCCGCCGGCCACACCGGCAAGGTCAAGAGCCCCACCTACACCTTGTCCGAGCCGTACCAGGTCGAACTGGCCGGGCGCAGCGTCAATGTCATCCACTTCGACCTGTACCGCATGTCCAGTGCGGAGGAGTTTCTCGACGCCGGCTTCCGCGAAGATTTCAACAAGGACAACATCTGCATCGTCGAATGGCCGGAAAAAGGCGAGCCGGTGTTGCCGCCGCCCGACCTTAATGTGTTCATGAACGTCCGCGGCGAAGGTCGTGAGGTAGAATTGCGAGCGTTGTCCCACCTGGGTTTGCTATGCCTCAACCGCCTCTCCTTCGCACCGACCCCGTAAGTACAGGGCCTCTGACGCGGCGCACACTGCTCAAGGCCGGCGGCACGCTGCTGCTGTCGGTGCTCTCGCCCTTCGCGCGCGCCGCGCAGATTCTCGCCGTGCGCGTGTGGCCGGCGGCTGACTACACCCGCGTCACGCTGGAAAACGACAGCGACCTCAAAGCCACCCACTTCATCGTCCCCGATCCTTTCCGGCTGGTGGTCGACATCGAAGGGCTCGACCTGAACCCGACGCTCAAGAGCCTGGTGGCCAAGATCCAGTCGGGCGACCCGTACATCAAGCAGGTGCGCGTCGGCCAGAACCGCCCCAACGTGGTGCGCCTGGTGTTCGACCTGAAGGAAGAAGTCAAGCCGCAGGTGTTCGCGCTCGAGCCCGTGGGCGCCTACAAGCACCGCCTCATTTTCGACCTGTACCCGGTAACGCCGGTGGACCCGATCGCGGCCATGATCGAAAAGGGCGAGTGGCTGCGCGAGGGCGAGGCGCCGCCAGGCTTGCCCGGAATGCCGGCGCCGGCACCGTCGATCGCCAGGCAGGAACCGGCGCCGGCGCCGCGCAGGCCCGAACCGAGGCCGGAAATCCGGCCCGATCCACGCCAGCCCAAGGTCGCGCGCCTGATCACCATCACGCTCGACCCTGGCCACGGCGGCGAGGATCCGGGCGCGATCGGCGCCTCCGGTTCGCGCGAAAAGGACATCGTGCTGGCGATCGCCAAGCGCCTCAAGTTCAAGCTCGAGGAGCTGCCCAACGTGCGCGTGATGCTCACCCGCGACGGCGATTATTTCGTGCCGCTCGGCGTGCGCGTGGAGAAGGCGCGCAAGGTGCAGGCCGACCTGTTCGTGTCGCTGCACGCCGACGCCTTCGTCGAGCCGAGTGCGCGCGGCTCGTCGGTGTTCGTGCTGTCCGAAAAAGGCGCCAGCTCCACCGCCGCGCGCTGGCTGGCCAACAAGGAAAACCTGGCCGACTCGATCGGCGGCATCAACCTGGGCGGCGCCAGCGCGCAGCTGGCCAGCGTGCTGTTCGACCTGTCGACCACCGCGCAGATCAACGACAGCATCAAACTGGGCAAAGCGGTGCTGGGCGAAATCGGCGGCATCGCGCGCCTGCACAAGGGGTCGGTCGAGCAGGCCGGCTTCGCCGTGCTCAAGGCGCCGGACATCCCGTCGATCCTGATCGAGACCGCCTTCATCTCCAACCCGGAAGAAGAAGCGCGCCTGAAGGACAACGGCTACCAGGACCAGATCGCCGACGCGATCACCAAGGGCATCCGCCGCTATTTCGCGCAGAACCCGCCGATGGCCAAGAGCCGCACCTCCTGAGGAGACGGGCATGACTGTCATCACCCTGGGCCCGTTCGGCGAGCTGCCCGCCGTGCGCATCACCGCTGCCGACGGCGCCGAGGCGATCGTCACGCTGTTCGGCGCCCACCTGGTGTCGTGGAAAAGCGCCGATGGCCGCGAGCGCCTGTTCTGCAGCGCCGGCTCTGCGCTCGATGGCAGCCGTGCGATCCGCGGCGGCGTGCCCGTCATCTTCCCTCAGTTTAACGAGCGCGGCCCCGGCATGCGGCATGGCTTTGCGCGCCTCTCCGACTGGGCGCTGGTCGACAGAGGCGGCGCCGAAGGGCGCGCATTCGCCGTGTTCGCGCTCGAGCCGTACGATCTGACGGCCGCACGCGCGGCCGAGTGGCCGCACGACTTCTCACTGCAGCTGCGGGTGGAGGTCGGCGGCGCAGCGCTGGCGATGGCGCTGGAAGTGACCAACTGCGGCGCCGTGGCGTTTGCGTTTTCGTGCGCGCTGCACACCTACCACCTGGTCGATAACGTGGCCGCCGTGCGCATCGACGGCGTGCAGGACGGCGCGCTGGCGATCGGCGACACGCTCGACGAGATCTTTTACGGGGTCGATGGGGACATCACTCTGCACACGGGGGCCGGCACGCTGGTGCTGGCGCAGGATGGCTTTACCGATGCGGTGGTGTGGAATCCGGGAGCGGCCGGTGCCGCCGCGATGGCCGACCTGGCCGACGACGAGTGCCAGCGCTTCGTCTGCATCGAGCCGGCGGTGATCGAACCGATCGCGCTGGCGGCCGGCGAACGGTGGACGGGCCACTACCGCGTCGCGTCCGGGGTCTGACCCCGCGGGGTCATGACGGCGACGCAGCTGCCGTCCAGCCTAGTTCGATTCCTTGATCACGCGCCCGCCGCCGGCCTGGATCGGCCGTGCATTGAGCGGGTACAGGCGGCTGAACAACGCCATCTGCGCCGGCGAAGCGGGCATCGGCTCCTTCATCACCAGCCACAGCACGCCTTCGCTGCAGGGCGGCGTCGTCAGCGACCCCATGAAGGTGAAGTAGTCGCGCCTGGCCGGCAGGATGTCGTTGACGTCGAGCGCCCCCGCCGGCGTCATGGTGACCTGCTTTTCGAGCGGCAGGTTGTTCCACACGGTCTGGATCATGCTGTTCGGCGCGCCGCGCTGCAGCAGCACCGCCACCACTGCAAGTTGGCCATCGGCGTCCTTGTGGACCAGGTGGACCACCATCTCGGTGCCCTTGCCGTTGATGCGCTCTTCGGACGGCCGGTGGAAGTGGAACTGCACCAGTTCGAAGGTGCGGTTCTGCACCGTGATGAAATTGCCATAGCCGACGCCGACCTGGATGGTGTGGCCGTTGTCGATGACGTTAAAGCCGGCCGGCTTGTAATCGAAGGCGATCTGCTCGAGGTCGACCTTCATGCCGTCGCGCAGGTCGATCGGCGACTGGCGCGCACCGGTGCCGCACTTGGCCCAATCCGAATTGATCCTGCCCCAGTTGGCCGGGCCGTTCTCGCCTTCGTACGACCAGTGGTTGCTGTGGCGCGGCGGCTGCGGCTGCGGCTGCGGCGCGGCGACCTGCTCGGCTTCCTTGCGCCGGATGACGGCCACTTTCCGTGCCTTGGCGGCGGCGGCGGCGCGCGCGGCCTGGTTGGCGCGCATCTCGGCGAGGCGAGCCGCGATCTTGACCGACAGTTCGGCTTCGGCCTCGTCTTCCTTGGCGCGCTGGGCGGCAGCCGACAGCGGCGCGGCCGGCTTTTGCACGGCCGGCGCGGGTGCGGCCTTGGCCGGTTCGGCGGCCGCTTTGACGACCGGCTTGGCGGCGGCGGGGGCATCGCTTGCGCTGGCCGTCGCGACGACGAAGCTGCAGGCGATCAGGACGATCAGGTTACGCATGGGGTTCCAGAGAGTAGCGGTACAGTCCGGTAACGGGCGGCAGGTCAAAAACTTGAGTCCGCCCGGCAACATCGGCCGGGCTTATCGGCTGAATATCTTGCGGCCGAACTTCCACAGGCCGCCGAGCGCGATCGGCACCACGGCGGCGCCGACGCCGACCAGCACGATCGCGGTCAGGTGGTCCTTCACCCACGGGATGTTGCCGAAGAAGTAGCCGCCCGTCACCAGGCTGATCACCCACAAGAAGGCGCCGGTAAAGTTGTAGAGCTGAAAACGGCCGTGCGTCATGTCGGATACGCCGGCCACGAACGGCGCAAAGGTGCGCACCACCGGCACGAAGCGCGCCAGGATGATGGTCTTGCCGCCGTGCTTTTCGAAGAAATTGTGCGTGCGGTGCAAGGCGTCCTTGTTGAGCCAGCGGTAATCGTGGGTGAACACGCGCTGGCCGATCTTCTCGCCGATCCAGTAATTGAGGGTATTGCCGGTGATGGCGGCGGTGATCAGCAAGGCCACCAGCGGCAGGTAACTCATCTGGCCGGTCGCGCAGAAGGCGCCGGCAATGAACAGAAGAGTATCTCCAGGAAAAAAGAACAGCACTACCAGGCCAGTTTCGCAAAACACGATCGCAAACAGGACTGCGTAGACATAGATACCATACTGGGCAAGCAAATTGCCCAGGGTTTTATCGACATGCAGAATCATGTCGAAAAATTGCATCAGATCCATAGTTTTCCTAAAAGGTAGCCGCGAATAATAACATCCCGGCACGCCTGTCAAGACATCGCCGGATGGCTTGGCGGCGAATATCTCACATTCTCACCGTTTCCTGATTGTTCATATTACGGATTACAATTCCGCCACGCGCCAGCGCCAGGCCGCGCCAACCATTATCGGGAGCACACCAATGCAAGTTTTCAGGGGAATCAACAAGACGGTATTGGTGATGGCCGGTGTGCTGGCGTTGGTGGCGCCAGGCGGCGCTGCCGAGCTGGGGCCGAAGGCGACGCTGGCCGACGTCATCAAGGGATCGCAGAGCAGCGACTGGCGGCCGCTCGATCCGGAAAACACGATGTACATGGAACTGCCGGCGGGGCGGGTGGTGATCGAGATGGCGCCGGCGTTCGCGCCGCGGCACGTCGACAACATCCGCACGCTGGTGCGCGAAAATTATTTCGACGGGCTGGCGGTGATCCGTTCGCAGGACAACTGGGTGGTGCAGTGGGGCGACCCGGACGAAAAGAATCCGCGGCCGATGAAGACGGCGAAGGCCACGCTGCCGGGCGAATTCACGGTGCCGCTGAAAAACGACACCGGCTTCACGCGGCTGCCGGACCGTGACGGTTATGCGCCGCAGGTGGGGCATTCGAACGGCTTTCCGTCGGCGCGCGATCCGAAGTCTGGGCGCGCCTGGCTGACGCATTGCTACGGCATGGTCGGGGTCGGGCGCGATACCGGCGCCGACAGTGGCGGCGGCTCGTCGCTGTACGTGGTGATCGGCCATGGGCCGCGCCATCTCGACCGCAACATCACCGTGGTCGGGCGCGTCATTTCCGGCATGCCGCTGCTGTCGACAATGCCGCGCGGTGCCGGCCCGATGGGGTTTTACGACAAGCCCGAGCTGAACGTGCCGATCGCCTCGGTGAAGATGGCGGCCGACGTGCCGGCCGCGCAGCGCAGCAAGTTCGAAGTGATGCGCACCGACACCAGGACCTACCAGGCGGCGGTCGAAGCGCAGCGCAACCGTGGCGGGCCGTGGACCAAGGTAGCGGCGGGCTACATCGACCTGTGCAACGCGCCGATCCCGGTGCGCGAAGGGGTCTGACCCGGTTCTTCTTTTAAAGGGTCTGCCCCCGGTGTACCGCCGCCGCACGCAACTGAGGACGCGGCGTCAATTAACCGGGGTCAGACCCGTTTTAAATTTTTCGGCAACATCGAAAGGCCACACAACAAACGGGTCTGACCCTGGTTGTGAGGAAACGCGGGCGGCCCCTCGACATTATGCGCAGGATATAATCGCGGCATGAACGCGCCCCCGCCCTCCCACCGTCCGATCCAGGCCCTCCCCGACCAGCTCATCTCGCAAATCGCCGCCGGCGAGGTCGTCGAGCGGCCCTCCGCCGTCGTCAAGGAGCTGCTCGAAAATGCGCTCGACGCCGGCGCCACCCAGATCACGGTGCGCCTGGAAGAAGGCGGCGTCAAACGCATCGCCATCACCGACAACGGCCGCGGCATCGCCCCCGAACAGCTGCCGCTCGCGCTGGCGCGCCACGCGACCTCGAAGATCGCCTCGCTCACCGACCTCGAAAACGTCGCCACCCTCGGCTTTCGCGGCGAGGCGCTGGCCTCGATCGCGGCCGTGGCGGCCGTGTCGGTGACCTCGCGCACGGCCGACGCGCCGCACGCGTGGGAACTGGTCGGCTCGCACATGGGCACCGTGGCGCCGTCCTCCGGGCCGCACGGCACCACCATCGATGTCCAGGACCTGTACTTCAGCACGCCGGCGCGGCGCAAGTTCCTCAAGTCCGAACAGACCGAATACGGCCACTGCGCCGAAGTGGTGCGCCGCATCGCGCTGGCGCGCCCCGACGTGTCGTTCAGCCTGACCCACAACGGCCGCACCATCGACCACTGGAACGTGTGCGAGCTGGCCAAGCGCAGCGCCCACATCCTCGGCAGCGAGTTCGCCGAGGCGCGCCTGTCGATCGACGAGTCGGCCGGCCCGCTGCGCCTGCACGGCTACGCCGGCCTGCCGACCGCCTCCAAGGCGCGCGCCGACGGCCAGTTCTTCTACGTGAACGGGCGCTACGTGCGCGACAAGCTGCTGGTGCACGCAGTGCGCGCCGCCTACCAGGACGTGCTGCACGGCGACCGCTTCCCATCCTACGTGCTGGCGCTCGACCTCGACCCGGCGCTGGTCGACGTCAACGTCCACCCGTCCAAGATCGAGGTCCGCTTTCGCGACGGCCGCGCGGTGCACCAGTTCGTGTTCCACGCGGTGCAGCGCGCGCTGTCGCAGACGTCCGCCACCGCCTACGGCAGCGTGCCGGCGCCGCTGCCGGCGGCCGACGTCGGCGGCGCCGCCGGTTCCACATGGCGGCGCGAGCACGAACAGCAGTCGTTCGGCCCACAGCTATCCAGCACCTTCTCGCCGTCGCCCTACCCGCCCGCCAGCCGCTACGATCCGGCCGGCGTCGCCCAAAGCACGGCCAGCTACGGCGCGCTGTTCGCGCAATCCGGCAGCGCCGCCAGCGCGCCCGTAACGCCGTTCACGCCTGCCGCGCACACGATGTCGAGCGACGAATACCCGCTCGGCTTCGCGCTGGCACAGCTGCACGGTATCTATATCCTGGCGCAGAACCAGAAGGGCATGGTGCTGGTGGACATGCATGCCGCCCACGAGCGCATCCTCTACGAGCAGCTCAAGAACGCGCTCGACGCCCAGGTCGACGGCCAGGACATGCAGGTGCAGTCGCTGCTGATCCCGGTCACCTTCTTCGCCGACGCCGTCGAAGTGGGCACCGCGCAGGAAAACCAGGACACGCTCAAGGCGCTCGGCTTCGACATCGCCGCGCTGTCGCCGACCACGCTGGCGGTGCGCTCGGTGCCGACCCTGCTCAAGAACGCCGACGCGCAGACGCTGGCGCGCGACGTGCTGCGCGACGTGCGCGAATTCGGCGGCTCGCGCGTGCTGATCGAACGGCGCAACGAGCTGCTCGGCACCCTCGCCTGCCACACCGCGGTGCGCGCCAACCGCATCCTGTCGGTGCCGGAGATGAACGCCCTGCTGCGGCAGATGGAGAGCACCGAGCGTGCCGACCAGTGCAACCACGGCCGGCCGACCTGGGTGCAGCTCGAGATCTCCGCGCTCGACAAGCTTTTCCTGCGCGGCCAGTGATGTCCCGCCAAAGCGACGCCATCCACCCCATCGCCGCCTACGCGCACGCGCCGGTGCTGTTGCTGATCATCGGCTTCCTGATGCTGCAGCCGCTGTCGACCGACCTGTACCTGGCATCGCTGCCGAGCCTTGCGACCGTGTTCGCGGTGCCTGCATCGACGGTGCAGCTGACGCTGTCGATGTTCGTCGCCGGCTTCGGCGGCGCCCAGCTGGTGATCGGGCCGCTGTCCGACCGCTACGGCCGCCGGCCGGTGCTGCTGGTGGGCCTTGGCCTGTACGTGTTTGCCAGCCTGCTGTGCGCGGCGGCCCCCGGCATCGACCTCCTGATCGTCGCCCGCTTCCTGCAGGCGCTCGGCTGCTGCTCGGCCATCATCATTGCCCGCGCCATCGTGCGCGACGCCTACGCGCCGGCCGACAGCGCCCGCGTGATCGCGCGCGCTTCCAGCTGGCTGTCGCTGGCGCCGCTGCTCGGCCCCATCCTCGGCTCCTACCTGCAGGTCACGTTCGGCTGGCGCGCCGCCTTCGTCGCCCACTCGATCCTCGGCCTGTGCCTGCTCACCGTCGTGATGCTGCGCCTTCCCGAGACCAACACGCACAAGAATCCGCGCGCGACCGAACTGGCAGGGCTCCTCGAAAACTTCCGGCTGGTGCTGGGCGCGCGCGAATTCTGGGCCAATGCACTGCCGGGCGCCTTGTCGTACGGGTCGATCTTCGCCTTCATCGCCGGTTCCTCTCTGGTGCTGATCCGCGTGCTGCACGTGCCGACTGCGTGGTTTGGCTACTGCTTCGCCTTCGCCGTCTCCGGCTACCTCGGTGGCACCATCCTGTGCCGCCGGCTGCTGCCGCGCCATGGCCAGGGGACGACGCAGCGCATCGGCGGCGCCATGTCGTTCGTGGCCGGCGCGCTGTTCCTGACTGCGGTGAGCTCAGGCGCCGCGCACTGGACGCTGGTGGTGGGCGCGATGTTCCTGACGATGTTCGCGCATGGCGTCAACTTCCCGGTCGCGCAATCGGGTTCGGTCACGCCATTCCCGCGCCAGGCCGGCACCGCCGCAGGCTTGATGGGCGCGCTGGCGATGGTGGTCGCCTTCGGCGTCGGCACCGTGGTCGGCGCCACCTTCGACGGCACCCTGTGGCCGCTCGCGCTGGTGTCCTGCATGCTCGGCGCCAGCATCTTCGCGTCGGTGCGGCTGCTGCGCGCCACGCACGCGGAGGTGGTGTCGTGAAGCCGCTGGCCGTTGCCATCATGGGACCGACGGCGTCCGGCAAGACCGCGGCGGCGCTGGCGATTGCACGCGAGACGCCGGCCGAAATCATCTCCGTCGATTCCGCCTTGGTCTACCGCGGCATGGACATCGGCACCGCCAAGCCGAGCGCCGAGGAGCTGGCCAGCGTGCCGCACCACCTGATCGACATCATCGACCCAACCGAAACGTATTCGGTGGCGCAGTTCCGCGCCGACGCGCTCAGGCTGGTGGCCGACATCAGCGCGCGCGGCAAGCTGCCGTTACTGGTCGGCGGCACCATGATGTATTTCAAGGGCCTCACCGACGGGCTGGACGACCTGCCGGGCGCGGACCCGAAGCTGCGCGCCGAGATCGAGGCGGAAGCGGCGCGCATCGGCTGGCCCGGCATGCACGAGAAGCTGCGCGCGCTCGATCCCGTCACCGCCGACCGGCTGGCGCCGAACGACGCGCAGCGCATCAACCGCGCGCTGGAGATCACGCAGCTGGCGGGGCGGCCGATGTCGGAGCTGCTGTCCGGCCGCGGCAAGCTGGAGCTGCCGTTCGAGCTGCTGTCGTTCGCGCTCGAGCCGTCGGACCGCAGCGTTCTGCACGCGCGCATCGCCACGCGCTTCGACCAGATGCTCGGGCGCAGCGACGACAGCGGCATCGTCGCCGAAGTGGCGGGACTGCGCGCGCGCGGCGACTTGCATCCAAACCTGCCGTCGATGCGCTGCGTGGGCTACCGGCAGGCGTGGGATTACCTCGACGGGAAGATCGACCGCGCGGCGCTGCGCGAGACCGGCATCATCGCCACGCGCCAGCTGGCCAAGCGCCAGCTGACTTGGTTGCGTTCGATGCCGGAGCGGGTGGTGATCGATTGCCTGGGCGCGAATCCGGCGGTGGAGATGCTGCGGCAGTTGGCAGCAAGACAATCCTGAGTCCGCCGCGGGGCCACCGCGAAATTTTTTTGATGAGATTTGGCACTACCCTTGACAGGTAATTTCAAACCTCGGATAATACTGGCCTGTCTGGTGATATAGCTCAGTTGGTTAGAGCACAGCATTCATAATGCTGGGGTCGGTGGTTCAAGTCCACCTATCACCACCAAAGA